>CAMVIM010000034.1 GCA_947167515.1 uncultured Prevotellaceae bacterium | reverse complement strand
GTTTAATAACAATACTTTCATCATGTGTGTGTTTGTTATTGAATAAATGATTACTCTGTTCTCGTTCGCTATAGGAATTTACTTCAATAGTATGTAATGTGGTATAATATCCTCATAATGTCCATCCTTCATACGGAAACCTTGAGGAATCCTTCCAAGTTGTGTAAAGCCCAAACGCTCATACAGATGCAAGGCATGGCTGTTGGTTGCAACTACGGCATTGAACTGAAGGATGTGGAAACCAAGTTCTGCACCGACTTTCAAGGAATCTTTCACCAACTGTTCACCGATATGCAATCCGCGCTTGTCTGATTTGACCGCATAACTGGTATTACAAATATGCCCACAACGACCCACATTGTTGGGGTGCAGGATATATAAGCCTACAAGTTCTCCTGTACTGTTCTCCTCTGCAACTCCTGTATAAGACTGGCTGTTAAAGAAGCTGTCAGCGGACTGTTCCGTCAGTTCTTCATCCTGAGGGAAGGCAATACCGTCACGGACCACTTCATTCCAGATTTCCATAGCAGGAACTATGTCTTGTACCCTGTATTTCCTGATTGTAATCATACCGCTAAATTCCGATTTGTCCGTATAACGTTAATATCTGTAATTGCTATGGTCTTCAACAACCACTTCCATCGATGCTACACGATGCACCGATGTTTTCATCAGGCATCGGCTCCAAACCGGCATCTTTCGAGGATAGGGTAACCGTTCCGTCCTCCAAGACATAGCATGGTACTCCAATATCGCCAATCTTCTTTGCTTCATCAAAAGCAGGATGATTATCTCTCAAATCAAGGAACTGCTTCAGATTACGCACATGCTTACTTATATCTATCACCTCAAACTGAGGATTTCCTTCCACCTGCCGCTCCACGTATTCGCAATAGGGACAGGTCTTCATGACAAACATCTTAATCATAACTGTTCTATTGAGTCTTAGCTGGTAATTGAATGTATTGAACGAGTCCCCTGACAGAGAAGAAGAGACATACAAATCCCATGATGTAGTACCATGGATTAGCATCCAAAGAGAAGAAATTGGGGGCTATGGCCTCCCACATATTGCACCATGGGTTGAACGACACCAGCGCCACGCAGATATAGACGATGTGCAGCCAAAGGCTGAATCCCTTGCGCGACTGACGATGTTCCATCACCAAACCAGGGACAATGGTGATCAGTACTTGCGTGAAAATCCAGAACTTCCACATGGTGCTGTCGTGAAGCTCGAAGCGAAGGAGGTTTAGGCCGGCATAGAAACAAACGATTTGAATGCCGACGATTTTAAGCATCTCGCGCGTCGTCGTGCCAGGCTTAAAGTTGATGTCTTTCTCATAAGTGCAAGCCCTTTGCAAGCAGAAAATCTCCATACCCACCCAGATGGCCTCGCCGATGGAAAGTAGCAGGAACAATGGGAAGTGGTCGTACTTTAGCCACGCATCAAGAAACACCCATATACCCATGAAATCGGCAGCACAATAGAATGTGTGCAGCCATAACGGATAAGGGCCGACCTTGTCTTTTTCCGTCAGATAGATGGGAATGATATACACCAACATGCCAAAGATGACGGCAAGGCCGACGGCAATCCAGGCACCCATCCAACCGTCTGCGCCGATGCTTAGATGATCGATGAAATCCTGAGGGGAAACATCACCCTGTGGATAACCAGAAATAAGTCGCTCGATAATATTCATATACAGTTTTTATGTCATTCTTAATTCATACCCAGTCGAAGTTTGCTTTGTCGGCACCAATCTCAAAGTGGTATTTGGCGATACCCAAGTCCATCTGCGTATAGCCAATCATGGAGAATCCTTTCTTGGCTCTCACTTGATGGCGGTTGTTGCTCATACCGACATACTCAAATGAGAACTTTTGCTGATTGACGGCTGTAGGAGCAAGCAAGGCAGCTTCAACTCCCTTCTTGAACCACGAAGGCGTAATGTCACTGGCATTGCTGACATCCTCCACACTCTTGATCTTGTGAGGGACACCCTGTGTCTCTCCATAGCCAAGCGCAATCATGCAGACGAGCTTTTCGTCTTTGCCGACATTGTACGCCTCTGGAACCTTACGGTACGAGAGTCCTACCCAACAGGTGTTGAGTCCCAATGTCTGAGCAAAGAGAACGATTTGCTCTCCATAGTAGCCCACTCGCTCATCGAGGTCTTTGGACTTTTTACCAACCATCACAAGATAGTTCTTTACTCCGCTGAACGAACCATACGACAGCATTCCTGTGAATGCCTTCGTCTCGTTCTGTACCAGCTGAATGTTTAGATTGCCAGCGTTGTTGCACTCCGTGATTTTATCTTGGAGAGCAGCAATGATGTCGGCAGGGATTTCCTTGTCAAGGTACTTCCGTACACTATGACGGGCAGATATAGCTTCAAGTAGGGTCATTTCTTCTTTTTACTGATTGTTGTTGTCTTGATTATCCTGGCTATTCTTCCTTTCGCCCTTCTTTTTGATCGGGCCGGAATGTTTGCCACGGTTCAGTTTGATACCATATTTGTTCAATATGCGGAATACCGAGCTTCGACTGTGGAAACCGCTGGCTTTCCAGATGTCATCAATAGGATGCCCGGCTGCATAAAGATTGATAACAGTCTTTTCCCTGTCCATTCGCCTCTCCTTGGCCGTAGAGACAGGAGGTAGCTGAACAATCATACGTTCCTGAAGTTTGGAAACGTGTTCGGATGCCTTGCGAAGGACAAGTGCTTCATCCGGCAGGGAACCTATCATCAACAGCACGTCCGACGGCTTTGTCTCTGGGAACAGCTCATTATTGGAGTCTATACGGTCATGTATGCTGATAACCCTTATGACCTTCACTCGGCAAAATTCCAGGAACATTGCCAGTTCCCGTGCGCCACGGAGTGCATTGCTGAATTTGCTGATGACAAGTTCGTCACCGCGTTCCAAGGCTATCATCAGCTGTTTCCACAACGGACGGCTCTTCTCGTCAGCATCGTTCTCTTCGACGATCTTCACACAGCCATACTCCTGCATCCACTGTCGGTCTTCCTCCAGTTTATCATAGTGGGCGGCTGCCATGATGTAACCTATCTTTGCCATAATCAATATGTTATTGGTTGTTGCAATTATGGTCGGATGACCTTATTCTGTTATTTCAACTGCAAAGGTATGAAAATTTCTTGGATTGTAAATCATACTATACATACTATTATACTTTTTTATAAAACCCATTGTTACAGCTAAAACGCCATAATCAATAAATAATCATACTTTTTTGAGTATGATGTATAAAATACCATAAAGTTTAAATCAGACTGGCACAACTTATGATTTTTATTCGTATCTTTGCACCGCAATTTAATCATATACGCCCATGAAAGAAAGACCGCAAACGGGGTTTACCCTACATTCCACATCAATTTCTGCACAGCACAAGAACGGCTCGAAAATGCAGATGAAAAAAAGTCAAACAAGTGAAAGAAAAAATACTCAAATGAGTTTAATCTTTCACTTGTTTTTTTTGTGTCTTATTCTAAGCATGACCTCATGCGCTGGAAAGTCTGATTATCATTTCAAGGATTCTGCTGATGCCCTGAAGCAATACAGAGATTTTCATCACAGTATTGCTGAAGAACATCAGGCTAATGCCGAGAAGCTTTCTGATTTCATCTGCCGTTGGCAGGAACTTTCAGACACCGTTTACAACTACATCAAGAAAGATCCTGCCTTCAACGCCCATGCTTCTCTGTCTATGTCCTTCTTTGGCACATCGGACTCTGTCCGTATAGAACTGCTACGTCTGGCTTCAGACTGTAGCCTGTCGGATGTGGCCTATATCAAGATGCACACATCCCCCTACAGAGGCGACACTGAGCTTGACCCCACCAAGAAGAAAGCCGTCACTTTCTTTGCCGCCTTAGACAAGCAGCCTCTTTTTAATAAAGGTAATGCGCGTGAGAAGATTGCCCTTTATCGTGACTTCCTCGCCACGACAAAGGAACACGGCATCAACAACCAAAAGGAACTCCTTTCTTTCCTTGAAACAGAAGACCGTCATTTCCGCACCTTCCTCTCCAATATCGGTGACTACACTGATGTTGGACTGCAAGATGTCACGAAAATGACGGAGCAAATCTGCACCGACATATTCCGTGCAGCCTCGGAGAAGCGGTTGACAAGTGAAGATGCGATGGTTTACATGGGTATGCGCACTTGCCGCCGACTGCTTCTCAACGCAAAAGTCTGTGAGGATCTGATAAAGGCAGGGAAAATAAAATCTGATAGTCAAGCCAATGCTTACCTCTGGATGACGCTGCAGCCCTTCCTCTCAATGGATGCCTTTGCCATCAGTATGCTGACAGAGGCACAGCAAAAGCAAATGACGGAACTTGCCGCTGCATACCCAGTGATTTCAGAACGGCTTGCTGCCGAGGGGTATGCCGCCCAGGAGCAGCTGGTTCTCATCCCGACACAACTCATGCGGCTCTACATAGCCACACTCTGATAATGGAATCTAAACAATCAAACTTTACAAACGATGCAAGATACTATGTTAGAAGAAGCAATCTACAAGTTTAAGGTCAGTGGGCCGACCATCATGCCGTCGTTGTTCGACAACTTCTTCCTGAAGGAAACCGAAGCGTATAACGGCTACGCCATACTGACCTACGAGGTTCACCAGCCTTTGCCCATCGACGAGGTGCTGAACATCATGGACAGCGATGCTTACATGCGCATCCTGTACTACACCCACCCCAACCCAAAGGCCATCAAGACAAAATTCGGTCAGCGGGCATGTACCTACTTCATGCCGGAAGAGCAGCGTAATATCAAGATGAACTTCTCTACCGACGAGAAGGGCTTGGTGAACTCGATACTCGTCACGGTCTATGGCTCCATCGACATCATGTACCCCGACCTGCTGAATGACCTGCGCCTCAATACCAACGGCTCCATGCTGGTCAAGGAACGCCGTAGCGAAGCTGAGGTGATGAACGATTTCAACAACAACCCATAGACTCGTATTCCTATGCATGGACAAGGCTTTATTCTACCACATTGCAGATGTAATCCAGGAGAACCGCAGTTGGATTGAGGTCATTGACACCCACGACACCATCCAGTGGAACTACTACCTCGATGGGGAGTTCCACCACATCGACTACCAGGTGATAACGCTACGCAATTACAGAAACCGATACTGCTGGCAGAAGCAGCACATCTGGAAAGTAAACGAGCATGACCTGGCTGATGGTGTGAGAAGGCTCATAGAGCGAGACCCGACTGCCAAGACCCGTGCCGACACGCTCTCGCTGACAACCAGAGACGTGGAATATATCATCCAAAAAGCAACATTTGACATCTTAAAACTCGAACTATATGATTTTGAATACTGACAAACAAAAGACCTCCCTGAAGGGTGTGTACGTATTCTACAGCGTAATCATCACTCTCTGCATTCTTGCGCTGTTCGTGTTTAACCTCAATATCTACGCCAAGGCGGTGCTTTGCACGTTGGTATTGCTCTGCGTATTGGTCATGCGCAGTCTCAAACATGCGGTGCCGATGCCTCCCGACATCGACACAGAAGCGATGACAGAAACCGAGGAAACGTCCTCGGAGGAAACCGCCTCTACCGTTGAACACGGTGGAGCCATCGACACGTACCTTACACTTCTCATAGAGACGGATGAGGAACTGAAAAACGACCCAAGCGTTGACACGTCCTCACCCAGCTACACTAATCTGCTCAACGAGCGCATCGGCATGAAGCTCAATGCCATGTCGAAACGTAATAACCATTCAGATAATGACTAACGTATGATACAGACCATCCAACTGATCAAGTTCTTTTATCCCTTCATTATTCTGGCAGTTTTCTTTTGCCTGTACAAGAAGGAATACAGCTTCAACCAAAGGTTCTACTGGTGCATGACGATGTACTTCAATGCACGAAGGCTGTTCGCATTTCTGTCGGTCGGCCTGCTCATCTTCATGAACTGGTGCTGCTATGTGACAAATCCCAACTATGCGGTCTTTTTTTCCGCTGTTATCACCTGCTGCCTTTTCTCTTACCGAGTGGCAGATGCCGCGCTTCACCGGCTGCATGAGAGAACGCGCCTCTGGGCTATTACACTCATGCTTGCCCTGGTATGCTACTCCATACCTTACATGTACAGCATATTCCTTGTGCTGTACACGCTCGGTGTGGCATCGGTGTTCTATCCGTCTGAACGTGTGCTTCGCATCAGGAACGAGGCAAACAGTATCTGCAATCCGCCCGGACTGCTTCAGCGAATCATCCGCAACTACTATTAAGCTGCCACTTGTTTGTGGCATACTGTCTGAACACACTTGCTCGAAAAATTCAGAACGTTAAACTTAAAATCATTCAAATGACTCAGGAATTAAACAACCAGATTACAGGCAGCACGGACACCCAGTCTGCTGACCGCTCCTTGTTGGAGTATCTTAAACCGAAATCGGAAGACCGTTTCAGTAAGCTGGAAGCCTACTGCGACCTGCTCAGCCGTGCGTCATCGGGTGCCTTCGTCGCTGCCAACGGCGAACGTCGTGAGGAACTTGTTCCCGGACAGTTCGTTGCCAGTATCTCAGAACTGGCTCGCAAGTGGAAATGGCAGCGTGCCACCGTGCGCTCCTTTGTGGAGGGTCTTGTGGCACTCGGACAACTCTCGTACAAGCCTTTCGTGAAGAGCTACATCTTCACTGTCAACCTTCAGCAGCGTCTGTCTCTCTATGTCGATTCGGCAGACGACGTACTTGACTTTTGCTGTATGCAGTTTGCCAGATTCGTCCGTGGACGCAGTTCTGCCCGCGAAGTGGCAGATTCCTACACACGCTACTACACCATGCGAATGGAGGTAGCACGTCAGCAGGAACAAGGCGGTGCCCCTGTCCGTCATGTACTGTCTCATCAGGCGTACATGTTCAACGAACTGGCAGCATCCGTCTATCCTCTCCTTAACAGAGAAGATAACGTACCCGAAGAACTATCCGATTCTGTGACTCTGCTCTTTGGCAAAGACCACCTCTGGAACTGGCAGCGAGTCATCGATGTACTTGGCATTCTCACCATGGCACTACGTGACAACGTGAAGCCAAGCTACATGAACGCTGTCACCAACGATTTCTCCAAGGCAGAGGTCACTCTCCTTGACTGCATCTACGAGCACTATGCGCCCTCCGATGGATCCAACTACTTCGTCAATCCTCCTAAGCCTTCCAGGTACGCTCCTAAGAGCCTTAGAAGCACTGCACCTGATACAGGTGCCGAGAAAGCCCCAGAAACGCCACAGGACGCTTCTGAAACGTCTGAAGGTGCTCTCGCATTCTCCGAAGGTGAAACGCTCCGTCAGGACTCCGCTGAAGGGAACGAGTAAACTGTAGGCGACGTGCTTGCACGTGCCACATTTTTCAAGTATCGGGAAGCTCACTACCCGTTCCGATTTTCATCGGACGGTGAGCTGACCAGATAAACTGCAAGCAGGGTCAGGTTTTCCTTTGATAGAAAGAGGTATTCTGCTTTGCCTAACGATACTTGAAAATGGATGTATAACCGTAAAACGAAAACGTATGGCGAATACAAACATGAACCGACAGGTCATCGACATCAGGACCAGTGCCGGTGTCGGGGACATCAGCAATGAGATCCTTCGGCGATGGTCGGACAAAGGCTACGACCAAGCCGTGAAGGAAGGGAACTACGACCGAAGCCGTGAACGACTCAATTTCGAGATTGCGAAAGGTGGCAAGGTTGTTCCCGTCGATAAGGATAGACCGCTCGACAAACGTATGGCAGAAATGCTTGCCTCACGTGGCATCAAAGACCCGAATATCGGACGTGTGAACCCGAACATCCGTACTGCCGTGCAGTTCATCTTCAGCGGTTCCCATGACCGCATGACTGAGCTGGCATTTGGCAATCAGAAGGTGGATTTTGAAGCCAAATGTGGCAATGAGAATGTCCAGCGGATGCCAGAGATTGAGCAGTGGGCAAAGGACATCTATGACTTTGTAGCCCGTAAGTTTGGTGAGGAGAACATCATAAGTTTTGTGGTGCATCTGGATGAGACAACAGCCCACGCACACTGCGACATCGTGCCAGTCAACGAGCAAGGCAGAATCAGCTATAAGGACGTGTTCCACGGTCACAATAAGGCTGAATACAAGCAGTTCATCTTGCAGCTCCACAATGAGCTTGCGGAAGTGAACCGTAAATGGGGCTTGGCCCGAGGTACAAGTAAGGTGCTGACTGGCGCGAAAGGTCATACAACGGAGTCGTATCGCCGATGGCTAAACCAGGAGTGTGACTCACTTGAAGAGCGTAGAAGCAATCTCCAGAAAGCCTTGGACGAACTGAACAAGGAACTGGCTACAGCAATGACCAAGCAGAAGAGTTTCACCACCATGATTGAGAACCTGACCGCCAAGAAGGAGGAGCTTGAAAGGGAACTTCAACCGCTTCGGGAACTCCAGAAGAATGGCGATGCCATCAGTCAGGAGATTGCCCAGAAGATACAGGATCTGGAGAACCGCAAGGCTTTCGTGGAAGAGAAACTGGCAGAGAAAGAGGCCAAGCTGTCTTCCACTGTCCAGGAGATTGACAGCCTTCGTCAGGACAAAGAGGCTCTGGAACAGGAGGCTTCAGAATTGGCAGAAAAAGCGTCAGCTTCTGAACAAGACTGGGCGCACAGCAAGGGAGCTGTCATGAACGAGCTGCTTGCCGGTACGATGATGCATGAGTTCACATCGCGCTACCAGCGTCTGCCAGATGAAGCGAAGGAAATCTTCAGTGATACGCTTCTTGAACAACTGGCAACGGACGGCAACCATGTGGCGACCGTGGCCCTTGCGCTGATGTGCGAGTATGTGGAACAGGCGACCTCGATTGCACAGACACATGGAGGCGGTGGCGGTGGCCCTGGCGGTGGCTGGCGCAAGAAGGATGACGAGGACGAACGCATGTTTGCCCGTCGCTCTTTGGCTATGGCCAGACGCATGTGCAAGTCGCCTGGCAGACGTAAGAAAATGTAACATCGTAATCAAACAACATCCAAATTAGTAATTCTAATTCATCAAAACTATGACAGGAAAATATTTATTTCTTTCCGCATTTTGCCTTTCTGCCATGACAGTTAAGGCAAACGATGTCAATACGACATCTGACAGTATCTCGAAGCAGGTAGGTGTCACTTCGGAGTATTATCTCCAGACACTGAAACCCACATATCTCACGAATGTAAGCGAAGCAGCCAACTGGGGTAAAAATTGGTTCATTGAAGTAAAGGGCGGGGCTTCTGCTTTTCTGGGATCGCCTATCGGCTGCGGTGATGTGTTCGACCGTCTGACTCCAGCTCTTCAGGTTGGATTGGGCAAGTGGTTCACACCCGCAGTCGGTGGACGTGTGGCTTATCAGGGAATGTCCTTCAAGAACGGCGAGTTCAGGAAGATGGACTACCACTTCGTTCATGCGGACTTTCTCTACAACCTGACCTCCGGGATCAACTGCAATGACCTCGGCCTGTCCCGATGGGACGTGATACCTTATATCGGAGTGGGCATGATCTACAACCCTGACTGGTATTCTGCTTGTATGTGTCCCGGTCATGCAAGTGGCAGCCATCCTTTTGCCTTTTCCTACGGCTTGCTATGCCGCTACCGCCTTACTGACCGTATGCACGTCGTGGCAGAACTCAGTGGAATGACCACTGCCAAGAACTTCGACTGTTTAGGTGCATCCTCAAAGTTCGGGGATAACATGGTGACACTCTCTGCCGGACTGTCGTTCACATTGGGCAAGGTGGGCTATAAGCGCATCGTGGACGCGAACCCTTACATGGCTCAGAACGAATGGCTGATGGCGTATGCAGATGGTCTTGCTGACAGAAACAGCCGCCTTGCCCAAAAGCACAAGGAGGATGAGCGCATCAAGGCTGAGTATCGAAAGATCCTGGAAATAGAAGGTCTGCTTGACCTCTATAAGGACAGGATTGGTGACAAGGGCGATGACAAAGAACGCTCCCTCTATCCACATAATGACTATTCTGGTCTTAACTCGCTTCGTGCTCGACTGAACAACAAGGGATGGGACAGTAATCCTGAAACGATGCCTAAAGCGATGAAAAAACGTATGAACGCGATGGATGAGGATGGCAGCAATGGAGCTGAAGGTATTGGCCCTCTCTTTGCAGACAGTTCCTCCGACAGTTATCTTTCGGCCATGATAAATGGTTCGGAATATATCGGCGCACCCATCTACTTCTTCTTCCGACTCGGAACGGATGAACTTACAGAGGCCTCTCAGCTGCTCAACATTGATGAGATTGCACGTGTTGCCAAGACCCATCACCTGAAGGTAAGGATTACTGGTGCTGCCGACTCGGCCACCGGCAATGAGCAAATCAACAATAGCCTGTCACAAAAACGTGCCGACTACATCAAGACGCTCATGGTGCAGCGTGGTATCGATGAGTCGTTTGTCACGACCTCTTATGAAGGCGGTATCAATGAGTATTCACCAGTTCAGGCTAACCGTCAGACCTGTGTGACACTTTCATTCTAATCAAAAAATTCAAACCATTTTCCTATGACTCGATTTCCTGTTCTATTCATATTGGCTCTGGTCTTATCAATGACTTTTACCTCATGTGACAAGTATGAAGAAGACGCTGTGTGTACCTGCCCTCATGGTGGTTCCATTGATGGCTGGGAAGAACCCGATGATACGACTTCTGTCCATCAGAATGACACGACAGGAGGCTTCGAGATTACATTGGAAGATTGGGGCAATACTGAAACACACGATATATCCTTATAGAGTAATTTAACAAGTTAAACAAGAAAATCAAAACCCGATTAAATGAAGAAGATTATTTTTCTTTCAGTAATGGCACTGGGGCTGATGGCCTCGTGCTCTGAGGACGAACTGATGTCCAACCCCTCACAGGACAGCAACGCAATCGCTTTTGCTACCCAGACGGCAGGCAAAGCCGCTCGCAAGGCCATGACACGCTCAGCTGTCACCATCAATTCCATCGACAAGTTCACTGTCAGCGCGGTTGACGAGAACGACACACCTTTCTTCTCTGGTGTTGAGTTCATCTACAATCCTGCAACGGAAGTATTCCACTCCAGCACGCCGTACTATTGGCCGCTATCTGGCTCGTTGAATTTCTATGCCATCAGCAATCCCGGCACCGAGTCATTGGATGCCCATAATGCACCGATGTACGCCTATGAGGACTGGAACGGCGAGACTGACTTGGTTGCAGCTACGGTAGTTGCCGGTGAGAAGACGATTCCTTATCCTCTCGTGTTCCAGCATGTACTTTCTCAGGTCTATGTGAGTGCGGAGGCAAAGGACAAGACAGAGCAGCTGACTTACAAACTTACTTCAGTAGAGATGACCACTCCCTGCGATGGCACATACAGCTTTGCTGATGCTACTGCCGGAGTTGGCTCATGGGAGATTGACAACAAATCCAGCAAAGAATACTCCTATGCGGATGCCCTCCCCCTCTCATTCTCTGAGACAGGTTCTGCGAAGTCTGGTTCTACCTACTGGAATATATTGCCTGTTACCGATGGCAAGATTTTATTCAAGGTCGGATATCAGGTATTCCAGAACGGCAAGATGATTGCAGAGTTCTCAGGAGCCAATGCCAAGACATGTGAGGTTATCAGTCCGAATCTCGTTTCCGGCAAACGCTATGTGTACAATTTCCTGCTTACCCGTGGTACGGAAGATGCCATCACGTTTACAACCTCTATCGTAGATTGGGATGAGAACGCCAATGTGACAGACCTGGAGCCTCTTGACCCTGCTCTGACCTATGTAACCTATACCGATGGTACTACCAAGTCCTTCGACATTGAAGGGGTCATAGAAGCAGAACAATCTATTTATGTACGTCCGACAGAAATGATTGACAATGTGAAGAACGCCACTTCTATAAAGGTGGGTAATAAGGTTACAAGCATTGGCTACAAGGCGTTTGCGGGCTGTAAGTACATGACGAAGATAGATATTCCGTCAAGTGTGCAGTCCTTGGGCGAATATGCGTTTGCCCAATGTGATGCACTTACGGAACTGACGCTTCCTGAAGGTATTACAGTTCTTCCTAAGCGACTGTTCTCCTATCAGAATGGCTGGAATTACGGTGCCGCTTCGCTCTCAAAGGTTAATCTCCCCTCGACACTGACCACCATCGGTGAATCTGCCTTTGCCGGATGTCCTTCATTGAAAAGCATCAATATCCCTGCCTCCGTCACTGAGATTGAGCAATTCGCCTTTAATGAAACCAACCTCGAACAGGTCACTTTCAATGGGCCAGTGCATTTGGGTATGAGTGCCTTCTCTGGCTGCAACAACATAGAGAAAGTGTCTATCCCGGCTGGAAGTGTGCTTGAAACCAACTGCTTCAGACAAAACCTTGGACGTAACCCGAACAATGGACTGGGAAGTGCGAAATCCACACATCTGATAGAGGTGACATTTGAAGGCAAAGTCATTATCAACGGATATGCGCAGTTCTGGGGATGTGTCAATCTGGGAAGAATCAACTATCTTTCTACTGAACTCCCTGAATTCAGCCTTGAAGGGATAACCGAATCGTACAATGCCTGGTCAAGTACGAAGGCTGAGAATGCGATGGGCTACAACACCCGTGAGTCAGGGAACAATCTGTTCTGTGTTCCTGCAAATGCCACTTACACCGAAGCAGACCTTGATGTGTTTACTCCTGTGGTATTCAATTCCGAGTATTGCGGATTCACATTGAGTAAAACGCTATAATTGAGCATTCGAAATTTCCTTTCATATTAAAAAGAGGGAACCCGCTCGTGATGAGTGGGTTCCCTCAATCTTTTGATGTACCATCAGGGTTGTTAACGTCCCCGATGGAAGTGGACTTCTTCCTGTTCCTCCTGCTTTGGAGGTGTCTTAGCTGCTATCTGCTCCTTGGTGTTGTCAACGACAGTTTCATAGGAATAGCCGTCATCCTGCTTGTCTGACACGTTTTCCATATAGCCAGGTTCACTGAACTTGACGGAAACGGTATCGACGGCAAGATAAGGTGACTCACCTCGATCAGTCAGGGCATCCTCGTTTCTTTCACCGAAAGCCGGATAGCGGTTGAGTTCCTTGTCCTGTCCTTCCTCGACTTCCGGGATGAACCCGTCAGGGAAATTCTTTTCAAGGAACTTGTCAACCAGTTCCTGCTCCTGGTCGCTGATGCCGCTGGCATCGCCATTGAAGATGTAAGACAATGCCCACTTGGGAATGTCATAGCTGCCATAGTTGGCAGTCACCTGATTGGCTGTTTCCTGCTTCACATTCTGGGCTTTGTCCAACTCCAACTGAACCTTGTCGATGTGCTGGTTGATCATTCCTGAAGCTTTCTTCACGTCCTGAAGAACGGTCTTGATGAAGGCTGGCTCTTCTTTGAGGGAGTCGAGCCAGTTCTTCAGATAAGGCAAGCTGTCTTCCTTCAAGGTCTTGCTCATGCCGTAGCGTTGTGAGACAAGGGCTGCTGACATTTCTGCAACTAACTCTTCCTGCGCATACTCCTTTGAGCCAAAGGAACTTGGCTTCAGACGGTTCAACTGGTTCTCTGCACCAGTTGAATGAGCCATCTCATGGGCAAGATTGTTGTAGAAGGACTCGCCATTCTTGAACTGACGCTTCTCTGGAACGACAATCTCATTCTTGCTGATAGAGTAGTAGGCGTTGTCACCGTACTTCGGCTTGATAGGACAAATCCACTTGTTTTCAGCAATCATGTGGTCAACGGCAGGGAAAGAGAACATTTCACCCTCCTGCTGGACGGGACGAGTGACCTCATTCTGCTCCTGGAGCTTCTTGAAGAGTTCTGGTCGGGCTTCCTTCAGGTTGGTCTGTGCTTCCACATTGAAGACGTTGTAGGTCTGAAGCTTGGGATAGACATTGTACTTGGCACGTTCCTCCTCCGTCATCTGCTTGTAGTCATCATACTTGATTTTCTCCTTTGTCTCCTTGTCGACAACGGTGAAAGTCGTGATGAATACAGGGAAACTCTTGGCTCCCTTATTCACGGAAACAAGGGGCAGCTTGTTACCTTCGCTGTCCTTGGCTTCTTGCTTCGCACCCTGCTTGTCCTTCACATAGTTCAGGTTCGTGATACGGTCGAAGGTAGCCCAGACCGGCAGTTTGTAGCCTTCCTTCTCGGCATGGAGCATCAACATCATGCTGTTCATTCCGTTGTACTCCCTTCCGCTGAGGTTCTTGGGAAGGGATGTTGACACCCCTTCCGTGAACCACGGCTTCTTCCAGTCAGCCTGTATCGTTTCAAGTTTCTCGATGAGCAGTTCTGCAAACTTGTCTAACGTGCGGTCTTCGGCTGACTTGCCATCATTGTTGTAGTTCTTCCTGTACGCCATAACTACTGAGGATTAGTCCCGCCACCTTGGTATGGCTGCTTCTCCCATTGGGTCAGCTCTGCCACACGGCAGGTGATGTCGAGACGGTCATTGTAGATAGACAGCTGGAGTTCGCCCTTGGCATCGATGCCACATTTGCCCTCCATCCATTCAGGTTTGCCCTGGCCGAAGTGCATGAAGCGTACCCATGTGAAAGAATAGCCTTCACCGACCTTCTCGCTGCTGAAAGCGGAGAACACAAGATAAGGCTTGTCCTTCTTGTCTTTCTTCTCCTCAATCTTGTTGCCGACGGTTCCACGGAACTCAATGGTTCCCTTGACGGAATCCTCGGCAGGAGCGTTGAAGGTATTGACACCTGTGGCCGACATGTTGAGGAAGATGGTATCGTCCTTCTTATGGAAGGTCAGGACACCGACGAGTTCAACACGTGTGCCGGAAGAGAGGCCGTTAAGTTCATCCATGCCGCCATCCTTGGCAACACTGATCTCGAAGGTCTTGTTGATGCCTGACTTGGCAGGGATGACAACACTCACACCGAAGGCAAGGAATGCCTTACCCTCCTTGTTGGTACGCATCTGCGCTGAGCGTGTGATGGTACCGCATACTGTTACATTACACTTAATCATAATTTTACGAATTGATTGTTAAACATGTTTTTTTGAGCAAGAATTATCTACGTTGCAGGGAATCCTGCTGGTTTTGCTGAGCCTCCAGCCCTTGCTGGTAGTTCTGCGACATCTGCTGAGAGACGACGATGCCATTGATGACGGAGGCAATGGTGCGCTGCTTCTCAGCATCAGAGAGGTTCGTGTTTCCCAAAGCCTGTTGGATTCTGGTCAACTCGGCATTGCTTAGTTCATGGGGGAAACTGACCGTGCCATTGTTGACCTGGAGAAGCGGCTTGCCGTCATTGAGCAGGACACGGCATTCCTTCAGGTTGGGGAGCATGGATGAGAGGTCAACGGATTTGCTGACAGCTGCATCGGTGGCCGCTTGCATCTTCTGTTCCTCCGTCTTGTTGTCAATCTGGACAGCCAGAGCCATGAGACTAGTGAACATGGTCATGGCCATCTCCATGATGGGGTCTGCGCTGTTACCTATCCCCACACCGCTGTCTTCACTGGAAAGCAGTTTCTTCATCCAGTCATCAGGTGACATATTGGTGTCAATCTGTTGTTGAGTAGCAACGGTTTCCTGAGCGACTGGATTAGCAGCCTTATAACTCGCCAGCAAATCCTTACCGTTATGGAGCAACTGTTGTGACAAACCTCCTTTCTGGCTTATCTCAGCGATATAGGCAGCAGGGTCGATATTGCGTTTTGTGCCATCAGCAGCTACCGTCTTGACCTCGAAATGCAGATGAGGGCCTGTTGTCCTGGTTCCTGTGTTTCCCGACACACCAATCTTCTGCCCGGCATTGACGGTATCGCCCACCTTCACATCGATGCTCGACATGTGCATATAGGTGGTCTGATACTTGCTGCCATCCCCACGGTTATACTCAATCGTCACGGACTTGCCGCCGCCAGTGTTGGCATTGTGGTTCACGCCAACAACCTTCCCGTTGTTCTCCGTGGCAAGAAGGGTCTCGTTCCTGCAACTGATGTCGATACCCTTATGAAACTGCGTCCTGCTATGATCCATCGGGTCACGACGGTTGCCGTAAGGCGAGGTCACAAGCATGAACTCATCTCGTTTCAGCGGCAGGGAATAAAGACCGTTGGGAGTGGGCTTTGCCGTAACACCAATGGCAGGAGTGGCAGACACATCCCCCTTGCGGTAGTCTGTGGTGCCAATCTTCTTTCCCTCTCTCTTGGCCTGTTCAATCACCATCTGGTCGTACTTCTGGAGATTGGCTCCCTCGATGACACCGACGATGGTACTGACATAGTTCTTGGCCGTGGCATACCCACCAGCCTTGATACCAGCAGCCCATCCTTTGTAGTCATCAGGCGAAAGGTTCCGGGTGTATTTCTGATAGCGGTCAGCCATGAGGACTTTGCTGTGGTCCTCATAGCTCTGGCCGACATTATCATACTTCTTGAACTTCTCGTTGGGCTTGTCATCATCGGCACGGACAAACTGGCCGTTAAACTCGCCCTTCACACCGAAATGGTTATTGGCGGTTCTGGAGAGCATACTCTTTCCCTCAGCAGACTCGATGATGCCCTGGGCAAGAGTCACAGAGGCAGGTATGCCATATCGCCGCATCTGCTCCATGGCATACTCCGCATATTTGTCGATATAAGCTTGTCTGGATGCTGTCACGTTCTGTCCTCCTATAGGTTATCGGTGAAAGGATTGCTGTTTCTCAGGCTCTGCCTTCTGCTCCTTCTCGGCAGCTGCACCAGGTGATACCAGTTCCGAGATGCCACGCTTTGCCGTCTGCTTGGGTGCTTCCAGCTGGTCACAGATGGCGACACGCTGACCGGCACGGATGAGTTTGGGCAGGTAGGTGTCAAGGGCATGATAAGGGAACCCGGCCATGACGAGAGGCTTGCCCTGCTCATCCTTGGTCTTGGAGCTTTTGGTGAGCGTGATGCCGAGGATCTTGGATGCTTTCTCTGCATCCTGCTTGTAGGTCTCGTAGAAGTCACCTGTACGGAACAGAAGGAGCGCGTCGGGGTGCTTCTGCTTCAGATCGAGGAACTGTTTGAGCATCGGAGAGAGAGCAACGGCAGCTACCACCTTGGTCTCTGCCTTGGTGGTTTCCTCCTTGGCTTTCTCTTCCTTCTTCTCTTTTTCTTTCTGCTCCGGGGAGTTGCGACGCTTTTCCTCCTCCTGTTTCTTCTCGGATTGCGTCTGCTGTTCCTTCTGCTCCTCCTTTTTGTCTTCCTCTTCATGGGCTTCTACATTCTTTGTCTGCTCCTTGGTTTCGGTTTGAGCCTCCTGCTCGGTCTTGTCCGTGCCAACGGCAACGGAATTGCTCTGCTCCTTACGGAGGACATCGGCAAAGAGCGAAGCTGCGAGATGGGTCTTGTAGTCCTGCTTGTCATCGGCCAGCCACATACGCTGCCATTGCTGTGGGCTGACCTCACGGGCTTGTACTCTCTTGCCGTCAATGGTCGGCACACACAGGATGACACTGGGCTTGTTCTCGGTGGCCTTGGTCTTGAAGATATTCACACGCTCGATTTTAGCCAGTTCCTCTGCCGTAGCCTGGCTCTTAAAGAGATCGACTTTCAGTTCCGGCTTTTCATTGGCCATGACATAGTATTTGGTTGCCATGTCCTGACGCATACGTTCACTGGCTTCGTCGTTACCTTGTTGGACGGTAATGAAGAACTTGTTCACATCATCCTTACTGGGATAGACGGAGAAAGCCTTCTCGTTCTCAGGCTTGATGTACATGGCCCACTTGCCTTCGTCATCCTTCAGCATAAGCACCTTGTCAAAGTCAACGGCACCAGAGCGTTTCACGGCATCGGTGACATCGAGCTTCGTGATGTCCTCCAACTCCCATTTGTTGAGCTTGGAAACGCTGACCTCCTTGCCGTCGAAGTAGCTGTCATCGGGTCGGAAACCCAACGAGCCGTCGGTGTTGTAGAAGTTCACGGTCTCAAAGCCTTCCTTCTGAAGGGCATGGTCGATACGTTTCTTGTTCATGCCGGGAATCTCGTTATCGACGGCTAAAGAAGCACCGGCTGGCAGCACCACATCGGCCTTTTTGTTCTCTGCGTCACGGACGATGACCATTTCCTTGGTGTCCTTGTTCGGCAAGGTCTTGATTTCATCGGCGACATAGTAGTGCTTAGGAAGAAGGCTTCTGGCATTGCCGTTCTCCTGGGCATTGAACTGGCGTTTCTCCACCTTCTCGCCACGCTCTGCCTTATGGATCATGTCGAGGGAGTTGTTCACGTCACGCTCGATGGCATCAATGAGACAAGGGTCTTCCTTGAACTCACGTTTCCAGTATTCGATGTTCTTCATGCCTTCCTCGGAGAGCTTGGCAGGAAGTCCCAGTTCCTGCATCTTGGCTGCAGTGGCTATCTCACGGACAAGGAGCTCGTGCTTCTGGGCATCCTCTGTGGGAGCTTTGCCACCACGGTTGTTCATGCCCTCACGGTTGAGACGCTGCTGATGGCCTGTGGCAGCCACGACCTGTGCCACCAACGCATGGACGTAATCGTTATAATGCTCGTAGTTGTCCTGCTTAGGCACATAGACAGTGTCCCTCTTGGGGTCATAATGTGCCACGCCGGTAGTGTCCATTCGAATATCCACGAGGTTGTCACGCATCTTCAGGATGAGGTCATTGACGGGTATCTGGGTAGAGGTCGCCTTGATTTCCCCACGGTCTGCCAGTCGGCCATTCTCCTTGACTTCCTTGTCAAAGGCTTCCTTATCGACCATCGGAAGGGTTGTCTGCTCGATGTTGAAGAGGATGCGCACCTCTCGGTTGCGGATGACCTTGTAGTCCGATTGCTGTTCAGGCGACAGTGCCTTGTAGTCTTCACGGCTAATCTTTACGTCAGGATCTTTCTGGCTCTGGTACTCGTTCCAATTGTACCAATAGAAAGGAACACCTTTCTGACCTGACTGTACGCTTTCACCACGTTTCTTGGCCTCGCTGAACAGGGTGTACTCGTTGGTCTTGTAGTTGTCCTGGTCACTGTGCAGTCCGAGGATGATGGCATTGAACGGCGAGATAGACACGCCTTTCTGATAGAAACTTGGGGCTTTCTTGCCGTCCTTGTTCAGCCAGACACCACCGTTTTCCTGTGCTTTGTCGAAAGCATTCACGAGAAGAGCCACCTGTCTTTCGGCTGCATTCTTCTCTTGCTGATTCTTTTCTGTCATATTGTCTGCGATTTAGATGGGTTAATAGTTAGGGCTTACTTGTATTCCAGCACTCCCAGCACCTTGGTCTCTGCAATGGACTTGATTTCCCAATCCACCTGACTGCTCTCCATGTGGTCACGAAGCAGTTCATCGGCCTCCTTGGTGTCCTCGGCATTGACGTACATAACCTGGGGCGAGAACTTCTTCTGCCCCGTCTCTTCATCCACGGTGACAAGGGCAACGACGGCCTTGTACCAATGGTTATCGTCCTGCTCCGTGCCCTTGATGATGTCTGACACAGGTTCACGGGAAATAGCGGTGATGTCAAAGTCCCGTGTGCCGATAAGGTCTGTAGCAGCCTTGTTGGCACGTTTCTCGGTCTCGGTGAAGCTCTCTGCATCAACCAGGTATTCCTCACTGACCTTTTTCTTCTTTCCGTCGTCCATCTCTTTGGAGTATTTGACGCGGAACTTATACCAGTTTCTTTTCATAATTTACAATGGATTAAATCATTACACATTTATCTTTGAGCAAGTGTGCGGGTCTCGGTTCTCTGCTGTGCCTCATAGTTCTCTGAAGCCAGTTGACGCATCTGGTCGTTCTTGGCAAGCACTGCATTGGCAAGGGTGTTCAAGGGTAATGCACCCTGATTGTAGGCATCAACTACCTTATCGGGAAGGGCTATGGTGCATGGCACCTTGTCGATGGTGGCAATAAGACAATTGCCGCGTATCTGCGGCTGACTGATGCGTTGGTTCAGCGATTCATCAGCATAAACCTTGTAGTTAGAGCGGACAATGGTACTTGCGCCTTGTGCTTGGTTCTGACCTGCATGGTTCCCGATGGCCTCGTGACCTGCCTTGTTCAGAAGATTGAGTCCTCCCATACCAACAAGCACCATCTTCAGGATGGGGTTCCTGACAAACATTCCGGCGACGATGCTGGCAAGAGGCATCAGGTTTTCCTTCAGCCCCAATGATTTTGTCTTGCCTGTAAATGCACCGACAAGCATGTCCGGCAACATGGCAAGGACATAACCGAGGTTATTTCCTATATCGGAGATACCATTCAGGCCAAAGGAGCTGAGCAGTCCACTCCAGCCGCTTTGATTGGTCTGTTGGGGCTGTTCCTGCATGGTAGCTTGTGTGGGTTGAGTGTCTGGAGTTTGGGTAGCGACTTCATTGTGCGGTTCCTGTCGGACTTCATCCTCCTTTGTTTGCTGAGTGGTCGCCTTGGGAGTTGCTTTGGCTTCCCGTCTCTGTGCTTCCTCAGCTTTTCTCTTGGCTTGCTCGGCTTTATATTGCTCCCTGTATTCAGGAGCGATAATCATGGGAACGTCATCATCGCCTGTTGTGGCATTGGTCTTTGCGGTCGGCTTCGAGGGTTTGGCTCCAGGACTGGCTGGCGTATAAGAAGTGTCGATGTTCGCCGTCATCTTGTCCATTGCCGCATTCAGGGCAAGGTCAACGCCTACGAATTTGGCTCCACCAGTCAGTGTGCCACCTATACCTCCGAAGGACAGGTAATCAGCTGTGGCTCCCAACATAAGACCGGCTGCTTTTTCCACATGGTTGGGATTGTATCGCTTTTCGGCCTGTTCGGAGATATGATTCTCCAAAGGCGATTTGTTCAATGCCTGTGGCAAGTAGAAGATGGTGTTGGTGGCCGCCTTTCTAATGATATAATCGATGGATGACTTCGGAACTTCGTCCTTAATCATCTTGTCGATCATCATTTTCTCTATCTCTGGGGTGACGGTAATCTTCTGCCTCTTTAGCTCGGCCTTCACCATATTGATGTAGTCCTCCGTATGCTTGGAGTTCCATTCTCCCGTATAGCGAAGGGAGTCAAGGCTTGCAGCCTGGGCTGACATGCCTCCGTCTGGGCCAGCTGCCCCTGCAAAGATATAAGGCAGACTGCTGGTATGTCTGCCAATCTCCTCCAGCTGCTTATTTCGAAGGTCTGCCATCACCTTATCCATGATAGGCCGCACCTTGGTACGGAAGAGTCTTTCGTTTGCTGATTCTGCCATAGTAATCGGTTTTTATGGGTGAATGACAGTCTTTACTCGGTTTTGCTCCAGAATGATCATACATGCCATGAAATCGCTGTAGGTCTTGCCGGAGGCATACCAATCACGGGCATTCTGATAGTCCCTCGTCAACTGACGGCTCATGTCATCCATGTTGCCGCCTGTCCGACTGTAGTAGTCTATGAAGGTGTTGACATAGCCTTTACTGCTTTCACCTGAAAACTCCATAGGGATCTTTATCCATGCACCGTCATTGAGTTCGGGTATGGAAACCTGTATGCCGGACTTGCTGATGCCTCCTTCGTCTGATACCAGAAAGCTTGTACCGTTGGACGTGAATTGCGTCGTTCCCTTAGAAGTTGAACTGCCACCACCTGAAACGCTACCGTCGATACCAAAGAACTGCGGTAAAGCAAGGGAAAGAGAAACGAAAGTGAGCGCACCTCCTGCGGTCATGAAGATGCGCTTGGCGGTATTCTGCGGATTGGTGTGCATAGAATAATACACGGCAAACGCACCGACAACGGCTATAACGGCAGCTATGACATAGCAAAGCGCACGGACATAGGGCATGTAGGTAACAACACCGTCTGCGGCATCGCCGATACCAGAGACTCCAGTATCAGCGAATGCTACAGAGGTGGTCAAAAGAAATAGGAATGACAAAAAATTCTTCTTCATGCTTATACGTTTTAGAGGTTTAGCTGGTTGAGTATCTGCTCCTTGGTCTGCTCGATGGCATTGTGATAGACTTCCATCTGCTTGGGGAAGTATTGCTCTAACCATTCGTCTTTTTCTATATTCTCATTGATGAACTTAATCGCTAACTGACGGTCGATTTCGATGGCGGCTTCACCAGACTCGCTGTTGTTGAACCATGCCTTCGTCCACCATCTGATGCCGCTTCGGTCGGGATAGACACTCACCAGTCTTGGTATGTCGAAACTCTGGATGTCTATCTCCAGCTCGGCAAGTGGGTCTATCAGGCCGCTGCTGGCTACGGCTTCGTCATAGGCTTTTTTTTTACGGCCTCACTCATGGTGCTCAGAAATATCTGATGACGGAGTGCCATGTAATTGAGGAAGTCCGCAATCAGGAGGTTCTGCACCTTCTCTGCCAAGGGGATGCTGCGTGTGCCCATGCCCAGAGGATTTGCCATGCTCGGAAGGGTCTCGAAGAAGTAGTTCTTCATTGCCGACATGGTGAAGATGTTGCGAAGGGCAAGCTCCGTATGCTCCGGCAAGGCATAGATACCCGAAGACAAGTCCTGCATGTAGTCAGGGAACCAACGCATCATCAGGTCTTCAATCTCCTTCTGGTCTTTGTCGTACCTGGTATGAACGTCCATGTCGATGGTCACAAATTGCGGGACGGCTCCGGGAGTACCGTTCTGCTCCAAGGCTTTCATATTGCCATAGACCATCGTCAGGAACTCCAGAGGGTTCAGCTCCACGCCATTGTACTTCACCTCCATGTGGAGCAAGTCGGCTGATACGGCCACCACCTGACCGGCCTTGACTTCCGTTCCGTAGTTGGCAAAGACATTACTGAGGTGTGAATAAGTCACCTCATAAAGGCCATATCGGATGACCTGGTAGATACCATGGACGGCATCGTTGCCGAGTCCCGTCACCTTGCCTGTGGCTAAGGCTGACAGCAGATAATGCTTGACTGGGAAATCGACTCCGTGATGGAAGAACATTTCCCCTGTCTTGGGATGCTTCTGCTTTCCGTAGCCCAAGGACATCTCTACGTCTTTTCCTTTCTCCTCGAACGGCATACAGTAGCCGCTGTCCGACTGGAGCATCATATCCTGCGTAAATTTCATGTTTTTCTATGTTTTATGATGAGTTATGATTATCGTGAACGATGAATGACAGTTCGCTCTTCCTCCGGCGCATAGACAACTAAAGGCTGTGGAGCCTGTGGTGTCTGAACCTGTGCCAAAGTCCTTTGTGGGTCAGGAGCTGGAGCCTGTGGCTTCTGCTGTGCCACGCCACCGCCAAGAGTCTGTTGGAGAGTTGCGTTGTTGCCAATCATCATCATGCCAAGCAAGGCTCCGGCAATCTTTCCCATCCAGCCGAAACGACCGAAGATAAGAAAGGCAGATGCAACAAGTCCGAGCATACTCATACCCGAAACATTGCCGCTGAAGAGGTTGCTGAAGAAGTTACTGAACATGTTGCCGCCGTTGCCAGTGGTCATGCTGCCAAGGAAGTTGCTGATGCCGTTCAGGTTATTGCTGGCTCCACCCACGGCTTCACTGACGCTGTTCATGGCATTACTGGCAGTCTCGCCGAGGTTGCTGACGGCATTGCCGACTCCTTCCACCTTCTCGCCAACGCTGTCGATGGTGTCAGAACCGACGACGGCATCACCGACGATTCTGGCGACGCTCTTGTCTGTGGTCAGCTTCTCCCATGCGACATAGCCGGTGGCTGCTCCGACGGCTGCTGTCTTGGTGGCTGTACCCATTCCCTTGATGGTCTGCTGGGGATGGAGGACGGTATGGCCGACGGTCTTTGCCGTTGCCTTTGCACCGCTACCCATGAATTTCAGTCCGGCTTTCAATACTGTTGCCCAACTCATATTGCTTTTGTTTTGATTGAGGTTTCACTTACTCGCTTTTCACTGTTTTGCCGCCCGTTTCCATCGTAGCATACTCTGCTCGACGATGTTCTTCTTGTCGGCTCCCGTCCTGGCATTGTAGTCTATCTCTGCCCAGACATCACCCAAAGAGGTGTATTTCACTGCTTTGGTGAGCCGTTGCAGTTTCTTGTTCATCAGCTTCAGCTTGGGTCTGATGCCGAAGATGACCTCCATGCGTTCCTTCTCGGTCATCTTAATATCAGCAAGACAGACTTGCCTCACGTCATTGACAATATCGACGCTGTTCAGGATGATTTCACGATAGATCTTATTGCGGTTGGAGGAAAGGGCCACGGCCAAGGCATTACTCGGATGGGCACTCAGCTGGTCGCTGAAAGCTCCGAGGTTGCCGATAAGATGGTCTATCTCGTGATAGAAGCCATATATCTGTGCCGCATACATGATGATGCCGTGAAAGCTGTCAAGGTAGTTGTTGAACTCTTTCTGAAGGTCGGTCGTGGCATTCACCTCTTCCGTTATCCAGATATGTCCCGTTGATTCCAGGAGCATCATCTCTTCCTGCTGCTTCAGCTCTTTCTTGGCCTTATTGGTATAAAGGAGTATCATGGCCGCCAAGGTCGGGTCTTGCCCCTGCGCCATGACAGTGCTCCCACCGACTCCCCAGAAAGGGAGGATGAGAGTCACTGTCAGCAACAGAACAAACTTATGGCAAAGGTATTTCATCATTTCGCATTCCTTTTTAGGGTCTCACTATTCTTGAAGTCCGCTTCCATCTTCCGAGAGCTGCCTCTGCAATTTCTCCATTGCTCCTGTCGAGCATTCCGGCAGTGGCATTCTCCCAGACATCCATCATATTGTAATAGCGGATGGATAGATAGAGCTGGTTCAGTTTCTTATTGAAGGCATCCAGTCGGTCGTTGAGTGCCCAGAGGGTCTTGCTGCGTTCGGCACCTGTGAGCATGTTTTCCTTGCCACCCTTCGCAATGGCATCCCTCAGAGTGGTATAGACACTGACCAGTTCGGTGGCTGTCTCGATATAGAGGTTGTTCATCGACATGGTGGCCACTATTCCCTGTGGATTGCCAGTGATGGCTTTCTTCAGGTTACAGAGGTTGATGAAGACTCTCACACCATCGTCATAGAGCGAGGTACAGGCTTTCAGGGTACTGGCATAGCCTTCAGCGGTTTTGAGATACTTGTTGTACTTCTTCTCCCAGGAGTGGATCATCGTAAACTCAGCAGCGATGGTGTTCTGAAGGAGTGCGGTCTTCTGCTCATCCTCAATCTGCGCCTTGATCTGGGCATTGATAAGCTCGTTACCCTCGGCAAGGGCGACATACTCCAAGGGATTGCTGGATGCTATCTGGGCATTGGCAGTTCCATGTCCCAACCACAACAGGGCGTAGGCAAGCAGAGCCGCCATCAGCCACCTGTTGCCGTTTCCAAGGTCATTAAGACTATACATCTGATTATCTGTTTGTGATTTCATATACTCCTCTGCGTTGTTTGTTGTATTCTACCCGTTCTCTGATAATGCCAACCACATCGACTTTCTCCTTCACACCGTAGATGTCGAGCTTGGGATTGGTTCTGTCACCACTGTAGATGCTGACGGTCTTCAACCCAAAGAGCTGTTCCATGATGTCACGCTGCTCACAGAAGTCCACGATGCGGTACAGTTCAATGTAGTCACTGGTACGCTGGAACACGCCGTGCTGGATAATGAGCTGTTCTGAGGAAATGATGAACTGGAGCTTGCTGAGATACAGACAGCCATAGAGCATCATCAGCATGGTCACACTGCCTAATAGCAGGAACGGCATCTTGAACGTGATGGCATCATGTCCGGCAACGAGGAACAGCACAAGACTCACGAGGCACATGAAGCCCTGTGAGATGATGTACTGTCCCCAATGCGGACGTAGCGTTATGATGTTGAAGCGTCTGACTGTCTGTTGCATACCGTTTATCTGCGCATACCATGATGCTTTGTTTCTTCACTCTCGTTGATTTCCACATTGCCGTCGGCATCCAGATCGACACCTGCAGAGACTTTCTTTTCGTCATCCTCTGCTTCTGTCTCTTCCTTGACACCAAGGGCATTGGCAAGCTCTGTCCTGAATGCCTTGCCGGCCTCCAGAGCCTTTTCCTTGACTTCCTCTTTGTCCTCAGGTGCCACAAGCTGCGAGTGCTGCATGGTGTAGGCATCTTCATAGAGGGTTTCATAATGTGCGTAGAGCTGCCACAGGGATTTGGGAAGCAAGTCTATCTGGCTGTCATTGGGATGAAGCACCTCCTTGACACTTGGGATGTCGCCAGGATGCTTGCGGAAGGAATCCACATAGTCTTTGAGTTCATCCTTCACGTTATCTTTGGCAAGGGGATTGCTTTGTCTTTCAATGATAGCCAGCAGTTCTTCGTTGAAATCCTTGTAGCCTGGTGAGGTTTCCTCACGCACGATGCGAGCAGTCGGAACATTTTCCTTTGCTGCCAACGATTTGAACTGTTCGGCGAACTTCTGTCCGGCTTCGTCCATGTCGAAACCGATGTGGAAGGTAGCTTCCTTGGCAGTACGAATCAGTCCTTCAAGTTGTCGTGTAGAGGGATTGCCACCAGTGGATGCAAAGACACCATGAGCAAGTTCCGTCTTGGCTTCAGCATCGAGATTGCTGCCTTTGCCCATCAGGATCTGATAGAAGGCCATGGCATCATAGGCACTTTCAAAGACGAACACTCGTCTGGCATCCTGTAGCTTGGTGGCTTCAGGACTGGCTACCCACAGCCCTTCACTGGCGTTGGAGCCTCGTGCTATACCTTTGTAGGATGTGCCGTCCAGTTTCTTGCGGCCCCGTTCCTCCAGACCGACAATCTTATCATCCTTGCCGGGAACAGTCATGGGGAAGGCAAGATTCCTGTAAACTTTACCATCAGTTCCCTGTCGCTCAGCAATGAAAAAGTCCTTTCTGAAAGCATATTGGGTGCTGAGGTTCAGTCCCCTTGGCTTAAAGTAAGGATAGAAAGGCTTTTGGGTTTCCCGATTGCTGCCCTCGAACTTGTGTAAGGTGTAGTAGTCATCGATACTGAAGTCTGGCAGCTGCTGACGTTCGGTTACAATCTTTGCTTCCCGGTCTTCAATAGGATTATTGAGGAGTCGGTTGCAAACAAGGTTGACGAGTCGGTCTTTGTCCATGCCAGGAGTATAGTCGGAAAACATTTCGGGATGGGACTTGATGAAGCCGATGACGTTGTAGTTCTTCTGAGTGGGCGGCTGGAAACAGCACTGGCCGTTGGCCGTGACGATGAACTTGTCACCGTGGATGCGTCTGCCGTCACTGCCCAGACGTACATACGACGGGTAGCGCAAGCCATCACGCCTGTTGAGCGTATAGCCTGCATCTACCAACACGTCCTGAATGCTCAGACGTTGCTTGAAATCGTCGTAAGTTAGCTTTGCCATGTTATCCTGAATCTTTTTACCTTTAACTATCTGCCTAAGCCCACACCGTGCATTCCAGCATTGACACCGGCATCAAAAGCCCTTGATGCGATGTCCTGCGGAGAATCGACACCTGGCTTGAAATAGATGTGCGGACGTGGGTCATGGTCATGATGATGTTCCATGAAGACGGAAGGCCCACTATGGTTCATGCGTCCGAGTTCTCCCATCACGGCGAGACCGGCAAGCAAGGCTCCACCAATCTTCGCACCAATTCCTGTGTGTTCCCCAGGAATGTTCTTCATATCCACTTCCTTGAAGATGTGGCTGAAGAGCTTCATGCGATGGTAGTCATCGATGGCCATGAACTTGTCGTACTGCTTCTGGTTGATCTCATGGGAAATGGATTCTCCATTGATGACAGCGGTCATACGATAGAGGGCATTGCCCTTTGTGTCCGTCTGCTGTTCGCCCTGTTCATTGCGGACAGGCTCCACCTTGATGTCATCCACCATGACTTCACGGCCATGTCTGCCTTCACGGAACCAGCCCTTACCCTCGTTCATCTCATAGAGGCTCTGACCATCGACATGGGCAACGGCTCTGTCTTCCGGCTCTCGCTGAACCGAGAGTGATGGGTCAAGCGGCTGTTGTATATTCGTCTGTTCAAGCAGAATGCTTTGTCTCTGGTCGAGTTCAGCGGCCACTTCGGGCTTCAGCGCAATGGCAATATGCTCCTTGCTGTTGAGCATATCCATCGTCACCTTATCCGCAAAGTCGTTCTTGACCACATCATTGATGATGTCAAGACGTGCCTGAACGGGAACTTCCTTGATGCTGTTGCTGTTGAGCTTCTTCAGCTCTTCATCGGTCAGGTCATAGACAAAATCCTGCTTGGCTCCAGTAGATTGGATGGTGAGAGTCTTCTTCTCTGGGTCAATGATAATGCCGTGACTGTCGAGACATTCACGGAACTTCTCATTGGTGAAATACACCTTACTCGTAATAAGTTCATTGTAAGGCTTGGCTGGCTCGACTGGTCTTGGCTTGACCTCTACGGGTTTGATGACCGTCTGGAGGTCTGCCAACACGTCCTGCGACGGCTGCGGAACCTGCGTTTGCTGACCTTTGTAATAGAAGCCATAGGCTCCGTTCTGGAGTTCGCCAGGCTTCATCCGGCCATCAGGACGGTCGGGAACCATCGGCGCACCTTGCATGAACAAGGCTCCACCGACTCTGCGCATGTGCCAGCCTTCCTGCTGCCGTGGAGTCCAGCCAAGGAAACGGCCATGATAAGGATCCATCATCGGATGAAGTCCTCGTCTGTCCCAAGGCAAGCGTCCATATTCACCGACTCCAATACGGTAGCCATGCAATCCCATGGCCACACGGCCATTGGCATTGCGGGCATGAACGAAACTTCTGGGCAGATAGAAGTCATTGGAGAGGATTGCGGCGAAGGTATTGTAGGCTTTCTTGTTGGCTGAATTGGTGCCCCAATCTACCATTGCCCGCATCTGCTGCTGATTGATGGGGTACGTCAGCAAAGGGCTGTCATGCCCCTGCACGGCAAGGGCAAAGCCATCCCCCTGACGAATAATATGCCCCTGCATACCGTTACGCCGGAGAATGTCCTGTAGCTCTGGTGCCAAGTCGCGCCCCATTGGTAATGTGTTTGATCTGATAGACATACTGATTCGGTTTAGTTGTCCTGTGCGTTCTCTAACTGGTCTCCCTTCCACTCGACAAACTGCTCTGCGCTTTCCTCATTGATGGTGAGGTCACGCTCCTTGCAGAATGCGGTGAATTCCTCCTGCCATTCAGGAGAATGATGATTGACGTAATCAAGCCAACCATATTCGTTACTCTGGAATTTCTCCACGAGTACGTCTTCAGGGTAATACTTTGTTGCTGCCATTGTTCTCTGATTTTGGGTTTTACTTGTTTCCTGGGATTAACGTTGCATCACACGCATACCCAACTTCTTCTGTTCCTGCCATAGCTCTTCGGTGTAGTCTTCCTCATGGACATAGTTCAGGTCGCCGTTGTCATCGGCAACCCAGCATCCGAAGGCTCCAAAGTTGTACTTGTCCCACTCACGCTTGGCTTCGCGCTTCCATGTCTGTTCGTCACCGGCAGCGAAACGGATGCCTGTCTTGCTGTTGAGGTCAATGCCGATAGCTATTTCCTCGTCTTCATCACTGAGGATGGAGAGCACATCGCCGTTCTGCAACTTCTGCATCTCAGCACCTGTAAGGTGGTAGCGGTCGGCCACATACTGCATATTGCGACCGATGACCGGCATGGGGACACAGAGAACCTGCTTGCTTTCGGGGTCAATCTGGAAGAAACGCTTGCCTCCGGCTTCCTTATTCTCCTCGTTGCTCTCCAGATGCCCGATAATGGCCTTACCCTCCAGAAGACGCTGTTTCTGCTGGTCATTGAAGAGGTTGAGGTCATACTCATCAAGCTTAGGATAGAAAAGGACATCGACACCTCCTTCTGGAGTGCGGACAAGGCTAAACCTTGTGCGGGCAGCCTCTGTCTCACCATCCTCGGTGGTAACTGTAATAGGTAACACGGGCGAGCGACGACCGTTGCAGATGTTCTGAAGGACATCGACAGGGAGGTCTTCTATCATCTCCTGCGTAAGTCCGAAACGTTCGAGCGTACCGTATGGTATCTCGCTTTCTTGAAAATGATTAATCATACTTTTCAGATTACAAAATTTATACTATTGCCCAACATGGACAGATTTCTGATGCAAATTTAGGGCTTGTTTTCATATTAGGTTGTAAAAGCGGTATTTGCAGGTATCTTATTTAAGAAGGTTTAATTTAATAGTATGGAAAATGCGCAGAAATCATACTATAAACAAAAAGAAAGTTAGAGTTTAATTATTTGAAGAATCGTTTATCCGTTAGTATGAGATTATGTCCTTACCTTTGCAGCATGAAAACAATCAAGTTCATCAGCTTAACGGCCTTTCTCTTTTGTCTGAACATGCCATTACATGCTCAGTTCAACACAATCGGCTCGATAAACAACAAGCGTATATACACAACAAATCCGCCAAAGCCAAAAGAGGTTCTGACGGATAGCATCGTAGTTGCAGACAATGTTCCTGATTCAACAACTACAGGTAATGATGGGGATGGACAAACCATTGTTACATCGTCAGATAATCACAATCTGATGTCGCTCGTGGCTCTGCCATTGGAGACTATTCACATCAATTCGGGGTTTGGTATGCGACGGCATCCTATCTACCATAAACGGATCATGCACAATGGCATCGACCTTTCCGCTCGATACGAAAAGGTCTATTCGATGTTTCCTGGTACAGTCATCAAAGTGGGACAGGATAACAGGTCTGGGAAGTTCGTGACAGTAAGGACTGGTGAATACACTATCAGTTACTGCCACCTTTCGCAACAGCTTGTAAAAGAGAACGAGTTTGTCAATGCCGGAACAAACATCGCTATTTCGGGCAACACGGGAGCATCAACGGGGCCGCACCTTCATCTGACATCAAAAAAAGATGGCAAGGCGTTTAACCCTGTCATCCTTATAAAATACATTAATCGTTGCCGTGAATAAAATCAACCAATCATATCTTTTATTTGTAAATCGGCACCTACAAGGTAATACATTTTAATCCAGAGTTATCTCCAATGACCGTAAAACTCATTGAACTTCTTATCAAGATTTTCAATATAAGTAACCAACTCTATAAACAACTAAGCTCTATTCGCTTACAAATATTCTCCTTGTATCTTTATTCCAACACTATTTCACCATCCTTGACTTTGTCAATTGTGGCTTTTCTATGATAACCATTTTTTGTAAACTCGTTTATCCAAATGAGTCGTCGTGTGCCATCACCATAAGGTTGCAATCTGAAATGACCGCTTACTTGAAAGGATTCGTCGTTTGAGATTTCAGTATACCACTTGCTATCGAACAGGTAATAATCAAGTCCAGCTTCTGTAATGACTTGCGTCTTCTTATTCTTCTTAACCTCTTTTTTTATAGTGGTAGTCCTCTTTCCCAACTGAACTTCTGCCCATTGCCTTAAACACAGGTAATCCAAGACCATATCGATATAGTCTCTTAGGTTGGCTTCCATACAATTGTCCAACAGAGGAAGAACCATACAATCTAACTGGTGGCCTTCACCTTTTATCTTGTCTTTTGGCGAGACACAGATGTAGTATGTTGGGATGGACAAATACTTGTCAATATTGTCCTGAAAAACCCACAAAGTCAGGCATCCATTCTTTATACTGTATACGACATAACAGCCTTCTATAAAGTATGGACTGCGAACTATTCCATTCTCATTGTCAAGTTCTTCAAGAATGTCCATATGAAATTGAGTAAATTTCATGTAAGACTTATCCATCGTATTGATGAAAGTTTTTGAGAAAACCACCAAATTACGACAATTACCTTTTACGCACGACAATTCGTTGATGGCATTTTCTCTATCAGCATCAACAACACTACCGATACTATTACACCAATTAAGAATGCTTTGCGGTAAGTTCCTGTTGTCTAAGTTAAACAAATAACGGAACAAAGTGATGTCGTTTATACTTTTACTCTTCATAAGAACTACTTTCTATTTGAAGGTTTTTCTTGAACACGAAACATATATAGTTTATTTTGAGTTTTATTCGGATACTGTTCTTGGTCCTAAAAACTTATCACCATTTAGGTGAATCATATGGTCTGGCATATCTGCAATCCATACTTCAGTTTCCCATGCTAAAGATTCCGAAAATTTCTTGAAGGTCTTGAAATCCAAGAACGCAGTAACGAATATCATACCCGATGAGACATTTCCAGTCATTTGTCCAATTTCAACTATTCTCTTCGGATCCATTGGCCCAACGGATGTTACAGACTCAACGAAGTAAATCCAATCCTTGTCCTCACGATAAAGGACAACATCTGGCATCTTGTCGTGAAGAGTAATCTCAAAACCAAGTTCTTTAAGCTTCTCCACATTTTTAACCAAATCTTTCTCAGTGGTGTCCCCTACATAAAGGCACTCAGAATTTGGAGCGAAGCGAGGAGCGAATTCCTCGATAATGGCTTTCTGCAATTGATTGTGCTTACCAGGCGAAAACGTAAAATCCTGATTGTTTATTTTGACAGGCATCTTTTGCATCTGCTTCTTTGAGGCATAGATGTCCTTCAAACTCTGATGGCGATTTATGAAACTCTGCAACTCGAAGTCATTGTCTTCGCAAAGACATGTTCCATCTGGCTCGGTGATAGACTGAATAACCCTCAAAAATTCATCCGTAAGTCTATACCTATAATTGGGACTGTTGGTTGCTTTACCATTGTCTTCAATTATTGCAGCGGTGCGGAAGTGATGCATAGCTTGTTTGCGAAATGTCTCTCGACTGTTTTCTGCATAAATAACTCCATATTCCTTGTCAATAAAGGAAATTACGTCATGAATGCGAATCCAATCATTGGTCGCATCTTGAAATGTTCCATCTTTTTTCACGTTTGCCATTGCCAACAAAGTCAAACAACAAAGTGTTGATTGTTGAGCCGTTGGCATGCCTATTTTTTCCAGCAGGTCTTTCGCTATTTCTATCTTATCCATTGTTCTATGATTGTATTACAATTAAGTACTGTCAATTCTTGTCCCATTAACTGCCTACCCATCGCAGTAATTGTATCAATGTCGGGAACTGGCATGTTGTTTATTTCGGTTGAATTAACCTGAGTTGAGCCATTCAAAATTCGATAATAGGTATCGTATATAGAAGAGTTCATCAGGACGAAGAGGCCATATGCAAGCTCAGGAGTTTTGCATTTTATGAAATTCACCTTGTTTTGAGTACTTATATGGGCATATTCTGGATGGTCAGATTGTAAATATATGCCACATTGCAGACGTCTCTTTTCTTCTTTGGCTGTAAACCTCTTAACTAAAAGGTAGTTCGTGTTGTCTTGTAGAAAACCTATTCTATCTGTACAAATATACTCATCTTCCTTTCCCACAGGCCATATAACTCTGCCATTCTTGATGTGCTGAGAATAGAACAAAGGATAAGTTGTCTCAGAAGGCTCATTACGAAGAACCTCTCTAGTTCTGAAATCAACAACAATTCCAGTCTTCATCGGAAGGGAAATGGATGGCAAGGTCTTGTCAAGATGTGACAATCTATCTAAAGCGGCGGACTCTTCACCGTCAGTCACCAAAAAAACATATTGTCGATTGGATACTATTACATTGTATGGTGCTTCAAACTTTCTAACATCTGAGAAATCTGAAGTAGAAGAGGATGTTATACATACGGTCTCCGGGCGTACTGTCGTCTTTTTTACTTTAACAATTATGGTTTCCTGTAACACACTTTCTCCATCAAATACTTTGTCTCTACTGGCAAATAGATGAAGATGTGTTATCACGCATTGTGAAAAAAGATATTCTCTGAATTTTGCAAAATATGCTCCAGAAGTCCAAGAACGTGGAATAATATATACTATTTCTCCACCTGACTTAAGGTTATGAATCGCCATTGCCCAAAATAAGAAATACAGATTAGGAGCACCATAGCAAACTTCTGGCATAGCGAGTGCTTCTTCTGCATTTTTTGCGATTTTCTTGTATGGTGGATTCCCAATAATAAGGTCATACAAGCTTTCGGTTTCTGGTGAACCAAATTTTTGAGACAATATATAATTCTCTGTGTTAATCGTATAAGAAATCCGATAAGAATCATTTATCCGAGCAAGATTCTCTTTCAGTAATGGTAAGACCTTTGGATCAGTTTCATAACACGTCAGTTCTATACCACCATTATAGCCATGTTCTCTTATGTGAGCCACAATAGCAGCGGATAACACACCAGAACCAGCACCTGCATCAAGAATTGATAATGTCTGCTTGCTATAATCGATGCTTGCTAACGATGCCATATAGTCTGCAGTAGAAGGGACAGTAAAAAACTGACCGTATTCTTTCCTCTGCTTTTTAGGCATCTCTGCAATGAAGTTCTCCGTGTTGTTATAAATGTCTTTTGTCAAATACATGCTAATTTTAATCTTTGAACGGATTATGTTTTGGAATTCTAATCAAGTCTTGCACATCAACATCCAGACATTGAGCAATTTGGATGAGAGTTTCTAAAGGGGGCTGAGCAGAGTTTGTGACCCACTTCGATATGGTTGCTTGATCTCGACCAAGTTTCTCTGCTAGATACTTGTTAGGAAGATTCTTCTCTGCAAGAATAACCTTTATTCGATTGAAATTTTTATCGCTCATTGTTTGATTACAATTTTGGGTGCAAAGATACAAAAAAACATTGAAAGAGTATTGTCTATACATAAAAAAATTATGGAAAGTGGAAATAATTTTGTGAAAATAGAAAATATATCTGCCAAAAATGGTAATAGTATCAGGTTTCCAAAAATTTAATAACAAAATACATATGCACAAAACAAGTGAAACTTCTGAATTAATCAAGAAAGTTTCACTTGCGAAGGACATTGAAACAATCTATAAAGAATGCTGAAACCTTGAACATCTGCAATGATAATAGCTATTATGGAACATATAACAATATCCATTCAGCATACCGTCGCCGCTCGATAGAGGGGATTTTCTTGCCCCTCCATCTGCAGAACTTTACATAGTCGACCTTAAAATCTCGTATGCCAGTCTCAATTTTCTTAAGCAAAGTACTCTTTGGAATCTTCTTACTTCCTAGTATTCTATAAGGGCCAACATTATAAGCCAAGGCCGCAAGTAACAGGGAGTCCTTTCCATAACTCCTGAACAGACCACAAAACTCCTTCAGGTCTTTGCGCAAGAGCAGTTCTGCCTCGGCAAGAGACATGTTGGAGGAATAGGTCTCACCAGATCGTAGCTTATGACCATACCCGACGTATGGATAGTCCTTTTTTCTGTGGATGCCCTCATAATACTTGATGCAGCACACGGCTCGCTCAAAAGGTGGCAAGCTGAAAATGCTGTTCTTTATCTCTATTTGTTGGCTTTCTGTAGGTTGTCTTGCCTGAGCATTTGCCATCAGGCACATGGCTATTAGATTGAATAATACTATTGCTCTTGTTTTCATAATCAGCGTACTTTGAATTTGTTTATCTCGTCGATCATATTCTTCACATCGAGGTTGACGGAAACGAAGTTCTGGTACAGAATACGTTCCTTGGCATCAACGGAAGGGAAAGAATAAAACTTAGGAATCTTGTAGTTCTCATAGTCGGCTTCTTCCTTTTGGATTTCCTTCATGTCAAAGTCTGTCTTACAGTAGAACTTTGAGGTCTGGAACTCCGCACTCTCCTGGATGTTCATAGAGTCACCGCGTCCTGTCTTGGTCTTGATGAAGTCACGTGCAGACTGACCGCATATCCAACCTGTCGGCATGTCTGAAATCTTGGATGCCGGCACAAGGCTGTCCATGTTCTCGTTGAGATTGATGGAGGTCTTGTCACGGTCGATGGTCACACCTTTCTTTAACTGAACAACCTTTCCAAAGATGTCATTAGAGAGCCATTCCAGCGTTTCCTTGGCTCTGGCAGAGCCACTGACCACGTTGCCGACAGTCGTAATGACCTTCTGCATACCAACCTTGCCGTAGTCACTCTCCAACTGAGGTAGTTCCTGGAAACCAAGTGCAACACTTACCTTGTTGCTTCGAGCAGTACCGATAAGACGGTCTATCTTGTGGAAATACAGGGTCGGCAACTCATCGACGATAATGCTGACGGGGATGTTCTTACCCTGCCCGGTATTGACACGAGTGACAAGACGATTCAAGATAAGGGCGTTCAAGGCTCCGATGATGCTCTCCATCTCTGGGTCATTGGCAATCAACAGATAACTGGGATTGGCTGGGTCTGACACCTTCAGGTCGAAGTCGTCGCCGTCCTTGTGAAAAATCCAGTAGGATTCCTTGGTGGCCAGACGTGAGGTATAGACACGCAGCGTACCAATCATACCTTCCAGCTGCTCCATAGCCTTGTTCTTCATGGCTGTCTGGAATGGTCCAAGCAGAGGGGCTACCTCTGGGTCGGTTTCCAACACCTCAAAGATGGTCTGATAATCCAGATTCAGGAAGGACAGGATATGTGGCATGTCGCTGTACTTACCAAGCCAGTAATAACTATCCGGGCTGACCTCGTTGTGATTGGCATCGAAGACTCGTCCCGTCGGCTTCGGGCGATGAGTCTTAGGCTCTTCGGTCATCTCTGCCTCCAACGGCTTGTTGGTCTTCTTGTCATAAGGCACCTTTCGGTAGTTGGCGAAGAAGAAGATACAAGCGGCAAGGAAGTTGACGGCTGAGGTCTGGAAGAACTGGTCAGAGCCGCCACCACCTTCTTTCTTGCCTTTCTGAAGAGATTCCAGCAAGGTCTCTGCCGTCTCACTGGCAGCGGCAAGGTTGGGAATGTACTTCAACTGGATAGGATTGACACGTCGGCTGTATTCCACATCCACGAAGTTGATGATATTGAACTTACAACCCTTGGGTACTTTGCCAGCTGCAAGGTTCTTTCGGTAGTGGTAGTAGAGCTTTTGAGCCAACGTAGGGAACTTGTAGTCATAGACAACCATAGCAAAGCCCTTGGCACTGTGTTGTCTGATGAAAGGCTCTATGATTGAGAAGGTCTTACCAGAGCCAGGAGTGCCGACCACCCAAGTACCACGGAAAGGATTGACGATATTAACCCAGCCCTTGCGGAACTTCGACTTGTAGTAGTAGCGCATGGGGATATTCACGCTATACT
>CAMVIM010000033.1 GCA_947167515.1 uncultured Prevotellaceae bacterium | reverse complement strand
ACAAAACCGAATATCAGAATTTATGTAAAACTGCCACTTTTTAAAGTGGGCTCATTATTCAAGTTTCGCAAGCTTCACTTCTTTGGAGTTATGGGGGAGTTATGTAGAAGTTATAGTGGAGTTACGGGGACGATACCTTGCTAATGGTTAAACATACGTCCCTATAACTTTCCTTTAACTCCCTTTTAACTACTCTACTACTCTTCAAATCTCAACTTGCGAAAGTTGAAACCATTATTTCGTATTTTGTGATTTCAATCAATCTCTCCGCTTCCGAAACACAGGTGATGCTCCTTGTCATACACCACGCAGAACTGCCCTGGGGCAACACCATGAATCTTCTCGTCGGCTTGCAGGAACCAACGGCCATCCTCTTTCTGAGAAAGAACACCACCCAGATATTCGGGTGTATGGCGAATCTTGAAGGTCACGCGCATGGTCTTCTCTCCATTGAGTTCTTCGCCCCACCCTTCCTCAAAAGGATTGCCACTGATGAAGTGAAAGTCATTCATCGTCACATGATCCTTATACACCTTCTCGGAATCATAGCCATGCGACACAAAAAGGATGTTGCGTTTGATGTTCTTCTTCACCACAAACCAAGGACCACCCCCAAAACCAAGACCTTTACGTTGACCTATCGTATAGAACCACAAGCCTTTGTGTTCCCCTATCTTATGCCCCGTCTCTATCTCACGCACATCGCCTGGATTCTCCCCCAGATGTGCCTTGATGTAATCATGGAAATCAATATTACCTAAGAAGCAGATGCCCTGACTGTCTTTCCGTTCTGCATTCAGCAGATGTGCCTTCTCTGCAATGGCACGCACTTCATGTTTCCACAGATGTCCAATAGGGAACATCAGCTTATTTACCTGCAAGGAGTCAATCTGACACAAGAAATCCGTCTGGTCTTTCACAGGGTCAGGTGACGTCGAAAGCCACACCATATCGCTCATCTTCGTTGTTGTAGCATAATGCCCTGTGGCCGTATAATCAAAGTCCTTACCTGCCACCTCTTCAAAGCAGCCAAACTTGATGAGTTTGTTGCACATTACATCAGGGTTAGGAGTCAAACCCACACGCGCCTTATCCATCGTGTAGCCGACCACTTTGTCCCAATACTCCTTGTGCAAGTCAATCACGTCCAACTTCAAGCCATACCTTCGAGCCAGCCACTGACAGATCTCCACATCCTCCTCCGAGGTGCAGTTCCACTCCGTGTCCTCGTCTGGTCCAATCTTGATATAAAACAGATGCGGGTCAATCCCCTGCTCTTTCAGCAAATGCACCGAAACAGCAGAATCGACCCCTCCTGATACTAATGCAGCTACGTTCATTAACTTTTTTACAACGAATTAAACGAAATAAACGAATTTCTTTCACCAAATGCACCTTCGGTGCGTCGAATATAAACGAATGGCATTCGCCCAATTCGTCGCCGCTTGCGGCATTCAATCACTATAAAATTCGTTCACTTCGTTTCATTCGTTGTTTTAAACTATTTATTTGACAATGGTGTTTTCATGTTGCGGCTGATTTCCAGCATCTTGTCAATGGGCTTCACCGCTTTCTCGGCAATCTCCGCATCCACTTCGATGGTGGGCCATTCATACTTCAAGGTGTTGTAGAGTTTCTTCAGCGTGTTCAGCTTCATGAACTCACATTCGTTGCACGAACACCCGATGGTCTCCGTTGCTTCAGGTGGCGCAGGAATGAAGAGTTTGTCGGGGCATGCCTTCTTCATCTCATGCAGGATGCCGCTCTCTGTAGCCACGATGAATTCGGTGGCTTCATCCTTGATGGCAAAGTTCAGCAATCCGGCAGTCGAACCAATCACATCCGCCACCTTCTGAATGGGGGCTGGGCACTCGGGATGCACCAGAATCTTTGCCTTCGGATGTTCCGCCTTGATAGCAAGAATCTTCTCCAACGAGAACTGTCCATGCACATGACATCCACCATTCCAAAGGAGCATCTCACGTCCCGTCACAGAGTTGATATAGTTGCCAAGGTTTTTATCTGGTCCAAAGATAAGTTTCTCATTCTGAGGGAATGAGTCAATCACCAATTTAGCGTTGCTTGAAGTCACCACCACATCGGTCAGAGCCTTCACGGCTGCGGTTGTGTTCACATAACTCACCACCTTATAGCCAGGATGTTCATCCATAAACGCCTTCAAGTCCTCAGCCTTGCAGCTATCCGCCAACGAACATCCTGCATTCAAATCCAGCACCAGCACCTTCTTGTCGGGACAAAGAATCTTGTTCGTCTCACCCATGAAATGCACCCCACACATCACGATGATGTCGGCATCGGTCTTGGCTGACCATTGTGCCAACGCCAACGAATCCCCCACGAAATCTGCAATATCCTGCACTGCCCCATCCGTGTAGTAATGCGCCAGAATCACGGCGTTCTTCTCCTTACACATCCTGCGGATTTCCGCATTCAAATCAATGTCCGCAGGAATAGGCTCATCCACATAGCCTTTCTCCTTCCAAGAATCCTTCACTTGCATAATCTTCGTTTTTTTATGAAGTCCTGTTATTTACTTCTGTCGGTCGCTTATTCAAGAATCGGGCCACTTACTTAAGAATGTTGTAGAGCAGCGATGTGAGTGAGACGAGAATGCTGGTCGAAGTGAACCAGAGACTTGTTTCCGAACCCACACCAGAGTTCTTAGCCTTAGTCTTGTTAGGTGTCACATACACGATGTCGTTCTGCTGCAACTGATAGTAAGGAGAATTGATGATGTTGGCATCGTTCAGATTCATCGGAACGATCTTCTTTTCGCCCTTTTCATTTTCGCGAATAATCTTCACACAGTCGCGCTGTCCCCAGATGGTCAGGTCGCCTGCCATAGCCAATGCCTCAAAGATGTTGACCTTACCCGTTGTGGCCATATATTGGCCAGGACGAGCCACCTCGCCCAGCACCGACACCTTGTAGTTCGACATCTGCACATAGACCAGCGGAGCCTCTTTCGTGTATGAGCCTTGTATTTTCGAAGCCAGCAGATTCTCCAGTTCCGTCTTCGTCAGTCCACCCACATGCAGACGACCCAAAAGTGGATAGTTGATGTAGCCCTCGTTATCCACCAGATAGGTCTGCACTTGCATCTGCGATGAAAGTCTTGATGAAGTGGCCGAAGTAGTGTTCTCTGCCACTGTCACCAGATTGAACATCTTCACCGCATCTGGGTCAGTCGGATAATTCACATTGATAACCAGTTGGTCCTTAGGCATAATCTTAGCATCATACAGCATCGTGGCAGGACTCAAATCCACTTTGTCGCTGTTCTGCAGATAAGGCACATTCTTGTAAGACGTGCAACTCGCCAGCAGCAGAAGAACTGCTGCAAGTGACATATAAATAGATTTTTTCATTTTAAGCATTATTTCCGTTTACGAATAGATATTTTACTCCCACTCGATGGTTGCTGGTGGTTTGGAGGACACATCGTAGCAAACGCGGTTGACACCCTTGACGTTGCGGATGATTTGGTTGCTCACTTCGGCCAGGAACTCGTAGGGGAGTTTGGCCCAGTCGGCAGTCATGGCATCGGCTGAGGTGACGGCACGAAGGGCCACGGGATTCTCATAGGTGCGTTCGTCGCCCATCACGCCAACGCTCTTCACGTCGGAGAGAAGGATGGCACCGGCTTGCCATATTTGGTCATAAAGAGACACCTCTATCTCGCCGTCCTTCATGTCAGCAGGCACTCCGGCAGCCAGCACCTTGCGGGCTTCTTCGCCAGAGAGTTTCACCTTCCAGTTACGAAGACCACGGATGAAGATGTCGTCGGCATCTTGCAGCACACGCACCTTCTCTGGCGTGATGTCGCCCAAGATGCGCACAGCCAAGCCAGGACCTGGGAACGGATGGCGCGTGATGAGGTGTTCGGGCATCTGGAGTTGGCGACCCACACGGCGCACTTCATCCTTGAAGAGCCACTTCAGCGGTTCGCAAAGTTTCAAGCCCATCTTCTCAGGCAGACCGCCCACATTGTGATGCGACTTGATGACCTTGCCCGTAATGTTCAGCGACTCGATGCGGTCGGGGTAAATCGTGCCCTGAGCCAGCCACTTGGCACCTTCTATCTTCTTGGCTTCGGCCTCAAACACGTCGATGAAGCCTGCACCGATAATCTTGCGCTTCTTTTCGGGTTCACTCACACCTGCCAGTTCGCGGTAGAACTTCTCCGAAGCATCGACACCCACCACATTGAGGCCGAGGCACTCATAGTCGCGCAACACATCGGTGAATTCGTTCTTGCGGAGCAGGCCGTTGTTGACAAAGATGCAGGTGAGGTTCTTGCCAATGGCGCGATTGAGCAGCACGGCTGCCACCGACGAATCGACACCGCCCGAAAGGCCAAGGATGACCTTATCGTCGCCCACCTGCTCGCGGAGTTCCGCCACCGTCTGGTCAACAAACGAGGCAGGTGACCAGTCTTGCTTGCCACCACAGATATCGACCACGAAGTTCTTCAGAAGTTGAGTGCCATCGATGCTGTGGAACACCTCCGGATGATACTGCACACCCCAAATCTTCTCGTCGTTGGCAGCGTATGCAGCAAACTTCACCGTAGCGGTCGAAGCGATGCAACGGAAACCGTCGGGCAACTTCGTGATGGTGTCGCCGTGCGACATCCACACTTGGCTGTTCTCCGCAAACCCTTTCAGGAGCGGATTGCCCTCCTCCATAAATTCGAGGTTGGCACGACCGTATTCTCGTGTGCCTTCCGGCTCCACCTTGCCGCCAAACGTGTGCGCCATCAACTGGGCACCGTAGCAAATGCCGAGAATGGGATACTTGCCGCGAATCTGCGAGAAGTCGAGTTTGAACGCCCGCTCCTCATACACGCTATAAGGCGAGCCGGACAGAATCACGCCAATCACATCGGGGTCATTCTGAGGGAACTTGTTGTAAGGCATAATCTCGCAAAACGTGTTCAACTCACGCACACGACGGCCGATGAGCTGAGTGGTTTGCGAACCAAAATCCAAAATAATGATTTTCTGCATATATTATATAATATGTGTAATTGCCATTAGAAAGTGCAAATATACATAAAAATCTTAACATCAAGGCTTGCCACCACAAAAAACTTTCGTTATCGGGAGAAATTATCGGTCTGAACACGCCTTTCTCGTTTTTCCTGATGAAGTTGGCATGTCCGAGAAAGTGCACGACCGCCCACAAGAAAAAGGGGAAAACGCTTGATAGTCCCATCCCAAATGTGTATCTTTGCACATGGAATGCGTCAAAAGACGTGATTCCGCACCACAGTCAAATTCTTAGATTCATACTATGAATTATATGATTCATTCTTTGAATTGTATAATTCATAGTATGATTTTTATGATTCATAGAATGAATCTAAAGTGGAAACGGCACAGAGGCACAGGAGGTTATTACGCAAGGGTACAGGTGGATATTACGTAAAGGCGAAAGAGGCTATTACGCAAGGGCGAAAAAAGTTGTGCCGCAGAGGCACAGGAGGCTTCTACCGTTCCTCGGAAAGAGTGATGGATTTATGACAGAAATTCCTCTGCTTTGGCGATGGTGTCGAGTTTTCCCACATCGAGCAAATGGAGTTGGGGGTCGAAGTGGCAACGGATGGGCACCTGGTCGCAGATGGCGAGGTAGAAGTCGATGATGGAGAACTTTCCTTCCCAAGAACCCATGAGGGGAAGGAGCGAGGGCTGAAAAACTTGAATGCCGGCAAAGGCGTATTTCTTGAACGTGGGATGCTGCTCAAAATAGGTGGTGTCACCCTCATGAGCCAATAATTCGGGATGGGGCGACTTCACCTGTCCCGTCGCCATGTTCACCCAACCCACAAGACGGTCGGCTGCATCGAAAAGGAGGTAGCGCTGGGTCTTTCGGTCGGACACAAGGAGGGTGGTTGCATCGGTGGTGCGCCCTTCGTTGTAGAGGGAAAGGAGGTCGGCGTTGGAAAGGATGTCAACATTGTGAACAAGGATGGGGTCAGCATTGGGAAAGAGGCAAGCGGCCTTCTTCAATCCCCCACCCGTTTCGAGAAGCATGTCAGTCTCGTCGCTGAACTGGATGTCGATGCCGAAACTGCGGTTGGCCTGAACAAAGTCGATGATTTGCTGGGCAAAGTGATGGACGTTGATGACGATGTGGTCAACGCCGATGCCTTTCAGTTTCTCGATGAGGATTTGCACGAGCGGTTTGCCACATACAGGCACCATCGCTTTGGGCATCGTGTCTGTGAGCGGTTTGAGACGAGTGCCCAATCCGGCTGCAAAGATGAGTGCGTTCATTTCAATACTTGGGTGATGTTTTGTTCGCGGTGGCAAATGTAAACTTCCACGCCAAACTTCTTGTGGATGTGTTCTGCCACATGCTGGGCGGAATAGACGGAACGGTGGCGACCACCTGTGCATCCAAAGGAGATTTGCAGATGGGTGAAGCCGCGTTCGATGAAACGTGCCACATGGAAATCGACGAGTTTGTAGATGCTGTCGAGGAAGGTGAGGATTTCTCCATCTGCCTCAAGGAAGTCTATGACGGGTTGGTCAAGTCCTGTGAGCGGCTTGTACTCTTCGTAACGACCAGGGTTGTGGGTGCTGCGGCAGTCAAACACATAGCCACCTCCGTTGCCGGATTCATCGGCTGGGATGCCTTTCTTGAAGGAGAAGGAGAAGACATTGACATGAAGAAGACCCTCTCCCCGACCCTTTCCCGTAATGGGGAGGGAGGCTTGGGGAATGTAGGTGGTATCGTTTTGCAGATAGGCGGTGACCTTGGCTTTCTTGGCATCTTCGGCAGCCTTACTCTTTTCTTCCTGCTCGTTTTGAACGATGAGGGTTTGAGCGATTTCTTTCAAGTAGGGATAGGCATCGCAGGTGCCTAAAGCGAGTTCCTTTTGCAGGTTGGTGATGGCAAGGGGAATGCTGTTGATGAAGTAGGCTTTCTTTTCCCAAAGTCCTCGATAGCCGTAGGCTCCCAGCACTTGCAGGATACGGAAGAAGACGAAGAGGTGAAGTTGGGGCAGAAATTCGGCTTTCGACAAGGACTTGAAAGGCTGGAGAGCTTTTAAGTATTCGTCAATGAGTTGGCCGCGCAACGCATCAGAGAACTTGGCAGAGGACTGCCAGAGGAAGGAGGCGACATCGTAGTAGATGGGGCCTCGGCGACCGCCTTGGAAGTCAATGAAATACGGCTTTCCTTCTTTCAGCATGACGTTGCGTGACTGAAAGTCGCGATAGAGAAAGGTGCTGCCCTGCTCGGCCAAGAGGGCATCGGCCAGACGTTCAAAGTCCTGCTGGAGTTTGAACTCGTTGAACTCAACGCCTCGCAGTTTGAGAAAGCAGTACTTGAAATAATTGAGGTCGAACATCACGTTGGTTCGATCCATCTCTTGCTGGGGATAGCAACGGGAGAATACCTCGTCGGGGTCGCTGTTGCCCTCTGTCGAAAACTGGAAAAGCGGAAGGCACTTGATGGTTTGGCGAAGAACGTCAACGACCTCAGCGTTGTAGGTGCCATCGGAGTTTCGTCCTGCCACCATGTAGTCATAGAGGGAGGTGTTGCCACAATCTTCTTGCAAATAGACCATGCGGTCAGCCGACACCGCCATGAGTTCGGGCACGGGAAGTCCGTTTTTCCCGAAGAAACTCGCCCATGCAATGAAGGCCTCGTTCTCTTCCGGATGGGTGCCAATGACAGCAATGAGTGGCGGTTGCCCCTCTTCTCCGCATACCCGATAGTAGCGGCGATTGCTGCCAGCGCCAGCCAAAGGGGTGATGCTCTTAGGCACCTGTCCCGTCTGTTGCTTGTATAATTGCGTAATTCTTTCCATCTATCCGTCAATCTTTACGTTTCCAAATGCTCATCACCTTGCCATATACAGCCATGATATTGAAGATGCTGACAATGAGGAGCAAGGCCAATCCGACACCCAAGGCTGGCAGGATGTCCGGCACTGTATAGTCGGGAAAGAAACTTTCAAACATGCCGATATAGTAGTTTCTTGCCACACACATGATGACCACAGCAAGGATGAATACAAGGACATTCAGTCCGACAGTCAAAGTCTGATAAGGGAAAGAAACCTTGGCTGGCGAATAACCAATGAGCAACAGGTTTTCGAGTTTGGTACTGTTTTTCTGCACCAGCAGGAAGACGCTGAGCATGAGAATGTAGAACGAAAGGATGCTGATGACCGCACCAATGACCATGACGATGCTGACGATGACACGCAGGATGAAGGTGGTCTTGGATGCATCGAGTTTCTCTTTGTCTGTCTCGTAGTCGTGGTCTTGCAGATAAGCAGTGATGCGCTCGTCGGCAGGGTTGTTCACTTCCATGATGAGCCGAGTGGGTTCCTTGGTGTTCTCGCTGCTGGCATACTTCAGGTTGGCCCATTGCATGAACTTTTCAGGCACGAGAATGGTGTTGAGACGGGATGAGAAACCCACGATGCGACCATCGAAGTCGCCCACTTCGCCATTACCAGCAATCTGCACCTTCAGTTTCATGGCACCAAGGATACCTTCACTGAGTTTGGGAAGCCCCTTGCCCTGAGCATAGCCAAAGTTATAGAGATCCAGATAGTTCTTAGGCAAGATGATGGGTATCTGAGTGCTGCCTTCCTGATAGTTCCATGCCTCACTCGCCACATCGACAAAATCGTCGGGCACACTCTCGAAAAACATTTCAGTGGAGAAGTTCACAAATCCCTGCACATCAAAACGGGCACGTACATTGAACGAACTGGGTGTGAAGGCTCCGACACGCTCCACGAAGTCCTCGTTCTTCAAGTCAGCCACATCGGACTTGCTGAAGGTCTGCTGAGCACCAGTCAACGTAGAAAACGCACTTATCTTCTTATTGACAATCAGATAGCTGGCTTTCATAAAGCTATCCTCTTTGTCGAGTGCCTGAAAGTCATGATAGAACTGCACACCCAACAGGATGATGACCACTCCGACCAGATTGGCAAAGAAGAAGCCGACAAACTGCGGAATGCTGATGTGCTGTCTCAAAAGTTTCCAAACTAAATTCATCTTCCTTCTCGCTATTATAGGTTAAAGACTTGGTCGTAGGGCAACTCGATGTGCTTGCCAATGCTTGTAGAAATGATGCCTGCTCCCTGACGCTTGGCCTCAGCAGCCATGATACGCCCCATGATGTCAGAGTTAGCATCGTCAAGGTGGCTGATAGGTTCATCGACAAAGAGGAAATCGAAAGGCTGGCACAAGGCTCGGATGAGCGCCACGCGCTGCTGCTGTCCGAAAGACATACGCCCCATCTTCGCATCGAGTTTATCGGCTATGCCCAGCATCTCGAACCACTCCAGTATTTGCGTCTTCTTCTGATAACCCGTCAGCTTATTCTTGATGTTGACATTTTCCAGAGCTGTCAGTTCGGGAAAGATGCGCAGTTCCTGCCACAAGAGCGAAAAACGCTTCTGGCGAATGTCGGTCCATCGGGAAGTCGAATAGAGACGCACATCCTCTCCGTCGAAGAGGATGCGTCCCTGATAGTCGTGGCGATAGCCATAAATGTAACTGCACAAAGAGGATTTTCCTGTACCAGAATTAGCTTCCACCAGATACAGTTTTCCTCGTTCAAATGACACTTCCTTGTTCCAGATGTCACTCACAACATCATCGCGATTGACAAATACATTTGGAAGTGTATCAATCAGTTGAATCTTATCCATTAAAGAATTTGTTTCAGGAAGTTTTCATCCTTATTCTTCATCTCAATCACCAAGGTGCCCTCGTCAGCCGATGCCGATTTCAAGATGATGGCGTCGATGCCTTTCAGGTTCTTCTTCGCCCAATCTGCACCCTTTGAGCGGTCACTGATTTGGTTATCCAAGCCCATAGCAGCAATGTTCACGAGCAAGAACATCTGGCTTTCCTTAATCTGCTTCTTGTAGGGCTTCAGCAAGGCACCCGTCGATTCCTTACTATGGTTGAACGCACGAGTGGTACCCATATAGAGGTCATCGTCATCCACTCCCCAGTTGAAGGTTTCACCCTTCATGGTAAGAATGTACTGGTTCTTGCCCTGCTCCTTCATCTCGATGCCAAAGTCTTTCTGGCTCTTCTTCCAATCTTCCACATCGGCCAAGAATTTCGAGTTATCCAGTTCTGCATAGGCAACGAACTCCATGCCACCACGCTCTGCATCTAAAGTGGGAATCTCCAACGAAACATCACCGTCAATGGAACGAATCATCTGTTCCACGTCAATGGCCTGTTCCAACACAAAGAGCAACTCGTTCAGAGCCTTACTTTCCTTGATTTTGCTCAGCAACCACTCACCTTTCACGCCTGCACCGAGCCAAAGAACAGCCTCATCCGACACCTTATCGAGGTATTCACCATCTATCTCATCCAGATGGTCGTTGGTCTCCTTAATGATGTCCTTGGCTGCCTGAGTCTTGCCAAACACTTTTGCAGAGAGTTGAGCCTCACCCTTCTCAAACATCAGGCTCGCCACAGCCTCTAGGTCTTTATATTTCAAGGACTTTGGCAATATCTCAGCATAATCCTTCATCGCCTTTTCAGGCAGACTTGCAAAGTCCATATACATCACGACATCCTTCTCCACATCTTCCAGACGCTCGTAGCCTTCGGATGACACAAAACTTTGCTTCTCGTCCTGATTCATCAACTGATGCGCCAAATCATCAGCCTTACCAGCTCCCTTCGAGGAACCCAACAAGAGGAAACTCTGACCATCGTAGGCATAAGTGAAATCATCGAGCAAGGTGCCACACATCAACCCGTCTTTCTCCACAGGCTTTGAACTCATGCTCTGACGATTGAGCAACAGAAGGAATTCCTTCACAGCCTCTTCATCATTCACCTTCATCGTGAGACCGAATGTTTCCATGTCAGCCATAAACGCATAGACAGGCATGCTCAAGTCAAAACCCATTTCCATAGGATCCTTCATCAGTTTCTTCACTTGGTCCATGTCCTTGTCGGAAACCATCGCCGTCAGGGCATTCTCCATCGTCTGCATCGCCTCCGACTTGTCGAACTCGCTCTTATCGGCTAAAGACCGAACATCCACTTTCACCACCAACGGCGAATTGGCTGGAATCACTTTCTGATAGTCCGTGTTACTGCATGAACACAGGGACAGCACCATCAGAGCAACAAATGAGATAACGCTAATTTTTTTCATCGTTCTTTGTGATTTAAACATTTGTTATACAATAGTTTCTATTATCATTGATTTTTCAAATTCATCAGATGCACCGCCACCAATGCTGCGGTCTCGGTGCGCAAACGGCTCTTGCCAAGGGTCACACTCTGAAAGCCCTGTGCTTCAGCCATCTTCACCTCGTCAAGGGAGAAATCTCCTTCAGGTCCCACCAGCACCAATACGTCTTCCCCTCTTCTGACAGCATCTTTCAGCAAGCCCACGCGCTTGGCGATTCCCATTGCTGGGTCTGAGTCGTCATAGCAATGGCAAATGAACTTCTGCATCGCCTTACCACTCGCCTTCTCTGTTTCCTCTATCTTTTGCAGAAATGCCTTGAAATCCGTCATCTCGTTCAGCACAGGCTTCCATGCCTTGTGGCTCTGCTTCATGGCCGAAATGAGAATCTTCTCGATGCGTTCGGTCTTGATGACGGTTCTCTCCGACCATCTGCATTTCAGGAATGTCAGTTCGTCGAAGCCTATCTCTGTAGCTTTCTCGGCAAACCACTCTGTCCTGTCCATATTCTTCGTGGGAGCCATAGCTAGATGCAAGTGAGGCTGCCACTGTCGCTCCTGAGGCAGCGTTTCTTCTATACGATACAAGCAGCGTTTTTTCGTTGCCTCTGTCACGACTGCACGATAAAACGTGCCCTCCCCATCCATCAGCATCATCTCGTCGCCCATCTCCATGCGGAGCACACGCACAGCATGCTGGGCCTCCTCCTCTGGAAGCTCATTCACGCTGGACGCGTTAGGGACATAGAAGAAACGAACCTCTTTCATTTTACATTAACTGCTCACTCGTGCATACGCAGGTAAATCTATCGGCGCAAAGTCCTTGTCAAGATACTTGAAGTAGCCTGTAATGCCAATCATCGCCGCATTATCCGTCGTATAAGAGAACTTCGGGATGAAGATCTTCCAATGGTAACGCTTGGCATGGTCGCGGAACGCATTGCGCAATCCGTTGTTGGCACTCACACCACCTGCCACAGCCACCTGCTTGATGCCCGTGTCCTTCACCGCCTTACGGAGTTTCTTCATCAGAATATCCACTATCGTCTTCTCCAACGAAGCTGCCAAGTCCTCTTTATGGTGTTCGATGAAGTCGGGGTCATCCTTCAGCCAATCCCTCAGATGATAGAGGAACGATGTTTTCAAGCCCGAAAAACTATAGTCGTAACCAGCAATGTCGGGCTTCGAAAACTCAAACGCATCGGGATTGCCTTGACGCGCCAACTTGTCAATGATAGGGCCACCAGGGTAACCTAAGCCCATCACCTTCGAGCACTTGTCTATCGCCTCGCCTGCCGCATCGTCAATGGTCTGTCCCAAAATCTCCATCTCCTTATACGAGTTCACCTTCACTATCTGGCTGTTGCCCCCACTCACCAGCAGACACAAGTAAGGGAATGTCGGTTGGTCGTGGTCATCCTCGCTCTCACGGATGAAATGTGCCAACACGTGCCCTTGCAAGTGGTTCACATCAATCATCGGAATACCCAGACTTCTCGCGAACCCCTTGGCGAAGCAAACACCCACCAAGAGGCTTCCCATCAGTCCTGGACCCCGTGTGAAAGCCACCGCATTGAGGTCTTCCTTCGTGATGCCCGCCCGCTTGATGGCTGCATCCACCACGGGCACGATGTTCTGCTGATGAGCTCGCGATGCCAACTCTGGCACCACCCCACCATATTCTTCATGCACCGCCTGAGAGGCCGTCACATTGCTCAACAAAATCCCATCCTTGAGCACTGCAGCACTCGTATCGTCACACGAACTTTCTATTGCAAGTATATACATGATTCAGAGTTCAGAGTTAATAGTTCAGAATTAGGATTTAATACGTTAGTATTTCCAGCCCATCTTCGGTCATCAGGTAGGTGTGTTCCCACTGCGCCGAGTCGCTATAGTCGTCGGTCACCACGGTCCAGTCATCGTCACTATCTACAAACACCTGCCAGCCGCCAGCGTTAATCATCGGCTCGATGGTGAACACCATGCCTGGCACCAGCAACATTCCCGTGCCCCTCTTGCCCCAGTGCTCCATGTCGGGATCTTCGTGGAAAGCATTGCCAACACCGTGTCCGCACAAGTCGCGCACCACGGAGTAGCCATTCTTGTGAGCGTATTTAGTGACAGCTGCCGCCTGATCGCCCACAAACGTGTAGGGCTTGCAAGCCTCTGCCCCAATCTCCATGCACTCTTTCGCCACCTGCACCAAACGTTCACGCTCTGGTGTGGTGCGTCCAATAATGAACATACGGCTCGCATCGGCAAAGTAGCCATCAAGAATCGTGGTGCAATCCACATTGATGATGTCGCCTTCCTCCAGCACATCTTCCTCACAAGGGATGCCATGACACACCACCTCATTGATGCTGGTGCAGCAACTCTTGGGAAAGCCCTCATAGTTGAGGGGGGCAGGAATACCTCCATGCCTCGTGGTGAAGTCATACACCAACTGGTCAATCTCCAGTGTGGTCATGCCTTCACGAATCTTCTCCGCCACAAGGTCGAGCACCGCCGTATTGAGCACACCCGCCTTGCGGATGCCTTCTATCTGTTCAGGAGTTTTTATCAGTTCACGCTTAGGAACGAGATGCCCTTTGTTCTGAAAATACAGAATCTTCTTATCCATCTCCGTGAGGGGTTGACCGCTCTTCACATGCCAGTTCCTTGGATTTTTTTTCAACAGTCCCATTTTTTTCACTAATTAGGTTGCAAAGGTACGCATTTTTTTCTTACCTTTGCAAACAGAAACACTAAAACTTACCTACCAATGAAAACATTCAAGACAACAGCCGCAGCATTGCTTGCACTGATGACACTGGCTTGCACGAGCGAGCAGAAGCCCGTTTCCACCGTGCGCGAAGTGGAAGATGTTGACCCTGCAACAGGCATCATTTCTTTGAGAGACTACACCATAGATGACACCATCACCATTGGCGGCAAACTTTACAAGTACTCCTGCGGGTTAGAGCACGTCGATTCCATGCCCACAGTCATCAATTCGCAAGGACTTGAATACCGCGAGAGCCGTGTACGCATCAGCGTCCGCCGAGACAGCTCAACCATTTTCGACAAGACTTTCTACAAGAATAACTTCAAGGACCAAGTTCCCGCCGCATTCTTGAAGTCTTCCACAATGGTGGGTGTGAACTACAACTTCATCAAACGTGACGAAGACCGTTCAGCACTTTACTTCATCGTCACCGTAGGTGACCCCGACGAGACCTCCGATGGCATGGCCTACCCCCTCGAACTCAAAGTGGTGCCCGACGGCTCTTTCTCCATCAAGAAAGCCGAAAACCTCGAGACGGCTCCCATCAGCACAGGCCTCAACATCGACCCCAGCGAGGATGCCGTATAAACTACCGAACTTCTTCCAACACACATAGGAGCCAATGCTGCACTCACAGCGTTGGCTCCTATTATTATATATGTGTCTGTAATATGAAGAGCGACTATGTAACAAGAAGAGCGACATTCCGATGTTCCCGAAATGCCGCCCCGCTTATTATATAGGGTTCTTCACAAGATTACTTCATCAGCACTTTCTTGCCATTCTTGATGACGATGCCCTTGTAGTTGCTGTCAACACGCTGACCTGCAAGGTTGTAGATGAAAGTGGACTTCTTGGCAGGCTGAACATCCACAGCATCGATAGCGGTCGTGTATTCGTCATCAATATCCTCAACACCGTCGTAGGTATAGACATCAATGTAGAAGAGGTGAACACCATTGCCAGGGAGGTCCGTCACCTTGAGCAAATCGTCAGCAGGAACCGTGTAAACTTTTTGTGCACGATAGTTGGTGTAGTTCGAGCCACCTGTTCCATAATAGATAACAACGATTTCACCAGGCTTTGCCACCTCACGTGAGAAGGTAAGTGTAGGTCTTGCCATAAAGTAGATGCCCAAACGAGTGATGCCATCTCCATTATACCCACCCTCTTTTTCCAAATCTGCTTTATCTGTATATACCATGATGGTTGAAGCACCCTTCGCATTAGGAGCACAATCCACATCAAGCCCTGTCTTAAAGATTCCGCTAAGGTCTTCACTATAGCCAAGACCATTAGAATTCTGATTTACGCCACCTTCAATGACGGTACGGTTCGAGCGCATGTTAGCATCACGTGGGTTCCATCCAGTAGGCTTCACCACTGGTTTCCAACCTGTCAGGTCTTCCTCTGCCGCATAACGCTGTGCATACTCTTCTTTCGACATATATTCAGTCATAGCCTCTGTACCCTCACCTGTTGTTTTACTGTATTGCTCAATCAAATCGTCTGGAAGATTTTGGGGGGCTTGAATAAAGAGAGCCTTCTGATAATCAGAGATGTTCACAAAGTCCCAATCGTGGGGTGCATCAACTTCTCCACCGGGGGTAACAGACTTGCGTTTGATGTCCATACCTTCAAGGTCTGCGGTCATTTCCAACACACCATCTTCGTAGCCATCGGCACTCACGGTTACCTTCACCGCATGCTCGAATGCAATAACACTGCCTACAGCCACGCCTTCCTCACCACGAGTATCATCATCGGCTGTCCAACTGATATTATATACATTCTTATCGGCCTTCTTGTTGTTTACCCATCCGATTCTATACTGACGCTGAGTGCCGTCAAAGCCCACAAGTTCCAGCGTAGGAGCATTAAGAGTCAAATTCTCAATCTCAATCTTCTGAGTCACCATCTCAGAAACAACGCCTGTGGTAGAAATAGAAATATATTTGATAGTCACGATTGCTTTCGTCACATTACCGCTTCCATCAGACTCTACAGCTTTACCATCATTAAGTGTAATCTCGATGGGAGCATCAGGGTCATAGACATTGCCATCACCTAAATAATTATCGGGGTCGATAGCATCACCTTCTGTCCAGCCTTCAAAAGTATTCTCTAAATCTGGGATTTGCTTATACACAGCAACAAGGTCCTCTTTCACCACCCCGTCGGGCAACTCATCCGCGTCATACTGCTCCACAGTATATTTAGAAACAGTACCTTCTAAATCGGTATATGTATAATAAAGCAACTCATCCGAATCTTTCCAATAGATTGGATCAGCCACTGCAACCGATGTCTCAGGGTCATCACCGTTATCATCTACAAAGTTGTAGAAAGTATAAACTTCATTTCCTTCCGTTGACTCACCAGACTTGAAGGCATACGTGCGAGAACCTCCGTTTACGCTCACAACACTCATAGATGGCAATGAAACAGACTCTGTCTCATTAGCATTTTTCCATATCTGAAGGCCTTGAATAGCTGTATAGTGTTGCATTTCCACAACAAAATAGCCATCACTGGTAGCACGCCAATATGAAAAGTTATCAGCGGAACCTTCCTCCAAACCTTCTTGGGCGGCATGAATTTCATCAGTCAAATCTTCCCACGTACAAGCTGTTACACCAGAAATGGAAGAAGATGGCTGTACAACTTTACCATCCGACTTTGGAGAGTTATGGCCTCCCCACTGGCACACAATAACTTGGCCTTCTCTCACATTTGCTATTGCAAAGTATCGCAGACCGTTTGCGTAATTGTGAAGACCTGTTCTATTGATATTAGAACGCAGATTGATAGCTCCAGTACCAATTTGAATAAAAAAGTTATCCATCTGAACAGGTGCCGCTATTTGGTACGAATCAAATCCATTCAATTTAAACGGCGCTTTCTCATCTAACAAAACTAAGCATCCGTCGCCTGATACCCTCTCACCAGCAGCATTGGAGAAATTTTCACCGTTATACTTACCGTTATAGAAGTCATAGTTTTTAGAAAGAATCAGATTGTAGTCCTCGCCTTCAAGCACGGCATTCGCTGCCGGAATGTCATAAGACCACGCACTTGCCGTCGCTGACACCAGCATTAAAGCCGATGCCAAAAGAAAAGTGTAAATTTTTCTCATAGTTAATAAAATTAGTTAGTTTAGTAATCTATTTGTTGATATCAAATCTGTTATTCTATCTCGTTTCGGTTCACGCTTTTTAGAATTCGGGAACAAAGGTAGCACTTTTTTCTTTCTTGTACAAACGTGAGAAGAAATAAAGACGAACTTTTAACATTTGCAACGGCGCAGACACTCTACGTGCTACGCCGTTGCGTATGTAAATTGTACGGCACTCCAATTATAATGTGTACGCCGTACCTATTGCAATTTGCACGGCACTACACATGAAGTGGTTTCGCCGTGCTGACAAACGCGTCTTCGAGCGGAGACACGGTATTCACTTTACTGCCGAAGTACAAGGGAAGTAATCTTCATGGACTCGTCAAGAACGGCAGTGCCAGAGAAATGCTTCACGTTGTCGGGTTTGGGTGCGTCAGTTTCATCGCCATTGGAGGGTGCCCCTGCTTCCGTGTCGAGGGTGGCATGGTGTGAGGAACCCGAATAGGTTTCCTCGTCGAGGATGAACTGAACATTGTAGATGCTGCGTCCCTGGAGTTTCACTTTGGTGATGGTGGGGTTTTTCACGCTGAAGATGAGGGTGCGCGCCGAAGAATGGACACGTTGCATATAGGCGTAGATGTCTTCCAATTCAGGATTGGCCTTGCCGATGTAGGAACTGACAACCGGAGCGAGGGTCGTCTCGATAGCCGCGCGGTTGTTGTCAGCCAAAGCGTTGAAGTGGGCATCGAGGATTCCATTGATGGAAGTTTCCTCTTCGGTGGTCAGCTCCACGTTGTCGAGTTCGTTCATCTTCTGTCGCACATCGGCTACGAAGCGTCCTTGCGGAAATTGAGTCAGATAGTGTTCGTATGCTTCGCGGGTATCGCTTTGAGTGGCTTCGATGAAGGAAAGGGAGTCGAGCTTGGTGCGAGCTTGACTGAGGTAAAGCCCGTCGGGATGTACATCGAGAAAATGACGCACGGAGGCGAGAGTGGGTGTTGCCTCGGCTGTCTGCCAGTCGGTGCGTTCTGCAAAGAAACGGTCGTTGAGTTCCTTCAACTGCGAATAGTGGTAGGCATCGGGATTGTAGGTGTCAAAGTAGAAATTCAGCGCTTCGGCCAGAGAATCGAGTTGTCCCGCATTCTGATAGCGGAGAATGGTGTTATAGGCGGTGCGTTCATCCACATTGTCGCTGCCGCGGAAGAAAAGGTGCCATGCGGCTGCTGCGGCCAATGTCACGATGACGATAGACACGACAACAATGGTGGCCACAGCATGACCATTGGTCTTTTTCTGGGGTGAATTCGGCACTTTTGGTTGCCGGGCAGCTTGTGCACCAAGAGGACATCCACAGTGTGGACAAGAGGTGGCCAGTGTGCTTACTTCTCGGCCACATTCAGGGCATTTAACTAATGACATAATAGACTTGTTTTATTGCTCAATCTTTGTACTATCGATACTTGTTGTTGAGTTGATGTTCTCGTTTATCAATGAATCGAAGGCTATTGTTTCTTCCAGCGGCAGGGTGTCTTCAGTCACGGTATCTTCTGGCTGTGGCACATAGATGGGGACTATGGGTTCTTCCTCCACCACTTCGGCGTCCTTGATGGTATCGCCCGTCCCTTCGAAGGCATGCATGACGGGGCGTGCGTTTTTGTCGAACAGCAACACTCCCGCTACGGCAAGGACCGACAATGCGAGGAACGTGGTGGTGGCATGCTTCACCACCTTGCTATCGGAGGGATAGCGCCACGACAGGAAGAAATAAGTACACGCAAGCAACAGCCAGACGATGCCGACCCATGTGAATCCGAAAAGGAGACACTTGACAAGAATGCAGATGAAGACGCTGAGAGCGACTACAAGGCCAAGGTCACTGTATGAATTTCTGCGCTGCATGATTGTTCTGAAACACCTTTTTGCTTTTTTCGCGACAAAGGTAGAAAAAAGTTGGGAGTTAGAAGACAGGAGTAAGGAGTTTTTTTGTACCTTTGCACCCGATTTTGGAAAAAGGACGATGAAAAGATACACGTTACATTACATATTTCAGTTTTTAGGAGCAATTTTTACCCTTCTTTTTGTGGCATGCGCTTCCGAGTCTCAATGGAACGACATCGAGTTCTACAAGGTGGAGAAGCAGGAGCAGCTGAGCGAGTCCCCTTTGGACGATACAGACGAGGAGAATACGGAAGACGAGGACTCGGTGGAGGACAAGTTCACCCAGCTTCACACGGGTTTGAAGAGAGAAATGGATGTGAAGGTGGATATGCAGTTTCTGAAATCGGACAAGGACACCAACGAGCGGGTATGCCAACTCATCAACGCCCAACTGATTGAGATTTTGCTGCATCAATCCAGCGAACTCAGTGCCGATGAAGCGGTGGCACAATATATAGATGATGTGAAAGGGGAGTTCCACAGCGACGAGGTAGCAGACATCTACCGTGACCATTTGACGGGACGCGCCGAATACGGCATGGGGCAGGTCATCAACTACCGGCTGGTGGAAGAAGCTTTCAACGGCGGTGCTCATCCTTGCATCGTGACCACCATCCTGAGGTTCAACACAAAGACGGGCGAGATGATTACAGCCGACAACCTCTTCCCCGCTACAAAAAAGGACCAACTGAAAGAGATGCTTTTGCGCCGGCTCATGGAGAACCTGCATGTCCGTTCGCTGGATGAACTGCACAAGAAGGGCATTCTGGAAATGACGGATATGTTCGTCAGCAACAACATCGCCTTGCGCGAGGACAGCATCGAGTTTCACTACAACGAATACGACATCGCCCCCTACTCCTATGGAACGTTCACCATTTGTTTAGGATATGATGAAGCCAAAGAGGTGATGAATGCCGATCAGACGGTGAAGCCGTAGGTGAGTTTGAGGGTGTCCATGACGAAGCTGGAACTGACTTTCGAAATGTATGGGAAGTCACCCAATTTGTCGAGAATGAACTGCTGATATCTCTGCATGCTACTCACACAGACCTTGAGCAGGTAGTCTCCATCGCCTGAGATGTTGTAGCACTCCGTCACTTCGGGCCATGTGGCTACGGTATTCTTGAAGTCATTGGCTATCTGCTTGTTGATTTGCTTCATCGACACGCTACAAAACACCATGAATCCACGTTCCAACTTGTTCGCATCGAGCACCGCCACATAGCCCTTGATGTAGCCCAACCGTTCCAAGCGACGTTGACGCTCATAGGTGGGCGTGACGGACAAATGTATTTTCAGCGCCAGCTCCTTGGTGGTGAGGCGGCTGTTGTCTTGCAGAATACGGAGAATATGAAGGTCGATAGCGTCGAGTTCGTGAATGTAAGTTTCCATTGTTGGGAGTTGGGAGTTAGGAGTTAGGAGTTTTTTTTGAGGGGGTGAGGTTAAAAACTTTTAAGTTCGGTGTAGAGCCGTTGGATGGGCAATCCCATCACATTGAAGTAGGAGCCTTCGATGCGGGTGACTGCCACGTAGCCAATCCACTCTTGGATGCCATAGGCACCAGCCTTGTCAAAAGGGCGATAGTTGTCCACGTAATAAGTGATTTCCTCATCGGTCAGAGGCGCGAAAAACACTTTGGAGGTGGAGGCGAACTGGGCGGTCTTCCCTTTCGTCACAATCGACACGCCCGTGATGACCTCATGAGCATGCCCTGAGAGTTGGCGGAGCATCTGAATGGCCTCTTCCTTATCCTTCGGTTTACCAAGCACCTGCCCGTTGTCATATACAATGGTGTCTGCCGTGATAATCATCTCGTTATCAGCCATCGTACGCTGATAGACTTCGGCCTTTTTGCCAGAAATGTACATGGGAATCTCCTCGCCCTGCAAGGTGTCTGGATAACTCTCGTCGATGCCCTGCAAGGTGCGCACCTCAAAGTCGATGCCGAGCCCATCCAACAGTTCCTTGCGCCGAGGCGAATTGCTGGCAAGGATAACCCGATAACCCTCTACCAACCGAAGGCTGTGCTGTTGTGCATCCATAAGTCTTGTGCTTTGAGAATTTGTTCGAGGATATCGCGTGCGCACCCCTGTCCCCCGTTTTTATGGGACACGTATGTACACATATCTTTGATTTCAGGAGCGGCATCGGCAGGGCAGCAAGGCAAGCCACACTTTTGCAGCACCTCGTAGTCAGGTATATCATCACCCACGTAGGCAATCTCCTCGTCCTTGAGATTATACTTATCCTTCAGTTCATTGTAGGTCTTGATTTTAACGGCAGCACCCAGGATGACATCTTTCAATCCCAGCCCCTCGTAACGGATGCGCACGGCTTCCGTTCTGCCGCCTGTGATGATGGCAAGAATAAGTCCGCACTTCACGGCATGCTGCATGGCATATCCATCCTTGATGTTGACGGTTCGCATGGGGTCGCCATTGGGATGCTGCGGAATGGTTTCGCAGGAGAGAACACCATCCACATCAAAAAATACCGCACGTATCTTCTTTAAGTCGTAATTGATCATAGTAAATACTATCTGAGAAAAGTTCATAGATTTTGCCCATTTCCGGTTTGGTAGCCAACAACATCCGATGCTTCTCCAGCACCCGTTTGTCCCGACGTTTGGCCGGACCTGTCTGTGCTTCATGGGGAGACATGACATGCAGTTTGCTGGCAGTCTCATCTATCAGAGGTAGCATCACACTGAACGGGAGATTTCCATGCTCCTTCAGCAAATGCGCTCCAAGAGCGAAACAATGGTTGGCGAAATTGTTGCAGAATACTGCCGCCAGATGCAGATATTTCCGGTCATTGCTGCTCAACTCATACACCGTGTCGGAAACAGTCCTGGCCAATGCCAACAATAGCTCCAAATCCTTCTTTAGAAAAGACTCAACAAAACAAGGTATAATACTGAAATCCACCTCTTTATCCTTCGAGAAAGACTGCATCGGGTAGAAAACGCCACGCCGTGCAGTTGGCAGCACATCCAGATGAAGGCTTCCTGCTGTGTGAACAAACAGTTGCTCTTCCCGTCCCTTCCTCAGCAAACAGGCAATCCGCTCCACCGCATCGTCCGCCAGTGCGAAAATGAACACATCGGCACTTGTTGGCACGGCTGCCAGATCGGTTGTATATGCACATTTCAGCACCTCCGCCAAAGCACAGGCAGATTCCTCTGTCCGGCTATACACCTGCACGATTTCATGTCCTGCACGAAACAGCGCCTTACCCAAATTCGTGGCAAGATTGCCCGCTCCTATCAAAACTACTTTCATAGCCGACTTCAAATCTTCAATCCGTCAATCTTTCAATCCTTCAATCTTTCAATCCTCCTCAGGGAAAGGACCGACATGCACATTTTCCCACTTCAAGTTATCCTCATCCTGCGGTTTGCGTTCAATGGCGGGATAACCAATGCCAATGACACATTCAGCTGTCAGGTTTTCTGGATAGCGGAGCAGGAAACGAAGCACGTTGTCTGATGGTTCTCCATTCTCCATGAAGCGGTTGCGAATCTGGCACCAGCAGGAGCCCAAACCGAGGTCTGCAGCTTGATACTGCATGGTGACGGCTGCCAACGATGCATCCTCACACCATGCGTCAGTCACGTCTCTGTCGCCCAACACCACTATCGCCACCTTGGCTCCTGCGATGAACTGGCTGCCCATCGGTCGGCACAGAGAAATCTTCTCCAATAATGCCTTATCGTCCACCACCACAAAATGCCAGGCACGAGTGCCCTTGCTGGTAGGTGACATCAATGCAGCACGAAGAATCGTCTGCAAATCCTCCGCCTTGATGTCCTCGTCGGTGAACTTGCGCACACTACGGCGCTTCTGCACTAAATCTCTAAAGTTTTCCATTTTCCCTATCGAGTTTTATTTGTTATTATTCATTCCTTTCCTTCACCTGTTCGACGTTATACCCTGCCTCGCTGAGCTGCTGGATGACACCATCCTTGCCCACCAAATGTCCTGCTCCAAAGACAAACATCGTGGGAGCTTTACGCATAGCAGCCAGAATCTTGGGCACCCACTTGTCGTTGCGCTCTTTGTAAAGGACTGGATTCTTTTCAATTTCCGAAAGCCAATTACCGTCTGTTGCAAAGCTGTCGAAATCGCCCTTTCTCCATAGCTCGCTCGTCTGCGCCACAAACTGCTGCTCCTTCAAGATGCCCTGTCTGCGTTCCTCAATGCTGTTGAGAAATGCCATCAGCGAATCCACCTGCGCATCCAAATTCTGCGTCATCTCATCGTGCGCCTTGTCAGAATGCTCCTGATTCAACTTCTCATCAAGCTCTCCGAGGGATATTCCACGTTCCTTTGCCCTCGACATACACACGACATCTATGGGCATTCCTGAAAATCCCAATCCTGGATGTGTTTGCATCTCGATGGCTGTCATAACCGCGTTGAAAGTGAGTATATGGGCAACAGGTGAGTAGTTCCACACTGATTTCGATGTCGAATCCACCAAATTGATATGGAGCACCTCTTTGTACTTGCTGCTTAGCAAATCCATTTGCTCTTTGTTCAGCACGTCGAAGATGGTTTTGCCGTCGGGCAGCGTCATAACCTGTATTCCGGCATTTGCCATATCATTCATTGTCTGCTGGTCGGTGACATTGCTTTCCACATACACCTGCTGGCATTGAGCCTCAGCATCCAGAAATGCGGGAATGCTGTCAAGCAGAGATCCCGGCAGCGTATGGATGGTGCCAAGTATGTACGAAGGTTTCTCCAATCCATTGCCACTGATGCGGAAGAGGAACTGGGCGTTCGCTGTCATTGTAAGCAGGCCAAGCACAGCTGCAATGATGATTTTCTTATTCATTGGTTTTGTTGTTCGTTATATCGCTTGCAAAGGTAGAGAATTTATCTGAAATACTTCGCAAAACTCCAACATTTTTTCTCCACATTCATCGTTTTTCAGGATGACCCGCGGAAAACTTCGCAAATCCCTTTACCATTTCATTAGTATTTCTTACCTTTGCCACATTATTTATACAAAAAGATGGCAAAAAAGAAGAAGGATATATGGTTTTGGGTGCTGCTATGCATCGTTGTGATGGCAGGTGCTGGTACGTGGTGGATGTACTGGAGCAGCTTCAAACTGAGTGAACTCACCTATATTTACATTGACGCAGACGACACGGTGGACTCCATCGCCCAGAAGGTGGAAAAGCAGACAAAGCCCGAAAGCATGCGGGTGTTTCACCTTTTTGCAGGATTGCTGAACCTGAAAGACCACATCCGCACAGGACGGTATGAGGTGAGCAGCGACCTGACCATGCTGAATCTCATCCGCAATATCCGCAACCACAACGAGAAACCTATCATGCTCGTGGTACCTTCCACCCGAACCATGGAGGCGATGGCTGGTAAATTAGCCAATCAACTGATGGTGGATTCCGTCAGCATTGCCCAATATCTTGCCAACGAAGCCCACATCACGGCTTTGGGTTATACCCGTGAGTCGTTGCCAGGATTGTTCATTCCGAACACTTACGAGGTATATTGGGACGTGAGCATCGAAAAGCTGATGGAGCGTATGCAGAAGGAGAATGAACGCTTCTGGAACCAAGAGCGCACCGCCAAATTGAAGGAAGTGAGCCAATATGCTGGCGAGGAGATGACGAAGGAGAAGGTCATCACGCTGGCTTCCATCGTCGATAGCGAAACAGCCAACGACGCAGAGAAGCCCACGGTTGCCGCCCTCTACATGAACCGTCTCCGCAAACAAATGGCCCTGCAAAGCGACCCGACGGTCATCTACGCCATAGGTGACTTCTCCATCCGCCGTGTGCTGCACGAGCATCTGAAAGTGGAATCGCCCTACAATACCTACCAGAACTTAGGCTTGCCACCTGGCCCCATCCGTGTGCCCAGCATTGCGGGCATCGATGCGGTGCTGAACCACGACAAAAACGACTACATCTATATGTGCGCCAAGGAAGACTTCTCGGGCACCCACAACTATGCCGTATCCTACGGAGAGCATCTGCGCAATGCGGCAAAATACACCCACGCACTCAACCAAAGGGGAATACTTCGCTGAACTTCCACAAATAGCAGAGCTGCCATAAAAACAGCAGTAAAATTTGTACAAAAGCAACAGCGGAAGAGGTGCCGAAACAGTAACGTCGTAAACGTAATTACGGTAACGACGTAAAGGTAATTACGCCAACGGCGCAAACATAATTACGATGACGACGTAGCCTTTAGGGGGACAACGAAACAGACGAATTTGTTTAGATTTAGCTTATATGAAAATGAAAATGAAAAGATTTGTTTTACCGCTCCTGCTGATGGTCTCAAACGCCATGTTGGCTCAGACCCAGCAGCGACCGCGAGAGTACACACCGTCGCCCGTAGTGGGTACAGCTTGGAATGAACCAGGGAATGCCAACCCCTTCATTCCAGGTTATTTCGCCGACCCTACCATCAGGAAGTTTGGCGATACCTACTATTTGTATGCCACTACTGACGGAACAGGCAACGGCTACGGCCCTGCACAGGTGTGGGTAAGCAAGGATTTCATCAACTGGAAGAACATCGTCATGAACTGGCCAATCACCGAAGTGGTGTGGGCACCCGATGTGGTACAGATGACGAACGGCAAGTTCCGCTACTTCTATTGCGAACCCTGCAACATCAACATTGGCGAAAGCGATTCCCCTATCGGCCCTTGGCACAACATCTTGGGAGATAAAGATGGTGTCAGCGGAGCGGATGCCGTGATGGTGCCCGACCGATATGTACATAACGTGATTACCCTCGACCCCCAACTGTTCACCGATGACGACAAGAGCCAGTATCTCTACTTCACCACTTGGGGCATCTACAACGGCTTCGGATGTGGTACGGCAAAGTTGAAGGATGGCGACTTCGACCTCAACGCACTTTCAAAAGATGTGGCAAAAGATGCCCGTCGTTGGAACGAGAACCACCCCTTCCCCATCGCCGCCGATGAGTTCTTCACGGAGAAACGACTGATTCCAAACACCGAGCTGAAGGACATTTTCGAGGCTCCCTTTGTGTTCAAGCGCAACGGCATCTACTACTTCACTTATTCGTCTGGCTCATGCCACACCGACACCTACCGTGTGCAGTACGCCACCTCGACTGTCGGACCTATGGGACCGTTTGAATATAAAGGTGAGTTGCTAACCACCAACGAAGACGAAACCGTTCACGGTCCTGGTCATCATTCCATCATCGAAATTGACAGCAAGTATTACATCGTCTATCACCGCCACAACAACCCGAAGTCCATCCACGGCTTCAACCGTCAGGTATGCATCGACGAACTGAAATTCGACGCACAAGGCAATATCATCCCCATCATCCCCACCCACAACGCTCAGAACGTGAACATCTTCAAGGGTGCATCCAAATACAAGAATTTGGCTTTTGGTGCCAAGGTCACAGCTTCATCTTATTATGATGAATGGTTCAAGCCCGAATACGCTGTAGATGACAATAATGCAACATTGTGGAAAGCGAGAAATTGCAACTGGCAAGGTCGCAGACACGACGAATGGTTGCAAATCGACTTGGGCAAACCGATGAAATTCAACGAGGTGTGGACACAGTTTGAGTATGCCACATTCTTCTATCAATATAAGATTGAAATCTCCACAGACGGACAGAACTGGACGCTTTATGCCGACCGCACGAACAATACTCAGCAAGGTTCACCTATGATTGATAAGGGTACGGTCAAAGCACAATACATCCGCATCAGCATCACCGACACACAGAAAAACGGACACATGCCAGCCATCTGGAACGTGAAGATTTGGGCAAAAGCCCCTGCCCTGCCAGAAACCAACGTGGAGAGTAACGACGGATATCCGGGCATGCATAAAAAAGATGTAGAAGCTAACGAGCGGATGGATATTGCAGCCTTGATGAACTTCAACGCGGATGTCTTAGCAAAAGACAGGAAGCAACCTTTCGATGTGACTGAGGTGGCATTTGGCACAGGCGACCTCAACCAAACGTCCATGACCTTCAAGGCAAACAAACCCATCCGTGCCCGTGTGAAGGATGGCAAATGGGCTCTTTTCTTCAATGGCACACAGCAACTGGTCAGCGAGAAGCCCCTTCCTGCCACTTACCGATACAACGCACCCTACACGATTGCTGCTTGGGTGCTCAGCACAAAGACTGGACCCGTTTCCACAGTGGTATCGCTTTCTTCATCTCGTGCCGACCTTGCCACCACAGAGTTCCGACTCGGCACCGACCCATCCACAGGACTCATCAATCACAATGGCTCGTTCGAGAGCTGTGGTGCACCCCAAGAAATCAAGGAGGGTGAAGGCAAATGGCAGTTCTGGGCAGTCACGTTCGACGGTTGGATGGAACGTGTCTATCTGAACGGTAAACTGCTGAAAGAGAAGAACAACTTCCTGATGGTTCGCCCAGACGGACGCATCACGATTGGTGCCAATGGATCAGGAGCCAACAATTTCATGGGGTACATCAATGCTATGTCTATCGTTCCTGTGGCGATGCCTGAAGATAGGATTCGACAAGCCTATGAACAAAGCAGATACAGCGACACACCTTCCCTCGGCGATGATGACTTCGAGGAGATTGACCCCGACAGCAAGTTCACCCTTTCACCCGACATGAAACCAACGTGTGAGAAACATGACGAAATCACCCTTTCGGCAAAAACGGGCAACTTCAACGAAGACCCACTGGCACATGGAGCCACTATCTACAATCTCCCCACAGGCGACTTTGTGGCTTTGGCTACCATCACCGACATGGAGGGGCTGAAAGAACACAACGTGAAGGGCTATAACGAAGGAGGCATCTTCGTCACCGATGGCTATGGCAACTACTACCAACTGGGGGTCTTCCCTCTCTACAACTGCGGCAACATGTTCACCATCCTGAGCGACCAAGGCCGTCCTCAGTACCCAAACTACAAGGGCTATGACTTCGACCCTTATCTGCAATTCGAGCGTCGCGGCAACCAACTTTTCGCCCGCACCAGCAAGGACGGCAAGACTTGGAGCAACATGCCCGGCTCACCCGTCGAGGTGACCACCCCAACACTGCGTGTAGGAACCTATCAAACCACCTACACGGAGAACCCCTCGTGGGTGAAACTCAAGGATTTTATCATCTATCAGAAATAATTAACTAACACCATATTTATATATGACGAACTATCGGAACATTCTTAGAGGATTGCTGCTGCTCGGCATGACAGCAGCCGCACTCACGGCAACGGCACAACGCAAAGAGACCATCCTGCACGACGGATGGAAGTTCTCACGTGGCGAAGGGCTGGATGCCACCGCACCTGCGGAAGTGAGCTACAACGACAAGAAATGGCAAACCGTTCAGGTGCCCCACGACTGGGCCATCAGCGGTCCTTTCGACAAGGAAATCGATAAACAAACCGTAGCCATCGTACAAAACGGTGAGAAGGAAGCCACCGAGAAGACCGGACGCTCAGGTTCTCTGCCTTGGATTGGAGAAGGCTGGTACCGTACCACGTTCACGGTCGCGAAAGACTGTCCCCGTGCCTTGCTCAATTTCGATGCCGCGATGGCTGAACCCGAAGTGTATGTGAACGGCCAGAAAGCTGGCGAGTGGAAATATGGCTACAGCAGTTTCAACATCGACATCACACCTTTCGTGAACAAAGACGGTTCGCCCAACACGCTGGCTGTCCACTTGAAGAATGTAGAGGAAAGCAGCCGCTGGTACCCAGGTGCTGGCCTCATCCGTCCTGTCACACTCATTCAGACTCCCAAGACCGCCATTGAGCAATGGGGCATCGTAGCCAACACGCTGACCATCGGACAGAATGTGGCGGAGGAGTTCAAGGCACAAGTGGCTGGCATGCAACCCAAAGTGCGCTACGCCTTCGAGTTCAGCGTGAAGAACGACAAGGGAAAGCAGCAAACCTTCTTGGCATACGCTGACGAGAACGGACTGGCGCAGGTGATTGGCAACATGGAGAACGTGACCCTCTGGACACCTGAGAACCCAAAACTTTACAACTTGCAAGTGACGCTCTATACCATTCGCGACGGAGCACCCGACCGCGTCCTCGACAAACAAGTGAAGAAGATAGGTTTCCGAACCGTTAAATGCTCTGCTGAAGGTGGCTTCCAATTGAACGGACAAAGCCGCAAGTTCAAGGGTGTATGTCTGCACCACGACCTCGGCATGCTGGGTGCCGCCATCAACAAAGCTGCCCTCATCCGTCAGGTGGAACTGCTGAAGAGCATGGGATGCGATGCCATCCGCACGTCGCACAACTGCCCCAGCCAAATGCAGATGGAGGTGTATGACTCCCTCGGCATGATGGTGATGGCAGAAAGTTTCGACATGTGGATTTATCCTAAATGCAAAAATGGCTACGCACGTTTCTTCAAGGAGTGGAGCGATCGTGACATCGAGAACCTCGTGTGTGCCAACCGTCTGCACCCCAGCCTCGTGATGTGGAGTGTGGGCAATGAGATTCCTGAGCAAGGCTCTGCCGAAGGTGCCAGGATTCTGCGCCACCTGCAAGACTTGGTTCGCAAGTTTGACAACACTCGCCCCATCACCAACGGCATGGACCGCATCGATGCCGCCATCAAGAGCGGCTTTGCTCAAGTGGCCGATGTGCCAGGCATGAACTACCGCACACATCTTTATAAGAATGCACACAAAAACCTCGGACAAGGCTATGTGCTAGGCAGCGAAACGGCTTCCACCGTCTCTTCGCGCGGCGTGTACAAGTTCCCCGTGGGACGTTTTGACGGTAAAGCATACGACGACGGCCAATGCTCCAGCTACGACACCGAGGCTTGCTGGTGGTCAAACATTCCAGAAGAGGATTGGCTCTTGCAGGACGATGAGCCTTGGGTGATTGGCGAGTTCGTATGGACAGGCTTTGACTATCTCGGTGAACCCACACCATACGATGAGTTCTGGTCAAGCCGTTCCTCCTATTTTGGCATCTTTGACCTCGCAGGGCTGCCCAAAGACCGCTACTACCTCTATCGTTCTCGCTGGAACAAGAACGAGAAGACCATCCACCTACTGCCCCACTGGACATGGAATGGACGTGAAGGCGAAGTGACTCCCGTCTATTGCTACACCAACTATCCCACTGCCGAACTCTTCGTGAACGGACAATCGCAAGGACGCATCACAAAAAAAACTGACGTGAAGAGCGGTGCAGGCAAGGATGGCAAGATTTCCGACATCAACGATCCCGCCATTGACCGCTACCGTCTTCGCTGGAACAACGTGAAGTATGAACCGGGCGAACTGAAAGTTGTGGTCTATGATGAGAATGGTAAAGAAGCCGGCATTCAAACCGTCAAGACTGCTGGTACAGCCTCGCAGATTGAGTTGACAGGTGACTTCGGCGCAAATATCAAGCCCCTTAAGGCTGACGGAGAGGACATGACCTTCATAACGGTGAACATTCTCGATGCCAACGGCAACCTCGTCCCCGATGCAGATAACTCCCTCAACGTCAGAGTGACAGGCGCAGCACAGTTCAAGGGCATCTGTAACGGTGATGCCACCAGCCTCGAAGTTTTCACAAAGCCCACCATGAAGGCCTTCCACGGAAAACTTGTCATCGGCATCCAAAGCAACGGCAAACCTGGCGATGCCACCGTGAAAGTGACAGGCAAAGGCTTGAAACCAGCCACCGCCACCATCAACTGCAAATAGTAAATTGTAAATCGTCAAATTGTAAATATAATTATGAATTACGGTTTTGTAAAAGTAGCGTCAGCCATTCCCTCGCTGAAAGTAGCTGACTGCACCTACAACATCCAGCAGATCGAGAGCCTCATCATTCAGGCTGAAGGTAAAGGCGTGGAAATCATCGTCTTTCCAGAATTGAGCATTTGTGGCTACACCTGCCAAGACCTCCTCGGCCAGCAGTTGCTGCTCGAAAAGTGTGAGGAAAGCCTGTTCAAACTGCTCGACTTCACACGTTCGCTCCAAATCATCGCCATCGTCGGCATGCCCGTCGTAGTGGGTGCAGTGCTGATGAACTGTGCGGTAGTCGTGCAGGGCGGCAAGATTCTCGGTGTGGTGCCCAAGACCTATCTGCCGAACTACAAGGAGTTTTACGAGAAGCGTTGGTTTGCTCCAGCAACCGCTGTCAACGTCACACAGATCCACCTCTGCGCCCAAACAGTCACTTTCGGTCGCAACCTGCTTTTCCACACACAGAAGACCTGTTTCGGCATCGAAATCTGCGAAGACCTCTGGGCACCTATCCCCCCCAGCAGCGAATTGGCGATGAAAGGGGCTGAAATCATCTTCAACCTAAGTGCCACCAACGAACTCATCAGCAAGCACCAGTATCTGCTCTCGCTCATCAGCCAACAGAGCGCACGTTGCATCGCTGGCTATGTCTATAGTTCCTGCGGATTTGGCGAATCGACACAAGACCTCGTCTTTGCTGGCAATGCCCTCATCTACGAAAACGGGGCACTCATCGCACAAAGCAAACGCTTCAGCCTCGAAGAGCAGATGGTCATTTCCGAAATCGACACCGAGCGTCTCCTCACCGAGCGCCGCCACAACACCACTTTCGGCGACAACGTTCGTCTGGCATCGCAACTGTCAACTGTCAGCTGTCAACTGTCAACTGTCAACATTCAGTGCCAGACGGTGAACCCCGTTTATAACTTTGAACTGACCCGATGGATCAATCCCCACCCCTTCGTTCCAGGCGGCAATGCGCTGAACGAACGCTGCGAGGAAATCTTCTCCATCCAGACATCCGCCCTCGCCAAACGCATTGTCCACACAGGTGCCCGCAGCATCGTGGTGGGCATCAGCGGCGGACTCGACTCCACCCTTGCCCTCCTTGTGTGTGTGAAAACGATGGACTTGCTCCAGCGTCCGCGCAAGGAAGTCATCGGTGTCACTATGCCAGGCTTCGGCACCACCGACCGAACCTACAACAATGCCATCTCCCTGATGAAGTCGCTCGACATCACCATCAAGGAAATCAGCATCAAGGAAGCCTGCATCCAGCACTTCAAGGACATCGGTCACGACATCGACAATCACGATGTCACCTACGAGAATGCACAAGCCCGCGAACGCACCCAGATTCTCATGGACGTGGCAAACCAGTGCAACGGCTTCGTCATCGGCACAGGCGACCTCTCCGAACTGGCGCTGGGTTGGTGTACCTACAATGCCGACCACATGTCCAACTACGGTGTGAACGGCTCCATCCCCAAGACACTCGTCAAGTACCTCGTCAAATGGGTTGCTCTGACCAGCGTGGATGAAACCTCGAAAGAAACCCTGCTCGACATCATCGAAACCCCCATCTCCCCCGAACTCATCCCAGCCAACGCCGACGGCACCATCCAGCAGAAGACCGAAGACCTCGTGGGACCCTACGAACTCCACGATTTCTTCCTCTACCACTTCCTGCGTCTCGGCTTCCGTCCTGCCAAGATACTCTATCTGGCAGAGCAGGCCTTCATCAGACAGCCCCATCCCGAAGTGGCAAAAGACGGCATGCCTATCGGCACCTACACCGAAGAGGTCATCCAGAAGTGGCTCCACATCTTCTGCCGTCGTTTCTTCACCCAGCAGTTCAAGCGCAGCTGCCTGCCCGACGGTCCCAAGGTCGGTTCCGTCAGTCTCTCACCCCGTGGTGACTGGCGTATGCCCAGCGATGCCAGCAGTAGTGACTGGCTGGCAGACCTCGAGAGTTAAATGGTAAATCGTAAATTGTCAAATTGCAAATAAAGAGATGCCAACAGTTGACGACAAAAAAGTGATATTCTCGATGGTCGGAGTGAGCAAGACCATCCAGCAGAATCAGAAGCAAGTGCTCAAGAACATCTACCTCTCGTTTTTCTACGGAGCCAAGATTGGCATCGTGGGTCTGAACGGTGCGGGCAAATCGACGCTAATGAAAATTATTGCTGGCATTGACCAGCAGTATCAGGGACAAGTAGTGTGGGCACCCGGATACTCGGTGGGCTACTTGCCACAGGATCCGCCACTAAACGAAGAGAAGACAGTGAAGGAGAACGTGATGGAGGGTGTGCAACACGTGTATGATGCACTGGCCGAATACGATGACATCAACGCCAAATTCGGTTTGCCTGAATACTACGAAGACCCCGACAAGATGGAGAAGCTCATGACCCGTCAAGCCGAGCTGCAGGACATCATCGATGCCACCGATGCCTGGAACATGGACTCAAAGCTGGAGCGCGCCATGGATGCTCTCCGTTGTCCTCCTGCCGACTGGTCTGTCAAGAACCTTTCTGGCGGTGAGCGACGCCGTGTTGCCCTGTGTCGGCTCCTGCTCCAGAAGCCTGACGTGCTCCTGCTCGACGAGCCGACCAACCACCTCGATGCCGAGAGCATCGACTGGCTGGAACAGCACTTGCAGCAGTATGAGGGCACCGTCATTGCCGTCACCCACGACCGTTACTTCCTCGATGATGTGTCGGAGTGGATTCTAGAACTCGACCGCGGTGAAGGTATCCCCTGGAAGGGCAACTACTCCTCATGGCTGGAGCAGAAAAGCAAACGCATGGAACAAGAAGAGAAGACCGCCTCGAAGCGGCGCAAAGCGCTGGAGCGTGAGCTGGAATGGGTACGCATGGCTCCCAAGGCACGACAAGCTAAGGGCAAGGCTCGTCTGAACTCCTATGATCGCATGCTGAACGAGGAGCAGAAAGAGAAAGAGGAAAAACTCGAAATTTTCATCCCCAACGGTCCACGTCTCGGCAATAAGGTTATCGAAGCCCAGCATGTGGCTAAGTCTTTCGGGGAAAAAGTGCTCTACACCGACCTCAACTTCAACCTGCCGCCCAACGGCATCGTGGGAGTTATCGGTCCCAATGGTGTGGGTAAGACTACCCTCTTCCGCCTCATCATGGGACTCGACACAGCCGATGCTGGCACGTTTGAGGTGGGTGAGACCGTTAAACTCGCCTATGTGGACCAGCAGCACAAGGACATCGACCCAGAAAAGACCGTCTATCAAGTGGTGAGCGGTGGTAACGAAACCATCCGCATGGGAGGCAAGGACGTGAACGTGCGAGCCTACCTGAGCAAGTTCAACTTCAGCGGCGCCGACCAGGAGAAGAAGTGCGGTGTGCTCTCCGGTGGTGAGAGAAACCGTCTGCAACTGGCACTTGCCCTGAAGCAGGAGGGAAATGTGCTATTGCTCGATGAGCCAACCAACGACATCGACGTGAACACGCTCCGTGCCTTAGAAGAAGGTCTCGAATCGTTTGCAGGTTGTGCCGTTGTCATCAGCCACGACCGCTGGTTCCTTGACCGCATCTGCACACACATCCTCGCCTTCGAAGGCGATGGCAACGTCTTCTTCTTCGAAGGTTCCTACACCGACTACGAAGCCAACAAAGCCAAACGTCTGGGACTAGAAGAGCCGAAACGCATCCGCTACAGAAAGCTGATGGACGAATAAGACAGAACAATTAGTGAGTCGTGCGCCAAGCTTTGGTTCTCGCAGCGAAATTCTTCTTTAGACACTCGCTATAGAGCCACGGCTCACAACTGTGAATATCGCCCACATTAATTAAGTCTTTATAAGGTTGATATTCAGCTCCGTCATAGCCGCTTACGACGAGCACATGATGTTCGGGGGACACTGTGACGGTAATATCGAGTTCGTGCGTCTCGTTCTCCAGCTGCTGTGTATAATGCAACGTAGCAGGCACATCATCCGTTCGCCAGTTTACGGGATTAATACAGATGTCAGAACCTGCAATAACGGGCTTAGCGTACCTTACGTCCTTAACGGTGTTGTAACATATTGTGACACCAGTGTCAGTCTCGCTCTTGGCTGGTAGTATGTGACTGCACGCTGCCATATCAGCATTAGTCACTTTATAGCCCAACACATAAGCAGCAACCAACTTGCTGTATGTCTCATCGCTGATGTATTTCAGTAATTCCACCATTGCCCTGCCGCCCTGGCTGAATCCTACGATGATGAGTGGACGGTTTGGGTCGCGCTGTGCCTGAAAGTGGTCAAAGGCTGCACGAACATCATCCATAGACAATTTTATGCGTCGGTTTATTGTATCTTCGTTCTGTGTTAACCACGCATCAATCGTAGTATGTCTATAATATGGTGCATAAAAACGATTGCCAGGCGACATATACGCCGCCACCTTATTAATCTCCAAATCGCCCATGCGCCTGCGGTGCTCGGGGTTCCACACGTCGGCATAATGGCATATCCTGCCATCCTCCGTCGTCCAGTCTTCCTCCCACGTCGATACAACGTAGAAGATGTCGGCTCCTATACCTTCCGAGTCATCATTGACGACAGTCCACATAGTCGGGTCGGCATAGTCGGGGGCCTTAGGAATGAAGGATGCCTGGTCACTCTGTTCATACGGATTGTCTTCATTGTCTGAAAATGATGCGAACAAAGTAATGCCGCTAATGATAAAGATAGCGGTAAGTATCCATAGTTTCAATTGTTTCATCTCTTCAATACATTATATTTTTAATCCAAATCTTTGCAGATGGTCTCCCATAACAGCCCGCATCGTGGCAAAGGCGTTGTCACCCGTACAATGGCTGGTAAAAAAGCGTGTGTCGGGATAGTTTTCCATCAGTCTGCGAGCCAAGTCCACAAGTTCTTCTGTGCTCTCATGATTGTCGAGAAGATGGAAGCCTCCCACAACCGTGCGCACATTCCAGGGGCAAGCTGCGAGGATATTCTCCAGTCCGCTATGTGCACAACCTGTAAACAGCAGGCCGTCAACGTAGAGAGCTATTTCATGACGGAAATCGTCTTGTATTAGATTCCCCTGTTTATCCTCCACCATCAGGTATTCATTGCCCTTGGGCATAGGATGAACGTGAGGGACGCGAGCTATGACGCGTATGTCTGGAGCAACCTCACATGTCTCGTCTATAGCCATCAATCTTTCTTTCGGCACGTCAGGCCATTCTGCCGTAAGGCTATGCAGCCCGTGCCGTTTGGAATAATAGTGTCCCACCATAGCCTCAGGCGATACGATGACCTTTGTCCTGTTGTTCTGCTGCAGCAGATAGCGCAGTCCTCCTGCATGATCATTGTGTCCATGAGAGATGAACACATAGTCCACCGTATCAAGGTCAATGCCCAACAATTCAGCATTACGGATAAAGAGATCGCTGGCACCCGTGTCCAACAAGATGCGGTGCTGTTCCGTATCTAACAGGATGCTCAGCCCATGCTCTGTCAGCAATTTACTGCCATCACTTCTGCGATTGTCTGATAATACAGTCCATCTCATACTTTTCTATTTATCATCATATATTCAAAGCACCCATTGCGTCAAATTCTTCATTTTCTTACTGTATTTTAGAATGTATCTTTCCAATGTCTTGATGATGAGCGAAACCTATCTAAACTTTTGATTATCGGTTAGCGCATTTACGTGGCAAATGTAATGAAAAAAAGTCAAACAACTACAAAAAGTTTCAGGAATATTCACACTTTTTTCTTCAATGTAACATCCTTTGCTGCAAAGGCATAAGAGGTGAAAGAAACAAAAAGCAAACTGCCTGCTACTCTTTGAAAGAGGTGGCAGGCAGTTTGCTTTTGTTATGTTGTCTAAAAGGCTCACTTCACCAGCACGTTCTTCTTTCTTGAAGGTGAGTCCACTTGCTGCCATTGACACAGCAAGCGGACTCTGAGTCAAACAAATCTATTATGACAGATATATGTCATGGTATTTACTTGACAAGGACTTTGACAGCTCTGTTGCCGATTCGGACGATGGCCGTTTCGCCGCTTTGCAGATGGGTGTCGATGATGGCTGTCCCATCCGTCAGCATGGTGGAACCTGTCTGTATGCCAGCCATATTATACACGTTGACAGGAATGGTTTCATCGGCGGTCTCACCAGTGATGGTCAGCACACAGTTGCGGCTCTGAATCAGTACAGGACGAGCATTCACTTCTGCCATGCTGGTGGTAAGGCCCTCTGTTTGAGGTTCTTTATCTATCCAGCAAAGAGTGGCCGTAGCTGTTTCGGAGTTATCATAACCCGTAGCCGTAGCATATACGCTTACGTTATACGTCACCGTCAGGTCTATCTCATTGCCATAATGGGTCTTGATGTCCGTATCACTGATGTTTGCCACGCATTCAGCCCCTGCTGTTGTGCATTCAAACACCAATTTTCCATTAGCGTATGCAATGGTTGGAGTAGCACATTTCTTCACTTCGGGAGTTTCTCCTTCCCCAACCTCCATAATATTTGCAAAATCTTTCCAACCATCGGTTTCTTTATATAGCTCTTTCGTCCCAGTAGGAACGTATAGAACAGCGTTGAGATATACGATTCCCGGGAAAGTGGACTCTGGTATGGGTATAGGCGTTATTGATGCTGAATAAACAGTCTTAATATTTGTACAATTCTCAAACACAGATGTTTCAACACTCTTTATTGTACTGGGAATATGAACTGTTGTTACCGATTGGCACCCCATAAATGCCGATTGATTTATTCTCTCTAATCCCTCCTGTAGAAAGATTTCTTTTATACTGCTACAATAGGCAAAGCCCCAACGTAGAATCAGTTGAACATTAGCTGGAATTTCTAAAGTTTCTAAATTGGAGCATCCTACGAAATCACAAAGAGCTGTAACTTGTGGGCCTATGACCAGTGATGTAAGTGCTTTTTGCTTATAAAAAGCTGCATGATATAAATCTTCAACTCTCCCAAAAGATCCACTTATAGTCCTTCCCAAATAGACATATTTTAACGGGCAATCAAGAAAACAGGCATAGTTACCTACTTGATATTCTTTGTATGTAAGATAGAGATGTTGATTGCCATCTTCTAAGATTAACTTGGACAAATTTGAACATCCTGTAAAAGTTCCTTGATCTATCTTCGTTACTGATGATGGAATTTGGAGCGATGTTAGTGAACGGCAATTGCGAAACGTGTATTTGCCAATACTTGTTACCATATTGGGAATAGATATACTTGTCATATTTTTACAATTGCTAAAGGAATAATCCCCCAGTCTGGTAACAGTAAATATTTTATTAGAGTAAGATACCGTAGATGGTATAACAACATCTCCCGAATAGTTACCAGCAGGAGCATTATCACCAGCATTTGTTACTTCCACTGTAAGACTTTGGAGTGATGTAATATTATAATAAAAATTACCGACTTTAAAATCATACGCATGTGCATAGATTGACAGCAGCACACCCAGTGCCACCATCATAAGTTTAAGAGTTGTTGTTTTCATTGTCTTTTGATGATTATTTGTTTATTTCTTGTATTCTCTT
>CAMVIM010000032.1 GCA_947167515.1 uncultured Prevotellaceae bacterium | reverse complement strand
ATTTGATAGTGTTTTGTTATGTCTTTACTTATGCGTCTCATTTGACCTCCTCAAATCTAACATGTGCTGATAATCAGCGATTTACGAAAGTCTTGGTACGAATTTGGAACACCATAAGCATCTTGGATGTTGTCCCTCAATAACTATCGATAAGCATCCGTGCGATACTCTTCCTATTCTTTCTTGTCCTTTTCTATGTATTATTATCTTTTGTTGGTGCAAAGGTACAAAAAAATCTTTATCTAAGAATATTTTTATTGCATTAATGTGGTTTTTGTAGAAAAAAGACATCCAATACTAACTCTTATTAGGTCTAATACAGAATCTTTTCAATCCTTGCATCACATGTGTAAAAAACATACGTATCTTATATTTGTGTGTATCTGTTTTGATGAATATTTTCTTCATCTGTTCGCCTCCTTCTGGACTGACAGCAGTAATTTTCAATGGGAAATCGGCTAATGTAAATTCCCGTCTATCATTGAATACATTTGCAAATGAATTTCTTCCAAGAATGCGTTTTTGATAATAACACCTAAGAATATATGTTGTCCACTCACGTATATTACTTACGTTGAATGAAAGAATTTTGCCATCTACCTTTATAGCAACATTACCAAACTCTTTGACTCCTGTTTCTGATAATTCACTTAGTAGTGGAATGGTCCTTACAATATTTGCATCTGATGCCATTCTTCCTGTATGTAGGAACTTTGATCTATATGAATATAGTTTATGAAACACCTTACCAAGATCGTCACCCAAAAATTCCGTAGACAAATTGCGGACTCTATTTGCAATCTTATAAATAACAGCACCACATTCTTTACATGTTTCATGATGCCCCTCTGTTGCTGTAGCACATTCTATTGCTGATAAATACGACATCAGTGCTGAAGTCATATACTCCACCTTATTCCGTTGGTCTCTTTTAGTTAATCCTATAGTCCCAAATGGAATACTAGCAACAGCTACATCTCCCATTCTTAATTCGGTCTCAATACCAATTTGAACATGCTTGCATGAAGATATAAAATATTTTTCAATCTCGCTTCTTTTCTCAAAACGTCCTAATGACAAAATTCTCTTACCTATAAAATTATATGCATAGCTTGAAATGCATATTTTCCAATTATCTATCGCTGGATAATAGTCTACATAGTCATCTATAAATGGGCTTGATGATTTGCTTTCTGGTAATAGTTCATTTTCTCTCACAGAGAACTCTTCAAACGAACAGTAGATATTTGTTTCAACAGTAAGAAATGCACATATTTCATACAATCTTTCAAGTGCTTGCTGCTCTGCTTCAAATTTATCTATAGCATCCACATAAAAGAAGAAATCAAGACCTCCATCACGGGGGATAATACTAAAATTGCTTGCATGATACTCTGCAAAACGAATCTTTTTTAATTTCGCAAATACATTAGCCTTACATAAATAAAGCTTAGTTTTATCAATACAGGCTCTAGCATCATAAATTAATAGTTTTAATCTCTTTATTTCCTCACGTTTGAGTTTTGATGTAGGACGCATTACTAACAGAGAGTCAATATCTCCTTTTTTATGGTATTCCAAAGCGAAATATAATTCGCCTATGCTCGTCTGACAAAATCCCAAAACAGAGACTGAAGTTTTTTTTCCAACGTACTTCCCTGGAAAATAAGCCCAAGGAGCTCTATCTACACAATGTTTAGGGTTAATATGTGTATTCACTTGGTTCCACAATGAAACCAAAAATTTATTTGACTCAATATAGCCAGATGATTTTACTGGTATTTTTTCAAAATCTTTCTCTGTATCAGCAAACATTGGAGTTTGTGTCAACTCGTAAGGATGTGTATATGAAATAATCATTATAGTTGCTTATTATCTCTTTTAGTAAAAAAATGGGGAACCTTTAGTTCTTTCATTCATTCTTTCTAATTATATTTTTCAGGGCCACTAAATCCGCTTCCACACCCTCCTTCGACACCAGTGAATCTTTGGGCAGCACGGAGTAGTTCTTGGCTATGTTCTCTTTCTTTCCACTGAACCACTCACCGAAAGCTGTTTGGAGGAAAGAGTCACCATCAAGGTTATCTTTCTTGTTATACCTTATTATATTAGTGACGAACTGCTTCAACTCAGCATTGCGTAGTTTCTTATTCAATGGAATGCCCAAATCCTTGTTGGCAGATACCTGGCCAGTTTCAATAAACAGTTTGACAACGTCGCATACTTTTTCTACATCTTCTACAGGAGTACCAGCAAGTGAGAATACAAGCATAGTGTACTCTTCTGTATTGGTCAGTCGCCTCTTTCGTTCTTCTTCCTGACATCGCTTGATTTCTGCTTCAAGGTTGAGCAGATGATCCCGTCTTTTCAGCACGTCCGATACATTTGCAGACAGAATATTGATTTCACGCATCCGTTTCTCGTTTTCGAGCATTAGGTTCCGTTTAATCTCTGCAACCTGTTGGTCAACCAATGTCTGTACAACCGCAGGAATTCGCTCTTGAAGAACTGTCAAAATAGCATTTGTATCAGTTTGTGGAATTTGTTTCACCGCTTCCATGATAGCCTCAAATTTGGCATCAGGAAGGGAACCCTCCTGCGAATTGGCACGAAACTTTTTCATCTCATCGTCCAAAGAGACTAACATCCCAGTCTTCTCATCTATCTCTGTCTGATAGAAGGATGTGTAGTACAAGACAACAATCTTATAGAGAACAACCACAGCCGCTGCACCATAGAAATACGGAATATAAGAAGACCAGTCAAACTGGGCTTTGTCGAGATTAGCAAAAGCACCAATGAAGATCATTGCCAGGACAGCAGCTATTGTCAATGCTGCAATAACCCAGACTATCTTCTCTATTATTTTGAAAAACTTCACCATAATTTATGCGCTATACAAGAATGATTATAAATCCAAGCTGTCCTCTTTGAGTAAGAAGTCGAAAAGACCGATTGTGAGTATTCCCTCCTCGTTTCGACGAGGCATAATGTGGTCTTTCACAATAATCACCTTCTTGAAAGAATCATTGATGTTTGTAAGTGGGCGAGATTCCTGTATCTCTTTCTCCCTGTCAGGGATGGACAAGGCTGACTGCACATAATATTTCTTGCTGCCGAGGCTGGCAATAAAGTCCACTTCAAGTTGGATACGAACCCACTTGCCATTCTTGTCCTGCTTCTTTATTTCAACCATTCCGACATCAACACTGTAACCACGTACAAGTAATTCATTGTAGATGATATTCTCCATGATGTGCGTTTCCTCTTGTTGACGCATATCTAAGATGGCATTTCTCAGACCTATATCAGAGAAATAGTATTTGGATAGCGTGTTGATGTATTTCTTACCTTTTATATCGTAACGTATAGCTCTGTTCAGCAGGAACGATTCGGACAGGAAGGTGAGGTAATTAGAAATGGTCTGACTGCCAATACTCACATTCTTAACGCTCTTGAAAGTATTCGATAATTTTGTAGGATTGCATGGAGCACCTATAGATGATGCCAAAATAAGCACCAACTCACGCAGTTCATTGTCATTCTTGATTTTATGCCTCTCAATAATGTCTGCGAGATATACAGTTTCAAACAAGTCCTTCAGATAGTTTATCTTTTTTTCTTCGGTCTCAAAAGATTGGATGAGCGGCAGACCACCATAGGTATAATATTCACGCCATGCATCCTGCTTGTCACCGCCAACGGCAGAATAAAACTCCGCAAAAGACAATGGGTTAACATGAATAGTCTCTCCTCGACCACGAAATTCCGTAGGAATGTCTGATGATAGGAAGTGAGAGTTACTTCCTGTCACGTATGTGTCGGCATTATCAATATGACGGAAACTATTCAACACATCCACAAACTCGTCCATCAGCTGCACCTCATCAATAATGATGTAATACGGTTCTTTGTCCTTGATTCTGTCATGAACATAGTGAAGCATAGTGTCTGGATTTCTCAGTTCCTTGTTCATGCGGTCTTCAAGGTCAATGCGGATGATGTGGTCATCAGCCACTCCATTATCTAATAGGTAGTGATAGAACAAGACGTTCAGCAGATACGACTTGCCACATCTGCGGATTCCTGTTACCACTTTGATAAAGCCATTCTGACGGCTTTCTATCAACTGCTTTAGATACCTGTCTCTTTTTATCTCCATTATTTGTATTATATTTTTGCCAGTATTGGCAACTTTTTACAGTGCAAAGGTAATGATTTAAATCCTATTGCACAAGGTTTACATTAAAAATCTGCCAATTATGGCGATTTTTTAATAAACCAGCGCAAATTTTGGCTTGCTATCACATATGTAAGATTGTGCTATAAGTCCAAAAATAATTGAGTTATAGCTCAATTTTGCCATGCACCTAATCCTTTATAACCCATATACCTTCTTTTTCGACCACCTTCACGAGAAAGAATACTCATCTTCTTTATTTAAGCCAAATCACCTTCTATTGTTCTATCTGTCATTTTAACCTTTTCCGACATTGCATTTGCAAAAAGTGCTGAATTCTCAGCAATAAAAATCCAATATAATCCTCTGACGTTCAGACATTTCTTTTACGACATCCTTTACGACATCTTTTACGAAATGGCCTTTGCGGATAAGAATGGATTGGCAATAATCAATTCTGGGATAATTCTCTGACGTTCTGATATTTCTTTTACGCCATCTTTTACGACACCTTTTGGATTATTTGTCTATTTAAGGTGTCTTACTCATATTGATAAAATCTGAGCTATATGCATATAATAACACGAATTATAGCCCAACATATTACTCGTATTATTCATATATAACCTCTCTTCTACATTAAATTTCTGTCAATTTTGACACTTTTTTAATGGAAGAATTGAGTTTCCATGGTTAAAGAACATATAAGGAAGGCTGTAATTCAACATAGTATTGAGAAACCGTCTCAATCGTACCAATGTTTATGTGTCATCAGAAAGAGATGTGTTTTTATTGTGGTTCGCGAATACTTAATACGTCCCAGCTGCCTCCAAAAGCCTTTGCATATAGCAAATACCATAAAAAAGCATAAAAGCATACCGTTTAATAAAGACAATTTCATGTTTTCAACAAGAAATTGAAAACAAATCACTACCTTTGCAGAAACAATTTGCAAGATATGGAAGATATTAATCGTATAAAGATAGTACTGTTCGAGAAAAAGAAAACAGCTCGCTGGCTTGCTGGGGAGTTGGGAGTCACCCCATCGACTGTAAGCAAGTGGTGTACTAACACCTCTCAGCCAGATGTGGCAAGTCTGCTTAAGATAGCAGATTTGTTGGAGGTAGATATAAAAGAGTTGTTAGTGAGAGAATACAAACAATACCTCTTGTCTCAAAACAACAAATAAGTTGTATAGATTTTGACTATTGTGTTTTATTAATGCATCATATATATGGGTTATATCTTAAGTTTAGTCGCTAAAAAGGGAGAAGGTAATATTGTTCCATACAGTACTGCAAAACGTGTAATAGAAGATTCTGAAGCAGATACAGTTGCAGATTTTGAAGACCACCAGCCCGTGACCATTGTAAGTGGCAGGAAGTTTGCTGAGAACAATCCCAAAACTAAAGAACCCTTCTATCACGAAATTCCTCAAGACGAAATACAAAAAAGGAAAGACAAGAGTTTCGTTCGGTATTTTCTTGACGGAACGCGTCATATTTACAAAACTGGTGACCTAAGTATCGATGGCGTTATATATCCAGTTTCTGTAGGTCAAATCGTAATATGCTGTTGTAAACGTGAGAATCGTCATATGATGCATTTTGATGTGAGGAAAGAAATTGTAATGTCTGTTCCTGACACATATTGTAAGGGCGTATCAACTAAGCAACGGGAGAATTTCTTCAAGAAAAAATGTGAAGAGATAAACAATGAGATACGCACAGCTCATCAATCTGCGGGAAATTTCTTGTTACAGTTTTCAAGAATAATCCCTTATGACACTTCACGTGACATTGAGTCTGGGAGAAACAAATATCTTCGTCGTTCTATTGCTGTTATACAAAACCAAATGACAGATAATGAGAGACAGTATGTAGCAGACATGTGCAAAGACGGTCTGTTAGACGAAGATTCTTCATGGCTCATCAAAGACGGTTCTCTTGAATATAAACGTGACATGTCGAATAGAGACGATGATGACTTAGAGAAGGCTATGTTCGATTTGAATATGAAATGTGTTTTAGGGGTGTCAAAGTCTTTTGATTCGGAACTTTTATCCAAGATTGAGCCTAATATTGGAAACATAATAGCCGGACTTCCTGCGTGCTCAAGAACGAACGCGTACAGGTATTCTCATGAGGGGCATAATTATTGCGTGTGGTATCTACGTCTTAGAAATCAACCAGTAAAAAGGTCTTCTTGTTTTTCTGATGTAGTAAAAGTAGAGTTCCTCATAAATGGAGAATCTACACCAAGTACGGTTCTCATCAACACTATCTCTGCACACATACTGAATGAATCTTATCCAGTGTGTTTTGGCAAGGATAGCAGATGGGCAAATCATCTTTATCCTGTACATGTTACAGAAGTGCATGCTAAATCACAATTCACCAACGACTTTGCAATAATAAATCAAATATAGATATGGAAGATATAATTGGTAAAATCTCTGCAACAGAAAAAAACCCATCAACTTTGCAGTATTTCTACTTTTGGACAAAAGCGGGATATGACATCAACCCTTTTGACATAGTAAAAGTAGAACATATTAATGGTTCGTTTACTTTTGGACGAATTGAGGAAATCAGTCACGTCACCGATTCTGCCAGTCATTTTTCAAGTTACGTTTCATCCAATTTTGGGGAAACGAGTGAAGACCCTACAGAAGGTAATACAGACAGAATTGCTTTTAATTATATCAAAGCAAAGGTCATCGGTAATAGCGAAAACATATACACACCAGTCCTTCATGGTCATAATGTGAGACTATGCACTGTAGAGGATATACAAAAGGCACTCGGACTTGATGAAGCAAAGAAGAAGAGTAATGTAGTTTGTGGCTATCTTAAAATGTATGGTCAAGAGGTACCCGTTCCAATAAACGCTAACTTCTTGGTTGGTCCAGATGGAGCTCATCTGAACATCTCTGGAATATCAGGATTAGCATGTAAAACATCATACACGATGTTTCTAATGAATGCCTTACAGCAAAAATACAATAAGGAGAACAAGGAAAAAGTTGGGTACATTGTGTTTAATGTAAAAGGACGTGATTTGTTGAGCATAGATGAGCCATCGGAAAAGCTTTCCGAGACGGATGCAAATCTATACAAGCTTTTGGAGTTAGAGGTTAAACCTTTCTCAAATGTTCACTATTATTTCCCTTACTCTGATAAGGAGGAACAACATAATGTTCAGTCTTTTGGTGATTGGGAAAAAATGCTTAAACCCAAATTCAACAAGAATAAGGCTTCTATCTTCAAATACCCTTATAATTCCTGTGTTAACAAGTTTAGATACCTTTTCGCAAACGAACCCGATCCAACCAATACAATGGAATCCATTATAAGTTGGATTGAAGATGACAATGATCCTTTCGTTGGCCTTAGATCATGGAATCAATTTAGAGAAAGATTAGAGAGGGTAATCAACGGCACCAACGACATTCCTGCAAGGAGAACAATAGCGTTAGGATCCTGGAAAAAGTTTACTAGGATTATAACGAAAATTTTATCCGGCTGTGTCTTCAGAGATGGTGTGGATAAAGGAAGTAATGAAGTCGTTTTAGAGGAAGACCTCAGAAATATTAAAGCCGGAGAGGTCAAAGTCATTGATATAGCTCGCCTTGATACATATACCCAAGCTTTTGTGTTCGGTGATGTTATGGGGACAATTATTGATATGATGAATACAAAATTAGGCTCGGATGCTCTTGACAAAATAGTTATATTTGTTGATGAGCTTAACAAATATGCTTCCAAGGATTGCCCATCAAACTCTTTAATTCTTCAGCATTTACTCGATGTAACAGAAAGAGGCCGCTCACTTGGAATAATTCTCTTTGGAGTCGAGCAATTCAGGAGCAACATTCACGACAGAGTAAAAGGCAATTGCTCTACAAATGCCATAGGCAGAACAAGCTATACAGAAATAAGTGCACCTGATTATCGACATCTTGGTGATACATATAAAGACATCGCCACAAGATTGAAACCTGGTGAATATATAATTCAAAACCCAGCCCTTCGTTCTGTGATTAAAATTGAATTCCCTTACCCAACTTATAAACAAAATAGCTAATGCAAGGATATAAAAGTAGATTCGGGGTAAAAATGCTAGATTTAGCTTTAGGAAAAATCTACACCAACCCCCTCGTGATTTATCGTGAGTACATTCAAAATGCATGCGATGGATTAGAATTAGCAATAAATAAAGGTTTAATAAAACCTCAAGAGGCTGTAATATCTATTCAGATAGATAAAAACGATATCACCATAAAAGATCGAGGTGTCGGTGTAAGCGTTACAGAAATAGGGCCACGTCTTGTTGACCTTGGTAACTCGGAAAAATATAAAGACAATCTCATAGGTCAATATGGCATAGGACGGTTAATTGCTGCTCAGTATTGTGAGAAAATTATATTTGAAACCTCCTGTTGTGGTGAAAACAAAAAAACCATACTCACATGGTATACAGAAGAAGCATTTAAGTTAATTGAATCACATGAGTTTGAGGATGGAACTGATGTTGTTGACAGAGTAACTAGTTGCATGTTTGAATCTGAAGATGTGGATGAACACTATTTTAGAGTAAAGCTATGTGGCTTAAAACATAGAATTGATAAACTTGTTGATATTCAGGCTGTCAAAGAATACGTGTCATTAATCGCTCCTGTTGACTATACATTGGAGTTCAAGGAAGGATATCTCCATCCTGCTTTTGAAGAAAATCCGGAAATAAACGAACTGTATAAGAAGGAAAGAATCTATAAAGTAATGATTAATAGTGAAGATGTCAGGAAACCATATAGCATAGATGTTCCGAATAAAGACACGGAGCTAATTAAACCGCTTTTCGTTAAATTTGAAGATCCAGATGATGGATTGTTGGGATGGGGCTGGTATGCACTTAATGATAAGATTATCCAGATGAACAATATTGCATTTAAGGGCATCAGATTTAGGAAACTTAATACTGCTGTTGGTGACTATAATGTTATGGCTAATTATATGAAGAATGTTTCTATCAACTATTTTGTTGGTGAAATATTCCTTATACACGAAAACATTCAGCCTACTGGTTCACGCGATGGTTTCGTAGATTCGCTACAAAAATCAGAATTTGACACTCTCATGGCTGAAAAAGCAGAAAAAATGTACTCATTATATGATACTGCTAGTCATTTAGGTAGCCAAGCTCTTGATAAAATTACCACTGCGTACTTTAAAAGGACTGAATTGCGAGCCAAATTATCTAGTGAGGATGATTCTGGAGAAAAGAAAAATATTAGAGAACAGATAAAGTCTCAAGATGAAATTTTGGCCACAAAAGCCGTAGAGTTTCAAGAACGACTGGACAAAATCGAATCTACACCAGAAGGTATAATTGTGGCTGAAACTCTTATAAAAACAAGACAGAAAAAATTGGATCAGAAAATAAAAGAGAATAATTCAAAAAGATCCAAACCTCATATAAAGCCCGTGGAAATATCCAAACTGGTTGAAAAAGGGAATCAAAAGAAAGATATAGAAGAAGGGCAGGAACACAAAGAAGAACCTAAAGACCCCAGGGAAATACTCTTTTCTAAACTATCTAAAGTGGATAAAAAAACATATACTATAGTATGTGAAGTCATTGATAATGAGCCAACATTAACTCCATCGTACATGGAGTCATTAAAGATGAAGATTCTCAAGAAACTCGCAAAGTAATATGTCTAGAAATATTCTCTTAGTAGAACCGAATTATAGGAACAAATTTCCGCCTGTTGCTTTGATGAAATTCTCCACTTATCACAAGCGGAGGGGAGATAATGTCGTTTTCTTTAAGGGCGATATAAAATCTTTTATAATAGAACGCATTGCAGATAAGTGCATCGCTAAGATGTCATTAGTTGATCCAGAAATTAATTGGAATTCTAAACGCGATGTGATTATAGGCTTCATTAGAACCAAAAAGCGGGAGTATTTTGATAAAATTGAAATATCAGGATTGTCAAATGAACTCCTTCTAGAGAATTGGGTTACATATTATAAAGATTATTATTGGAAAAAGTGGTATACCCAACCTGAAGAGAGAGAATGGGATAGAATAATGGTCACCACGATGTTTACATTTTATTTTGACATCACAGTAAAGACCATTAATGAGCTAAAAGATTTGTTGAAACCTGGTGGGGATTTTCAAGTTGGAGGCGTATTAGCATCTCTCCAACCCAACGAAATCGAGAAAGCTACGGGTATTAAGCCCCATATTGGTTTGTCTAATAAGCCTGGTGATTTAGATGATGGAGATGAACAAATTATTGACGCCTTACCTTTAGATTATAGCATCTTAGACGAAGTTTCGTACAAATATGAAATGTCTAATGCTTATTATGCTTATACCACTAGAGGGTGTATCCGCAAATGTCCTTTCTGTGCAGTTAAGATTATGGAGCCTGATTATCAAGATTACATTTCATTAAAAGAAAGAGTTGAGGAGGTGGACAGATTATATGGTCCTCAGCGCGATTTGCTTTTGATGGATAATAATGTTATGGCATCAAAATCATTTGATAAGATAATAGATGAAATTGTTGAATGCGGATTTGGGGCAGGTGCGACATATATCGAGCCAGACAAATTAGCTTTGTCAATTAAGAATCTTATTGACGGAGTAAATGACCGTGCGTATATTCGCAAAGCTCAAGAGTTATTGATAGAATACCTTGACTCTATAAAGGAGAAAGAGAAATCATATAGTATATATAAGACTTTTGATGACCTACATGTCCTCAAATATGAAACTGCAACTAAGCCAGCATTGATAGATGCATATAATATAATAAAAGCGGACTACGAAAAGACTCTAAAAAATAGAAGACCAAGACAACGTAAGGTGGATTTCAATCAGGGGGTAGATGCCAGACTATTTACCCCTCATATGGCTAAGCAATTTGCTAGGATTGCAATATCTCCTTTGCGCATTGCATTTGATGATTTAAAAATTAAGGAAGTATACATAGCAGCACTTAGAATGAGTGTGGATGCTGGTATTAAGAATTTCTCCAATTACCTTTTGTATAACTTCAATGACAAGCCATCAGAATTATACACCAGAATGGAGATTAATGTGCTTCTTTGTGATGAATTAAATGTTAACATATATTCTTTTCCGATGAAATATCACCCTCTTTATGGTGAACATAGTCATGACAGAAATTACATTGGAAAGCATTGGAATAAAAAATACATCAGAGCGATACAGGCTGTGTTAAATAGCACAAAGGGAATGATAGGAAGAGGAACAACATTTTTCTATAAAGCTTTTGGGAATAACGAATCTGAATATCTGACACTACTTGAAATGCCTGATGCCATGATTGTATACAGGTTCTTTTTCGAATGGTTGGAAAGTAAGGGGCATCCTCTATCAACGGCAAATTGGTGTAAGGCTTTGGATAAATTAGATGAGTATGAACAACAAATATTCTATGATATTATCCACAATGATGATTTCGTTAATACGAAAGAACGTCCTCATTATAGTGAGCATATAGATTGCGCTCTTAAGTTTTACATCAATCTCAGAAATGAAGTTGCAGAGCCTACAGGTTCTTTATACTCACTAAAAAAAGAATTCGACAACACTCCTAAAGACAATTTGCAATATATAAAGAAAAGTGGGGCTGTCCCAGTATTGAAGAAATATAAAGCCAGATAATATATTAGACCAAATTATTACATCATATGGAAAGAACTTTCACAACAAATTCTCGGTTGGTAAACGATTTGTTTGCTAATTATATAAGCACATTTGCAGCCTTGTGCGAATTGATTAATAATTCCATACAAGCAGATGCTAAGAATATCTGGCTGGATATAGACTATACACCAGAAGAAGAGTTATGCCCTTTGGCTATTAGGAAGATTGTAATCAAAGATGATGGCCATGGTGTTCATATAGATGATCTCGGCAACAAAATCTTGGATATCGGAACCAGCAATAAAGATGGTGGTAAAGGTATAGGGCGCTTTGCGGCTTTTCAATTAGGTAAATCCGTCGAAATTGAGACTGTTGGTTTTTCTCAAGGGAGAAACAATTTCTCAAAAGCGATCATACCTTTGAAGTTTGATTCTTTTGGGAAAAACATCAATGTTTCTGAGGTAAAGATAGAGACTCAAGAGGACATATTGGAGGGAATGAATCACTCCACATATTATAAAGTGACCATTGATGATTTATATGACAGTGATGTTACGGAAAGAGAGACAAAAAAGAAGATCATCGATAAAATGCTCCAATGCAATATCGCAGACGCAATTTTTGAACGATATCCATTGAAGATCTTTAATCGTGACCTGTTTTTCTACATAAACAAAAAGAGGATAGAGCCGAAGAATTATGTTATTAACTTACCGATAATTAAAACAATCCCATATAGTGACAAGAAGGGGAATCAGCACAAGATACAATTCCAATTCTTTAATATTAAGGGAATTGAGAAGAGAAAAGTGTTTTTGACAACAAATAATGCGGGAATTCAAACTATTGCATCTGGCTTTGAGTACGATGCAGAGTGGCTTAGTCCTAAAATAGGAGGATGGTTTATTTATGTATCTTCTGAAACACTATCCACAGATATTTACAGAAATATCGCACTGGATGAAATGGATGAGGAAGTGAAGTCCTTCAAATCATTTATAAAAGAACAATTAACAGCGTTCTTTCGCGAAAAAAACATTGAATTTGATAATTTTATTGATAAACTGAAGAAGGATGATTATTACCCATATAAAGAGAAGTCCTCTTCTAAGTCCAAGACCGTATTATTCGACAAATTAGCATTCCTCGTAGAAGACAAGTATAATCTGCTGAACGAACAGAATAGATTACGTGAAATTGTATATCCATTGATTGACAGGACTATATCTAATGGAGAACTTGACAAGATATTAAATAGTATATTAAAGCTTAACAAAAAGACCATTGAGCAGTTTAATGATTTGTTGGATAGGACTGAATTGGAGGATGTCATCGCTTTTTCCGATAAAGTTGCTTTGAAGATGGAAGAACTTGAATTTATCGAGAAGCTAACCTATTCAGAAATCTCCAAACATTTGAAAGAAAGAAAAGAACTTCATAAATTCTTGGAAAAGATGCTGTGGATTTTCGGGGAAGAGTTTAATGATGCAACAAAATTGTTGTCAGATAAAGGCTTGGAAAAGAATCTCACAGAGTTGCGGGATGACATTATGAGATATAAACCATCCAAGAAGGATGACAATATTAATGAGAATGCAGAAAAATCCACGAAATCAATAACCGACTTGTTCATGTATAGTGAGAAGATTATTGATTGTAATAAAAGGGAAGTTTTGGTTGTTGAATTAAAGGCTCCCAAAGTTAAAGTGAGTCCGGTTGAGTTAGCACAGGCCATGCGATATGCACGAGAGATTGAGCAGAGTGGTCAGACTCCACAACATGTAAACTTCAAAATAATACTTGTTAGTTCTGATATAAGTGAGTCTGGAAAGTATGAGATAAAAGGTGAGGAAAATAATCCATTCTTGTATTTCCGTAGTAAGAGTGGTCGGGTTGAAGTATGGGTTATGAAATGGTCAGATCTTATTGAAAGGCAGAAACGGAAGCTAAAATATCTTTCTAATTCACTTGAGATAAAAGATGTAGATATTCAACAAAAAGCAGCTAAGGATTTCGAAGAAATTAATTTCCAAAGAACTACATCCACACTAAGACAGGTTAGTATTTAAAGTTCCTCATAATAGTATTGCAACAGCAAGAACTGAAACATAGAAATATGGATGTAAACTTATATCAAGAGACGCTCTGAATGAAGGAAAGAAACGCCCTGACACGCTTGCAGAAAAAGAAATTACGGATACAATTTTATACTTGTTCATCCGCTATAGTGAGAAAAACATGTTATTAAAATTGGACGTGAATATAAACTGCTTTTTATGTTTTAATAACGAAACGTGGCTCAGAATGAAAAATTGTTGAAACATAATAGAACCAAAGAATTATACATTATAAATATATGGCACTTACAATAGAAGAACTGAAGAAACTGATTCAGAGTGATGAGCACCGTCAGCTGGAGTTGAAGAAGACCACTGGTGAGCTGAAGGATGGTATGCATGCAGCCTGTGCCTTCTTAAATACCGAAGGTGGCTGGCTTATCTTTGGCGTTGCTCCCAAATCATTGAAGATCCAGGGACAGCAGGTTACTGACAGTACCCAAAGGGAGATTGCACAGGCTCTGAGTTATATGGAGCCGCAGGTTGATGTGCGAGTAGAGTATATAGACGTTCCTGATCGGCCTGACCATAAGGTGATTGCCATGCATTTTGACGGATGGGCGTGGGGGATGGTGCCTTATACTTATCATGGTTGTCCTTACTACAAGGTGGAGAGTACGACGAAGGAGATGCCGCGCGACATGTATGAAGAACGGTTGCGCAGAAGTAAGCCAGACATGTTTGCATGGGAACGGCAACCTTCAGAGTTCACAGATATTAGTTCCCTGGACGAGAAACTGATACGTGGTGTGGTACGTCTTGGTGTTGAGAGGGGCAGATTGTCAGAACTGGCTCTTACTGAACCTATCGAAGATGTGTTGGGTAAATGGAAGTTGACCACAGGTGAAAGACCTCTGAATGCTGCCACAGTACTCTTCACGAAAGATACAGGCATGTATACGCAGTTCACAATGCGTCTGGCTCGTTTTCAAGGAACTGACAAAAATGAGTTTATAGATAACCAGCGTGTGGAGGGAAACATCTTTGTGCTACTCAACGAGGCAATGAACTTCTTTCGCAAGCACCTGAATATGCACGGGAAGATTGTCGGACTGGTTCGTGATGAGTATTTGGAGGTGCCTGCAGAAGCTTTGCGCGAAGCCGTCTTAAACGCTCTGTGCCATCGTCAGTATGAGCGGTATAACCTTACCATAGGTATTGCTATCTATGATAATCGTATCGAAATCGAGAATCCTGGCATTCTGCCTCCGCAGATTACACCTGAAAACATCCGTCAGCCTCACATATCATATCCATACAATCCACTTATAGCTAATGTCCTTTACAGTACAACCTATATTGAGAACTGGGGGGCTGGCGTAAAACGCATCATGGAGGCATGCCAAAAAAGAGGTGTAGCAGCACCAACATGGACTGTCAATGGTGGCTTTGTTGTGGTGACATTTATGAGACCTGCAAAGGGTGGCACTCAAGATGTTACTCAAGATGTTACTCAAGGTGTTACTCAAGGTGTTACTCAAACAGATACTCTTGATGGAAAAATAGAGAAGGCAATTAAAGAAAATCTTAAGGTTACCACAGAAGATTTGGCAAAACAATTCGGGGTTACTTCAATGACCATCAAGCGACACTTGGCAAAAATGCCACATATCCGTTATGTAGGTAGTGGTTATAGTGGTCACTGGGAGGTTCTTGACAAAGAATAAAACCACCGTCGAATTGAGTCAATTGGCAACCCTCAATGAATGATGTTCAATAGAAAAGTAAAACTGTATAAATCGAGATTATTTGAAGCCATGCCTGCGAATAGCTCTGACAAATTAAAACAAATAAGCGGTACGGAACTATGTAATTTGTTCCCAAAGTATCATTCTAAGCTGGACGAATATGTACGCTCTGCCAAGACTATGGATGAGCAAGCCTTTCGTGGCAATTTTGAAAATGACAAAGGAACCTTGCCGTTGTGTTTCATTCAACTTACAGGCATTCCTATAAATCTATATAGGAGCCGTCTGGAACGGAAAGTCGGAGAAAAAGAAGATTTGACTTCACCTCAAACTTTTTCCTATGTACCATTGACATCCACCAATGAGCATTTCCCTAATTTGCAACGGGCAAATTTTTCTGGGCAGTCTATTTTCTATGGTTCACTTTCTCCAACAACCAACTTTAGAGAAATTAGTGAAGATGTTACTGCTGGAGAGGAGGTTTACATGGCCAAATGGAACATTTCGCCTAATGCCAATTTGATGCTTTATAAGGTATTCCCACCCAAAGAAACCTTTCTTAATGACAAGTTCCAAAAAATCTTCGAGTTGAAGAAAGAAGAATGTGAAGCCTTTGGGGCGTTTTTTCAAAAATTGGGCGACATAATGATGAGCACAGGTGAAGGGAAAGCGAAGTATTTAGTTTCTGCATTATGTGCCAATTTCGTATATAACTTTCCACCAATGACACTTCCTGATGGCAGTAAGATAGGACATTTTGACGGTATTCTATACCCAAGTACAAAAATGGAAGATGGGAGTGAATTGAACATGGCTATTAAGCCTGAATGTATTGATAATTTTGCGACACTTCAATATGTGGTAAGAGGAACGGTTGCCGAAGATTTGCGCTCAATTAATTATTCCGACATAGGGTTTTGCAAAGATGGGAAAATACATTGGTATAGCCCATGGATTGACCATAATGACATCACACCCACAAAACTCTTTGTATGGGATACCAATAATCGCCTTATAGATATAGAGGGTGGCATCCTTTTTGATAAAGATCACAAAGAAGTATCAAATCCCTGGGCAGTTTTTGAATATCGAAAAGACCAATGGGCAGGTGAATATATTAGACAATTTCAATCATCCTTAAGGGGTAATTATAATCTGGAAGAATTAGAAGAGGAACACTTGCCTTCCGCAACTTTTAGCGGCCATGCTATATTGCTCGAGGTTGATGGATGGAAGTTGATTCGGGACGAGAACGAGTTTGATATTAGCAGAATCGGTTTTGAGTTTCAAGTAAAATCCTCATTCAAAAGAACACAGAAACCACATGGTGTAAAGTGGATTTAGTAATTTACGATGGAACAAACTCATATTGCATTGGGAATTGGGGTATTTACTATCAAATAATATTATCTTGATACCCCTTGCTGGTATTTTTGTATTCGTCCATCGTATCTACCATCGGCAATATCTTGAACCTCATTGTGAGCGCGTTTCTGTTCATTGGCATTGAACTTGCCCAAAGTGCTTGCCAGCCATACGAACCAGTTAGCCACCTGCTTCAAGGTTGCACTTGCGAGGTCGGCAAACATCTTCATGTATTGCTTGATGGCAAACGACTCATTATCCCAAAAGATGTCGCCATGCTTGCCGCCACGACAGCCAAAGCCTGAATAGGCGAAATCCTGAATGGCTTTTATGCAGAACTGTAATCCCTCATCAAAACGGTAGATATAGGCGGACATACCAAAGAACATAGGGTCTTGCCAGTCACCATGCTCCTTGATGGTGTAGAGGTCTTGCAGCTTCACATTGGCTTTCTCTTCCAGTTGATTAATCTTCTGCTCTTTTGCATCTATTACTTCGTCAAGCGATTTGGAACGATTCGTCTTGGTTCTGATGTCAAAGTCGAGACGGTTGCTGCGCTCTTTTTTTGTGCGATTTGAATCTGTCAATAAGTCATGTGCCTTCCACAAATCTGCCACTTCTGTTTTCGCCACTTCAACCTCTGCTTCAGCTTTCTCCTTCTCGGTGATGGCTTTCTGTGTCTCTTCTTGAAGCTGCTTCTTTTTGTTCTCCTGCTTCTGGATGATGAAGTCGTTTCGCTCTAAATGGTCAAGCCCCGTCTCGGACTTTTTTTGCCCTCGCTGCATGTCCAATGTCTCAGCTACCATGTCCTGAATCTCTGACATGTCCTCGGCATTCAGCTTGTAGGACTTGCCAGTTGCGTGGTCTATCCAGTCCCAGATGATGTGTGCATGAAGGTTGGGTCGCCATGTGGATCTGTCCTCTGGACTCTCATAATGCCCTTCGTCCTTGTGCATGTGTATCTGAATGGCTCTGATGCCCCACCTCTCATGTACTCGTTCAGTATATTGCAGCAGGTCATCCATCGTTGTGTCTGGCTTGATGTTGACAACGCCCTCACGGATGGGACTGCTGCCCTTGCGGACACGTTTCACTCCTTTCTTGTCGGTATATTCCACGTCCTTCTCCTGCATGGCTCGACCAGTCTTTTCCTTGACCAGTGCTTTGAGATTGTCGTAGTGCTGCTGAAGGTTGATGCCCACCATGTCAGGTGCGACATAGGTCTCATTGTCGCGGGTCAGTTCGGTGCGTATATATAGCCTTGCAGGATTGAGGGATGCTATGTAGTCTGCGTCCCTCCTGTTGTGTCGCTCACATTGGGCGATGTTGCACGGCTTGATGTGCTCGGATGCTTTAGCTGTTGTACTCATAAAATTCTACTTTAGTGGATTTGTTGTATAACTGGTTTCAGGGTATCGGGGCAGAGCCTTGATTGGAGAGTGCAGGGAGAGAGCCACTTCCTGCTCAGGGTTCTCAGGGGCAGATGCCATTGAGCGGAGAGTCCAGAGAGAGGGTCACTCGCTGGTCAGGTTGCATAGGGCTGACAGCCCTTGCCGAGGTTTCGGGGCAGCGTCCTGAACGGGTCAAGGGCAGAGCCTTGTGGGTTCTTAGGGCAAAGCCATGAGTCCCTCGGAAGAGCCCACAACTACGAAAGCGTAGCGTGTAGTTATAGTGGGCTATAACAAGGCAAGCCTTTTTCCCTCCCATCACGTTACGAAATGCCACGCTACGCTCATACTTCTGTTCCTTTCCCTTTTGTCGATTCCTCTTGGAGAAAGCTCCTGTCTTGATGGCAAGAAGGCTGCTGTGGTTTTTCCACGGCAGTAGGTTGTATGTTCCTCTCTTGCATGTCATCAGAAACGGCAGAAGATGTCCCACCTGAATCTGTTGTTGTCGGCTTGCTGACTTCAACTGTTTCAGCACCGCTTTTAGGTGGGACATGATTAGTCGGTCTTGTCGGCTTCTCTATGGGCTTGACCGTAGGGTTGCTGACAAAGAAGGGATTCTTGATTGTCCGCTGATCAGTGAACCAAACAGACAGACACAGCAGCGTGTGGATGGTCGTTCGGTTTGATGGTTCAGAACGGAGAATGCCCATCTGATTAAACTCCTTGATGATTCGGGTGGCGGTCTTTCGGTTGCAACCCCACATCAGGGAAAGCTCGACCTTTGAAGCTATGAACTGCCCTGGCTGTAGGACAGCAGAAAAGTGCGTCTTCGTTACCTTGGTCTGTTCCATGACAGCCAGACGTACAAAGGTCTTGAAGCACTTCATTCGGTTGATGTCCTGACATTCATCCGACAGGTAATCATACTGCGCTTCATTCAGAAGTGTGCTGTATCTGACATTAGTGTATCGCATAAGTTGGTATTATTTGATGGGTAAAACAATTTGCTGTGTCCCACCTGCCAGGTGGTTGAAATTACGATTCTCTCACTCCAAGTTGGGTAAAACTTGTAGGTGCGTGTATTATGTTTGTATGAAAAAGTTTGATGATATACTACATTGATTATTACTATTGTAGAGATTGTAGAAGATGTATGTGAACTTTACGAATTGTGAGCTAGGTCAAAAGCCATGTAATCAGAATACAGACTGACTCCATAGGCTGCTTCTACGGCTTCAAAGTCAAGACAGAATGCCTGAACAGGCTTCTCGCTCAGTCGTGGCTGGCATTGAAAGCACTTTGCGGAGAATTGACGAGGCCAGTCCTTCACATTCTCTACAGAAGCAAACCTTACGCTATTTACCTTACCTATGTATTCGGGAGAGTTCTCAAGATAATACTTCAGCGTATTCTCAGGAATAACCTTCTCACGAGTCTTTTGAAGGTGGAGCGCATAGAGTGCAAACATACGGCTGTTGGTTGGAATCATGAGAATCTTCTTTGCATTGCCATATTCTCTTGTGACGGTCTGCCGTCTACCATCCATCTTGATGTCAACCTTCAGACTTGTATATTCGTGGATACGATAATCACATAGTCCGTATATCTGATTGTCTTGTTTGAGATAGTCTATGGTCTTCCAGAAAATGCTCAGTTCATTGCTGTGCAGACATTCTTCGTTCTGATATTCCACGCCATTGAGTACAGTCTTAAACACTTCTTCATAGGTAAACGGAAACTGAATATGGTGCTGCACAGCCATATAGGATGCCAATACGACAGACCAGTTATGAAGGATGCGCTCATCAATACAGAATGTCAATGATGTGCAGATATTCTTGACAGCCTGTTCATAGCAGTCTTTATAGGATTGCTCAAACTGTGTTCGTACCTGCAATAGTTCCAAAACGATGTAGGAAGTTCCTTCATACTCCCAATCTTTCAGGACACGGAAGTTCTCTTTTTCTTCAACAGTATGTGTGTCCTTGTGGAAGGGCAACACACATTGGCGAGAATACAAGGCAATATCAACGGTTGGTTTCTCCTGTCCACTGACAATCACGCCACTGAGAACTTTTGACTGTTCACGTTTGCGGGTTTCTATGTCAAGCTTGCTTCGTCCTTGGCAATCCCAAAGTCCTTTCAACAGTTCAATCTTCTCCACATCGATGTCGTTCTTGTATTCGTCAAGGTGCATGATGGCATCTTCAGCTTGTGACAAGACGGTAGCAAGGCTCGGCATAGTAGATGTTCGAAGGTTCGGATGATCACCATTATAGACGAATACACTTTGCAGCAGTTCCCCGAAGGCTGTTTTTCCTGTTCCCTTTGGACCAAACAAGAAGAGCGTTGGAAACTCTCGGCGATGACGAATGATAATGTCACGAAAGAGGCATACCACTATGAAACAGATACCGATGATGGCATTGTCGCCATAGACCAACCGCATTTGTGTGGCAAACTGGAAGAAACGCACTTTGCTCTCTGGCAGATGAATGAACTTTTGTTCAAAGAGGAACTTCTCGCTATTATCTTCATTCATCTTGGAGAAGGCAGGGAGATAGAATGAGCCTAACGGATTTCCCAATCGCACAATGCCTTCTTCGTTTACCGGATGCCATTCACCATTGAGAATGATGCCGTTTCCAAAAGCGAAGAAACCTATCTTCTGCCATCCAAGAGTAGAAATCTTAGTAATGACCTCCATACTGGAGTAGAGGATACCTTGCAACTTGTTGAACTTGGCCGACGTGCCATACCACATGAAGTTTACTTCACGTTCAATACGGTTGCGGAACTTCTGCAACACAGTCATTTCCTCTATACTGAACTCTATACGAACTTCAAAGCCCATGACGTTTCGGAGAATGAATACACGAGAAGCAGATGCACCGTCACGAATCAGGTAGAGTGGAATCATGATGAAGTTGGAGATTTCCTTCTCGCCCTCCTTTGTATAACCATAATAGCAGTTGTTGCCAACCTTAATCTCCGTGCCTTTGAAAAGGGCGGCATATTCTTCGTCACTTATGGCTGAACTGACAACTGGAATTGACATGGATTGAATTCCCATGATTTCACGCTTCCACATGTCTTCATGTCCATAAACACTGATGAGTTTATCCGTGTATGACTCCTGAAGGACTTTGTCAGGAATCGTCTTAACAAGTTCCACAACCTCATGGATGGCTTTTGCCTGTTGTGGTATGTTTTCTTCGTCAAGATTTATGACTTTTGAAGCACACCACATCACAAAATCTTGTATAGTTAATTCATCCAGTTTGTCTTTTGATACCATGTATGAATCGGGATCATTTTTCCAATCACCGATTGGAATTTCCTGTATGGTAGCGGTAAACCCAAGGGACAATGCCAATTTCCCTGTGCGCATGGCACTTGTAAATCCAACGCCAAAGTGTTCTCCATCTTTGGGAATATCACTATCTGGAATGATGTTGAGTCTGCTCGTTATGCGTTTCAATATACTGAGTTGTGCTTCTGTCCACGAAGAACCGAGAGGGGCAACAGTATTAGAGGCACCAATAACCTGCAAACGTATTACGTCTGGTGCTCCCTCTACCAGGTTCATCACACCAGCTTTTGATGCTGAGTTCCATGCCACATCAATACCGAACAGGCTACTGCCCTTATCATATATAAGAGATGTAGAAGAATTGATATACTTGGGAGCATTAGAGTCATTGGCAAGGATGTCAGGCAGAATCCTTGCGGTGAAAGCAATGATTCGATGTTGCTTGTCACGAACGGGGATCATTATTCTGCCACGAAATGTGTCATAAACATCATCGCTCATACTTTTCTTCTTGACAAGTCCCAATTCAAGCAAAAGGTCTTTGTCAAGTCCCTTTTCATTAGCCCACAGAGAAAATGAGTCCCAACTATTGCTGGCATAGCCGATACCAAAGATACGGATGAAGTCTTGTGGCCAACGATTTGTCGCATAGGAAAGAGCCTTGCGCGCTTCGTCTGTGTCGGCAAATAGATTCTCTGCATAATACTTAGATGCATAGTCATTGATAATGAACATAGACTCACGTTTACGCTGGTCTTCATCATCAATGGATGAATAGGAATCTTCAGGAATCTCTACACCATACTTCTTTGCCAGCATTTTCACGGCTTCAACAAAAGAGATTTTAAGATAATCCTGCAAGAACTTAATTACATCGCCAGAGGCATCACAAGCAAAACACTTGTAGATGCCCTTAGCAGAACTGACAGTTAATGACGGTGTGCTGTCATTATGAAATGGGCATAGTCCTGTATAATTCTGCCCCTTCTTGGTCAGGTGAACATATTCACCGATGACCTCAACGATGTCGGCTTTTGCCTTTATCGTATCAATGATGTTAGAAGCGATTCTCATACCTTATTACAGTGTAGGTTGTTTTCTCCGATTGTTCACATATTCCTCAGCTTCTTTACGCAAGTCCTCCTGAGACTTGTGCTGCTCCTTTGTGAGCCAGGCATCAAGTTCTGACTTGACGAAATAGATGCGCTTGCCAACCTTATGATATGGTATCATATTGTTGGATGTCCAGCCATAGATGGTTTGGACTGCGGGATGACCAGGAATGTACTTCTGTGCTTCATTTACATCCATGCGCTGGTCATCGTCCTTGTTATTACCTACAGATGCCGAGATCTTTCTGTTGAGGGCATCAATCTTTGCTGACAGAATCTTGTTGTCTTCGAGAAGATTCGCCATCAGCATGGGAATCATGTCAAAGGTGGGAACGCCACTCGACGTATGTTTTCTATCTTCCATATTAAATGAAATTTGATGTTAATACTTTGCGACTGCGCAGTCAGCGTTTATTTGAATTCGGCTGCAAAGATAGTGCAATAAAATGCCCTTCGCAAGGGCAGAAAAATGGGCGAAAGCTTCCCGTATGCCGTTCCGTATTAACAACAATCAATAAATAACCGAAACCGCTTGAAATCAGGCGGTTTCAGAAACATCATTTAACAATAGAAATCGAAAATAATTGAGATACGGAATGGCTTACGGGACACTTCCGTAGGCTATTCCGTATGAAAGAAAGTTAAAAGACAGGCCAAGCCACCTTTGCTATTGCATAGAAGATGACTTGACCTTAGTAGGTGTTTGATGGGTTTATATCACATCGCTTTGAAGATTGAGTTTGATGGCTTGTGCTGCCTCCTCTTTCTTGGAGTCAACGACCTTAGCGTATATCTGCGTGGTTCGGATGTTGGTATGACCCAACATCTTTGACACGGTGTATAAGTCCGTGCCCTCTGTAAGCTGGTTTGTTGCGTAAGAATGACGAAAGCAGTGGAACGTGATTTTCTTCTTGATACCAGCTGCAGCAACCCAAACCTTGACAGGACGATTGATGTAAGATGGGTCTTGCAGTCCCTCAAAAACGAGTCTGTCTGGGTCGCCAGGCTCACCACAGATAAGGTAGGCTTGTTCTGAGATGGGCATGTACTCCACACCTCCTGTTTTTCTCTGAGTGAAGTTAATGCGGTAGCGGTCTCCTTCTTTTGACAACTCACTCCATTTCAACTTCCGTATATCGCTATGCCTAAGGCCAGTCAAAGCACTAAAGAATGCTGCTTTTTTCAGCATTGGGTAATCACAAGGAGTAGCTGCGAGTTTGTTCAGTTCCTCGATAGTCAGGTACTCACGGCGACTTTCTACTCCCGAAATGCCTTTTACCTTAGCAGCTATGTCAACGTCGAAATAATTGTCAATGAATGCCTGATGTAGAGCCGCCTTGAAAAGAGTGAAATAGGTGGAAGCTGTATTCTGAGAGATGATACCTCTTTTGTTGCCCCCTCGCGGAGCTTTTAGCAAGAAGTCCCTGAAACTCTCTATCAAGTGCATATCAATCTGAGCAAACGGTAAAGGCTTATTCTTGTTAAATATCTTCAGCAAGTCGTGGGCTCTATCCCAATTGACACCGACGGATTTGGTGTCATTCTTGTAGCGTTTAGCTGCCTGCTTTCCGAAATATTCAATGAAGTCTTCTTGTCCTCTGGCTTTCTTCTCCACCATAGCTTGTTCGGTGTCAGAATAAAGCTCAGCATTGTCGTATTCACGCTGGCGGAGGATGCGCACATTGTCGGCAAAGACACACGTCTCGCGGTCTGCATTTGAACGACAAACGATGATGCCGTTCACGTCACGTTTGGGCTTATAGGATTGGTTGCCGTATTCATCCATACGAGCAGGACGAGTCTTGTCCCACAAAGGAGTTCTGATGATACGGTTTAGATACTCTCGTTCACGGCAAGGCTTGTCATGCCTAGGCTTGAACACAGGATAGGCTTCGAGGTAAAGATACCACTCGTCACGAAGCTCCGACTTTCGGAGTCTGACGGACACTTTGGTGTGGAGCATTGCTTTCTTCATAATATATCGGATTTATAGAGATTGTCGATTTCGTCTTTGGGGATATAGACATAGTTGCCTATTTGTCGTGAGGGGATAGAGTACTTCCGTACATGTGCCCATACGGTGCTGTCGTTGATGCGATACTTCTTGCATATCTCTCCAACGGTATAACAATTCTCTGGTTCGAGGTTGTAGAGCTTTGGGATTGGCTTCTCCTTCTCTCGTTTCGCTTTTTTGCGAAGCATAAAGTTGGCTTCCAGTTCTGAACGTTTGATACGAATGAGATGTTTCCCGAAATTCATTGCAGGAATACGACCTAATCGTATGAGACGGTACAATGTACCACGTTCAATATGGTACAAGGCTACAGCCTCTCTTACCGAGATATATTCTCGGACATCCGGCACTTTGGCTGCTATCTTTGCGAGACGAGCCTCTTTTACTTCTGCATCGCGCCTACGTTTCAAATCGACTGCGCTGCATCTTTTTGAGCAAAACTGTGAGTCAAGTTTCTTTACAAGGAAAACTTTTCCACACACTTTGCATTTTCTCTTGATTTCCAATGCAATTCCTGGCATAATTTCTTGTTCAAAATTAGATTTTGTATTTATTTATATGTATTTGTTTCAAAACTTCTACTTTTTTGTTAAGGTACAAATATGGAACACGTCTGAGATAGGAAATGATAGAAATCGATAACGAAACCCCAACCCCTTAAAACGGCAAATCCGTGTAACTCAGAGAGCTACACGGATTTGGTTTCCGATTGTTATTGTTTGTTATCTTTGAACTAATGGACCTCCTCGAAGTCTGCGTCCTGCACGTCGTCAGCACCGTTGGACTGAGCGCCGTCGTTTGGCTGAGCACCGCCCTGGAAGCCTGCATCGCCAGGATTGAAGCCTGCACCTGCCTGACCTGCGCCACCTGCGGCGTACATCTTCTGAGATGCGGTCTGCATGGCTTTGTTGAGACCTTCGATAGCGGAATCAATCCGAGCGACATCACCGCTGTCCTTAGCCTTCTTGAGGGCTTCGATGGCAGCCTCGATGGCTGGTTTGTCATCAGCAGGAACCTTGTCGGCATTGTCCTTCAGGAAGTTCTCGGTCTGGAAGATCATGCTGTCTGCCTGATTCACCTTGTCGATGCGTTCGCGCTCCTTCTTGTCGGCATCTGCATTGGCTTCTGCCTCAGCCTTCATGCGCTCGATTTCTTCCTTAGAGAGACCGCTGGATGCTTCGATACGGATTTCCTGTTCCTTGCCTGTAGCCTTATCCTTGGCAGACACCTTGAGGATACCGTTGGCGTCGATATCGAAGCTGACCTCAATCTGAGGAACACCACGACGTGCTGGTGCGATGCCGGTGAGGTTGAAGATACCAATCTGCTTGTTCTGGTTCGCCATTGGACGGTTACCCTGCAGCACGCGGATAGTCACTTCTGTCTGGTTGTCGGCAGCAGTTGAGAACACCTCTGTCTTCTTGCATGGGATAGTGGTGTTGGACTCAATCATGGTTGTCATGACAGAACCGAGTGTTTCAATACCCACGTTCAGCGGAGTCACGTCGAGCAGCACGATGTCGCCCACACCTTCTTCCTTGTTGAGGATAGCACCCTGGATAGATGCACCCACAGCCACCACTTCGTCAGGATTTACACCCTTGGATGGAGCCTTGCCGAAGTAGTTCTCCACCAACTGCTGAACAGCGGGGATACGGCTTGAACCACCCACGAGGATGACCTCGTCAATGTCGGAAGTAGAGATGCCTGCATCCTTGATGGCAGCCTGACATGGAGCCAAGCAAGCCTGAATGAGGTTGTGAGCCAGAGACTCGAACTTAGCACGGGTCAAAGTGGTCACGAGGTGCTTTGGCACACCACCTGCAGCGGTGATGTATGGCAAGTTGATTTCTGTTGAAGAAGAAGAAGAAAGTTCAATCTTAGCCTTCTCGGCAGCCTCCTTCAGACGCTGCATTGCCATTGGATCGAGCGAGAGGTCAACACCCTCGTTGCTCTTGAAGTCGCCTACGAGCCAGTCGATAATCACCTGGTCGAAGTCGTCACCACCAAGGTGAGTGTCACCATTCGTAGAAAGCACTTCGAACACGCCACCACCGAACTCAAGGATAGAGATATCGAAAGTACCACCACCGAGGTCGAACACAGCAATCTTCATGTCCTTGTTTGCCTTGTCGATACCATAAGCCAATGCGGCAGCAGTAGGCTCGTTCACGATACGCTTCACGTCGAGACCTGCAATCTGACCTGCTTCCTTAGTAGCCTGACGCTGAGAGTCGGAGAAGTAAGCAGGCACGGTGATGACAGCTTCTGTCACTTCCTGACCGAGATAGTCCTCAGCAGTCTTCTTCATCTTCTGCAGAATGATGGCAGAAATCTCCTGTGGGGTATATTTGCGACCCTCAATCTCCACACGTGGTGTGTTGTTGTCGCCCTTCACCACTGAGTATGGCACACGTGCAATCTCCTTCTGCACCTGATCATAGGTCTCACCCATGAAACGCTTGATGGAGAACACCGTGTTCTTTGGGTTTGTGATAGCCTGACGCTTGGCAGGATCACCCACCTTACGCTCACCATCCTTTACGAAACCCACTACTGAAGGAGTGGTGCGCTTGCCTTCAGAGTTTGCAATCACTACAGGCTCATTGCCTTCAAAGACCGATACACAAGAGTTAGTTGTACCAAGGTCAATACCAATAATCTTTCCCATAATCGTATTTGTTTTTAGTTTTTTAATTCTAATTATATTAATAATGTCTCAATCGCCCCCAAGTGTGGGCAAGTCGATTTATGAGAAAGACAAAAGCCGTGCCAGCATTCTGATACTGACACGACTTTTCTTTTCGACTGACAATGTGGCACAATCCATGTGACACAACATGACATGACTGCTCTTATTCAAACACAAAGTCGTGGAGTGTGCAGAGCGACTTTTCCTTGGTGTCCGACTTGAACACAAAGAAAATAGCACGTTTGTACTCCAGTTTGCCAAGGTCGGACAGGGTGACACTCAGTTCCGTCGGCTGTTGCGGCATGTCGGCTTTCAATTCGATGGTGCCTAACAGAATCCCTTGCGAAGCATAAGGACGGTCTGCCATAATCTCAATAGTGCCATCTACACCGAGTGGCGTGAGGTTCAGCAACAGCTTTGCATCGTCGCGTCCCTTGAACAGCCCAATACCACTGGCTTTGGTGAAGTCGAAGTACTTGTAGCCCACGATAGAGCCATCGGTGTTGTTCACCACGTCGTTGGTGTTGTAGCGCAGATCGTAAGGATGCTCATATTTCTCCTTCGGTTCCCAAGTGGCAGCAGCATCCTTCACTTGAGCGTTCTCTGCCTGTGTGGCATAGCCATAGCCGGCGGCAACATAAGAACCATAGAACGTGTTGTTTGGCCACTCATGGGTGGCTGGCTTCGGCCCTGTGTACCAGCAAGCGATGCCGGCAGAGTGGCGTTCCAGGGGATTGAGGCCATTGAGTGCAAAGCCTTCCGAGGTGTATTCGCCTTCTGAGATTTCCACTTTGCCGCCTTTTCCCTCTTTCACTTTCACCTCGATAGGAGCCACCATAGCCTGACGTGCATACTCATCGGTGCCCGTCTGACGATGATAGAAGACATACCACTGTCCGTTAATCTCGCAGATAGAACCGTGCGTGTTGCCATCGGGTGTGGCTGACGCAATCACGTTGCCCAGTTCATCCTTTTCGCGACCACGTCCGTCGATGATGGTGCCACCATACGTCCAAGGCCCCAGCGGGTTGTCGCTGTAACAATAAGCCAAGGTGTAGTTCGACAAGGGGAGGCCAAACTCGCCTTCCTCGGTGAAGCGGCTGTAGATGAACACATACTTGTCCTTGATTTTGCGGATGGACGAAGCCTCGAAGAAGCGGAACTTGCCTTCCTGATAGCGTCCAGGAATCATATCCTCAACCACCTCGGTGCCTGGCTTCACAGTGGCCATTGTCTCGGGGTCGAACTCTGCAGCATAGGAGCGTTCGAAGCCCCAGTAGCCATACACACGCCCGTCATCGTCAACAAACACGGCTGGGTCGAACTGCAGCACGCCATCCACTTGATTGGGATTCTCAGCATTCCAGTTGCACACCTCGAAGGGTCCATCGGGACGGTCGCTCTTGGCAATCAGCCCGTTGCGATAGCCCGTCTGGTCGTTAGGGAAGAGATAGTAGGTCTTCCTGCCGTCAGCATCGGTCTTCATGGTCACATCGGGAGCAAAGAGCACGTCTGCCGTTCCTGCCGAGTCGAACGGCTCTCCGTTGGCGTTCTTATCGACCACGAGGATGACACCATCGTAACGCCAGTTATTGAGGCTATCGACTGAGGCCGACCACACCACCTGATCACGTCCGCAGTAGTTGGCGACGATGTTGTCGTGCGAACCATAGACATACACACGATACTTCCCTGGCTGGTCGGGGTCTTCAAACACATAGGGTTCCCCATCGGGGATGTGTTCCCATAAGGGCATGTAGGGGTTGCCCACGGTGGTGAGTTCTTGTTGTGCCATTTCTGCGATTTTGCTGGTGCAGGATGTTGCCAAAGTCACGCAACAAACAACAGCAATGAGGGTTTTGATCAAAGTGTTCATTATTTGTATGATTGTTGCTGCAAAGTTCGTGAAAAAAAACAAAAGAAGCAACATGCAGCCCACTTTTTTACTCCACCTGAACTTTTTTTAGGATGTACCCCTCGTTACGAAAAAAAAATCGTAAATTTGCATACGAAAAAACGTGAAACCATGAAAAAAAGAATCATTCTTATGTTGGCCACATGGGTGCTGGTTTTGGCCATCCAGGGGCAAGGCGCAGACACGACGCCACCATTCGTCTATCAGGCAGAAAACACAGGCAAAGGGTTTGCTCCACCCGCAATGCCAGATGTGCAGCAGCTGCCCGTGCAGCGTTCATTGCCCGACGCTTTAGCATGGAGCAACGGGCAGGGACGGGTGACCACGTTCGACCAGTGGGCACAACGGCGCAACGAGATTGCCCACATGATTCAGCACTATGCCATCGGCACCAAGCCTACAGTGCCAGCCGATGCAGTGAAGGCACATATGGACGGCGACACGCTGCTGGTCAATGTGACCGTAGGTGGAGAGTCCCTGCAGTTGCGCAGCACCATCCACTACCCCAAGACAGGGAATGCACCCTACGCCCTGATGATAGGCACCAGCATGATCTCGCTGCCCCGACAGCTCTTTGAAGACCGTCCCATCGCCATCATGACCTTCCATGAGAAGCAGGTGAACGACTATACCCAATGGGGGAGCCACCACGAACGGGGCGAGCACCCTTTCGACCGCCTCTATCCTGACCTTACGGAGAATGGCGCCTATAGCATGTGGACATGGGGCGTAAGCCGACTCATCGATGGCTTGCAACAATTAGGATCAGAGGTGACAAAGATTGACACCCAACACATCGGCGTATCGGGGTGCTCCTATGCGGGCAAGATGGCACTCTACTGCGGTGCCTTCGATGAACGTGTGGCACTCACCATTGCACAGGAGCCAGGCGGTGGAGGAGCAGCAGCATGGCGCACTTCCTACGAACTGGCCGACACCGTCGAGACACTCGACCGCACCGACTACCATTGGTTCAAAGAGAGTTTGCGTGAACAGTTTGGCGGCGACAACGTCTATCGCCTACCCTACGACCAGCACCAACTCTGCGCCATGGTGTGTCCACGAGCCCTCTTGCTACTGGGCAATCCCGACTATAAATGGCTGGCCGACGCATCCATGCTCGTCTCAGCCCAGGCCGCCCAACAGGTGTGGCACACTTTCGGTATCGCCAACCGCTTCGGCTACTCCATCGTGGGCGGACACGGCCATTGCCAACTGCCACCCAGCCAATATCCCGAGGTGGAGGCTTTCATCGACCGCTTCCTGCTTGGCAAGGAGGTCGACACCAGTCATGTACAGATCGTTGAGCCGCGTCCTCAGTCTTTGAGCGAATAGGTAATGGTTGACACCACACGCACCTTCTTCTTGAAGGGGGCATCGGCATCGTCGATGGAGAATTCGCCCTGCCCTGCTGCCACAATCTTGTTGATGGTAGAATGGCTGTTCTCAGCAAACTGGCTGGCAGTCTTCTCCGCGTTAGCAATGGCTTCGGCCATCATTTCGGGCTTCAGCTGCTGGAACTGCGTGTATTCGTACTCTGCATAGTTAGATTCCAAAATGACGCCAAGGTCAATCAGTTCGTCGGCACTTGCCCTCAACTTGCTGATTAGTTTCGTGTCCTTGGATGTGACAAACAGCGAACGGGTGACCGAATAGTGATAGCGAGGGCGGTTGTCGCCCCACACGTTTGCCAGATTGTCATCCACATCAAACGTGCTCACCTCTACGGCATTCTGATTCTTGAGACCTTTGTCTTTCAAGAATTTCTTCACGACTTCAGTCTCCTCATTGATTCTATCGAAGAGCGGCTTCAGGTCGTCACCCGACTCTTTCAACGTCAAAGTCCATGTCACTTTGTCAGCATCCACTTCCCGTTCGGAGAGCCCCTTCACGGTCACACGGCGATCCTTGTTGGTGAAGTTGTCAATACCACTCTTGAGACAGAGTCCCAACACCATTAAACTGACAGCAATAATGGCTGCGGAAATTACTTTCTGATACTTTTCCATAACGCTCATTCGTTTTCTATAATATTTAACATCTTAATTGTTGCTTTGATGGCAGCTTCCGTCTGGTCAGCATCGAGGGCACGGGTTCGGTAAGCTCGCTCGTTATACGTCCACGAGATGGAGGTCTGCACAAGGGCATCGGTACGGCCACCAGGCGGAATGCTTACCTGATAGTTGGTGAGCCAAGGGAAGGTGCGGTTGAGACGGTCTTTGTAAATATGGCGCACAGCATGGATGAAGGCATCGTACATACCATCCCCCATGGCTGATTCCTCAAACACGTCACCGTTCACTTCAAGCTTCACCGATGCCATTGGCTTCAAACCATAGGCGGTGCTGACCATATAGGAGATGAGCTTCACCTTGTCATCGGGCGCTGAATGTTTGAGCACATCGGCCACGATGTAGGGAAGGTCTTCCTGGGTAATGAGCTGCTTCTTGTCACCCAGTTCGATGATGCGGTCAGTCACACGACGTGTCTGTTCAGGAGTGAGTTCAAGCCCCTGCTCCTCGAGGTTCTTGAGGATGTTCGCCTTGCCCGAATTCTTGCCCAAGGCATATTCGCGCTTTCTGCCAAAACGCTCGGGCAGAAGGTCGTTGCAATAGAGGTTATTCTTGTTGTCACCATCGGCATGCACTCCTGCCACCTGCGTGAAGACATTCTCACCAATGATAGGTTTGTTGGGAGGAATGGCGATGCCCGAAAGGCTCTCCACCATCGTTGAAATCTTACCGAGATTCTCCTCCTTAATATGAGTACGCACATGCGCATGGTCGTGCAGAATGGCCTGAATGGAAGAAAGGGGCGCATTACCAGCACGTTCACCAAGACCATTCACTGCGGTGTGAACACCTCGGCAACCTGCCATCACTGCTGCAAGCACATTGCTCGTAGCGAGGTCATAGTCGTTATGTGCATGGAAATCAAAATGAAGGCCGGAATAGCGTGTGACCATCTGACTTACAAAAGCAGCTGTCAGTTGAGGATTGAGGATACCCAATGTATCAGGCAACATAAAGCGCTTCACACCACTATCTTTCAAGGCATCAATGAAGCCAAAAACATACTCAGGGCTGTCCTTCATGCCGTTCGACCAATCCTCCAGATAGAGATTGACGCAGATTCCCAACTCTTTGGCATAAGCAATGCTTTGCTTGATGTCTGCCACATGCTCCTCCAGCGTTTTCTTCAGTTGGAAACGGCAATGCCGCTCGCTGCCCTTGCAGAGCAGATTGATGTTCCGGCATCCGCAGTCGTTAATCCAGTCGAGAGAGGTTTTTCCATCCACAAATCCAAGTACCTCCACACGGTCAATCATGCCCGCCTGACGCGCCCAACGGCAAATGCTCTTCACAGCCTCCTTCTCGCCGTCCGAAACACGTGCCGAAGCCACTTCGATGCGATCCGCATTCAACTCCGTCAAGAGCATGCGCGCAATCAGCAACTTCTCGTGCGGCACAAAGCTCACGCTGTTGGTTTGTTCACCGTCACGCAACGTCGTATCCATGATTTCAATGAATTTCTCCATATCCCTTTAGCGTTTTCGGCTGCAAAGTTACGATTTTTAAGTGAAAAGTGAAAAGTGAAAAGTGAAAAATCTTTGTTTACAAGCAGAAGCCCAAAGTGAAGAGAAATCCGTGGCGGCCAATGGGTTCCTTGCGCCCTGTGAAGAACTGGTATTCGTATCCCATACCCAAAGAGGCCCGGCCATGCATCATATATTGCACCTTCAAGCCCATTCCCATAAGGTAATGATGCTTGTCAGCCACATCTTTGTAGCCAACACGAGTTTCACCATGTTGGCGCAGAGCCAAATAGGTGACGGCAGCATAAGGAGTGAAGTGCCAAACATCATAGCCGCTCTGAACAGGAAGGTTGAATCCAAAACGACCTGTCACATCCCACGAATGAACGCTGCCGATCACCCCAATGAAAGGGTCATAGTCGTAGTCATAATACAGATAGAGCAGTTCGTGACACGGAGTGAAACTCAATCCTCCATAAAGATACTTGTAGGTGAAGTCGCCATACCAACCCATCGACTCACTCACATCGCCCCATCGCTTGCCCGTTATCGAGTGGATGGTCATGCCAATAGAAACAGACGAGAGAGCATCCTTCCACGAGACAATCTTACGAGAGGGATAAATACTTTCCCACTCATCCGGCAACGTTCCTTGCACCACCCTGTTCGAGCCAACTCTCCTGTTTCCGTCCGAACGACCTTCTTCATCGTCCAAGTTCATGATGCGCCAAGGCAGCACTTTCTTGTCTGTAAATGTACCCACGATGGCATTAGGTCTTTCGTTGGGGAATACATCGCTCACATTCAGAATCTTATATTCGGCTGGATATCCCGTGACAGCAAAACGGTAAGCCACTCCATGATTGAAGACCCTCACCTCCAGTTCAATGCCAGTGGAAGACTGAAGAATCAGACGATTGTACGAACTGCCAAGTGCAGCAAGACGAGCATCATCTGCACCAGCCTGGGAAAGAGAATTGGTGGCAGGAGGGAGCACCTTCATCTCTGACTTTCCGAATGAATATCGATGTCCATCGGAAAGCACTTCAAGCCCGATTTCCTTATTACGGAGCACAATTCGACCTCCTAAGGAGACACTCATCTTCATGCCATTAGGACGCCTCCTCTTGGTGTCGAGGTTACGTTTCCATTCGGTATTGAGACGAACCCTGACAGCCATGTCTGGAGAAGACACTGAATATTGCGCCTCGGCCACTATAGGCAACAAGAGGCAGATGAAAAGCAAAGCCATTTTTTTCATGTCAGCATCTTTAATTTTGAGTCTTTTCCTTCCGAACGGATAGGATGAAAGCACAATGGAGGCACAAAAGTAAGATTTATAACTGAATTTGGAAAGGAAAAGCATAAAAAAAACGATAACTCTCCGCTCTTTTGACATTTTTTCCATTTTTCTTGGCAGAATGACAAGGATAATGTATCTTTGCAACAAATTTTAACACAAAACCAATTAAAAACATAAGATTATGAAAGTGAAAGGGAGATTTTTTCTAACAATCATGCTGTGCATACTCGGATTTGGCCAAATGTTTGCACAGGCTCCACAAGGAGGAACAGAACAGGGTCAGAGAGGTCCAAGCAAGTTGCCCGACTGGGCACAAGACATTGCCAAACGTGTCCAGATTGACGCATACGCTCAAGCGGGCTTCAGCTATCAGCACAACGGAAATGTGAAGGACGTGTATGGCAACAAGGAAGACTACAACACGTTCGACCTGAAGCGTGTCTTCCTGGTGGTGGCGGTGCCTATCAACGACCGATGGTTTGCCATGTTCATGAACGACTTCAAGGGAGGTGTGGTGCATGAGTATTGGACATCCTACCGCTTCACCAACAACAAGGCATTTAGCGCCAGGATTGGCCAGTTCAAGCATGCCTACACCATTGAGAATGGCATGTCGCCCACCGAACTGGAAACCATCGATGTGTGTTCCGAGGGTGTCACCTACTTGGCTGGTTGTGGCTCAGACCGTCTGATTGGTACTCAATATGGCCGTGACCTCGGTCTGGAATTCTCGGGCGAGAGCAACGACGGCAAGTTTGCCTATAAGGCTGCTGTGATGAACGGCCAGGGTGTAAACAAGACGGATGGCAACAGCGAGAAAGATTTCATCGGTCATTTGGAATACCGTCCCACGCCTGAACTGAACATTGTCGTCACAGGCCAGATTGGTCGCGGACATGCAGTGGAGCGTTCTTCTTACATCGACCACATCATGCCTGGACAGGATTACAAGCGCAACCGCTGGTCGGCTGGCTTCCAATATAAGGGCAAGCCCTTCACCCTCCGTGCAGAATATTTGGAGGGTCGCGACGACAACGTGACCAGCCGTGGTGCATACGCCACTGGAGTTGTGCCTATTATCAAGCATCTGGACTTTGTCGGTTCTTACGATTTCTTCAACTACAACGTTAAGGAGCACATGTATCAGCATAAGGCCGTCGCAGGTTTCCAATACTGGTTCCACAAGCATTGCCGCGTCCAGCTGCAGTATGTATATAAGAGTGCCTACTTGCAGGACAACTACAGAATGATTCCAGGTCAAGACCCCGTTTTCACAGGCAAGAGCTTCGAGAAAGGCGCCAATCACGCCATCATGTGCCAACTGCAGGTAAGACTGAAATAAACACAAATAAGACATGCTAGTAAAAATTCTTCTCACCGTCATCTTCTTGGCTGTGACGGTTTATGTGGGTATCTACTCACGCAAACAAGCCAAGAATGTGGATGGTTTCGTGCTGGGTGGTCGTTCTGTAGGACCCTGGCTTTCAGCTTTCGCCTTTGGCACCAGCTATTTCTCCGCCGTCGTGTTTGTCGGCTATGCCGGTCAGTTCGGCTGGAAGTACGGTCTTGCCAGCTCATGGATTGGTATTGGCAATGCCATCATCGGTTCGCTGCTTGCATGGCTCATCTTAGGCCGCCGCACCAAACTGATGACTCAGCACATCAACTCACGCACCATGCCTGACTTTTTTGGCACACGATTCGGCAATCAGGGACTTCGCATCGTTGCTTCCATCATCGCTTTCGTGTTCCTCATTCCTTACACAGCAGGTGTGTATAGCGGCATCTCCAAGCTCTTCGATATGGGCTTCGGCATCCCTTACGAATATTGTATCATCATCATGGCACTGCTCACAGCTGTCTATGTGATTCTGGGAGGTTATAAGGCAACTGCCATCAACGACTTCATTCAGGGCATCGTAATGCTCGGTGGCATCATCGCTGTCATCGCTGTGGTGCTCAACAGTCAGGGTGGCTTCACCGAGGCTTTGACGAAGATGAAGGAAGTTTTACCTACTGCCCATGACCTTGAAAATCCTCTCTATAAAGACTTCCAACCTGGAGATTTCGCTTCGTGGTGGGGACCTAATGCCATGAGCTTGTTGGGTGTTGTTGTCTTGACATCACTCGGCACATGGGGTCTTCCTCAGATGGTGGGTAAGTTCTACTCCATCACCGACGAGAGTGCCATCAAGCGCGGCACCATCATCAGCACCATCTTCGCCTTTGTAGTGGCTGGCGGTTGCTACTTCCTGGGTGGTTTCGGTCGTCTGTTTGGTGAACCAGTATGGAATGAGGCTCGTCACAACTACAAGTTTGACGATATCATCCCCACCATGCTCGACACAGCTGTCAATTCCGACCTGCTCATCGGTCTTGTCATGGTGCTGGTGCTCTCAGCCTCCATGTCCACGTTGGCATCCCTCGTGCTCACGTCTTCTTCCACCATGACCCTCGACCTCATCTATCGTGACAAACGTGCTGGTGCCGACGAGGTGAAGAGTGGCGAGATTGACGATGATGTAGCAGAGAAGATTGAGCGTCGCAAGGTAGTCATCATGCGTGTGCTCATCGTCTTCTTCATCGTCATTTCCGTGCTCATCGCCCTCAATCCTCCGACGTTCATCGCCCAACTCATGGGCATCAGTTGGGGAGCCTTGGCAGGTGCATTCCTCGCCCCCTTCCTTTTAGGTCTCTACTGGCGTGGTGTCACCACCGCCTCCGTCTGGGCATGCTTCATATGGGGCGTTGGCTTCACAGTGGTCAACATGCTCCTCGGCAATCCCATCAACCCCATTGACTGCGGTGCTATCGCCATGGTAGGCGGCTTCCCCGTTGTCCTCCTCGTCAGCCTCGTCACCAAGAAGCTGCCACAGGCCAAACTCGACAGCATCTGGAAGTGCTACAAGTAAATATACACATTATATACTAAATATACTAAAAAGGTGGCAACCTCGAAAAGAGATTGTCACCTTTTTCATCTTTCAATCGGATCTCTATTGGGAGTTACCCTTTCTGATTGTAGTCAGCATTCAGGTGGTTCATGGCGCTCATCAGCTTGTGGATATACACCAACGGGAGGAAACCCACGAATGAACCGAGAATGTTCCACAGCCAGAAATCAGCTGCACTGAAAGAGTAAGGAATCTGGCGGCGTTGGAGTTCGTTGCCGATACGATTGCAGAGGAAGTGGCTCCACACGATGGGCACAATGCCCATTGTTAGCCAGCTCCAGAGAAGGAGCACCCAGAGGTAGTTGGTGGTCTTGCGGCCGTCGTAACGGGAGGCCACGGTGTTGATTTCAGCAGAGATCTTCGTCATCACCACAATGCCATAAATGCCTAAAGTAATGAGGCTGAGGAAGAAGAACTTGGCCAAGCTACGGTCGATAGGCAGCAACTTCTTGGGCACGAAAGGCTCGCTTTCCTTGGCTTTCACCTCAATGGGTGCCACCTCTTCGGCAGGTTCTTCAGCGGGAGCCTCGTTGGAAGCTTCGACGTAGAGAGGAGTGGCTGGTGTCTCTATATTCTCCTGAGATTCTGATGTTACCTCTTCCTTGCCTTCGAACGCCTCGATCTTGTCCTTGTTGGAAAGGAGGAAGTCGATGTCGTCGTAGGCATTCAACAGGCAGTACTTCTTGTAGGAGTTGATGTCGAAGTGCTCAGAGTTGCCTGTAGCGAGGTTGGTCACCGTCTGGTTAGGTACATCAACCTTCACCTCTGTCTGAGGATTGGCAGCAATGCTGTCGAAGAGTTCCTGCTGGAACTCCTTGCTCACGATGACAGGAAGCACGAAGCAGTTGAGGAGGTTGTTGCGGTGGATGTCAGCAAAGGAACTGGAGATGACGACACGAACGCCATAGCCAGCGATGGCCCATGCGGCATGTTCACGGCTGGAACCAGAGCCCCAGTTCTGACCGCCTACGATAATCTCATGTACACCCTTGCGAGGTGCCTCTGCATATTCGGGTTGGTTCATCACAAAGTCTGCCACAGGATTGCCTTCGGCATCGAAACGGAGGTCGTGCATGAAGGCGTCGCCGAAGAACTTGGAATCGCGTGTGGTGCTGGCCAAGTAACGGGCAGGGATGATGAGGTCGGTATTGCAGTTGTCAATCTGAATAGGAATGCAGGTTGACTGGATGATGTCGAATTTTTCTTTAGCCATAGTCTTACAATTTTCTTGGGTCAGTTACTACTCCTGTGATGGCTGATGCTGCCACAACCAGCGGTGAAGCAAGGATGGTGCGGGCACCGGGACCTTGACGACCTACGAAGTTGCGGTTGCTGGTAGAGATAGAGAGTTTGCCTGCTGGCACCTTGTCGGGGTTCATCGCCAGGCATGAAGAACAAGAGGGAAGACGGAGTTCGAAGCCTGCCTCTTCCAGAATCTTGTCGATGCCCTCGTCGATGATTTGCTGACGAACGAGCCAAGAGCCGGGCACGAGCCAAGCCACCACACTGTCAGCCTTCTTCTTGCCTTTCACCACAGAGGCGAATGCACGGAAGTCTTCGATGCGGCCGTTGGTGCAAGCACCGAGGAAACAGTAATCGACAGGCACTCCCTCGAGTTTCTGACCTGGTTCGAACTGCATGTATTCCAACATGCTGAGGAACTGAGAGCGGTCAGCCTCTGGAATCTCGTCGAGCGTAGGAATCGCCTCATCGATAGCGATACCAGCACCTGGGTTGGTTCCGTAGGTGATGCGTGGAACGATGTCCTCAGCACGATAAGTCACTTCCTTGTCGAACACGGCATCCTCGTCAGAGTAGAGTTTCTTCCACTCTTCCACAGCCTTGTCCCAATCGGCGCCCTTGGGGGCATACTCACGACCTTTCAGATAGGCGAAGGTGGTTTCGTCAGGAGCAATCAGACCTGCACGTGAACCCATCTCGATAGAGAGGTTGGAGAGGGTCAAACGTCCCTCCATACTCATGTTGCGCACAGCCGAGCCAGCATATTCCACTGCATAGCCCGTAGCACCAGAAGTGGTCATCTGTGCCATGATGTAGAGTGCCACATCCTTGGCAGTCGTACCCTCTGGCAGCGTGCCTTCGATGTTGATGCGCATCGTCTTGGGCTTGCTCTGAAGGATGCACTGCGAAGCGAGCACCTGTGCCACCTCGCTCGTACCGATACCCATTGCGATAGCACCCACAGCACCATGCGTGGAAGTGTGAGAGTCGCCACACACGATGGTCATGCCTGGCAACGAAAGTGCCTTCTCTGGACCCACCACGTGGATGATACCGTTGTCCTTCGTACCCATCGCGAAGTGCTTGATGCCAAACTCTTCGCAGTTGGCTTTCAAGGTCTCCACCTGCTTGCGGCCTACAGGGTCGTCAATGCGCTCCTGCTGGTCAGAAGGTGTGTTATGGTCAGGCATTGCCACCACATGGTCAGGACGGAACACCTTGATGTTCTTATCTCTCAATGTGTCGAACGCCTGCGGACTCGTCACCTCGTGCGCATACAAGCGGTCGATATACAATTGTGTGGGACCATCCTCCACGTTCTGCACGACGTGGGCATCCCAAATCTTGTCAAATAATGTCTTTCCCATTGCTTAACCTCTAAATTTATTGATACAGTCAATGTATGCTTCGACGGAGGCGGTGACGATGTCGGTGTTGGCACCAAAACCATAGTAGAGGTGACCGTTGTACTCCACCTGCATGTGCACCTTACCCATGTCGTCAGAACCTTTTGAGATAGCCTGGATGGTGAACTCCTTGAGTGTCATCTTGCGCTTGATGATGCACTTCAGTGCATTGATGGCAGCATCCACAGGACCGTTGCCCGATGCGGCAGCCTCAAAGTGTTCGTTGGCTACCTGCAATCCGATGGATGCCACAGAACGAACGCCCTTGCCCGTAGTCACCTGCAGATAATCCAACTTCACATTGTGAGTGGCACTACGCTCTGCACCAGCCAATACGAGGATATCGTCGTCGGTCACTTCCTTCTTCTTGTCTGCCAACTTCAGGAACTCTTCATAGATCTTGTCGAGTTTCTCGCCTTCCACTTCCACACCATTCACGTGCAGACGATGCTTCAACGCAGCACGTCCGCTTCGAGCCGTCAGCACGATTGCGTTGTCGTCGATGCCCACCTCTTTGGGGTCCATGATTTCGTAGGTCGATGCGTTCTTCAGCACACCATCCTGATGGATGCCGCTGGAATGAGCAAACGCGTTCTTACCCACAATGGCCTTGTTTGGCTGTACAGGCATATTCATCAGGCTCGACACCATGCGGCTTGTCGGATAAATCTTTGTCGTGTTGATGTTCGTCTCGATGCCGAGGTCTGGGTGGGTCTTGAATATCATCGCCACCTCTTCAAGAGAAGTGTTACCAGCACGCTCACCGATACCGTTGATGGTGACCTCCACCTGACGCGCACCACCCAGCACACCTGCTACGGTATTGGCAGTCGCCATACCGAGGTCGTTGTGGCAATGGGTCGAGAGGATGGACTTACCAGCAGCAAAGGCATCCACATGTTCATAGAGATATTTTATTTTCTCGTGATATTCGTTGGGCACACGGAAGCCTGTTGTATCGGGGATGTTACAAACCGTAGCACCAGCCTTCGTCACGGCATCGATGACACGAGCCAGATACTCGTTGTCCGTACGACCTGCATCCTCAGCATAGAACTCCACATCCTCCACGTAACGCTTGGCATACTTCACCGCAGCCACAGCACGCTCGATGATTTCCTCAGGAGTGGAGTTGAACTTGTATTTGATGTGTGAAGGCGATGTGCCGATACCGGTGTGGATACGCTTGTGCTTTGCATACTGCAATGCCTCAGCAGCCACATCGATGTCTTTCTCCACTGCACGGGTCAACGCACAGATTGTAGGCCATGTGACTGCCTTAGAAATTTCTACCACACTGTTGAAATCGCCTGGGCTGGAAATGGGGAAACCAGCCTCGATGACATCCACGCCCAACGCTTCCAGCTGCTTTGCCACCTGAATCTTCTCAACCGTGTTGAGCTGACATCCAGGTACCTGCTCACCATCGCGCAGCGTCGTGTCAAAGATAAATAATCTGTCTGCCATATCTTGAATTTAATTGTTAGTTCTCACAGCCACGAAGCCGACCTCATTAAAAAGTAAAACCTTCCCCACGACTGTGAGAAAGGTTAAACATTCTATTCGTACCGTTATGCTTGACAGCAACTGCACACCTTTCTCACCTTCGACCCTGTAAGTCGAAGCCCAAGAAGGTTCAGTAGTGCTATGTTGCTATAAGTTGTCATCACTTTCCTTTTTACACAAATCGCTTCCGTTCGGCAATCGGCAAGGTCCTACAGGTCATTGCATTCACTCACTCGCGATTTTGGCTGCAAAAGTACAACATTTTTCTTTCACCGCCAAACTTTTGGGCACATTATTTATTTTCATCGACAGAAAACGTGAAGTCCGTCTTCTCCACCCCGTCACCATAGATGGTCTTGAAGTCATCCCGCATCGAGATGACGTGATACCCCGCCTCGCGCCACTCTTTGCCCATCGCGAGTGCCTTCTTCCTATCTGCGTGGTCTCTTGCCTCATCATCGGCAATCAGCATAAAAGCCGCCGACCTGTATGTTGGATTGCTCAGGCAGTAATTGTGCATGGCGCAGTCACCGCTCGTGTTTCCAAACGAAAGGACCGGCACCTTGCCAATCTCCTGAACAATCTGCAGAACCTTGTTCGTCTTCAAATTCTTGATGATGAGTTCATCCGTGCGGACAATGTTCTCCCCTTTCTTCATGGTGTAGTTGACACCTTCCTCCACGCCCTGTCCCGAAGCGCACAACTTCACGTCCATGCCAATCACGAGGTTTGGCTCGATGCCGAGCGGCTTCACCAGCGTACGGCAGATCAAGCGGTCGGAGCCAGAGATGACATAACACGTGAAGCCATACGCCCTGAGGTAGTCAAACACCTGCAGCATCGGCCTGTAGAAGCTCTGCCCGTAAGTCATCCCCCTGAATCCGTTCGCCGGCTTAGAAGCATACGCATTCACATAGGCATCAAACTCAGCCATCGTCATGCCAGCATACGCCTTTGCCGCCGCACGAGCATGCTTCATGTCGAAATGCTCCGGAAGCGGCTTGTCATCCCTCACAAAGCCTCTGATTTCCTGCGCCGCCTCCCTCACATCCTCTGGGGCCACGTCCCGATACGTTTCATCGTCCAGCACACGGTACTCCAGCATATTATACTCAAAATACGTAGGAAAGAGTTCAGCGATGAAAGTACCATCCATGTCGAAGGTGGCGATTCGGTCATCCACCCCGATGAAGTTCACGGAGTTCGAGTCAGTCACATCCTCCACATATTCCTGCAGAGCGGTCAGGGCAGGACAAGCGTTCCACAACGTAAGATACTCCGTCGCAGGCAGAACCGCGTTGTCATCGTCCGGCAGGCTCGGGACAAACGCCGAGAGGCAGCAGACGAGGGTGGCTGCCAGCACCCATTGCATAAAACGTCTCATCAGTCTTGATACTCCGTTTTGTCCACAATGCCTGCCTCCAGCAACGCCTCCTTCCGTTCGATGCAAGTGGCACAGCGTCCGCAGTGCTTCTCTCCACCCTTGTAACACGACCACGTCTCACTATAGTCAATGCCCTGTGCCTTGCCCCGACGCGCAATCTCGCCCTTCGTGATATTCGTGTAGGGAGCCAGCACCTCCACATTCGTATCCGTGCCCAGCCTCATGGCCTTGTCCATCGCTCGCACAAACTCAGGGCGGCAGTCGGGATAGACCGTGTGGTCGCCCCCATGATTAGCCATCATCACGCGCTTCAGTCCCCTGCTCTCCGCCAATCCACAAGCAATGGCGAGCATGATGCCGTTTCGGAATGGCACCACCGTCGAAGCCATGTTCTCCACCGCATAACGACCTTCGGGAATGGCCTCCGCCCCCTCCAGCAGCGCCGACTTGAAATAGCGCTGCATGAAGTCCAGCGGGATGGTGACATGCTCAATGCCCAGTCGCTCGCAGTGCATCCGAGCCAGCGGAATCTCCCTCGCATTGTGGTTGCTCCCATAGTCGAAGGAGATGCCGAGGGCTATTTCTGCTTGATATTCGTAGAGCATGGTGATGGAGTCCATGCCTCCCGAGACGATGATGACTGAATCTTTCATAGGCTGAATGAATGTCTGAATGATGATAGATGGTTTTCCGCCTTCATTCCCTCATGGGACAATGATTTTCTTGCCGTTGTGCAGATAGATGCCCCGCAGGGTTGGCTTGTCTGCCAGTCGG
>CAMVIM010000031.1 GCA_947167515.1 uncultured Prevotellaceae bacterium | reverse complement strand
CCCTATAATACTCATATTGCTTTTCCCTCATCGCCAGTTGCTCCTCCAAGTTGGCAATGGATTGCTCAAAGGTGTCAAGGATAGAAACAATGCGGGATTGCTCGGTAAGGGATGGGATGGGAACAGGTGTATCTATTATTTGCCCAATAGTGTAATGAGCAATTGTTGCATCATGGGTTATCTTTTTTAAATACAATTGAAAACCTGTAGAGAAAAAGAAATGATATAAGTAGGACGGTATAATACTTTCGCTTTTCTTTATGCAGATTAAATCTGCGTCTTTAACAAATAGAGGAGTATTATCCTTTTTAAGATACGGTATCCCTATAGTTCCACCTCCTGTTACCAAGATGTCGCCCTTTTCTATTTTTTCAGTTTTCTTTGAGAGATCTTTGTAAAGTGATTCAGATATATATACCTTCCCTCTTGGATTCTGAACCTTGTTATAATATGACATTACATCACTTGATCTCCAAAAAGGAATTCCAGAGTCTTTCCATTGGTCTTTATACACACGAGGGCATGAAAAAACTTTTGTCAATTCACCAATTGTCTTAGTCTTTGTAAATTCAGTAAACAACGTCTCTCTCTCATACTCATATTGTTTTCTTCTCTCCTCAATTTGCTGTTTCAGATTGGAAATGGAAGAGGTGAAGGTGTCAAGAATGGAAACAATACGTTGTTGTTCGGAAAGGGAAGGAATGGGAATAAACAAGTCTTCTACAGCTTTTGCATCAATAGTAGGCATTGCCCCTGCCCTTATTTTACCCTTCAATATCCTTTCGCACCCATATACATAAAGGTATAGGAATTTGTCAATTATCTCTTTGTTGGGATATAATGAAAAACATGCATCCGATGACCAAAATTCTTTATCGTAAAAGAAAACACATCCTGCATTTCCAGTGTTTACGACAACTGTGGTATTGGCCTTACGATTAAACTCCTCATAATAGCCCATAGGAGTAGAGCCGCCATGTAATACAGGGTAGCCTTCACTTTCATTTAATTGAGATTTTGTTAGGCGTTTACCTCTTAGAACCTTACAAACTTCTCCCAATTTCTTCCATTCCACCATACGCTTCAATCCAAATTAATAGTTGATTCTAAAATAATCGAGTACAGCCTTATACTGGTCTTGTGCAGAAAGGCAAGTGTCAGTCAGATAACCATCGGCATGACCCCACTCACGCAAACCTCGGTAATAGAACATTTTCAGTTCGTCGGTGATGATGAAAGGAACAATGCCACTGCGCAAACACTCCTTGAACATGACAAGACGTCCTACACGACCATTACCATCCTGGAAAGGGTGTATCTTTTCAAAACGAACATGAAAGTCGAGGATGTGCTCCAGCGTATGGGACTCCTTGGCGTTGTAATCCTCTATCAATCGTTGCATGCTGTCATGCACTCGTTCTGGTTCACAGGTCTCCTCACCACCCACCTCGTTAGGCAGACGCTTGTAGTCACCAACGGCAAACCAATCCTTCCGACTGTCGGATGTGCCTGATTTCAAGATGCCATGCAGCGTCTTCACCAATTCTTCCGAAAGCGGCTCTTCTGCCTTGTCTATCATCAAGTCGATACAGCGAAAGTGATTCACTGTCTCTACAATATCATTCACGTTCAACGTCTCGTCAGCAGTCACACCAATGGTGTTCGTCTCAAAGATGTAACGTGTCTGGTCGTGCGTCAAGCGACTTCCCTCAATATGGTTCGAGTTATAGGTCAGGTCTATCTGCGTTTTGTGATAGATACCACCTTTCAATCTCATCTCTTTCTGCTCACGAAGTGCTGAAAGCAATGCGGTTATGTTCTTCTCTTTCATGCTCCTAATTCCTTGATAATCGTTTCAATCTTCCTGTTCAACTCTTCACCTTCTGCAATCAGTTCCACCAACTTGGCATTGACCGCCTTGATGTCTATCACCTCACGGGTGTCTTCCTGTTCCACATAGGAGGAAACGGAGAGGTTGGCATCGTTTGCCAAAATATCGCTATTGGGCACCAAGCAGGAGAAGTATTGCTCTTCCTTGCGCTCGGCAAACACGTGGAAGATGTGGTCTTGGTTCTCCTGGGTGAGACGGTTCTTGTTGCCATTCTTCACAAACTCACGCGAGGCATCGATGAAGAGCACCTGATTGTCGGGACGCATGCCCTTGCGCAACACGATGATGCAGGTGGCAATGCCCACTCCAAAGAAAAGGTTGCTGGGCAACTGAATGATGGTGTCGATGCGGTTGTTCTCAATGAGCCACTGACGGATGGACTTCTCCTTGCCTCCACGATAGAGCACACCAGGGAACTCGACGATGGCAGCCGTTCCACTCTCGCTGAGCGATGCCAGCATGTGGAGCGTGAAAGCGAGGTCGGCAGTCTTGTCGGGTGCCAACACTCCAGGACCCGAAAAGCGGTCATCGTTAATCAGAAGCGGATTCTTCGAGCCTTCCCATTCGATGCTGTAAGGGGGATTGCTGACGATGGCATCGAAGGGTTCCAACTGACGATGCAGGGGATGAACCAACGTGTCACCTAACTGGATGTCAAACTTGTCGTAGTTGATGTTGTGCAGGAACATGTTGATGCGGCACAGGTTGTAGGTGGTGGGGTTGATTTCCTGTCCGTAGTACATCAGGTTGGGATTGTCCCTTCCGATGGTCTTGGAGAATTTGAGCAACAACGAGCCACTGCCACATGCAGGGTCATAGACCGAACGAATCTCATGCCCATCGGCAGCAGCCAGACGCGCCAAGAGTTCGCTCACCTCCTGAGGGGTGAAGAACTCGCCGCCCGACTTGCCTGCCCCGCTGGCATACATGGTCATCAGAAACTCATAGGCATCGCCAAAGGCATCTATCTTGTTGTCCAGAAAATCCTCGCCCAAATTCATGTCGCGAATCTTCAGGAGCACCTTTGCCATGTTCTTGTTGCGAGTCTTCACATCGCCACCCAAAAACATGCTGTCCACGTTGAAGTCGCTGAACAAGCCCTTCATGTCATCTTCCGATGCTGTGCCGATGGCAGAACCCTCAATCTCCTTGAACACCTTTGCCAGCGTCATGTTCAGGTTCTCGTCCTGCTCACAATGCTTGCACACATTCTGGAAGAGTTGGGAGGGAAGGATGAAGAAACCCTTCTCCGCCACCATCATGTCGCGCGCCTCTTCTGCTTCCTCGTCGCTCATGGCAGCATAGTCAAAGCCCTCCACACCTGCCTCTGCCTGCAACTTGTTGATGTAGTCAGTCAGATTCTCCGAGATGAACCGATAGAACAGAGTGCCCAGCACGTATGCCTTAAACTCCCATCCACCTGCCTGACCTCTCAAGTCATCAGCCATCGCCCAAATGGTGCGATGCAATTCCTCACGTTGTTGTATGTTTCCCATAATTTTTCTATCAACTGGTTTTATATGCAAATTTACAAAAAATTCCGCGAACTACACCAAGATTCTCATTATTTTTCAAAAAGGAATGTGCCGTGAATGGCACATTCCTTTTGTCGATATGATGGGGGGCTGTTGCGAGAGAGGGAGGAGGTGTAGAGACCGCTGCGCCATATCAATCACAGCAGTTCCACACTTTTCACTGTGGGTTTGCCACCCTCAAACTTGATGGTCACCTTGAAGTTGGCGAAGTCACTGTAGATGTAGAGGGGAATAGTCTCGCCTTGCTTAGGCTCGTAGTCGAACTTGAGGCGGATGCTGGAGCCGGAGAGGTAGTTCTCCGAGGGACGCACGGCCTTGTCCTTGTCGCCCAGCTGGTTGAGCGAGAAGACGGGGTCGATGAGGGTGAGGATGCGTGGCAGTTCAATGTGCAGTTTGCGGTCGCCTCCCGTGACGAGGTTCTTCACATCGCGCTTCATGTCGTTCCACAGGTTGCCATCGCTGGCAATGCCGCTGACCTTCATGCCCTGCTGAATGAGCGTCTGCAGTTTGCCGTTGTCAATGTCGAAGTCGTCAAGAAGTTGCTGCTTGGCAGATGATAGCTTAGATGCGTCCGCTTTCTTTCCCTTTGAAGAATTGCCTTGCGCATTGGCTTGCGCCCTCATGTACTTGTAGTTCACATTGTCAATCCAGCAAATCTTGTCGTCGGTCATGGCGATGGCACGAATGCGGGTGATGTCGTTGTACTTCTTGCCCTCATAGGTGAGTGGCACCACGCCTATCTCGGTCTTGTCGTGATGCTTGATGATGTTGACCGACGGGAGTTTCTGCACATCATATTCATCCTTGTACATATCGGTGTAGTGCAGGCACAGGAAGATGCGCACATTCTCCAGATCGATGTCGGAGCGGTTGTTGATGGTCACCTTGATTTCGTCGTCCTTGTCGGAGAGGGTCCAGTTGGTGGTGGGTTCCACCTGCACGTCGATGAACGACTGCTCCAACAGGAGTTGGCGGAAACTGCTGTACATGTTTTCCTCGCAATACTGCATGTCGCTCAGCAGACAGTCATACACGCCCTGATTGGCACGGCGGTAGAAGTGGTTGAAGATTTCCTCCTTGCTCTGCTCCGTGTCGCCGTGCTGGGCATAGTAGTTCGCCTTGAGCAGGTTGGGGCTGAAAATGCCAAATCCCTCCATCGTGGAGCGGTAGAGGCGCAGCAGGTATTTCCCTTCTGCCGAACGGTTCAGATAGGTGCGCGCCTTATAGCTGTCGAGCAGGTCGGTCAGTGCCTCCGCCTGACGCGGATACTCCATGGAGGCTTGGTCGAAATAGGACACAGCCTTGGCTGTCTCGCCCTCCTCGCGATAGAGCAGCCCCTTCAGCACCAAAGCGGGTGCCGAACGCGAAGGATAAAGCTTGATGTATTGGTCGAGGGTGCTCTCCGCCTCAACGAGGAGAGGCAGAGAGGGGCTGGAGAGGCTGGAACGCTCCACTTCACTGGAGATTCCAGAGGGCAGGGAGTCGGCTGCCGCATCTGCCCCAGATTCTCCGGAGGAGCGCAACACTCCAGATTCTCCAGAAGCCCCATCTACTCCATCCGCTCCATTCACCCCAGCCATCTGAATGAGCGAAAGCCCTTTCAGCAGCAGTGCCTCGCGGTTGGTCGGATATTCTTTCAGAATCTCCTGCGTCTTGTTGTAGGCCTCCATCGGATGCCCGCCATAGAGGTCGATGTAGGCCTTGTCCTTGTTCAGGCACAGCGCATTCCACTCCTGCATATACTTATAATAAACCGGTGCATAGTCCTCCAGATACTCAATGTACGACATCCGCACCGCCTCAATTTCCCGTTCCAGCTGACGCTTCAGTTCCTTCTGCTTCTCATATTCGTCAAAAGCCGCCGTTTGCGCCTTGTCCAGGCTGCCAGTCATCGAGACTGAACTCAACGTGGCATCGCCCATCGCCATCGATGCAATCACCCCCACGGGGTTCAGCTCCGATGCAAACGTCGTTGCCCCGCTCGTGGCACTCCTCACCAGCATCCACACATCATCCAGTTCCTCATGCTCCTTCTGCAACTCATAGAGCCGCTGCAAGATGGGGAACAGCTTTTTCTTCTGCTCCAGCACCTCCGGCGCCACACGGCTGAAGTCTTGCTTGGCCACATACTCCAGATAGCTCATGAAGTCATCCGACTGACACTGAGCCACCTCCAGTGCATTCATCGCCCTCACGGTCTCCTCAATGTCATACTCAGGAGCCTTGGCCTCCATCGCCTCATAGGCTGGCTCAAACTCTTTTGAAGGCGTGTACTCCTCCAGATTGATGGTCTCCGCCGGCCAGAAACGCCAAGCCACCGCACCGGCGATGCCCAGCACCACCAGCACCACCAATGTCCAAACAATCGTTTTCTTCATGCCATCACATTTTGAAGATTAGACCTTACTCATCGTCCAATTCCGATTGGTACTCAAAGCCATTCTCGGCAATCGCCTCCTGCAACGGGCCATGCGGATAGAACCTCACCTTCACCCCCTTGATGGCCTCAGTGGGTTCACCCAGCTCCTCCGCCGTGGCAGCCGACGCCGAATTGATCACTGGCTTGAGCGTACCAATGCCGTCGATACGCACCGTGCGCCCAATCTCCAGATAGTGCGCAATGCGATCCATCAGGGCATTCACCACCCCCAACGTCTTGCTGGGGTGCTCGCCACACGATTCTGCACACTCTTTCACCACATCCTTGAACTGGACAGCAGGCAATGCGGGCGACTGATACACCCACGCCTCACGCATGCCCTCAGGACGCACAATCTTCTTTTTAGCTTTCCTTACAATCAGCATAATCACATCTATTTATATAACCTCAAAATCGGTCTGACTCACACCTATGGTAGGGGTGTGACTCACACCTATGACAGGGGTGTGACTCAGACCGATTTCGAGGTAGTGAGCATACCGTTTTTCCACGGCAAAGATAGACAAACTTTCAGAGGTTAGCAAACGGAAAATGAAGAAATCACTTGTTGAAGGATTTTTTTAATGAAATTTTCTTCAACAAGGATGATTTTGGCTCCAAATAAACAAAAAAAGGTCGGGGCTGACTCGCAGTGAGTCAGCCCCGACCTTGCTATATAAATATGAGTTGGTTCGATTAAAATTCGTTGTCGAAGGAAGAGAATACCATGTCGGCATCGAAGGGACGACGCTCGACGGTCTGGAAGTCTTCTTTGGCACCGACAATAATCTTGTCGAAGTCGCGCATACCCGTACCGGCAGGGATGAGGTGACCGGTGATGACGTTCTCCTTCATACCTTCGAGCGAGTCGCTCTTACCGCAGATGGCTGCCTCGTTGAGCACCTTCGTGGTCTCTTGGAATGATGCAGAAGACATGAAGGACTTGCTGCCGAGACCTGCACGGGTGATACCTTGCAGAATCTGCACAGAAGTGGCTGGGATGGCATCGCGTGTCTGCACAAGCTTGAGGTCACGACGCTTCAGCATCGAGTTCTCGTCGCGCAGCTTGCGGGCGGTGATAATCATACCAGGTTCGAGGGTCTCGGAGTCGCCTGCATCGGTGACGAACTTCTTGCCCCAGATGCGGTCGTTCTCCTCGAGGAAGTCGAGTTTGTCAACAATGCCTTCTTCGAGGAATCGGGTGTCGCCAGCGTCTTCAATCTTCACCTTGCGCATCATCTGACGGACAATAATCTCGAAGTGCTTGTCGTTGATAGACACACCCTGCATACGATAGACATCCTGCACTTGGTTGACGATGTATTCCTGCACAGCAGTAGGACCCTTGATGGCAAGGATGTCTGCTGGTGTGATGGCACCATCAGAAAGTGGTGTACCAGCACGCACGTAGTCGTTCTCCTGCACAAGAATCTGCTTGGACAGTGGCACGAGGTACTTGCGAACATCGCCCACCTTGGAGGTGAGGATGATTTCACGGTTACCACGCTTCACCTTACCCATCGTCACCTCACCATCAATTTCAGCAACAACGGCTGGGTTGGATGGGTTGCGAGCCTCAAAGAGCTCGGTCACACGTGGAAGACCACCGGTGATATCGCCTGCCTTAGCCACTGAACGTGGAATCTTCACGAGGATGTCACCTGCCTTGAGTTTCTGACCATCTTCGACCACAATGTGACCATTGATGGGGAATGAGTAGGTGCGGAGCAGTTCGCCTTCCTTCTTGTCGAGGATGTGGCAGTAAGGCACTGCGGCACGGTCTTTTGCCTCGGTTACGATGAGGTCGCGAAGACCTGTGGTTTCATCGACATCGACACGATAGGTCAGACCTTCCTTCACACCTTCGAACTGTGCCACACCATCGAACTCGGTGACGATGACAGAGTTGAATGGATCCCAGTCAGCGATAATCTGACCTGCTTCAACAGTGTCGCCTGAGTTGGCGTAGAGATTGGCACCGTAAGGCACTGGCACGGTCGAAAGCACGATGCCTGTATTGAGATCGACGAAACGGAGTTCTGCCAGACGACCTACAACCACTTGTCCATTGGGATGCTCGGCTGTAGGACGAGCAACGGTGCGGAGTTCGTCAATCTCTATCTTAGACTTGTTCTTGGCCTTAATCTGAGCGTTGGCAGCAGCGTTACCAGCCACACCACCAGCGTGGAATGTACGGAGGGTCAGCTGAGTACCAGGCTCACCAATGGCCTGTGCCGCGATGACACCAACGGCCTCACCCTTCTGAACCATGCGCTGAGTGGCGAGGTTGCGTCCGTAACACTTCATGCAGACGCCCTTCTTGCTTTCGCAGGTGAGCACAGAACGAATCTCGACGCTCTCGATGCCACAAGCCTCAATCTCGGCAGCCAGACGGTCGGTGATTTCTTCACCACTGGCCACGATGAGTTCGTTGGTCTGAGGATTGACGATGTCGTGAACAGACACACGGCCGAGAATACGCTCTGCCAAAGAGGCTACGATGCGGTCGCCATCCTTGAGGGCGGTGCAAATCAAGCCACGGAGTGTACCACAGTCTTCTTCGTTGATGATGACGTCGTGAGACACATCGACGAGACGGCGAGTGAGGTAACCTGCGTCGGCCGTCTTGAGGGCGGTGTCGGCAAGACCCTTACGGGCACCGTGAGTGGAGATGAAGTACTCGAGCACTGACATACCTTCCTTGAAGTTAGAAAGGATGGGGTTCTCGATGATGTTATTGTCGGAAGCACCTGCCTTCTGGGGCTTGGCCATCAGACCACGCATACCAGCGAGCTGGGCAATCTGGTCGGCAGAACCACGGGCACCAGAGTCGAGCATCATGAAGACGGCGTTGAAACCTTGGTCGGCCTCGGTCATTTGCTTCATGAGGGTCTTCTTCAGCGATTCGTTCACCTTGGTCCAAGTTTCAACGACTTGCTGATAACGGTCCTTGTCGGTGATAAGACCCATCTGATAGTTCATGGTAATCTGGTCAACGGCATCGTGGCCGTCCTGAACAATCTGCTCTTTCTCGGCAGGAATGATGATGTCGTCGAGCACGAAGGAAAGTCCACCTTCGTATGCCTTGCGATAGCCAAGGTTCTTGATACCATCGAGGAACTCGCAGGCACGAGCCATACCGACACCCTTGATGACACGGGTGATGACCTTCTTGAGGGCCTTCTTACCGATGACCTCGTTGACGAAACCGATTTCCTCAGGCACCACATCGTTGATGATGATACGACCTACGGTGGTTTCTACGATATGCTTGATGGGGTTACCATCTGCATCAATGTCTTTGACGAGACACTTGATTTGGGCATGCACATCCACCTTGCCTTCGTTGTAAGCAATGATGGCCTCTTCTGGTCCATAGAATGTGAGTCCCTCACCCTTTGCACCCGGACGAATCTTGGAGATGTAGTAGAGACCGAGCACCATGTCCTGAGATGGCACGGTGATAGGGTCACCACTGGCAGGAGAAAGAATGTTGTGAGACTGGAGCATGAGGAGCTGTGCCTCCAGAATAGCCTCGTTAGAGAGAGGAAGGTGAACGGCCATCTGGTCACCGTCGAAGTCAGCGTTGAACGCTGTACATGCGAGTGGGTGGAGCTGGATTGCCTTACCTTCAATCATGCGTGGCTGGAAGGCCTGAATACCAAGACGGTGAAGTGTAGGTGCACGGTTGAGAAGCACGGGGTGACCCTTCATCACGTATTCAAGGATGTCCCACACGACAGGATCGCGACGATCGACAATCTTCTTGGCAGACTTGACCGTCTTCACGATGCCACGCTCAATGAGCTTGCGGATGACGAACGGCTTGTAGAGTTCGGCAGCCATAAGCTTGGGCAGACCGCACTCACCCATGTTGAGTTCGGGACCGACCACAATCACGGAACGTGCTGAATAGTCGACACGCTTACCGAGAAGGTTCTGACGGAAGCGTCCCTGCTTACCCTTGAGGGCATCGGAGAGAGACTTCAACGGACGGTTGCTCTCGCTCTTCACGGCACTGCTCTTACGAGAGTTGTCGAAGAGGGAGTCAACGGCCTCTTGAAGCATGCGCTTCTCGTTGCGGAGAATCACGTCAGGAGCTTTTATCTCAATGAGTCGCTTGAGGCGGTTGTTACGAATGATGACACGACGATAGAGGTCGTTGAGGTCGGAGGTGGCGAAACGTCCACCATCCAGTGGCACGAGCGGACGGAGGTCGGGAGGAGTCACCGGGATGTTGTGCATAATCATCCACTCCGGACGGCTCTTGCCCTTGCTGGCACGGAAGGATTCAACGACTTGCAGACGCTTGAGAGCCTCTGTCTTACGCTGAACGGAGCCATCCTTGTCGGCGGCGGCACGAAGTTCGTTGGCCAAGTGATCGAGGTCGATGCGTTTGAGCATATACTCGATGGCTTCTGCACCCATCATGGCAATGAACTTGTTGGGATCATCGTCTGGAAGTTGCTCGTTGTTGGGGTCGAGATTGTCAACGATGTCGTAATACTCTTCCTCAGAGAGCAATTCACCATTGAGGATGTTCTTCTCTGCGTCTTCAGCAACACCTGCCTGAATGATGATGTAGCGCTCGTAGTAGATGACGGCATCGAGTTTCTTGGTGGGAAGACCAAGAAGATAGCCAATCTTGTTAGGCAACGAACGGAAGTACCAGATGTGGGCAACTGGCACCACCAGGGCGATGTGGCCCGTGCGCTCACGACGCACTTTCTTTTCAGTCACCTCCACACCGCATCGGTCGCAGACAATGCCTTTGTAGCGGATGCGCTTGTATTTGCCGCAATGGCACTCATAGTCCTTGGTAGGGCCAAAGATACGCTCGCAGAAAAGACCATCGCGCTCAGGCTTGTAAGTGCGGTAGTTGATGGTTTCTGGCTTCAACACCTCACCACAGCTGTTCTCGAGGATTTCCTCTGGCGAAGCGAGACTGATGGTGATTTTTGTGAAGTTATTCTTGATTTTTGATTCTTTCTTAAAAGCCATGTTATATAAGTATCTTTATATAAGTTAATCCAATGAGATGCTGAGACCGAGACCACGAAGTTCGTGGAGAAGCACGTTGAGTGACTCGGGGATGCCAGGAGTTGGCATTGGGTCGCCCTTGACGATGGCTTCATAGGCCTTGCTACGGCCGTTGACATCATCTGACTTAATCGTAAGGATCTCTTGAAGAACATGTGCCGCACCGAATGCCTCGAGTGCCCAAACCTCCATTTCTCCGAAACGCTGACCACCAAACTGGGCTTTACCACCAAGTGGCTGTTGAGTGATAAGAGAGTAAGGACCGATGGAACGTGCGTGCATCTTGTCCTCGACCATGTGACCGAGTTTCAGCATGTAGGTCACACCGACTGTTGCCGGCTGGTCGAAACGGAGTCCTGTCTCACCATTGTAGAGGTAAGTACGTCCATAGCGTGGGAGTCCTGCCTTGTCTGTCCATTCGCAGAGGTCTTCGAGGCGAGCACCATCGAAGATTGGAGTGGAGAACTTCACACCGAGTTTCTTTCCTGCTGCACCAAGCACAGTCTCGAAAATCTGACCGATGTTCATACGTGAAGGCACACCCAGTGGGTTGAGCACGATATCGACTGGCGTACCATCCTCGAGGAATGGCATGTCTTCCTGACGAACCACCTTGGACACGATACCCTTGTTACCGTGACGACCAGCCATCTTATCACCCACACCAATCTTACGCTTCTTGGCGATGTAAACTTTTGCCATCTGGATGATGCCTGACGGAAGTTCGTCACCAATCGTCAAGGCAAACTTCTTACGGTGGAGTTCTGCAGCCAGAATCTTGTACTGCTTGAGATAGTTGATGACCAACTGACGAATCAACTCGTTGGTGTGCTCGTCAGCAGTCCATCCTGAAAGCTGAACGGCCGTATAGTCGATGTTGTGAAGAGCACCTGCAATGAACTTGGCACCAGTCGGGATGATGTCGGCACCCATATAGTCCTTGACGCCCTTTGATTTCTTGCCTGCTGTGAGTTCAAGAATCTTATCGATAAGGATTTCCTTGAGGCCATCCATCTTGTCCTGATACTCCTGGTCATATTTAGGAAGAATCTTCTTGTCCTCGGCCTTCGACGCACGAGTCTTGATGGCCTTGGAGAAGAGTTTCTTGTCAATCACGACACCAGCAAGAGAGGGAGTAGCCTTGAGAGACGCATCCTTCACATCGCCAGCCTTATCACCGAAGATGGCACGAAGGAGCTTCTCTTCTGGTGTTGGGTCAGACTCACCCTTAGGTGTAATCTTACCAATAAGGATGTCGCCAGGTTCGATGCGGGCACCCACACGAACAATACCATTCTCGTCGAGGTCTTTTGTGGCATCCTCGCTCACGTTAGGAATGTCGGCAGTCAGTTCCTCCACACCACGCTTGGTCTCACGCACTTCGAGCGAGTACTCATCCACATGCACAGAAGTGAGAAGGTCTTCACGAACCACACGCTCGTTGAGCACTATGGCATCCTCGTAGTTGTAGCCCTTCCAAGGCATATAAGCCACGAGAAGGTTGCGACCAAGGGCCAATTCACCAGCTTCTGTAGCATAACCTTCGGTGAGGATGTCGCCCTTCTTCACATGCTGACCACGGTCGCAGATGGGACGGAGGTCGATGGTCATGTTCTGGTTGGTGCGACGGAACTTTGGAATCTTATATTCTTTGAGAGCTGGCTCAAAGCTGACGAACTCCTCGTCCTCTGTACGATTATAGAGAACGCGGATGGTCGTTGCATCCACATACTCTACCACACCGTCACCTTCGGCAACAATCATCGTGCGAGAATCCTCACACACCTGCTTCTCGATGCCAGTACCGACGATAGGAGCTTCTGTACGAATCAATGGAACAGCCTGACGCATCATGTTCGAACCCATGAGTGCGCGGTGGGCGTCGTCATGCTCAAGGAATGGGATGAGCGCTGCTGCGATAGAGGCAATCTGTTGAGGAGCCACGTCCATATAGTCCACTTCTGCAGGAGGAACCACTGGATAGTCGGCATCCTTACGGCACTTCACAACCTTACGGATGAAGTGACCATCGTCCTTCAACGGCGCATTACCCTGACCAATAATCTTATTCTCTTCTTCTTCAGCAGAGAGATAAACAATGTGGTCATTATTGATGTCGGCCACGCCATCAATCACCTTACGGTATGGAGTCTCGATGAAACCGAGGTTATTGATCTTTGCATAGACACAAAGAGAAGAAATCAGACCGATATTTGGACCTTCAGGAGACTCGATTGGACACAAACGACCATAGTGAGTGTAGTGTACGTCACGCACCTCGAAACCGGCACGTTCGCGCGACAGACCGCCAGGACCAAGGGCAGAAAGACGACGCTTGTGAGTTACCTCAGCCAACGGGTTTGTCTGATCCATGAACTGCGACAATGGGTTCGTTCCGAAGAAAGAATTGATGACGCTGGAGATGGTCTTTGCGTTAATCAGGTCGGTTGGAGAGAACACCTCATTGTCACGCACATTCATGCGCTCACGGATGGTACGGCTCATGCGGGCAAGACCGCTTGCGAACTGGTTAGAGAGCTGCTCGCCAACAGTGCGTACACGACGGTTGGAAAGGTGGTCGATATCATCGACAACAGCCTTCGAATTGGCCAGTTCAACCAGATACTTGATAATCTCAATGATGTCCTCCTTGGTCAAGACACGAATCTCGGGATCGATAGAAAGGTTCAACTTTCTGTTGATTCGATAACGACCCACATCGCCAAGGTCATAACGCTTATCAGAGAAGAACAGTCCGTTAATCACTTCACGGGCTGAAGCATCATCGGCAGGATCAGCATTGCGAAGCTGACGATACACATAGGTGATAGCTTCCTTCTCAGAGTTGCTGGGGTCTTTCTGAAGCGTGTTGAAAATGATGGAGAAGTCTGCCGTGTTGGCATCCTCACGCTGCACAAGAATTGTCTCAACACCTGAATCGAGAATCTTCTCGATGACATCATCGTCAATGACATTGTCACGATCAACGACAATCTCGTTACGCTCGATGGAAACAACCTCACCCGTATCTTCATCCACAAAGTCCTCATTCCACGACTGAAGAATACGTGCGGCAAGCTTGCGGCCTTTCGCCTTCTTAAGGCTATTCTCCGTCACCTTAATCTCGTCCGACAGATTGAAGATATCAAGAATGTCTTTATCGTTCTCAAAGCCGATGGCACGGAGCAGAGTTGTCACAGGCAACTTCTTCTTACGGTCGATGTAAGCGTACATCACGTTGTTGATGTCGGTAGCAAACTCTATCCATGAACCCTTGAATGGGATGATACGAGCAGAGAACAGGGGAGTACCGTTGGCATGTACACTCGAGCCGAAGAACACGCCAGGAGAACGGTGCAACTGAGAGACAACCACACGTTCGGCACCATTGATGACGAACGTACCGTTGTCTGTCATGTATGGGATGGAACCCAAGAACACGTCCTGAATGACCGTGTCAAAGTCTTCGTGATCTGGGTCTGAGCAATAGAGCTTGAGCTTGGCCTTCAAAGGAACACTGTAGGTAAGACCACGTTCCAGACACTCCTCGATTGAATAGCGTGGAGCGTCAATATAGTAGTCCAAAAACTCAAGAACAAAGTTATTGCGAGTATCTGCAATGGGGAAATTCTCTGCAAACACCTTGTAAAGACCGTCATTTTTGCGCTTCTCAGGTGGAGTGTCCAACTGAAGGAAATCCCTGAACGACTTGAGCTGAACGTCCAAGAAGTCAGGATAAGGCATCGGGTTCTTTACGGTGGCAAAGTTTACTCGATTGTTGATGATTTGAGACATCTTGTATAGTTATTTGAATGATGATTCAGAATATCCAATCTGCTGGAAAATCTATTTAAGACTGAAAAATCCAGATGTTCCGAGACAAGCGGAACACCCAGAGTGGGAGGTTAGGGCGCTGCCTAAAAGACACAAAAAGGTTAAGAACCCTCAACCTGAAGATTCTTAACCACAGTATTCTAAGGTAATTGATTACTTAATCTCAATCTCAGCGCCAGCTGCCTCGAGGGCTGCCTTAACGGCCTCAGCTGTAGCCTTGTCAACGCCTTCCTTGACATTGCAGGGAGCGCCATCAACAAGATCCTTAGCCTCCTTAAGACCAAGACCAAGAGCTTCCTTAGCAGCCTTTACAACCTGGAGCTTAGCAGCACCTGCGCTCTTGAGAACAACGTCGAATGAAGTCTTCTCTTCAGCAGCAGCCTCACCACCAGCTGCAGGACCAGCAGCAACAGCAACAGCTGCAGCAGCAGGCTCAATTCCGTACTCATCCTTGAGGATAGTCTTAAGTTCACTTACTTCTTTCACTGTCAAGTTTACCAACTCTTCAGCGATAGCTTTAACATCTGCCATTTTCTTAAATGTTTTTTATGTGTTACTATTATTTTTTAATTTTGTTTTATTCTGGGGAGAATCGGCTTCTTTCAGTTTTTGTTATAGCCGTTCTCGGCAGGATACGAGGATTATTCACCCTTTTTCTCGATTGCGTCAAGCAGACCGTGAATGGTTGCGCCGCCATCAAGTGCAGAAAGTACACTGTTAACAGGACCTTCGAGCATAGAAACAACCTCAGCAATGAGTTCGTTCTTACTCTTGATAGAAGCAAGTGCATCCAACTGGTCAGCACCAACGTAAACACTCTCTTCTGCATAAGCACCCTTGAGGGCAGGCATGTCGCCATGATCTTTTCCGAAAGACTTAATCAGTTTTGCAGGCTGATTGGCAACCTGGCAAAACATGATACCAGTCGTATTCTTCAAAATAGGCTTGAGAGCCTCAAATTCAGGATTACCCTTTCTTTCAAGAGCCTTGATGAAAAGAGTATTCTTCACCACCTGAAGTATGATGTCATTCTTGAAGCATGCACGACGCAGGTCGCTTGTAGTCTGAGAGTCAAGAGCAGTTACATCTACAACGTAGAAGTGTGGATAGTTGTCGAGTTTCTCAACAAGGCTATCGATAAGTAAAGCTTTATCTTCTTTCTTCATGATTCTGATCTTATTTATTATTCAACAGACTTCGGGTCAACCTTGACACCTTTACTCATAGTACTTGAAAGATAAATGCTCTTTATGTAAGTGCCCTTAGCTGTAGCAGGCTTCAGCTTGATGATGGTGTTGATAAACTCCTGAGCGTTCTGTGCAATCTTCTCGGCAGAGAAAGAAACCTTGCCGATAGAAGCGTGAACGATACCAGTCTTATCCACCTTAAAGTCAATCTTACCTTGCTTCACTTCACGGATAGCCTTAGCTACATCCATGGTAACAGTACCGCTTTTGGGGTTAGGCATGAGGCCACGAGGACCAAGGACACGACCGAGAGCACCAATCTTACCCATGCAAGAAGGCATGGTGATGATGACATCGATGTCAGTCCAGCCACCCTTGATCTTGTCGATGTACTCTTCAAGACCCACATAGTCGGCACCTGCCTCTGTTGCAGCAGCAACTTGGTCAGAGGTAACAAGAGCAAGAACACGAACTTCCTTGCCCGTTCCGTTAGGGAGAGAAACCACGCCGCGCACCATCTGGTTAGCCTTACGTGGGTCAACACCAAGACGAATGTCAATGTCGAGAGATGCATCAAACTTGGTGAAAGTGATGTCCTTCACCAGCTGCGATGCCTCGGCAAGAGTGTATTCCTTCCCTGCTTCAACCTTGTCAGCAACTGTTTTCTGATTTTTTGATAGTTTACTCATTTGATTGAAATTTTAATTATTTACCAGGGAATTCTCCTTTAACTTTAATACCCATACTTCTTGCTGTACCTGCAATCATAGACATTGCAGACTCGATTGTAAAGCAGTTCAAATCAGGCATCTTATCCTCCGCGATAGTACGAATCTGATCCCATGTAACTTCAGCCACCTTCTTACGGTTAGGTTCAGCAGAACCCTTCTTCACCTTGGCAGCCTCCATCAGCTGAATGGCAGCAGGTGGAGTCTTTACAACGAAATCATAAGACTTATCAGCGTAGTAGGTGATAACAACAGGAAGAACCTTGCCTGCTTTATCCTGAGTTCTGGCGTTGAATGCTTTACAGAAATCCATGATGTTGATTCCCTTAGAACCCAGTGCAGGTCCTACTGGAGGAGATGGATTAGCGGCACCGCCCTTAATCTGCAATTTGATTAATCCAGCAACTTCTTTAGCCATTTTTTTAATCTTTATTTAATAATTTAACGATAGAAAGAACATGCCAGCGTAACATCAAGCAAGTTCCTTTGAAACCTGTGTAAAGGCAAGTTCGAGAGGAGTGACCCTTCCGAAAATCTTGACCGACACCTTGAGCTTCTGTTTTTCAGCATTGACTTCCTCAATGATACCATCGAAACCAGTAAATGGGCCATCATTCACTTTGACAGACTCACCTACCAGATAGTCAACATTGACAACAGTCGCCGCAACCTCCATTTCGTCCTCCTGTCCCAGACCAAGCATTCTGTTCACTTCAGCCTGTCGAACAGGAGAAGGCTTGTCAGTGCCGCCCAGAAATCCGAGAACGTTTGGTGTGTTGCGAAGCATGTGGGTAATCTCGCCATCGAGGGCAGCCTCCACGAGAACATATCCAGGAAGAAGATTCCTCTTGGCCGGTATGCGCTTGTTGTTTGCGCCCACCTTAATGATATTCTCCTGAGGAATGAGAACCTGAGACACTCTGTCCTCATAGCCGTGGTTCTTCATATCAAGTTCAATGTATTCCTTGACTGAAGCCTCTTTACCACTGATGGCTTTGAGCACATACCATCTCAAAACAGGTGCGTCCTTAGATTTCTTCGCCCAAACCTTAAGGCCTGTCTTCTCATCAATTCTAACATTTGATTCTGCCATATTACTCCTCTCAGTTTTAGTTAAAGAGTGAATAAACGAGTTTCATTAACTCCGCAAAGGCAGTGTCGATGACCCAGACCAGCAGTGCGATAATGATGGAAGCTGATAAAACAAGTACCGCCTGCGAGGTCAGCTCTTTACTTGTTGGCCAAGTCACCTTATGAACAAGTTCATCGTAGGATTCTTTGCAATATGTGATTATGCTATTCATATTCTTACACTTATAGCACGGGAAGAGAGGCTCGAACTCCCGACACCTGGTTTTGGAGACCAGTGCTCTACCAACTGAGCTATTCCCGTAGATTAAGTAGGCTCTCGCACTGAGTGAGAGCCTACTTTTTATAGATTTTGAAAGGCTAAACCTTAGTCTTCGAACACTTCAGTGATCTGACCAGAGCCTACTGTGCGGCCACCTTCGCGGATAGCGAAGCGCAGACCTACGTTGAGGGCAACTGCATAGATCAGGTCAACAGTGATCTCTACGTTGTCACCAGGCATCACCATCTCAGTGCCTTCGGGGAGGTGAATCTCACCCGTGCAGTCCATGGTGCGGAGGTAGAACTGAGGACGATACTTGTTGCCGAACGGAGTGTGACGACCACCCTCTTCCTTCTTCAGGACATAGATAGAAGCCTTGAACTTCTTGAAGGGCTTGATCTGTCCGGGATGGCAGAGCACCATACCACGCTTGATCTCGTTCTTGTCGATACCACGGAGCAGCAGACCAACGTTATCACCAGCCTGACCCTCGTCAAGGATCTTACGGAACATCTCAACACCAGTAACAACTGACTTCTTGTCCTCACCGAGACCGAGCAGCTCAACCTCATCACCAACGTGGATCACACCAGTCTCGATACGACCAGTAGCAACAGTACCACGACCTGTGATTGAGAATACGTCCTCAACAGGCATCAGGAAGGGCTTGTCAGTAGCACGAGGAGGCTCCTGGATCCATGTGTCGCAGGTATCCATCAGCTCCATAACCTTCTGCTCCCACTTCTCAACACCATTCAGTGCACCAAGTGCAGAACCACGGATAATAGGAGTATCCTCTTCAAACTCATACTGCTCCAGAATCTCGCGGACCTCCATCTCAACGAGCTCCAGCATCTCCTCATCCTCAACCATATCACACTTGTTCAGGAACACAACCAGACGGGGAACGTTCACCTGACGAGCGAGCAGGATGTGCTCACGAGTCTGAGGCATAGGACCGTCAGTTGCAGCAACCACGATGATAGCACCGTCCATCTGAGCAGCACCAGTTACCATGTTCTTCACATAGTCGGCGTGTCCAGGGCAGTCCACGTGAGCATAGTGACGCTTTGCTGTCTCATACTCGATGTGAGCAGTGTTGATAGTGATACCACGCTCCTTCTCTTCTGGAGCATTGTCAATCTGGTCGAAAGACTTAACTTCCTCAGAACCGAAGCCCTTCTCATGAAGAACCTTAGAAATCGCAGCCGTAAGAGTAGTCTTACCGTGGTCAACGTGACCGATTGTACCGATGTTTACGTGTGGTTTGGTACGCACGAATGTTTCTTTTGCCATAGCTAAAAACTTTTTTCTTTAGAGTTATTAATTGTTTGTATTTGATTCTCCCTGTCTGAAGAGAGAGCTGTTACTGAGACTTGAACTCAGGACCTCTTCCTTACCAAGGAAGTGCTCTACCGCTGAGCTATAACAGCCTTTTTCGCGCCCCACATTATTAATATATATATGGCAACGCCTCTTTCTTCTTTCGAGCCTCTTGTCGGAGTGGCTGACGCCGAACCGACAATCTTCTCTTTCGAGCCTCTTGTCGGATTCGAACCAACGACCCCGAGATTACAAATCACGTGCTCTGGCCAACTGAGCTAAAGAGGCTTATAAAACCGTCCGCACAGAATCGTCCGTGCGAAACGGGTGCAAATTTAGGCATTATTTTCTAAATGCAAAAACTTTTTACAGACTTTTTTAGATATTAGCCTGTTTTTCTTTGTATTTCCCCAGCTGTTTTTCTATTGCAGCCAGTGATTCCATTACTGCTTCTTCAAATGTGTCGCAAATCTTTTCGGCGAACAATTCCGTTCCTGGGAGCACCACCGTCAGGCTGGCTTGCTTGTTCATCGCCGTTTCAGGTTTTACGACTTTGAGTGACACCTCCACCTTCCTTATATCGTTGCAATACTTATCCAGTTTTCCAACTTTCTTCTGAATGAACTCTTGCAACTTGTCTGTCGCGTCGAACTTAATCGTTTTAATGTTAACGTCCATAGTCACGGTATTTTTATTAGGTTGAACAATATTTACTTGCGCGGATGCGCATTTTTGTATTCATTCTTCAATTCCTCAAACGACACATGGGTATAGATTTCTGTAGTGGCCACGCTTTCGTGCCCCAGCAGTTTCTGGATGGAAGTCAGGTCTGCGCTGTTGTTCAGCATGGCTGTTGCAAAAGAGTGGCGCAGCACATGAGGGCTCCTTTTCTTGATGGTGGTCACCATCGACAGATTGTCCTTCACGATTTTTGCCACCTGCCCTTCGCTCATCGCCCCACCCTTCTCGTTCACGAAGAAAGCCGGAAGACCGCCTGTGCCGAATGTTTCCATGCGAGCATCCATATAGGCCCGAATCTCCGCCTCCAATTCGTTGCCAAACGGAACGATGCGTTGCTTGTTGCGCTTTCCTGTCACTTTCACCTGCTTCGCCACCAGATCCACACTTGCATCTGTCATGCTCAGCAGTTCTGCGCGTCTCACTCCCGTTTCATAGAACATCATCAAGACCAGTCGGTCTCTGATGCCCTTGAAACTCCGGTCCTCTCGGGTCAGTTCCAGCAGTCGATCCATTTCCGCCTCCCTCACGAAGTAGGGCAAGGGGCGTTTCTTTTTCGGAGCAACCACCTTCTCCATCGGATTGATGTCCACCCACCCCATTCTACGCAAGTATTTGTAGAAGGTGCGAAGGGTGCTCAGCTTCCGGTTGACCGATGCCGCCGTCAGGTTCTGGCCATCCAAAAGGAAAATCATCCATTCCCTGACATCTGTCGCACTCACAGTCTTCCACGAAGCGTCCGGTTTATCCGCCTCAAGGAACTCCTGAAATTCTGACAAGTCCTTGGCATAAGAAACGCCCGTAGCAGGCGAGTAATTGCGCTCAGACTTCAGATATTCCAAGAAAGGAGCAGTCCACGATTCCATGTCTTGTCGTTTTCTGCGACTAAATTAGTACATTTTCGTCAAACGACCAAATTTTCGGCTGAAAACTTTCTTTTTCTGTCTCTTTTTCTCTCTCAACAGAGAGTTTTACGCCTTTCCGAGGACTATTCTTCAGTCTGATGAAGCTTGTTCACGTAGATAGCGTGCTGCATCTTCTCGCGCTTCACCACCGAGGGCTTGTTAAACTGCTTACGGTTGCGCACTTCCTTGATGATGCCAGTCTTCTCGGCTTTTCTCTTGAACTTCTTGAGAGCTCTCTCAATGTTCTCACCTTCTTTTACAGGTACAATGATCATTACAATTCTTTTTAGAAAATGTTTATAATTATAGATAAAAAAGCGCTGGGATTTTCCCAACGGTCGGCAAAATTACGGCAAATTTATTAAAGCACAAAACTTTAAGGCATTTTTTTCACAAAAACAGCCCATTATCACCACTTTCGTGCCTGCTTTTGCATTTTCTTGGCACGTTCGAAGCCCATATTTGCCGATTTTTCAATCAGTTCGCGCGCCACAGAATTATGGTTGCTCCCCTCGCCCAGCATCCGCTGATAGATGCCCAGCCAATAGGTCGCCTCCGCGTTCCCATTCTCCGACTTCTCCTTCAGCCGGTTGTTGATGTAGTTGATATAGTCCTCTATGCCGATGTGGGCATTGCCCGACTGGTCGGCAATCATCTCCATCAGCTGCACACTCTCCTGCTCCGAAAACACCTCACTCTTCCCCACCACGAAGTTGCTCACATAATCCACCTGCTTCTTCGTGGCATATAGGCCGAACGTGCTGGTCAGAGAGTGCATCAGGAAGTGGTTCACCACAAACACTGCCACCGTCGTCACCATCCCCACCCAGAAGCACAGGTCACTCTCGTAGTACCCATACAACATCAGCGGCACCGTCCCCACCAAGAAATAAGGAACAGGCGTACTGAAATACCGTTCGATGGCTATGCTATAGTAACTTCTCTTCATGAATTACACATTATTTATATATAGAGGGGGGGGATTCAAGCCATACCCAACTGATTGCGGCCACAAAGGTACGACTTTTCGACCACACACAAATAAAAAGCATGAAAAAAACGACCGCCCAACCAGAAACTTTAACAATTACCCACATCGTCCAACGCTTCCTCGCGCCTTCCACCCACTCCGCCCCCGAATCGTACAAAAAGACCAGCCCCAGCTACCCCAAAATCGGTGTGACTCAGACCGACTTGTCGATGTGACTCACACCCCTACCATAGGTGTGACTCACACCGATTGAGAGGCTACAGGCGTGTACATTTTGACCAATTGGCGTCACAGGTTGAATGTTCACGGAAGTTCCTTTTGGGCATAGACACAGGACGGATCTGATTCCATCTTGTTCTGGCCGGTCCTTTTAGTCAGTCTTCTCCCGCTGACTTGTGGTAACACGTTGTGACGGCACAAAAAAGTACAGGAAAGAACTTATTTTTCACAAGAATGAAAAATTTTGAGATGGGAATACACTACGATTAAACTTTTTTGTGTAGATTTGCAAAGATTAAAAGTACAACAGAGGATGAAGATAGGAGATAAGGTAAGATTTTTGAACGATGTGGGCGGAGGCACGGTGACGGGTTTCCGCCAGGGCGGTATCGTGCTGGTGGAGGATGCCGACGGGTTCGACATCCCCATGCCGCAGAATGAGGTAGTGGTGATTGAAGAGGCGGCTTCTAAGGTGGAGAGGAAGGCAGTGGAGAAGGAAAAGAAGGAGATGAGCACGAAGAGAAAGATGGAGAAGAGTGCAGAGAATCGGTCGGCGGTGCCCTCTGCTGAAAAGCCCGAAGTGAAGAGCCTCAACGGAAGGGAGTACCTCAAGTCGAAGACCGTACTGCCAGACAACACCGAGGAGGAAGAACTCGACGAGCAGTTGGAGGCGCGGATAGTGCGACTGGAGATGGCTCTGCAGCAGGTGGAAGCCACCTTGCAGAAAGCGGAATCGGCTCTCCAGCAGCAGGAAGCGCGCATCGCACGGCTCGAAGCAGAGAACAACCTGCGGAAGAACGAGAAGCTGATGGCGCGACAGGCCAAGCAGAAGAAGAAACCTGAATCACCTGCCAACATCGGAGAGCTTCAGATACTCTAAATATACTCTCCGAGAAAAGATACTATCCCCCCAAAAAATACTAACCCTCAAAAACAAGACTAACCTAATGAAAAGAGAAGCATTCAAGATGTTCCTGAAACCAGGATGCAAGGAGGAGTATAAGCGTCGCCACGCCAACCTCTTCCCCGAACTCAAGGCACTGCTCAGCGAGAGCGGGGTGCGCAACTACAGCATCTATCTCGACGAGGACACCAACATCCTCTTCGCCTATCAGGAACTGGAGGGCGAAGGCGGCAGCCAAGACCTTGGCGGCACCGAGATTTGTCAGAAATGGTGGGCCTACATGGCCGACATCATGGAGACGAATCCTGACAATAGTCCTGTTTCCATTCCCCTTCCCGAAATGTTCCACATGGACTGACATCGTCCTCATCATATACAACCCTAAAAATAGAGCAATACCTTGGCTAAAGCAAAAACAAGAATATTCCAACCCTCCGACACCTCCATCATCGGCATGATGGAAAACACGCTCAGGGTGAACTGGGATCGTCCGTGCGTGACAAACTACGGCACCGACGAAAGCTACACTTATGGGGAAGTGGCTCAAATGATAGCGCGCCTCCATCAGCTGTTCCGTCAGCTGGGCATCGAACCCGGCAACAAGATTGCCCTGTGCGACAAGAACAACGCACACTGGGCACTCTCCTTCTTCGCCGCATTCAGCTACGGCGCCGTTGTCGTGCCCATCCTTTCGGAGTTCAGCCTCGAACAAATTCAGAACATCTACGAACACTCAGACTCCGTGCTTATCATCTGTGGCGAGAAATATGCCAAGGGACTCAAAGCCCGCATCCTCAACATAGCAGACTTCACCATGAAGGATGAGCCGCTGGCCATTGACATGACCGCTTTCACCGACCTGAAACCCGATGAGGTGAGCTACTTCCGCGAGCATCCCGACGACCTTGCCATGCTCAGCTACACCAGCGGCTCCACAGGCCGAAGCAAGGGCGTGATGCTGCCCTATCGCTCCATCTGGTCCAACTGCCATTTTGCCGACGAGGTACTCGACTTCATGCCAGGCGACAACACGCTGTCCATTCTGCCGCTGGCCCACATGTACGGCTTTGCCTATGACTTTTTCTTCGCCTTCACCATCGGTTGCCACATTCATTTCCTCACCAAAACCCCTTCGCCCCATATCGTCATCAAGGCGTTCAATGACATCAAGCCCATCGTGGTCATCGTCGTGCCGCTCATCTTGGAGAAAATCGTGCAGAAACAGATTTTCCCCATCCTGCGCACACGCCACATCCGTGCCCTCACCGCCATCCCCATCCTCAAGCAGGTCGTCTATCGACAAATCCGCAACAAACTCTACTCTGCCCTCGGCGGCAAGTTCTACGAGTGCATCATTGGCGGTGCGGCCTTCAACAAAGAGGTAGAAGATTTCCTCCGCCAGATTCACTTCCCCTACACCGTCGGCTACGGCATGACCGAGTGCGGCCCCATCATCGGCTACGAAGACTGGCACATCTTTGCCAAAGGCTCCTGCGGCAAGCATGCACCACGCATGGAGGTGAGGATTGATTCGCCCGACCCACAGAACCAACCTGGCGAAATCCTCACCCGAGGCACCAACGTGATGCTGGGCTACTACAAGAACGAGGAAGAGACCCTTGCCGCCATCGATGAAGAAGGCTGGCTCCACACGGGCGACCTCGGCACCATCGACAAGCAGGGCAACATCTTCATTCGTGGACGCAAGAAGACCATGCTCCTCGGTGCCAACGGACAGAACGTCTATCCCGAGGAGATTGAAGACGTGATTGCCACCCACACTATCTTTGAGGAGAGTGTGGTGGTGCAGCGAGGCGAAAAACTGGTTGCACTCGTCTATATCAGCGACCCAGCCTTGGAACATCATGGGCTCACTCGCGACACCCTCATGCAAGAACTCGACACCTACAAACGGCACATCAACTCCTACCTGCCCGCCTTTGCCAATATCGCAGGCATCGAGGTGCAGGAACAGGAATTTGAGAAAACGCCCAAACGAAGCATCCGTAGGTATCTCTACACATAACCCCCCAAAAAAGAGAAGGCCGAAACGCTTGAAAGGAAGTAGGCACACACTAACACCTGTTTTTATTATGAAAAAATTTCTCGTTCCCGTTGTGGCATTTGCCACATTCCTGCTTGTCGCATGCTCAAGTGCCACTCCAGGCGAAGAAGCTATCAAGATGGTAGAAGAAGCCACCGAGAAAGTAGAAAATGCTAAAGACGTTGCTGAACTGGAAGCCCTTGGCGATGAGTTCGAAACCAAGTTCGCTGAACTGAAAAAAGCGAACAAGGACTACCAGCCAACCGCTGAAGAAGAAAAGAAGATGGAAGAAGCCATGAAGAAATTCCAGGAAGCTTGCCAGAAGAAGGCTAAGGAACTCGTCGATGACATGCTGGGAGGAAGTGGTGAAAACGAAGAGTAACCCTTTCACACTATCGAAATACCATCTTTCACTATGACAAAAGCGGCCACGGCACGATGGGCGACTCCATCATGCCGTGGCCGCTTTGGGGACTACGCCGTAACCTCCCAATCGACAAAGTGGGTCTGTCCATGCCGTTTCTGGATTACTTTTATCTCCTATACGTAAGAAAACGAAGAAACTTAAGTTGAAAAACGTACAAAGTTATAAAAAAGTTGTACCTTTGCCTCACTACTTACCACTTATTCTAATAAATACCCCAAAGATCTATGAAGAAGAACCTCCTGCATTTCATAACAGGCACCATCCTCATGGTGAGCATTCTTTCATGCACAGGCAACAAGACCAGCGGCAATGCCGATGCATCCGACTCCACCAAGACCGACAGCCTCAAAGCAGACAGCACTGACATCATCCACTGGCAAGACGTGAGCAACGAAGAAGCCATCGCCTTCATCGAAGAGTTCTATAGTCATGCGCCCAAAGAGCAAGGCTCCTACGAATGGGATGAAGCCATCCTGCACAAATACCTCGCACCAGCCGTGCTCGACACCCTTCATGCATTAGTGGCAACATCCTTCACTGATGCAGACGAAGGCACGAAATATGCCACATGGTTGCTTACTGGCATGGACAATTCCCAACAGATTTGTGTCAGTCAGCAGAACTTTCCCACCTATGCTGAAGAAGATGGACGCTATCGCAAACATTTCGAGGTCTATTACTGGGCAGACGGCATGCTCGACGGTGTGCAAGAACTCTACTATACCGTCAAGAGTGACGGCAACCGACTCTTCATCACCAAGATAGACAGCCTTGACGAAAGCGGTGCCCAACAGGTGTGGGACATGCTCGAGGAACGCAACCGATGGCGCGAAGTGGAAAGGAAAGCCAATGAGATGGGAGGGTGGGACAATCTCTCAGAAGACGTGATTGATAGTCTCTACGAGCACGCCCTTGACTAACAAATCCATTAACCATACAACCAAACGCTTATGAAATACTTATTCGCATTTGCCCTTTTGCCCGTCCTTCTGACAGGATGCAAGCACGTATTCCACATCGGCGAACCACTCGATGGTCCAGGTATGGTATATACCCCACCGACAGACACCCTGTCGGAAGATTCTATGGGCAGACAAGAACCGCACAACGGAAACAATTCATCAAAAACAATAGAACAATGAGAAAGACCATCTTCACACTCATCGCAGGAACGGCTCTGACGGCAGGACTCCTCCTCGCCTCATGCCATGGCAAAGTGACCATCAGCGGCGACAACGGTACCGACACCCTTGAGTTCAATACCGACAGCATCCGCGAAATCAACATCAACGTAAAAACCAACGAAGAAGGAGAAGCTGACGGAACCGAGGCGATGGGGTTGGCTCTCTACGAGGCAGAGGCCATGGACATCAGCGAACTGCCTGAAACAGCCAAGAAGCAGGATCGCCAAGGCAAACTGGTGCTCTATGTGAACATCGAGCAGGCACCGACAGAGGACGAGCCAGCAGGCATCTACTCCGTTTGGATGGCAGACGAGAAGGCGGGCAAAGTCTGCAAGATTCTCACCACCAACCCCACAGCTGGAAGTCTTTGGGACCAGATGAAGGAGAAAGACTCCAATGCCGCACCCACCGAGATGCACCTCATCGCCACAGCAGAAAAAGCATTCTTCGCCTCAAAAGATGGTTCAAAAATCATCGTGGAAGGATGTCCAGATGCTCGTAACACATGGACCTACACCATTGACACCAAGAAGCGCACCGTCAAGCAGTTCCCCAGCACCGAGGGAGTGCAGAGCATCGACCTCGAAAAGGGCGAAGTCATCCTTACCTCCTACGGCTACTACCCAGCCCCCGACTATGGCCGTTACAGCGTCACCAACGCTTATACCATCGACGGCAAGTTCCTCCGACAGGCCAGCGAGCCACAGCCCGAATAAGCGCCTGGCGAGCCACAGCCTGAATAAGACTCCGTCGAGCCGTAAATGCAAGAAGAGCCTGTCAAAAACAATAATAATTGGTAAGGAAATAGGTCCTGTCCCAGTCAACAATCTTTCTCTGGCGTTCCTTTTCTGGATGGATGTCGAACTCGTCGAAAACCATCACCTTCTTGTCAGCCACATCATAGAGCGGCCACTCCTTGGCCTTGCCATCGGGAGAGATGTCCGCCGTGACCGAAGGATTGCCAGTCTTCGCAAACTGCACAAACATCTTGCGCATGGTCTTCGAGAAAGTCTCGTCGAATGGCCGTCCTGTGTCGCCGTCCAACTCTGGATGCTTGAAGAGCGGAGCCAGTGCCATGCCATGACCGCTCTTCAGCAGCGGCAAGGCCGACTCTACGGTGAAGTAGTAGGTGAAGGACTTTCCCCCAGCCTTGGTCTGCTCCTCCGAGAGGCGGATGCACGGCGCGTTGAACATCAACTGGCTGAACCACTTGCAGTATGGTTCATAACTTTCTCCCTTCACATCGTTGCAGAAACGTTCCGTCAGAGCCTTCTCCCCGTCTGTCATCAGGGAAAGTTTCTTCGCCTTGCGGTCGGCAGCCCACTCATTGAACGGCTCCGCTCCACCCATCTCCACCAGGAAGAAATTCATCTCATCCTTGTTGACACCGTGCAGGAACGTGATGTCCTTCACCGCACCGCTTGCAATGGCCTCCCACGGATTCTTGGGCAGCAGGTTCCCGTCTCTTTCGGGTGCCATGCGCAAGGGGAGCAACTCGCTGGCCACGCCCACGAGTTTCTGCACATCCACCTTCCGCAGGTCGGCAACGGTCTTGCAGCCTAACGCTTCCATCAGTTCATTCGTGCAAGCGACGGCCTGTTCCGTTGACCTCGACAGACCGGGATTACCGCTCAAGGCAATGACTTTGTTGAAATACTGGTGTGAAAGGCTACGAGTAGGCGCATCAGCGGGAGTGCCGCCCGCCAGTGACAGACAGGTTACGCTTCCTCCACCTGCCGATTCGCCCATGAGGGTCACATTGTCGGGGTCGCCACCGAAGCCCGCGATGTTCTCATGCACCCACCTCAGAGCCATCAGTTGGTCCAAGAGTCCCAAGTTCTGTGCGTCAGGATAGTCCTTGCCGTCGGGCAGATGCGACAGATGCAGGAAACCGAAAACGCCGAGTCGGTAGGCCACGCTGACAACAATGACCTCAGGATTCTCCTCCACAAAATTCTGGAAGTCGTACAGCGGGTCAACCGTTCCGCCATACTCGTAGGCACCACCGTGTATCCACACGATGACGGGCTTTTTCTCGGCCGACACTTTAGCCGGTTTCCACACATTCAGGTAGAGACAGTCCTCGCCCTGATAGTAGAGGGAAGACAGTTCGGCCTCAGGCTGTACGGCTGTCTTGGCGTTGTAGTATGCTTCATAGACGCTGTCGCAGGATACGACATCCACGGGTGCTTTCCAGCGCAGGTCACCTACAGGCTGCTGGCCTACATACGGAATGCCTCTGAAGACGATGGTGTTTTCCGCCTTCTTGCCGACAAAAGTGCCGTTGATGCACTTGACGGCCAGCGACTGGTCGTAACTGCCGTCTGTGATTGTCTTGTTCTCGCCGTACCACGACCTGACAATCTTTTTGTACTCCTCCATGGATTCACTCGTCTCGTTGGCAGATTGACCACCTTTGCAGGCCGTCAACATCATCCCTGCACCACATATAAGTATGGCTACAAGCACCCATGTATTTAGATTTCTCATACCCAATAATTTTAGGTTCACTATTTCTTGGACATATAAGCCGCAATTCTCTTGGCTACATTGTCCTTGATGTTGTTGTAGTAAAGTGCATAATCACCATTGTGATAACTGGCAGGGCCGAAAGCAGGAACACCAGAGATGGGCTCCAGAGCCTTGGTCTTTGTTATGACAACGCCCCTTTTCAAATCCAGTTGCGCATCAGCAGCGTTAGGAACAACCTCAAGTTTTTCGGTTTCTTCATTATAAATGTAGCCGCCCAGGTTTTCCTCTGCCGAAGCGTATGTCCCATCTCGTTTCCAGTTCAGGGGATTAATGCTGATGGCACCTGGCAGGACAACGATGTTTTCTTTATCCGCGTTAGCAGGTCCCTCTGTATTCCATGATACGATAACACCCGTGTCATCGGCCCCTTCTGCGAATTTCAGGTGTGGATTGGCTTTGAGATAATCCTCTGTGACTGAATAACCAATCAGATAGGCCGCAACCATGCGCTTCAAATACTCAGGATGCGCCTTCATATATTCTGCGAGCACAAAGCCCTGCATGATTGAGCCCTGTGAATGACTTGCGAGGATGAAGGGCCTTCCGTCATTCAGGTTCTGAAAATAGTAGTCGAGTGCTGCAAAGACATCCTTTTTGGGAATACTGCCGAGTGTTGCATCCATCTCCTCGCGCGACAATGAGACCAGTGCAGCCATGTTGCCCTGCCTGTAGAAAGGAGCAAAGACATTCGTGGATTCCTCATATACCGTTCCCTGCATCAGATAGGCATCTTGCCACGCATCTCGCAAGGCCAGATTGTTGATGTCGGCGAACATCGGTGCCCCCTCTGAATCGTCGGCATATTCCGTGGGATAAATATAGATGGCATCGACATCCTTTGCTATCTCAGGCAGCCTGAGCCAGTTGTTTTTGTCTGAATAGTCGATGGGGGTATATGCCGATTCGTCTGTACCTGCTTGAGAATAGACCTTCTTGCCCTCAAAGTAGGTGGCGGCAGGCTTAGCCTCGTGAATCTCAGTCACAGGACAAGTCAGCACGTCTTTGGTCACAAGCAGGAAGTCAGCATACTTGCCTGTGCTGATGCTGCCTCTCTCATTCTCCAGAAACATCTGTTTGGCCACATTGATGGTCAGGGCGGTGAGAGCCTGCTCACGGGTGATACATTCTTCGGTCCACCAAGGTTTGCCGTGCTCAGGCTGGTAAACACCCGTGACCACAATCTCCATGATGCCGAAGGGGTCATCGGGAGCACCGCACAAGGCAGGGAAGTCCGAGTGAGAGGAGATGTTGATGCCATGGTCGAAGAAGGATTTCATGGGATAGCCCTTGTCCTTCATGCCTTCAGGAAGAATCTGAAGCAACTCTGCTTGCAACTCATCATCAGCGTGATGCCACAACATACCAGAGGTGACATAGATGTTGTTGTCTGCCATCCGCTGATAATCAGGCTCGCTGACACCATACACATGCACCAGCGTGTTGCGCATCTCCTTCTTTCCGCCGTTGATGTAGGCGTTGACAATGCGCTCCACGCCCTTGTTGCCCATCACATGCACATGCATGGTGATACCCTTCGCGTTGGCCTTGCGGGTGATGTCCGTCAGTTCCTCTTCCGACCAGTTGGGAATGCCCTGCTTACCGTCAGGATAGAGCGGCTCCACAAAACCCGTACCGCTTTCCACCGTTCCGTCCATGAAGAGTTTGAACCAGTTGGTCTTGATGTGCGCAGACTCGTATTGCTTCGTGGCACTGGCCTTTTCCAGCGTCTTATCCACATCCATCCAACTGTCCAACTCCCATGCCGTACCCAAGATGAAGTGCATGTCGCCAGCCTCGTCCATCTGCTGGGCGGCCTTGTAGAAGTTGTCATTGAAGAAATAAGAAGTATAGCCGTCAAGATACATCGTGTAGCCCTCAGACAACAACTGCTCCTGAATCTTCGCCATGTTTCCCTTTGCGATGTCAACAGAGAAGAGGTCTTCGTTGTCCAAGAACGAACGGACATAGGTGCCTGCCTGTTCCATCACGTAACCAGTCGGTATGCCGTCAGCATCCAGCACCACCTCACCGCCGCGCACCTCAGTCTTGCCAGCCGTACCGTCTTCGTTGATGAGACCTGCCTTTTTCAGCAGGATGGAGTTAGCCAGACCCTTGTGACCCTCCTCGTCGGCAATGTAAATGGGGATGTCACTACAGATAGCATCCAGTTGTTTGCGATAAGACAAGTCTTTCGGAAACTTCATCATATCCCATCCACTGCCAAAGATGGCCTTGGCACCCGTGTCCTTTGCCTTCTTCACCGCAGCGGGAACGATTTCCTTAAAGAACTTATCCACGCCATCAGCCCTGTCCATCACCGTTCCGACCGTCTGGATGGCATAGCCCAGCGAATAATGTGCGTGACCATTGCCGCAGCCAGGCATCACAAGCCCCTTGCCGCTATAGTCTATCACTTCGGTCTTGCCCTCTTCCACAAAGGCTTCGGCTCCTGCCTTGTCGCCTACATAGACGAACTTGCCGTCCTTCACGGCAAAGGCTTCTACAATCTGGCTGTCTTCGGCGGTAAAAATCTTACCATAAACCACGAGGTCGGCACTGGTCTTGTCCGTGCAACTGGCAAACAGCCCTATTCCCAAGATGACAGCCATCACTGTCATGAGCGATAACATTTTCTTTTTCATACCCATACCATTTGCTTGTTTCAATTGTTTAACTTATCTTTTTTCTTTGTTTTAGTTTACATCGAGAACACCTTCTTGCCCTCGAAGTAGGTGGCGGCAGGCTTGGCCTTGTGAATCTCCGTCACGGGGCAGGTCAGCACGTCCTTGGTCACAAGCAGGAAGTCGGCATACTTACCCTCCTTTATACTGCCTCGCTCATTCTCGATAAACATCTGCTTAGCCACATTGATGGTCAGGGCGGTGATGGCCTGCTCACGGGTGAGGCAATCTTCTGTCCACCAGGGTTTTCCCACCTCAGCGTAATAATCACCCGTCACGGCTATCTCTATGGCACCGAACGGATCGTCGGGACCGCCGCCCAATGCTGGGTAGTCATTGTGCGAGGACATATTGACGCCATTGTCAAAAAAGGATTTCAGGGGATAGCCTCTGACATCCATACCTGCAGGAACCATGTCTGGCAGTGACGCTTGCATCTTATCGGTGAAATGATGCCAGGACAAACCTGCGGTGACATAGATGTTATGCTGAGCCATCCGCTGATAGTCTGGTTCACTGACATAATACACATGAACCAGCGTGTTACGCATCTCGTCCTTTCCACCGTTGATATAGGCATTGACAAGGCGAGTGACACCCTTGTTGCCCATCACGTGTACGTGCATGGTGATGCCCTTTTCGTTGGCCTTGCGCGTGATGTCCGTCAGTTCCTCTTCCGACCAGTTGGCCACACCCTGATGTCCGTCAGGATAGAGCGGTTCCACAAATCCGGTACCCGTTTCCACGATACCATCCATGAAGAGTTTAATCCAGTTTGTTTTCACACGTGTAGAAGCGTATTTCTTGGCATTAGCGGCTTTGGTCAACATAGCATCCACATCCATCCAACTGTCTATTTCGTAGGTCGTACCTATCACAAACTTCATGTCGCCGGCCTCGTCCATCTGCTGGGCGGCCTTGTAGAAGTTGTCGTTGAAGAAATAGGTGGTCCAGCCGTCCAGGTACATCGTGTAGCCTTCTGCTAACAAATGCTCTTGGATTCTCACCAAGTTTTCCTTTGCTATATCCACCGTAAAGAGGTTGTCATTGTCTAAGAAGGAGCGCACGTAGGTCTGAGCCTGTTCCTTCAGAAAGCCAGTAGGTGTGCCGTCGGCTCCCATCTCGATTTCAACGCCGCTTATCTCTGTCTTCAGTACTGTGCCGTCGGCCTTCATAATGCTGGCATTGACCAAGGCAATGGTGTTGAATATACCGCTGTGGGCTCCCTCGTCGGCGAAGTAAACGGGAATATCACTGCAGATGGCATCCAACTGCTGACGGGTGGGCATGTTTTTCTCGAACTCCAGTGCATTATATCCGAAGCCGAACACAGTCTTCATCCCTTTATCTTTTGCCTTCTTGACCGCATCGGGAACGATTTTTGTCAGAAAAGATTCCACACTTTCTTCCGTGCTGACTATCGTTCCTATTGACTGGAGGGCAAACCCCATCGAATAGTGTGCGTGGCCGTTGCCGCAGCCAGGCATCACAAGCCCCTTGCCTGTATAGTCCACCACCTCAGTCTTGCCCTTCTCCACAAAGGCTTCGGCTCCCGACTTGTCACCTACATAGACGTACTTACCATCCTTTACGGCAAAGGCTTCCACCACCCGATTGTCCTCGGAAGTAAATATCTTGCCATAGACCACGAGGTCGGCACCAACCAGAGGAGCGTCACTATCCTTATCCTTACACCCCGTAAGCATAGTCATTCCGAGGGCGATGCTCACCACAGCGATGAACGACTGCATTTTCTTCATCATACTTATTCGATTTGTTTGTTTTTATTGGTTTAACCTATTCTTTGTTTTAGTTTACATCGAGAACACTTTCTTGCCCTCGAAGTAGGTGGCGGCAGGCTTGGCCTCATGAATCTCCGTCACGGGGCAGGACAGCACATCCTTGGTCACAAGCAGGAAGTCGGCAAACTTGCCTTCCTTCACACTACCTCTTTCCTTTTCGATAAACATCTGCTTGGCGCAGTTGATGGTCAGGGCGGTGAGGGCCTGCTCGCGAGTGAGGAGTTCTTCAGGCCACCAGGGTTTTGCCTGTTCTGGGTAATAGACACCTGTCACGGCCACTTCCATGATACCGAACGGGTCGTCGGGACTGCCGCTCAGTGCAGGGAAGTCCGAGTGCGAAGACATGTTGATGCCGTGGTCGAAGTATGACTTCATCGGATAACTCTTATCCTCCATTCCCACGGGAACATAGCCTGCCTTAAGCAACTCCTGCTTGTCATTGGAGAAATGGTGCCAAAGCATGCCTTCGGTGACATAGATGTTATGGTCGGCCATGCGCTGATAGTCCTCGGGATAGACACTATGCACGTGTACCAACGTATTGCGCATCTCATCCTTACCGCCATTGACGTAGGCGCTGACAATGCGATTGACACCCTTGTTACCCATAACGTGCGTGTGGACAGTCACCCCTTTCTCATTCGCCTTGCGCGTGATGTCCGTCAGTTCCTCTTCCGACCAGAGGACAACACCCTGATGACCATCGGGATAGAGTGGCTCCACAAAACCTGTGCCGGGTTCCACGGTGCCGTCCACGAAGATTTTGAGCCAGTTCGGTTTTACGTGTTCGGAAGCGTATTTCTTCGCATCGCCAGCCTTGGCCAGAACTTTATCCATATCCATCCAACTGTCCAGTTCGGTTGTCAGACCCATGACGAAGTGCAGGTCGCCAGCCTCGTCCATCTGCTGGGCAGCCTTAAAGATGTTTTCGTTAAAGAAATAGGTGGAGTATCCGTCGATATACATCGTGTAGCCCTCCGAGAGCAAATGCTCCTGGACACTCTTCATGGTGGCCTTTGCTATGTCGATGGAAAAGAGGCTTTCGTTGTCTAAGAAGGAACGGGTGTAAGTGCCCGCTTGTTCCGACAGGAAGCCGTTGGGAGTACCGTCGGCCGCAATCCCAATCTCGCCACCACGTATCTCCTTCTTGAGCAGTGTACCATCTTCCTTCATGATGCCAGCCTTGACCAGCATGATGCTGTTTGCCAGTCCCTTATGCCCCTCCTCGTCGGCAAAGTAAATGGGAATGTCGTTACAGATGGCATCCAACTGTTGACGGGTAGGCATATTGTTTTCAAAAGTCATCAGATTCCAACCTTGGCCAAATATAGCCTTGGCCCCTGTGTCCCTTGCCTTCTTGACCGCAGCGGGAACGATTTCCTTCAAGAACTTTTCGGGGCTGTCTTCATAGTCAACGATTGTTCCGACGGCCTGGATGGCATAGCCCAGCGTATAGTGGGCATGGCCGTTGCCACAACTGGGCATCACAAGGCCCTTGCCGCTATAGTCTATCACTTCGGTCTTACCCTCTTCTACAAAGGCTTCGGCTCCTGCCTTGTCGCCCACATAGACATACTTGCCGTCCTTCACGGCAAAGGCTTCCACAACCTGATTGCCTTCGGCGGTAAAGATTTTACCATAGACCACAAGGTCAGCACTGGTCTTGCCCTTGCAACTGGCAAGCATAGCCATACTGATGACAACAGCCATCACTGCGATGCCCGAAAGCATCTTCTTTGCACTCATGTGAACTTTTTCTTTCATACTCATTACTTTTTTGATTGATAAAGTTGTCACAAAAGTAATGAATATTTCTCACAAAAAAAACTCGTCAGAGAAGTCTGCAAGTGGGTTTTTGCTGATTCTATATCAATTTTTGCTGATTTTATAAATAGGAGTTCAAAGAAGTACATCAATCGACAGCCGTCAGGCCTCATTTATCCGCATCCAATCCTTCACATTCTTTCCCATGCGCTGCTTGAAGGCATTGCTGAAAGTCGTGTAGTTGCGGTAACCGCTGTCCTGGGCCAGTTGCTTGACGGTGAAAGGTTGACGTTCGGCGACAACCTTGCGATAGAGAGCCATGAAATGGTCGATGCGCAGCCCGTTGATATAGCCATTGTATGTGTTGTCCTGCTGAGAGAAATATTGACTAAGATAGAACCGATTGGTGCCAACAGCCTTGGCTAATTGATGAACGGTCAGGTCGTGCTGCAGGTAGAGTTGCGTGTCTATACAATGCTTCTGCAACAATGCCCCGATTTTATCGTCAGCAACCAGAGAAGGTACTTCTTTCACCGTCTCTTCGACGATTTCGGCTGAAGAGGCTTGAGCATCCCTTGGGTTCAAGTCGCTGAGCGTTTCCACACGCCACACAAGAAAGCAAATCAAGAAGAAGACGATTGTCTGGACTGCATATTTGTAGTAAGTACCGTGAAGTTCAAATGCGTATAGGCTGAATGCTGCCAGAATGATGAGCAACACGACCAAACTCTGCCACACCTCCTTATGCTCCAAGTCTGCATAGTTGTCGCGCAGCCAACGCCCATACTGCCTCACCGCACGTACCATGAATATGATCAAGCCTACGGCCAGCAACAGATAATAGGCATACAGTGGCGGCAGAATGGCATCGCTGCGGGTGACGATACACACCACCATTCCTACGACGAGGGGGGCCATCATCACACCAATGGGCCAAAGTGGCCGCCTTCGGTCCTGCAGCATCGTGAACAAAACGACTATTGCCAAAGGGAACACCGTCAGGAAGTCGAGCAATGCACATATAAAATAGATCATCTTCACGTCATCGGCAGACGTGAGGTAAAGGAGCGGCATATACCACAGATGGCTCAATGTGGCGCAAGCCAAAAAGGCAGCCGTCCATCGGCGCAGACGCAGGGGCGGCGTGACATCGGGGGCGATAGCGTTGGCACGTCGGAACAGCAGATAGCAACAGGCAACCAGACTCAGCACCGTCACACCCACATATAACATCAGATAGAGTAAATCCTCCTTTATATCTTGCTCGAACATAAGCCGTCAGATATTCTATTCGTTTGCAAATATAGTTCCTTTCTCTAAAAAAAACAAAAAAATCAGATAAAAATCGCTCTAACAGTGTCTTACATCGGGCAAGCCTTCTCACCTTCACTGTCACCTATTCATAGCCGTACCCCTCGACTACGATGTGCCGTACCCCTCGACTACGGCAAGGCGTACCCCTCGGCTACGGTTTTGCTGCCGCCTGTTCAAAAGTTGCTCTGTCCATGCTGTTTTGATGCCGTTTTACCTTCTATACGCAGAAAAAAGCCAAAACTGAAGTAGAAAAACATCACAAAGTTACGAGAAAAATGTCGCTATCTTTGCCTCAACTACTTACTTTTCACAAAAAAATCCAAACCTCTATGAAAAGAACAATCCTTATCCTCTGTGCAGGAGCCGCACTCTGCGTGGGCTTCCTCACCTCGTGCCGTGGCAAAATGACCATCAGTGGCGACAACGGCACCGACACCATCGAGTTCGACACCGACAGCATCCGCCAGGTGAACCTCAACATGCAGATTGGCGATGCTGAATCTTACGAAGAGGGTGAAGCCGACGAAACAGAACTGCAGGGCATGGCTCCCTACGATGAAGCCACCTTCCCTATCGACCAACTGCCTGCCACTGCCGAGGAGCAAGACCGCCAAGGAAAACTGGTGCTTTATGTGAACGCCGAACAGACACCGAGCGAAGACGAGCCAGAAGGCATCTACTCCGTCTGGATGGCCGATGAGAAGGCTGGCACCGTGCGCCGCATTCTCCTGACCAACCCCACCGCCTCTGGACTCTGGGACGACATGAAGGACAAGAACGCTGCCCCCACCGAGATGCATCTCATCGCCACTGCCGAGAGGGCGCTCTTTGCCACTAAGGACGGCAGCAGAATCATCGTGGAAGGATGTCCCGACGGACGCAACTACTGGACCTACATTGTTGACACCAAGAAGCGCACCGTCAAGCAGTTCCCCAGCACCGAGGGAGTGCAGAGCATCGACCTCGAAAAGGGCGAAGTCATCCTTGCCTCCTACGGCTACTACCCTGCCCCCGACTATGGGCGTTACAGTGTCACCAACGCCTATACCATCGACGGCAAGTTCCTTCGCCAAGCCAGCGAGCCGGAAGCGGAATAAGCCCCCAGTAAGCCAGAACAAGAACCCATCAAGCCAGAATAAGAACCCATCAAGCCTTCTCTGCCGACAGGTTCAATCGCTTCAGCACGACCAGAAATGTAGGCACAAGGAAGCAGTCGGCAGCCACCCATGCGGCAGGGTCGCCAATACAGACTCCGAGGAAACCGATGGCTGGCACAAGGAAGAGGCTGACAAGGGCACGTGCCACCAGTTCGCTCACACCTGAGAACATGCTGAGTTTGGTCTTGCCCACTCCTTGCAGCGAATAGCGGAACACGCACAAGGTGCCAAGGAACACATAGCAACAGCACGAGAGACGCAGGAACTGCTCACTATAGGCAAGAATCTGCGTTTCTTCTTTATATATAAATAATGTGGAAATGTCGCGGGCAAAGAACCAGAGGATGAGAAACGTGAAGATGCTATACACCAGCATCATCAGCAAGCCATCCTTCAGGCCCGCACGAATACGGTCATACTTCTTGGCGCCGAGGTTCTGTCCACAGTAGGTGGCAAGGGCGATGCCTATATTCTCGTAGGCACAAATGAAGAACATCTTGATGCGCATGGCCGCCGTAAAGGCTGTGGCACACTCGGTGCCGAGCGTGTTGTTGGCACTTTGCAACATGATGGAGCCAATGGCGGTGATGGAGAACTGCAAACCCATCGGCACACCCATGCAGAGGACAACCCAAGCATCATGGAGCGTCACTGGTTCCTTCCCGTTCGGGGACATCGGCAGGGGTGTCTTCTTCAGATGCCACAAACAAAGGAATATGCTCACCAGCTGTGCAATAGCTGTCGCCAAGGCCGCGCCGCCCACCCCCATGCCAAACACAAGGATAAACAAGAAGTCCAGCCCGATGTTCACAGCCGAGCCAATCAGCAAGGCATAGAACGGAGTCTTGCTGTCGCCCAAGGCACGGATGATGCTGGCAAAGAGATTATAAACCAAATTGCAAGGAATGGCGATGAAAGTGATGAGCAGATAGATGTATGCTTCATGAAAGATGTCCTCTGGCGTCTGCATCCATCGCAGGATGTCGTCACACAAGAACGAGCACACCAGCGTCAGCACCACCGAGAAGATGATGCCCCACAGGTAACTGGCCCGCACATACCGCTGCAAGCGCACATAGTCCTTCGCTCCATACGCCTGAGCCACGGGGATGCCGAAGCCTCCTGTCAGTCCGCCACAGAAACCCAAAATCAGGAACAGCACACTACTGCTGGCACCCACTCCCGCCAAGGCATTCATGCCCAACGTCTGTCCCACGATGGCAGCATCAATCAGACTATACGCCTGAATGAGCAGGTTACCCAGCAGCATGGGCATGGCAAAATTAAGAATAAGCGGAAACGGCCGCCCCACCGTCATGTCCTTCGTCATCTCTTTCCCTTAAAAAAGTCCTTCATCAGCTGGGCACATTCTGCCTCCAGCACACCGCTCACCACCGCCGTCTTAGGGTGTAGCGCATTCGGTGCATACTTCTGAAAGCCTCGTTTCTCGTCGCTCGCCCCATAGACGAGCCTTCCCAACTGACTCCAGCCGATGGCACCAGAGCACATCACGCAGGGCTCCACCGTCACATAGAGCGCACAACCCGTCAGGTACTTGCCGTTCATCCATTCCTCAGCCGCCGTGATGGCCTGCATCTCCGCATGCGCCGTCACGTCGTGCAGCGTCTCGGTCAGGTTATGTCCCCGACCTATCACCTGCCCGTTCGCCACCACCACAGCCCCGATGGGTATCTCGTCCTGTGCCAGTGCAGCCCTTGCCTCTTCCAAGGCAAGGGCCATATATCGTTCGTCTGTAGTCATTATCTTCTCCATCATATAAAAGTTCGTTTCAGCCAAAGGTCTAAAAAGCGGTCGTAAACCATATAGCCATCGGAAGACTGATAGATAAGGTCTTTGGTCATCAATAACGACAGTGCCTTTTTAACACTGCTGGTGCCTGACAATCCATACTTTTGAATAAAAGAGTTCGATTGAGGTTGAGTAACTTTTCCCTCAAAAGAAATGGCTTTCAACAGATTTCGTTGATTCTCCGTCAAAAAAACAAGCAGGGTTTCATATTGATTCGACTGGGCTGCTATAATTCCGAGGATGGCATCATTTACCTGCTGCTCTTCTGTCACCGAACTTTCATGTTCATAAAGGCGATTTAGCACAGACTGCATATACCATGTGTAGCCGTCAAACCGCTCATACAAACAACGAAACACTCCCTTGTCAAACTCTCCACCTCTATTTCTGAAGAATCGGGCGGCAAAATCATAATATATTTCTTCATGCAACGGCATAAGACTCATCATGGCCGTGCTTTGGAAGAAGGGGCGTTTTGGTGAACCAAACATCTCATAAATCAGATGCTGCTTACTGCCCGAAAAAATGAAATGGGCATTGTGTACAAACTGAATATATGAACGAAGCAAAGCCTCCGTGCCCTTTTCTGGATAGTCAGCAATGGTTTGAAACTCATCAATGGCTACATACACATCCCGGCCGCTTTTCTCCAGATAATCAAAGATGCTTTTCAGCGTGTATTCCGTGTTTGTGCGCTCAATACTGACCGACACGGTAGGTGTCCCTGTCATAGGGTCAATGCTGAGGGTTGGCCGCCATGTACTGAAAAGGCTGAGCACTTTTTCCATCGTACTGCGTGTATCCAATAATCGCTCTTGTACAATGGCTCTACCCAGTGTCTGCACCAAATCATATTGGTTTTGTGTGTGAAAAATGTCCGTGTAGATACAAATAGCATCCCTGTCTTTCTTTTTCAACTGATGAAAGACATGCTTGATTAATCCAGTCTTGCCCACCTTACGTGGAGAGACCAATGTCACATTTCGTCCGTTTTGCAGATGTGCAATGAGGTTTTCCGTTTCTTCAGTCCTGTCACAAAAAAAGTCAGGACCTGCATAACCCTCATATATAAAAGGGTTCCGTGGTGGGGGTACTTTCTTTTCCATCGTCATCTTACTTTTTCATATCGCACCAAAGGTGTCGCACTTTTGGTGTCACACCTTTGGTGCGATGCAAAGGTACAGCTTTTTTCTGTTCCTTCCAAAAGTTTCTGCTCTTTTTCTTGTTTCAACATCTAACGGATGTGAAAAGAAGAGACACTCCCTTGCTTATTGGGGAAATAGTATCTTACTTTGCATCGTCGAACACAAAAACTACTGCCACACCAACCCAACCCCACCTCACAGAACCACACTTTTCGTGGATAAAAGGCACTTCTCACTTCTTCAGCAGCCAAGCCACGGGGCTACCGATTTCGCGCAGACCCTGTGCCACACTTTGGGCATTGAGGCGCGCACCTTTGAGCGAAGTGTGGGTGTGGTCATGGTTGAAGTAGGCGGCAGCCTTCTTCTTGCCCATCTTGTCGAGGGCGTTGGCGGTGATGTTGTGAACATCGACAAACTCGCAGCCCGTCTCTCTGGCCACATCGCGGCACCACACGCCATAGGTTTCGTTGCGACGCTCGATGTAGAGTTTGCCCTTCTTTTCGTTCACGGGATAGATGAAGCCTTTCGACACGCCCTTACCCTCATGCCACTCGTTGCGGGGTGTAAGCGACAGCAACACAGGGATGGCACCCTTCTCCTGTGCGTCACGTATCATCTTTTTCAGATACCATCCATAGGAGTAGATGACCTTGTAGATGCCGCTGCTCTCCATGTGATAGACCTTGCTGGAGTCTTTCGAGCAAGCAATCACCCCACGTTCTTTGCCGTCCTTGATGCCGCCGATGTCGTTGTGGCCGAACTGGATGAGCACCACATCGCCGGGTTCGAGCGAGTTATACACCTCCTCCCAACGGTCTTCGTCAATGTAGGTGCGGGTGCTGCGGCCTGCCTTTGCCTGATTCTGGAACACACACTTGGTGGAGTCGAACACCGTGTAGCCTTGACTGCCCCACCCCCACATGCCATCGGGGTTCTTGTCCTCGTTCTTGCCCGTGGAGTCGCCGCAGAGGAAAACCACGGGCTTGCCAGGCTTACGCTTCTGGTCGCAACGCTTGGGAATGACCTTGTCGTTCAGATAGGTCTTGAAGACCGCCAGTTGTGGGTCGTCGGAAGCCAAGATGCCCTCGGCGGCACTCGCTGCATTCATGCGGGCACCGTATGCCGAGGAGTGGATTTTGTCGAGATAGAAGTGATAGTCCGTCTTCCACGGACCATACTTCTCCAGTTTCAGGGCAGAGATGTCGTTGAGGTCGATGACGGGCACGTTCATCTCCTTTCCGATGGCGAAGATGGCAGGCGTGAAGTCGGTGAGCTTGCGCTTAATCTTCTTCGGATTGTCTTCCTCATAGTCGTTGCGGGGTGTGAGGGTGAAGAGGATAGGGGTGGCGCCCTTTGCGCGAATCTCATTGATGAAACGGCGGGTGTAGCCTCCAAATGTATAGACCGTTTCCTGCTTCTTGGTCACCTTGTTATAGATGGAGATGGAGTCCTCCTTCACCTCCAGCACCTCGTTCGGCCGATAGCTGGAACGGGCACGGATGGAGTCGATGGGGCCGTTGTCGTTGTGGCCCAGTTCGAGGAACACATAGTCGCCTTTTTGGATGGCAGCGAGCACGGGCTTCCACAGGTTGTTGTAGAAGGTGCGGGGCGAAGTGCCTCCCAATGCGTGGTTCTCCACCGTGATTTTGTTTTCGTCGTAGTATTCGTGGGCATAGAATCCCCATCCCCACTGGCCGTTGCTGCCATTGCCGAGGGTTCCCGTGCGCATGGTGCTGTTGCCCACCAGGAAGAGCACGGGGTTGTTGCCCTTGCGACTGCTGCCAGGCACAGGACGCACCTGGTTGGCGATGTCGATGGAGTCGGCGGTGAGGTCGCGCACACCGTTGATGTCTATCCAAATGTCGTGTTGAGCATGAGCTGCCGTGAGCGAAAGGCTCAATGCTAAAAGTGAAAGTAACTTCTTCATGATAGGTTATTTTTTAATTAGTTGTATTCGTTCCAGTTCGCTCTCGAAGTTGGGGGTGAACACTCCCTTTCCGAGATTTTCCTTGATTTCGTCCGTTGTCCAGAAGCGGCCACCGTCCAGTTCGTCGGAAGGGGTGACGGGACCATCATAAACGGTCTTGTAGGCAAACACCAGTTCCTTTTCGCGCGCACTCTCAAAGACGTACTTCGTGAGGTGCTCGGGCGTGAAGTCGGTGATGCCCAGTTCCTCGCGCACTTCGCGTCGCAAGGCATCCTCCACACATTCGCCCAAATCGACATGTCCTCCCACGGCGGTGTCCCACTTGCCAGGCTGAATGTCTTTCCACTCGGGACGTTTCTGCAGATAGAGTTCGCCCCGACTGTTGAACACGTGCAGATGCACCACAGGGTGCAGCAGCTTTGAGCCTCCGTGACATTCACCTCGCGTGGCTGCGCCGGTGATGTGGCCGTCTTCATCCACAATGGGGAACATTTCTTCGTTGTTATCTTTCATCATATCTCAAGGAATTAAGAGTGAGGAATCGCCATAACTCAAGAAGCGGAAGCCATGAGAGAGGGCAAAGTCATAGACCTTGTGCCAGTCGCCTTTGAGGAAAGCCGACACGAGCAGCAGGAGCGTAGATTTCGGTTGGTGGAAGTTGGTCACCATGCGGCGCACGATGTGATATTCATAGCCAGGGGCGATGATGATTTGGGTGGAGGAATGGAGCACGTCGAGGTGGTGCTTGTCCATGTAGGCAAGGAGGGAGCGGAGGGAGTTGAGAGTTGAGAGTTGAGAGTTG
>CAMVIM010000030.1 GCA_947167515.1 uncultured Prevotellaceae bacterium | reverse complement strand
CAGTTGTAGTTGTGTGCACTATTGCGACTGCAAAGGTACAACGAAACTACAACTGCTACAACGTGTATTTAAACGAATGCTTACCGCTTTTTGTGCGCCTGACAGGACTCGAACCTGCACATCGGAGATACCAGATCCTAAGTCTGGCGCGTCTACCAATTCCGCCACAAGCGCTTTTGCGGTGCAAAGGTAAGGAAAAAAAGTGAAAAGTGAAGAGTGAAAAGTGAAAAATCTAAGTTACTCGCCATCCAGAGTGTTTCCATCAGCAAAGGAGACTTAGATTTTTCATTTTTCACTCTTCATTTTTCACTCAAAAACGCCCGCGCTTTTTCTATGTAGGTGTCTTTCTTTTGCAGGATGTCTGCACCTGACAATGACAGTGAGATGTCGGGGTCGATGCCGAACTCTGTGTGCTGCATGTCTTTGTCGTAGAAGATGACTGCACTGTAGCGGACGGTCCACCCGTTGGGAAGTTCGCTGTTGAAGGGCATGCCGGAGCCACCGCCTGTACGGTCGCCCATGATGGTGACGTTGGGGCAGAGTTTCATGCACTTGACAAAGTCGTTGGCGGCGGAATAGACGGCGCGGTTGGTGAGCACCACGACGGACTTCTGCCAGCGGATGCCATCGGTGGCGGGGTCGAGATAGACGGCTTGGGGAGTGGAAAAGTCGTTGCGCCCCTTGCCGGTCTTGTGGGACACGTAGCCGACCAGGATGGGCTCGTTGGTGAAGTGGGAGGCCAGTTTCTCGGCATTGGTGAGTTGACCTCCACCATTGCCGCGCACATCGATGATGAGTCCATTGCAAGAAGAAAGGACGTTGAGCATGGAACTCACGTTGCCATTGCCGATGCCGTCTTCGAAAGTCTCGCAACGCACATAGCCGATGTTGTCGTCGAGAATGACATACTTGAGTCCCGAGGCTATCATGTAGTTATGCCCCAAGTAGAGCTTAGCAATGCTGTCGTTGTAGTTCTCAGGATAGTCTTCATAAAAACTCCAGTTGCGTCCAAAGTCGAAGGAGGCACTGAGGTTGACATGCCCGTCTTGCAGTTCGGCGAGCATGTTGCAAAGCACCTCAAAGAGCTGGATGTTGTTCATGCCCTCGTTCACCTGACGAGCATAACGTGCATGCACTTCGTCCCAATCGACTCCGAGTTCCTCCTTCTTGTAGTCGAAGAAGCAGTAGTGCTCGTCCATGATACGCCACAAGGCTTCGTAGTTACCCTGCCTGGAATTGTCATAATAGTCTTCCTTCACACAAGAGGAGAAAAGCAGAACCACCAAAGTGAAAAGCAAACAATTTCTCATTTCCGATACAGGTATTTGTTGAAACCTATCACGAAGTCGTGAGTCCAACTATGATACTTCAAGTGATTGAACAGAGACTGGTTTATCTGTGCCACATAGCCCACACGTAGCGTGTATTTTCGGATGGGGACATCGAGGGTCAGACGGTGGCGCATGGAAGGCATATTGCCAGGATAAGCAAAGAGAACATTGTGGTCACGATGCTTGAGTTCAAACATCTCATAGTAGCTCTGGCCAAAGGCTGGCGAGAAAGCGATGCCAATGAAAGGGGCAGACACTTGATAGCGCCATAGGTAGTGGTGACGGGCAATGACCATGTCATAGGTGGCCATTGCACTCACATCAATCATCAGGTCAGCCTTTGCCTGTGCAGGATTGTTCCCATTACGGTCAATATAAATACCTCCGACATAAGCCGAGGCAGCCAACCCTACAGCGATATTGAAACGCGATTGTGACCGCTCCACGGGATTGACCACATTGCCTTTACCAAAGTTGTAGAACCACCCCTGAGTATAACGGATTCCTCCAGCATATTCTTTCAGATTGCGGGCATGGTTCTCGGTGAAGGCTGCATTCACATCAATAAACACTTGATTGGACACTCTCCCACCCCACATCTTCGTCATGCGCATGGTTTCACGCTGCAACCGGATGTCGGTGCCCTTGTAATTGTAGGGCGAGAGATAAGTGTCAAGCACGTTCGCCCACCCCACCCCCACCAAGGTGGAGTGAAGCACCTCTTTATTGATTGGCAAGGTACTGATGAAACCAGTTGTGTCTGCGATGTAAGCAGCCCCCGACACGTTTTGCCCATAAGCACAAAGGCTTAGCAATAGCATCCACGCTATCGCTAAGCCTTTACACATTATTATATATATAGATTTCATCAGAATAGTTTTAGCTGTCCTGTTATCTCATCTCTGATGTCATCATCACTTTTTCCCTCATCTGGGTCAACCACCTCTTCCTGTTCTTCCTCCACCTTTTCCACCTCGGTTTCGGGGTCGGGGAAGCGAGTCGGCTCCAGTTCCTTCACTTGGTCGAGGGCGTAGGTGGTGAGACGTTTACCCTTAGCCTTGAATCCTTTCACGCCAATGTATTCCTCTGCATCCACTTCGAGCGGTCCACGGAAGGTGTCGGGTTCGGAGAAGGTCAGTTCAAGACGTGGATAGGGGGTGTCCGTCAGAAGAATCAGTTGACTTTCCGAGTTCTCGCCAAGGAAGCTCTGCTTCTTTTTCGATTCCTCAAACTGAAAGCGTTTGATATAAGGTTGGTTTTGGTTGTCAGCATCCCAAAGAACAGCTGTCCACACTTTCTTTGCCTTGTATCTCTCTATGCGCAGGATGTTCTGCTCATAGTGGTTGTTAGCATCGAAGTTGGTGAGGTAGTACTCGCCAGTCGTCAGCACCACAAGAATCTGGTCATTGTTCAGGAACTCGCCCAGATATTCGCCGTGCTCATCGTAGTTGATGCGCTGAATGTCGGGATCCCACCACACCTTGCGTCCACCCAGCGTACTGCCGCCATGCGCCTTGAGCTGGATGCGGTAAATTTCGTGCTTGGTCAGTTGGTTTCCCTTTGCCGTTCGTCCCTTGATGTCAATGTCGCTAAAATCCTTCTCGAAGACCAGCTTCTTCAGACGTTCCTGCGGTTTCAAAGTCACTTTGATGATTTCGGCCTCGCCGTTGCTATTGGCCGAGAACCACGTCACTTTCGACTTCGGTGTGCCCATCGTCAGGTCATACTCGCGGTCGCGGGTCACGCTGGGCACATTGAAACGCTTGATGTAGGTCACGCCTGTGGCTCCGTCCTTGTAGGTGGCATTATAGATGGTGCGCGTGTCGTTCTTCTTGAACACCGCCACATGAATCACCTCCACTTTCCGTTTCTCGACCTTGCTGCGTTCGGTCTCGCCGATGAACACCTTGTCGGCCACTTTGATAACCTTGTAGGTGCCATCTTTGTAGAAGAGGATGATGTCGTCGATGTCGGAGCAGTTGCAGACGAACTCGTCCTTCTTCAAACCCGTACCGATAAATCCTTCTGCCCTGTTGATGTAGAGTTTCTGATTGGCTTCTGCCACCGTAGCAGCTTGGATGGTGTCAAAGTTACGAATCTCGGTGAGACGTGGGTGCTCAGCGCCGTATTTCTTCTGGAGGAAACGGAACCAATCGGCGGTCACTTCCACCAGATTAGCAAGGTCGCGCTCAATCTGCTCCAGTTCGGCTTTCAGTCGGGCAATGAGTTCATCAGCCTTGTCTTTGTTGAACTTGAGGATGCGCGCCATCTTAATCTCCATCAGTCGGAGGATGTCGTCACGAGTCACCTCGCGCACAAAAAGTTCGTAGAAAGGTTTGAGGCGAGAATCTACATAGTCGATGGCGATGTCCATTGTCTTGGCATTCTCAAACTCTTTGGCCTTGTAGATGCGCTCTTCGATGAAGATTTTCTCAAGCGAAGCAAAGTGCAACTGCTCCAAGAGTTCACCCCGACGAATCTCCAGTTCGCGCTTGATGAGATACTTGGTGTAATCCACACTCTTGCGCAGCACATCACTGATGGTGAGGAACTTGGGCATGCGGTCGTCGATGACACAGCAGTTGGGTGAGATGCTGATTTCGCAGTCGGTGAAGGCATAGAGGGCATCGATGGTCTTGTCACTCGATGCTCCAGGCATCAAGTGAATGACAATCTCCACACCTGCAGCCGTCAGGTCTTCTACTTTTCGAGCCTTAATCTTGCCTTTCTCAATGGCCTTAAGAATGGAGTCGATAAACTGGCTCGGCTTCGAGGGTGACCCCGTTGTCTTGCCGTATGGAATCTCTGTGATGGCCAAAGTCTTGCTGTCACGTTTCTCTATCTTGGCGCGCACACGAACGGAGCCGCCACGCTGTCCGTCGTTGTATTTGGACACATCGATGGAGCCACCCGTTTGGAAGTCTGGATAAAGTTGGAATGGTTCATCGTGCAGATAATGCACGGCGGCATCACAGAGTTCGTTAAAGTTATGAGGTAGTATCTTGGAACTCAAACCCACAGCAATGCCTTCCACTCCCTGAGCGAGGAGGAGCGGGAACTTGACGGGCAGTGAGATTGGTTCCTTGTTACGGCCATCATAAGAGAGTTTCCACTCGGTGGTCTTGGGATTGAACAAGACATCGAGTGCAAACTTAGAGAGTCGAGCTTCGATATAACGACCTGCGGCAGCATCGTCACCCGTAAGGATGTTGCCCCAGTTTCCCTGGCAGTCAATGAGCAGGTTCTTCTGCCCCATCTGCACCAAAGCATCCTTGATGGAGGCATCGCCATGAGGGTGGAACTGCATGGTGTGCCCCACAATGTTCGCCACCTTGTTGTAACGTCCATCATCCATCCGCTTCATTGAGTGGAGGATGCGTCGCTGCACGGGCTTGAGACCATCCATGATGTGTGGCACAGCACGTTCCAGAATCACGTACGAGGCGTAATCCAGGAACCAGTTCTGGTACATGCCACTCAGATGGTGAGTGATGCTGTCTTTCATCAAGGTGGGATCATAGTCACTCTTCGGTGGCTGACCATTGGCAGGAGGAGATGCGTCCAAAGCCTCATCCTCCAAAGGCTCCTCCATGATGTCGTTTTCGTCGTTATATTCGCTCATTTGATATAAAGTTAGGAGTTAGGAGTTAGGAATTAGGAGCTCTATTCAGCGAGTTCTCCAAGCAACATATAATCCGCATGGCAACTCCTAACTTCCAACTATTTTTTACTTAGTCAGTTCCAATGTGTCCAGTGCAATCATCAGCTCTTCATCCGTAGGGATGCAGCAGATGACGACCTTTGAATCATCGGCGGAGAGGATGGCTTCCTTCGCACGGCAAGCCTTGTTCTTGGCATCGTCAAGCTTGATGCCCATGAACTCCAAGCCCTGTGTGGCTCCCTCACGTACCTCGTACTGGTTCTCGCCAGCACCGCCTGTGAAGAGAATGATGTCCACACCACCCATAGCGGCGGCATACTCACCAATGTACTTCTTAATGCGGTAGCAGTACATGTCCTTGGCCAGACGTGCTTTATCATTTCCATTTGCGATGCCAGCAAGGATGTCGCGGAAGTCAGAGAAACCTTCACTCACGCCCAAGAGACCTGATTGCTTATTCAACAGGTTGCTGATGCCCTTCGTGTCGAGATTCAGCTTGTCCATCAGGAAAGTTACTGCACCGGCATCAATGTCACCCGAACGCGTACCCATGATGAGACCTTCCAGCGGGGTGAGACCCATGGACGTATCCACGCACTTGCCATCTTTCACGGCTGCGATGGAGGCACCGTTACCAATGTGGCAGGTGATGATGCGCTTGCCTTCGGGCTTCACTCCCAAGAACTCACACACACGCTGACTCACATAACGATGGCTGGTGCCGTGGAAACCATAACGACGCACACCATACTTCGTGTAGAGCTCGTATGGCAGGGCGTACATATAAGCGTAGTCAGGCATCGTCTGATGGAAAGCGGTATCGAATACACCCACCTGTGGAATGTTAGGCAGGAGAGCTGTCACCGCATTCACACCCTTGATGTTGGCAGGATTGTGCAGTGGAGCCAAGTCGTTACAGGCTGCGAATGCCTCCATCACCTCAGGAGTAAGCAACACGGACTTATTGAACTTCTCGCCACCATGCACCATGCGGTGACCCACAGCATCCAGCTCGTCGAGACTCTTCAGCACGGCATATTCGCCCTGCGTGAGCACCTCGAAAATCCACTGAACACCAGCCGTATGCTCCTTCACAGGCTTTTCCATCTTATGCTTCTCCCCGTTCAACTTCACCGTAATGAACGAGTCGGGCAAACCAATCTTCTCAATACCACCAGAGGTAATCACACTCTGGTCGGTCATGTCATACAATGCATATTTAATAGAACTGCTGCCGCAGTTAAGTACCAAAATTTTCTTCATTTTATCTTTTTACTTTGCGTCTTGAGCTTGGCAAGCCGTAATGGCCACCATCTTGTAAATATCATCTACTGAACAGCCACGACTAAGGTCGTTCACAGGTCGTGCAATACCCTGAAGGATAGGGCCAATAGCATCGGCATTGCCAAGTCGCTGCACGAGCTTGTAGGCGATGTTGCCCACTTCAAGACAAGGAGCCACGAGCACGTTGGCCTTTCCAGCAATCTCGCTGCCCGGAGCCTTCTTCTGACCTACCGATGAAACCAAAGCAGCATCTGCCTGCAGTTCACCGTCAATCTTCAAAGCTGGATCGAGTTCCTTGGCCAGACGAGTAGCTTCCACGACCTTGTCCACCACCTCATGCCTGGCACTGCCCTTTGTGGAGAACGACAGCATCGCCACACGTGGGTCAGCAAATCCTGCCACACTCTTGGCGGTCTGAGCCGTGCAGACAGCAATCTGAGCCAACTGAGCAGCATCTGGCATCGGGGTCACAGCCACATCGCCCATCACGAGCACGCCCCCCTCGCCATACTGCGGAGTCTGGGTGATAAGCAGCATCGCACCACTCACGCAGGTGATGCCAGGAGCGCACTTGATAATCTGCAAGGCTGGACGAAGCGTGTCGCCCGTAGTTGAGAGCGCACCGCTGATTTGTCCGTCTGCATCGCCGCTCTTGATGATGAGGCAGCCGAAATACAATGGGTCGAGCACCTGCTGGCGTGCCTTCTCAATAGTCATGCCCTTCTTCTGGCGCAGCTGGAACAGCAGTTGAGCGTATTCCTCCGTCTTTTCCGAAGTGGCAGGGTCAATGATGGTGGCCTTACCAATATTCTTCAGACCCAACCTGTCAGCCAATGCAAAAATTTCGTCACGATTGCCGATCAGGATGATGTCGGCAATGTCGTCGGCAAGGCTCTTGTCGGCGGCAGTCAGAGTGCGCTCCTCCAGCGATTCGGGGAGCACAATGCGCTGCTTGTTTGCTTTTGCACGCGCAATAATACTTTCTATTAAAGCCATAAATTGTTTGGATTTATCGATTTTACGATACAAAGATAAGGATTTTCCACGAGCCCTCCAAAACTCTCGCCGAAAAACCACGTCTTTTTCATGCACCCACCAACAAAAAAGGGCGTTTTGTCACGTAAAATCTTTCAGCCAAGGGGAAAAGAAGAAATGTAACCTCTTCAAAAAGACAAGAAACTCAAAAGAAAAGGGTGAGCTGCATTTTTGTCGTAACTTTGCAAGCAGAAACCTAAACTACACCGAAAAAAATGATGAAGAAACTTTTGAACATCCGAATGGTGCTCGTCCTCCTCTTGATGGTGGCAGCACAAGCAATGTCGGCACAGCAGCGCCGACCTATCGACTCGAAACACCCGATGTGGCTCATCCATGTGGATGTGTGGAACAAAGCCGACCCACAGAAAATTATCGACTTGATTCCTGATGACATCAAGCCGTATGTGTGTATGAACTTGTCGCTGTCGTGTGCCTACAACACAACGAGGAATGAGTATGAAAGACCTCAAAATGCGGTGAAGACCTACAAATCGTGGGCAACAGTATGCCAGAAGAACGGCATGTGGTTCACCTGTCAACCTGCCAGTGGCGGACACACGCACATTCAGGATTGGGACTTGGAGACGTTTGAATACTTTTTCAAGACTTTCCCCAACTTCCTCGGTTGGAACTATGCTGAGCAGTTCTGGGGTTTCGATGAGGCCAACGACAAAAGCTCTAGCCCACAGGCAACACGTATCGCCCTGTTTGCCAAGTTGGTGCCCATGCACCACCAGTATGGCGGTGTGCTGACCGTCTCCTTCTGCGGAAACATCTGGTCTCACCCTCTCAACCCGCTGGGCATGATGAAACGCAATAAGGACTTGCTGAAAGCTTGTCAGGACTATCCCGAAGCCATCCTTTGGCTCTACAAATACACCACCTCTAGTTGCTTTTACAACAACGAGAGTGTGTCTTGGGGACCCTTTGTGGCGGGGTTGGCAAAGAATTATGGAGTTCGTTACGACAACTGCGGTTGGAAGGGTGCCACAGATGCCCTTGTTGGCGAAGACAAATGCCAGTATCCTGTGTCTGCCGGCATCGGCACCGTAATGGAGCAGATGTGTGTGAACGGTGGTGCCGTATGGGATGGTCCTGAGCTGATTTGGACAGAGGACTTTGAGGGTACAGGTGATGTTGGCAAGACGACAGTCAATGGTTACACACGTCGTGGCTGGAAGACGTTCAAAGGCTTCGACAACGCATGGATTGATATGTTCCGCAAGATTATCGACGGAACCATGTATATTCCCACACGCGAAGAAGTTTTGGAAAAGACCAAGATTGTGGTCATCAACGATGTGACTTCGGGCAGCGACGAACAGCTATATGCCGCATGGGGCGACCTCTACGACGGCGTCTATAAACAAACAGACCCCTTCAACCGAGGTGACGGACGATGGATGAACAATTTCTTATACCTCAAGAGCACGGGCCGCTACGGCACCATTCCTATTGTCAATGGGTTATACGACGATGCCGCCAAGAATATTCCCGTGCAGATAAAGAAGTCAAACTACACCACAAAATGGAGCAGTCAATATACAAAGACCGCCGAATTCAACAGACGATACCCCCAAGTGAGCACGGGCGACCTCTATGTGAACCGCTTTAAGAACCAGCTGGTCACTTACACACCCTACTCTTACATGAACAAGAAGAAGACCGCAACGGCCAATATTCCACTTAAGTACAACACCTGTGAAAGCATGGAACTCACATGGGGAAAACTGAGCAGTGGCATCATTCATGAGTACAGCGACCACATCGACTTCTACCTGAACAACTACCGCACTGACACCACCACACAGGTGATGGACAAGATTGTCATCAAAGGGGCATCGGCAGAACCCACCTACGAACTCACCAAGCGAGTGGATGCAACAGTCAGTGCCACACCCACATGGGATGCAGAAAATGGCACCTACACCTTGGAAGTCAATCACATGGGGCCACTCGACCTCACCATCAACTGCGCTGGCAATGGAACTGAGCGTAGCACCGACGTGGTAAGCCAGACTCCTCTTTCGGAAGACCTGCCCAAACAACCCGAGGAGTACAACGGCATTGTCACCATCGAGGCTGAAGACATGGACTACAAGAGCATCCAAGATTGTGTGCTTGACCCCTTCAACTGGTACAAGGGCGTCAGAGGACACGCTGGTAACGGCTTTGCTAACATGGGCACGAACACGGCTGGTTCATTGCGTCATGAATTCACGGTGAAAAAAGCTGGCAACTACTATATCTGTGTACGCTATACTGCTCCCAAAAAGGGAGTGTTGGGTGTGAAAGTGAACGGTTCCATTAAGGCACTTAGCTATCAAGCCACAGAGACCAACGAATGGAAAAACGCCGTGGGGACAGCCACCTACTCACTGAGAGAGGGCAAAAACACGCTCACCATCACCAACACCAGTGGTGTGGCTCTGTATATAGATAATGTGACCTATCGCCCCGAAGATGCCAAAGACTATCTCTATGGAGTCTATATTCGTGAGTCTGAGCACGGAACTGTGACCGCCAACGTGAGCGAAGCCGCCGAGGGCGAAGAGGTGACGTTGACTGTTAAGCCCGAATCAGGCTATGTACTCAAATCGCTGCAAGTCATCAACTCCATCTTCTACACGATGGATGTCTATCTCCCTGTAGATGGGGCTGAAAACGGCATCACCTTCACCATGCCCGATGACAACATGACCCTGCAACCCGTGTTTGAAGACACGACGTCCAAGTACAAACTCGACCTCGAAAGTTCACCCAACGGCACGGTGCCAGAAGGATGGTATTCGGTACAGGATAACGGTGAAGTCCACAAATACCCCACCTCTTACACCAGCGGTGCACGCATCTTCGCAGGCTTTACAGGCTATCAGGGCAAGGGTTTATATTGGCGCACAGACCATGTGGAATATGGCAGCATGAACGGTTATCCACTCACCTTAGAGTCTGGCGAGTACAAGGTTACCTACGCCATGGCAGCATGGAAGGAGTCCCCCACCTACAGAGTGGAGGTGCTCAACAAAAATGGTACCGTGGTGGCCTCATCAGAGATTCAGACTGCTACACCTAACGCCAATGGAGTCTTATCAGCCAATCTCACTTCTTCCCCAGAACATGTATTGGAGTTCACGGTCGAAGAGGCAGGCGACTACATCGTCCGATTCAAACCCGGGAACAATACGGTTGCGTATAACGGCGAGTTCCTGCTGCTGGAATGCAGCGTCAACCACATACCAGACGAGCCCGATGCCATTGAGTTGGTACGAGCCAGCGAGAATACCTCAAAGAATGTGGGTATCTTCGATACATCTGGCGTTCGTCACAACCAACTGCAACATGGCCTGAACATCATCCGCACAGCAGATGGACAAGTGAAGAAAATTTTTATTAAGTAAAATTTTCGCGCACTTGGGGTGCAGTGCTCGGCTGGTGGGAAGGCGACGAAGGAAGCCTGAACCAGCTGACGTTAAGCACAAAGGTGGATACGTGAAGAAAATTTTATTAAGTAAAACTGTCAAGAGTGGCTTCCGCACAAGCGGCAAGCCACTCTACATATAATGCCATTGTACGTAAGGAGGAAGTAGCATTCCTGCGATGATGCTAACAGCCAATCATTCTTCGAGCCCTCTCGACTTCAGACACTTCACTTAAAGACATCGAACGCTCCGATTTGGTCGAGAAAGACAAGACCGATGGCAAGGGGAGCAATGAAGCGCAAAGAGAAAATCAGAAGTTTGAAATAGGGGGTCTTCAGGTCGCCTCCATTGCTGATTTCGTCGCGGTAGAGTTGGCGGTCGAGCACCCACCCTGCAAAGAGACTGATGAGCATACCGCCCAAAGGCAGGAGGAAGCGGCCAGAGAAATCATCGAAGAGGGAGAAAATATTACGACCGAAAAGCGTCGCACCACTCAATGGGCCGAAAGAGAGAGAGCACAACGTGCCCAGCACCAAGATGGTGAGGGTGACAAGGGTTGCCCCCTTCTTGCGCGACAGATTGAACTCTTCGGTCACATAGGCCGTCGCCACCTCATGCAGGGAGATGGCGCTGGTGAGAGCAGCCACAAAAAGAAGAAAGTAAAATGCAGTGGAGAAGACAACTGCCAAAAAACTTCCATCGCCCAAGGCTTGCTGAAACACATTGGGCAACGACACGAAAGTCAGGCTCGCGCCCACACCTACCTCGTTGGGATTCATGCCGATGTTGAACACCGACGGGAAAATGATGAAGCCTGCCATGATGGCGATGCCCGTGTCGATGAAAGCCACGTTCACAGCAGATTTCGCCAACGGTGTCTTCTTATCAAAATAGCTGGCATAGGTACACAAGCACCCCATCGCCAGACTCAGTGAGTAGAATGCCTGTCCCATCGCATCGAGAATGGTGGTGCTATCCACCTTGCTCCAGTCGGGCTTGAGCAGAAACTCCACACCTTTCGATGCCCCTGGCAGCATGACCGAGCAGATGGCTAAGAAAATGGTGATGACGAACAGGGTGGGCATCATCACTTTTGCCGAGCGCTCAATGCCCGACTGCACCCCACGGGTGATGACATAGTGGATGACACCGATGAAGAGAAAGAGCCACAAGGTGGGCACCCACGGGTTGGCCACAAAGCGGTCGAAGATGCCCTCATACTCCTGCGCCGGCACATCGTAGAAGGCGTTGGTGACCGAAAGGAAAGTATAATGCATCGTCCATGCGCCCACCACCACATAGTAGCACAAGATGAACCAGCCTGTGAACACGCCCATGCGGCCTACCCACTTCCAAGGGGAGCCGTCCGACACAATGCGGAATGCGCCCGCCGTGTTGGCATGGGTGTAACGGCCAATGAGAAATTCACTAATCATGATGGGAAGTCCCAACAGCAGGATACACAGGACATAGATGATGATAAACGCTGCCCCACCGTTCTGTCCTGTCTCGATGGGGAAACGCCACACGTTGCCCAGTCCCACAGCAGAACCTGCTGCCGCAAGAATGGCACCTATTTTCGAGCCAAAATTTTCTCTTTCCATAACTTATTGAGATAAAGACACAGCAAACCTCCAACCGCCGCACCGATGGCATCAGCCTCGAAGTCAATCCAGTCGCCCGAACGGCACGTGGTCAGGTAGGCCTGCACCAACTCCATCAAACCTCCAAGGACTATTGCGTAGACGAGCATCAAGCCACGAGCCGTCAACGAGAACTCCCGTTTGCTTCTCACCATATGATCCACCCACATCACAAAGCGCAGCCCCCCATACATCACCATGTGCACCCACTTATCCATCAGCGGCACATCACCCAGTGGCGGATTCTCGGGGATGGGGATGGTGCTCAGCACCACGATGGCCACCGTCACGAGCGTTGTCCAGATATATTCCTTCAATATCATAGCCGTTCAGTCGAATCTTCTGACTGTTCAAACGCCACTTCATCCTTCCACAACTTATACGGACGGCGCAGCATGTATTTGTTGTAGTAGTGATAATCACCCGTCACCTCTTTGCCCAAGAAATCTGGCTTCTCATACGGTTCGTCCTCGCTCTCCAGCTCTATCTCCGCCAACACCAGTCCCTCATTGTCGCCAAAGAACTCATCCACCTCAATGGTATGTTTGCCATTCTTCACCAAATAACGGTCTTTGTTCACCCTGCCTGGCATACAGAGACTCATCATCTCGCGGGCATCCTCCAACGGAATCTCTGTCTCGAACTCATACCTTGCAAAGCCATCCTTCCGAGAGGGGCCCTTGATGGTCAAGTAACCCTTATCATCGCGGATACGCACCCTCACCGTCTTGCCTGGTTCGGTGGCAAAATAACCCTGTTCAATATGCGTCTTGCTGTCAGCAAAAGTTTTCCACTCGCCCTTCACCAAAAACTTGCGTTCTATCTCCAGATGCGCCATGATACCTTATTCTTCAGTTGCGAACTCCATGAGGTAAGCCTTGATGAAGCCATCCAGCTTGCCATCCATCACACCGCCCACATCGCTCGTCTGGTAGTTTGTGCGGTGGTCTTTTACACGACGGTCATCGAACACATAGGAACGAATCTGGCTACCCCACTCTATCTTCTTCTTGCCTGCCTCCACCTTGGCCTGCTCTGCCATGCGGTGCTGTAGCTCCTTGTCGTAGAGCATTGAACGGAGCAGTCGCAACGCATTCTCCTTGTTCTTGGGTTGGTCGCGTGTTTCCGTGTTTTCAATGAGGATTTCTTCTTCCTCGCCTGTGTAAGGGTCTTTGTACTGATACCGCAATCGCACACCCGACTCCACTTTGTTCACGTTCTGACCACCAGCACCGCTGCTTCGGAATGTATCCCACGAAATCCGTGCCTGTTCAATCTCCACATTGATGGTGTCATCGACCAACGGCGTGACAAACACACTGGCGAAGGAAGTCATGCGCTTGCCCTGCGCATTATAGGGGCTGACACGCACCAAGCGATGCACACCACTCTCGCCCTTCAGGTAGCCATATGCCATATCTCCGGCAATCTCCATCGTCACGGTCTTGATGCCGGCATCTTCACCGTCCTGGAAGTTGCTGATGGTCACCTTATATCCATGCTGCTCCGCATAGCGCTGGTACATACGCATGAGCATCTGCGCCCAATCCTGCGCTTCCGTACCACCGGCACCTGCATTGATTTTCAGCACGGCGTCCATGTTGTCGGCCTCTCCCTGAAGCATGTTCTTCAGTTCCAGGTCTTCAATCATTCCCAAAGCCTTGGCATAGTAGCCATCCACCTCTTCTTCCGTACTCATCTCTTCCTTGTAGAAGTCAAAAGCCACCTCCGTGTCATCCGTCGCCGCCTTCACCTCGTTGTAGCCATCTATCCATTTCTTCAGGGTCTTCACCTTTTTCATCTGCGCCTCCGCTGCCTTCTGGTCATCCCAGAATCCAGGAGCCTGAGTGCGCAGTTCTTCCTCTTCCACCTCCATCTGTTTTTGTTCAATCTGCAGGTAGCGACGCAGGGCTTCCGTCCTGTCTTTGATGTCTTTCAGTTGTTCTGCTGTAATCATAATTGTGTGATTTTGGCTGCAAAGGTACGAAAAAGTTCTAACTCCTAACTTCTAACTCCTAACTTTTTCGTACCTTTGCACCTTGAAATTGTGCATCTTCGCACAAGAGCACACGCATGAAACTCATCAAACGACTCGACCTATTTATCCTGAGGAACTTCCTCTCGCTGTTTGCAGGCACGTTCTGCATCAGTCTTTTTGTCGTCATGATGCAGTTTCTGTGGAAGTTCATCGACGACCTTGTAGGCAAGGGCCTGTCGTTCGATGTCTATCTGAAATTCTTCTTCTATGCGGCCGAGACACTGGTGCCGTTGGCATTGCCATTGGCCATCCTGCTGGCATCGCTCATTTCGTTCGGCAACATTGGTGAGCGGCTGGAACTGCTGGCCATCAAGGCGGCAGGCATCTCGCTCTTCCGCACACTCCGCCCCCTCATCATCCTTATCAGCCTCCTCTCCCTCAGTTCGTTCCATTTTCAGAACAAGATTGCTCCTGAAGCTCAGCAGAACCTGCTGATGCTGCTGGAATCAATGAAGATGAAGTCGCCCGAGCTGGACATCCCCGAACGGGTCTTCTACGATGGCATCGAGAACATCAACCTCTACATCCAGAAGAAGAATAAGGACACGGGCATGCTCTACGACATCGTCATCTACAACCTGCAAGACGGGGTGAACAGGGCACACATCATTCTGGCCGATTCGGGTAAACTGGAAACGAGCAGCGACAAGAAGCACCTGTTGCTCCACCTCTACCAAGGCGAGCAGTTCGAGAACCTGCAAAGCAGTGCCCTACAAACCCGAGACGTGCCCTATCGCCGAGAGACCTTTGTGGAGAAGCATTTCGTCATCGACTTCGACACCAACTTCAACATGGCTGACCAAGAGGACATCGCGACTTCTGCACTGACGAAGAACATGGATCAACTGACACAAGACATCGACTCGATGGAGAACTACTACGACAGTCTGAGCACCATCTTCTACAACGACATGCAGCGGATATCGCTCAACATCCCGCACAAGTCGCGCATCTCTGATTATGACTCTCTCGCCATTGTCCACATGGAAAAGGCTAAAAAGGATGAGCTGGAAGCCGAAGAAAAGAAACACATCCAAGGTGTCATCGCTCGAAGTGCCAATGTACCGAAATCGAGCGTCAACCTTGACTCCCTGCTGAAGGGCACCAGTTCGCAAGACAAGCAGCGCATCATCATGGAGGCTTTGCAGAAGGTGGGCTTTCAGGAGATGGACATGAACTATAAGGCCGAAGTGATTGAATATGGCGACAAGCAGATTCGCCGCCACTGGATTCAGTATTGGCAGAAAATCACCATGGCACTGGCCTGCCTGATGTTCTTCTTCATCGGTGCCCCCTTGGGAGCCATCATCCGCAAGGGTGGACTGGGTTTCCCTGTGGTGGTGGCTGTCATCATCTTCATCGTCTATTACATCATCAACACCTTTGGTATGAAGGTGAGCCGCGAGGGCGATATGCCCGTTTGGCTGGGCATGTGGCTGAGCACCATCGTATTGGCCCCATTGGGCGTGTTCTTCACGGTGAAGTCCAACAACGACTCCGCCGTGTTCAACATGGATGCCTACGTCAACCTGTGGCGACAATTGCTGGGCATCCGCCCCAAGCGCAACATCACTCGCAAAGAGGTCATCATCAACGACCCCGACTATGCCGACATGCACAAGACGCTGGAGCAGCTCATCACGACCAGTCGAGAATATCTGGGCGAGTTGCCACGCTCTACTTTCTTCGGCTACATGGCCTACATTGTGCGCTACTGGTTCTCAACGCGCGAGGATATGCAGGCCGAGGGTATCAACCTCATGATGGAATATGTCATCGATGTGCTGTCAAACAGCAAGGATCGTCAAGTGCTGCGTCTGCTCAACGGCTATCCCGTGGTCGATACGCGGTCGTTCCGCTTCTACCGCCGCCGCCGTAAAGACCTGAGAGCCATCATCAAGTATTCAGAACAAATCAAAGACCACATATATGAAAAAATCCTTTCAGTTCAGTAAGATAGAAGAGGCTATAGAGGACTTTCGAGAGGGAAAGTTCGTGATTGTCGTGGACGATGAAGACCGTGAGAACGAGGGCGACTTCATCATAGCCGCCGAGAAAATCACCCCCGACAAGGTGAACTTCATGCTACGCGAGGGTCGTGGCGTACTCTGCGCACCCATCACCATCTCACGTGCCAAGGAACTGGAGTTGCCCCATCAAGTGGAGGATAACACCTCCATGCTCGGCACTCCTTTCACCGTGACGGTGGACAAGCTGGAGGGCTGCACCACGGGCGTGAGTGCTGCTGACCGTGCCGCCACCATCCAATGGCTGGCCAATCCCGAGGCGAAGTCCAGCGACTTTGGACGTCCTGGCCACATCAATCCGCTCTATGCACAGGACAACGGTGTGCTGCGTCGTGCAGGCCACACAGAGGCCGCCATCGACTTGGCACGTTTGGCAGGTCTGCGTCCCGCTGCCGCCCTCATCGAGATTCTCAATCCCGACGGTACGATGGCGCGTATGCCCGAACTCATCAAGAAAGCCGAGGAGTTGGGGTTGAAACTCATCCAAATCAAAGACCTCATCGCCTATCGCCTGCAGCGTGAGAGCCTGGTGGAGAAAGGTGTGGAGGCCGATATGCCCACAGCTTACGGACACTTCCGCATCATCCCCTTCCGTCAGAAGAGCAACGGACTGGAGCATGTGGCACTCATCAAGGGGGAATGGAAGCCCGACGAGCCCGTGTTGGTGCGCATGCACTCCAGTTGTGCCACAGGCGACATCTTTGCCAGTCAGCGATGCGACTGCGGAGAACAGTTGCATAAGTCCATGCAGCTCATTGAGAAGGAGGGCAAGGGTGCAGTGGTCTATCTCATTCAGGAAGGACGAGGCATCGGATTGATGAACAAGATTGCCGCCTACAAATTGCAGGAGCAGGGGCTCGACACGGTGGATGCCAACATTCACCTCGGTTTCGACCCCGACTTGCGCGACTATGGTGTGGGCGCCCAAATCCTCAGAGAAATCGGCATCAGCAAAATACGCCTGTTGACCAACAACCCCGTGAAGCGTGTAGGATTGGAAGGGTATGGACTCGAAATCGTGGAGAACGTGCCTATCGAAATCACCCCCAACCCCTACAACGAGCGCTACCTCCACACGAAGAAGGAGCGTATGGGACATACATTGCATTTCAATAAATAAAAGGATAAAGAAGTTAGAGAAGTTAAAGGAGTTAGAGAAGTTAAAGACGATACCAAACTCCTTAACACGAATATTCCAAAACACAAAAATGGCAAGCACAACGTTCAAAGAAGTTGCAGCATGGAAACGAGCACACGAGTTTGTGTTGGCTTTCTATCAGACAAAGTCCATGTTTCCTGACGATGAGAAATTTGCGTTGGTGCCGCAATTTCAAAGAGCAGCGATATCCATTGCGGCTAACATAGCTGAGGGGTACAAGAAACTCTCAAAAAGTGATAAACTACGCTTTTTTAATACTGCACAAGGCTCATTAGAAGAGTGCCGCTATTACATCGTCCTCAGTCATGATGTTGGGTACTACTCAGAAGAAACAGCCAACTATATGTGGGCAAAAATAGAGGAGGCAAGCATTGTCCTAAATGCCTACTGCCAAGCCATCAAAGACAATAAGGGAATAACAGATGATTAAAAACATTCGTCTCTAACTTCTAAGCGAAGCGATAACTTCTATAACTTCTTTAACTTCTATAGAAATAACTATCAAAATTCAATATAATATGGAACAACTATCAGACCGTCTTAACAGACTTTCCCCTTCTGCCACTCTTGCCATGAGTCAGAAGAGCTCCGAGCTGAAGGCTCAGGGCGTGGACGTGATTAACCTGAGTGTCGGTGAACCCGACTTCAACACTCCCGACCACATCAAAAAGGCCGCCATCAAGGCTGTGGAGGACAACTGGAGCCGCTACAGCCCTGTGCCTGGCTACCCAGAACTGAAGCAGGCCATCGTGAACAAACTGAAGAACGAGAACGGATTGGACTACAAACCCTCTCAGATTCTTTGTTCTAATGGTGCCAAGCAGTCTGTCTGCAATGCCATCATGGCCATCATCAATGCTGGTGACGAGGTCATCATCCCTGCTCCATACTGGGTCAGCTATCCTCAGATGGTGCTGTTGGCCGAGGGCACTCCTGTGTTCATCGATGCACCCATCGAGCAGGACTTCAAGATCACCCCTGCCCAGTTGGAAGCTGCCATCACCCCCAAGACCCGTGCACTCATCCTCTGCTCACCCAGCAACCCAACGGGTTCTGTGTACAGCAAGGAAGAACTGGAAGGTCTGAAGAATGTGCTCCTGAAGCATGAGAATGTCATTGTCATTGCCGACGAAATCTACGAGCACATCAACTATGTGGGCAAGCATGCCTCAATGGCTTCGTTCGACGACATCAAAGACCGTGTGGTGGTCATCAACGGTGTGTCGAAGGCATACGCCATGACAGGTTGGCGCATCGGGTTCATTGCGGCTCCCGAATGGATTGTGAAGGGCTGCAACAAGTTGCAAGGTCAGTACACCTCTGGTCCCTGCTCAGTCTCTCAGAAGGCTGCCGAGGCCGCTTTCGCTGGCGACCAGCAGTGTGTGGAGGACATGCGTCAGGCATTCGAACGTCGCAAGAACCTCATCGTGAAACTCGCCAAGGAGATTCCTGGTCTTGAAGTGAACAACCCACAAGGTGCGTTCTACCTCTTCCCCAAGTGCTCCAGCTACTTTGGCAAGAAAGACGGTGACCGCGTCATCAACAACTCCACCGACTTCGCCATGTACCTCCTCGAAGTGGGACATGTGGCAACCGTAGGTGGTGATGCCTTTGGCTCTCCTGAATGTTTCCGCATGAGCTATGCCACCAGCGATGAAAACATCGTCGAGTCGATGAAGCGCATTAAGGATACGCTGGCTAGACTGAAGTAATAAAAACAAACAGTTAACTCGACTTTCGCAAGTTGTAGAAGTTATAGGAGTTAAAGAAGTTAACGCTTCGTTCAGAAGTTAAAGACGATACCTTCTGACAATGGAAACAGCAGTATGACATTCGTCTCTAACTTCTTTAACTCCTCTAACTTCTTTAACTTCAAGAACCTTTAGCTTGACGAAGTCAAACTTAAATTACAAACTTCTCTTATGAAAAAACCTATTGCCTTACTACTTTTCACATTGGCCCTCTCCGCCAATGCACAAGAGGATGTGACAGCACAGTACATCCTGAACCCATCCTTCGAACAGGATGCAGCCAGCGGAACTGCCGATTCGCGTGGAGGCTATGCCGTCTCATCCGTCACAGGTTGGACACTCACGGCTCCCACAGGAGGCTATGCAGTGGTTGACCTCATGACCGCCTCTGCCACCGCCACCGACAACAACTACGGTGCTCCTGGCACACCCTCCAACGGACAGAAGATGCTCTATCTCCGCAACGCATGGACTGCCCAAGCCGTTTCGCTCACTCAGAACGTGAGGCTGCAAGCAGGCAAATATAAGTTCGCCATCGACAACAAAGCCGCCACCACCTCGGCAACCACCGCTTCGGTCGTGGCAGGAACGGCATACACGTCCCTGTCCTTCGCTACAGGCATCCCATCCGCATGGACAACCACTGAAGCCCTCTTTGAACTGACGGCAGAGGCTACCATCACCTTAGGTGTCAACATCAACTTCGTGAATGGAGCCGGTGCATCCGTTCTCCTCGACAATGTGCGTCTCTACAAGATGCCTGATGACTACACCGAACCAGAAGACCCGACTGAAGAGAGTGTTTCATCCTTCACCGAGGGTGTCATCACAGCCGACTTCGTGCCCGAAGCCACTATGAAGAAAGACCTTCTGCAGATGCTGGCCAACTTCTCCACGTACATGGTCAACGACTTCCAAGAGTGTCAAGCCCCGAACTCCGTCAATGAAGCATGTGGCTGCTTCAAAGGCGAGAACACGATGGGCAACGACGAACGTGGCGTACGTCCCAATGCCGACCTCTCCATGATCTGTGCCTTCCTCGTCAAGTATGGCAAGCCCGCAGGAGTGACCCTGCCCTCAGGCATCACATGGGACAAGATAGAAGACATGGCCATGAAGTCGCTCGTCTTCGCCTACTCCACCCATAAGGCCAACAAGCTCAAAGTCTGTGCTGGCGGCAACTACTGGGGCAGCACCTCCAAATCTGACGCTGTGTGGGAGTCATCCCTCTGGGCCATGTCGGTGGCTTACTCCGCTTTCTTCCAGTGGCACAAGCTCACTGGAGACCAGAAATACTACATCCACATGCTACTGAAGGCTGAGTGCAACTACGAGCTGGAGCGTGACATCCCCACAGGTTATGCTGGCGACACCAAGGCAGAGGAGAATGGTTGGGAGGCAGATATTCTTGCTGCCGCCCTCGGCCTCTTCCCTACCGACCCTGAAGCCGAGAAGTGGTTTGAGCGTCTGCGCGAGTTCGCCATCAACAGCTACTCGCACCCTGCCGACCTCAACAACACAACTCCCATCGACCCCGAATACGACACCAAGACAGTGGCTGACCTCTACAAAGGCCAGAACCTCTACGACGACTACTCGCTGCAGAACCACAATCTCTTCCACACATCCTACCAGAATGTTGTGATGCAGGAGTTGGGTGAGGCTGCCTTGGCACTCAAGATGTTCCAGCAGGTACTCCGTGGAGAAGAGACATGGAAGACTAACGCCCTGATGCACAACAACCAGCAGGTGCAGGACAACATCCTCAACTGGTTGGCCCTGGCCGATGGCGAACTGGCCATGCCAAACGGCAACGACTGGAGCCTCTTCCTCTACGACCAAATCACCTCCTACACCACACAGGCTTGCTTCCAGCGCGACCCGAATGCGCTGATGCTGGAAAATATGGCCTACAAGTACATCAAGGCACGTCAGAAGACCACAACTGATGGCTCGTGGCTACTCCGTCCCGATGTCGGTGCCCGACGCATGGGTGTGGAAGCCCACCGTGTGATGATGACCTACCTGATGCACGACGTACTGTCGACTGCTGACCTCACGCCCACGGCTTGGGACGACTTCAACAAAGAGTATGGAGAGGCCAAGCTGATTCCTTGCCAGAACGTGGTGCGCGCCGCCACCGACGACCGCTTCACCTGCTTCTCGTGGAGCAATGGCCTGAAGTCCTACACTGGCTACTTTGCCGCCAACTCGCCCGACAAGAACAAGATTGTGGTGCCTTATCGCGCCAACAACACAGGCAACCTTCTCGGATGGTATGAAGTGAGCGGCAAGGGCACCAACGCCACCCCTGTGGTGAGCGGTATCTACCAGCTGAAGGGCAATGGTTACGTGATGAACGGTGAACTGAACACCAACGACAACACGCTCAACAATCGCTTCGCCCTCTATTCCACCCCACAGAACGCCTTCATCTACCTCGACTACGTGACAGCCAACAGCACCGCCACTATCACAGCCGAGAAGGGTGGTCTGCTTGCCATCTCCACCGACGAACTGATGAAGACTATGCGTACATTATATTATAATAAAGGCGAAGGCATGACCCACAAGCAGCTGGACGGAAGTGCCAAGACCACCTTCGAGAGCGACTGGGTCAACATCGACAACGAACTGGGCGTCATCTCGGCAGGCAACGGCAAGAAGATAGGCTTCGGCGACCGTGGTGCCAACAACTCCATCTACACATCTAAGCTCTACCCGATGTACTCCAACACCTCACGCAGTGTAGCGGCTGGTGCCGTAGTGGATGCACGCAATCTGGTTTACTACAGCAACATCAACGCAGAAAAGACCCAAGAGATGGCCTCTCTGCTTGTGCCGCTGAAAGGCAGTCTGCCCACAGGATGGAACGGTGTCATCGCCCCCGATGCCGACCGCAACTATTTCATCGCCAGCAACTTCAAAGGTGCGAACACAGCCACGCTGAAGGACTTGCAAGTTCAAGGGAAGGTGGCACCTGTTTTCTACGAGCCCACCACCATCAATGGCGACAAGGCCACTGTCACCTTCACCGTGCAGCAGAACCACTCCGTGGCACATTCTCTCGCCGTGATGGTGTCGGGCAGCAACTTGACAGCCCAACTGATCGATGATACTTCTGCCTACATCACAGCCACAGCCGACGGAGTCATCAACGTGGCTATCAACACTGCCGCGCTCAACGACTACAGTCTGAAGAAAGGTGAAACCATCCGTGTCTATCTGGACGAAAACAACGAGGTACGCGCTGAGAGCGTGTCCTCCTTTCCCGAAATCGAAAAGACGGACTACACAGGCTACATCGTCAACCCCTCGTTCGAAGGCAACTCGAAAGCAGGCTGGTCAGGCTCTCCCACAGTAGATTACAACTGTGCCGAAAAGTACAACACCACTTTCGATGTCTATCAAGTGATTGAAGGACTGCCCCAAGGACAGTACCTCCTCACCTGCCAGGGCTTCTATCGTGCTGGCACCACAGCCAACGCCGCCTCCACCCACAAGGCTGGCACAGAGAAACTGAATGCCGTCCTCTATGCCAAAGGTACTGAAGAGGTGAGCACACCCCTCCAATCCATCATCGAAGAGGCGGGCAAAAAAGGCGCCATTGGCGTGATGGCCACAGGCTACGGCTATGTGCCCAACACCATGGAGCAGACCAGCGCCTACTTCCGTTCCGACCTCTACCCCAACAGCCTTCTCTGCACCGTGGGTGAAGACGGCAAACTCCGCATCGGCGTGAAGAAGTCCACCCTCATCAGTCAAGACTGGGCCATCTTCGACAACTTCGCCCTCACCTACATCCCCGAAGAGACCCCCGATGCCATTCAGGCAGTGACTGCCCCACACCCCTTTCTCCGAGGTGGCAAGTCCGGAGCCTACACCCTGCAAGGCACCCCCATCCTCACCTCTGCCATGCAGCCAGGCGGCATCTACATCGTCAACGGCAAGACCATCCGAGTGAAATAAAGCCCCCACATCCTCTCTCACCGCAACGCAGTACAAATTACAATACATTCGCCGTACAACATACAATTGGTACGCCGTGCAAATTGCAATAGCAACGACATTGCACGTAGGGTGGAAACGGCACCTCACATCAATACCCAACGGACAAACAATAGCAAGGGCGGATGCAGGGAACAATCCTTGCATCCGCCCTTGCTGATGTATTGATTCAAAGAATGCTTGCTATCGTATGAACATTGAAAATTATACAAAATGCAAATTTGTATAATTCGAGGAAGTTATCCGTAGATGATCTTACCTGTTTCCTTATCGGTGTTCTCCTCGATGAAGGACTTGTTGTACTGCGTCATACCACGCAGGGACATGCCCATGTTGGAGAAGCCACCATCGTGGAAGAGGGTCTGCATGGTGACCTTCTTGGTGAGGTCGGAGAACATGACGATGCAGTAGTCGGCACACTCGTCGGCACTGGCATTGCCCAGAGGCGACATGCGGTCGGAGAAATCGTAGAGACCGTCGAAGCCCTTGATGCCCGAACCGGCAGTGGTGTAGGTGGGCGACTGGCTGATGGTGTTCACACGCACACCCTTCTCGCGGCCATAGATGTAGCCGAAGGAACGGGCGATGGACTCCAGCAGTGACTTGGCATCTGCCATATCGTTATATCCGAAGAAAGTGCGGTGGCTGGCCACATAGGTGAGGGCGAGCACACTGGCATTCTCCTCCAGTGCGTCGAGCTTCTTGGCCACCTGCAGCATCTTGTGGAAGGAGATGGCGGAAATGTCGAGTGTCTTGTCGAGGAGGCTATAGTCGAGGTCGTCGTAGGTACGCTTCTTGCGCATGTTGGCACTCATGGCGCATGAGTGGAGCACAAAGTCAATCTTACCGCCCAATGCCTTCTGTGACTCCGTGAAGAGCATCTCCAGGTCGTCCACGCTGGTGGCATCGGCAGCAATCACCGTTGCATTCGTTTTTTCAGCCAGTTCGGCGATGGTTCCCATACGGCAAGCCACAGCAGTGTTGGTGAGCACAATCTGTGCACCTTCTTCCACAGCGCGTTCTGCCACTTTCCATGCGATGGATTGGTCGTTCAATGCACCAAAAATGATGCCTTTCTTGCCTTTCAACAAATTGTAAGCCATAACTTAATTCGTTTTTACCTAATTAATAATACGTTATCCTTTTTCTAAAATCGGCTGCAAAGGTACGAATAAAAAGTGAAATCAGAAGATAGAACAGCGAAAAATCGCTCTTTTTTGCCAACAAAAGAAAAAAACTCACCAAATCTTTTGTCAGTTCCGTGAAAAGTGCTACCTTTGCACTCGCTAACGGAAAAACCCACAGCGATGGCGGGGTAGCTCAGCTGGTTAGAGCGTCGGATTCATAATCCGGAGGTCGAGGGTTCGAGCCCCTCCCCCGCTACAAAAAGAGGCACTTACGAAGATTCGTAGGTGTCTTTTTGCGATAAAGGACATGACAAAGTATTGATGGAAAATAGTATTGGCGAAAGATGATGAAAAAAGTTTGTGATTTCATAGCCCGATGGATGGGAGTGCTGGTGTTGCTCATGGCAGTAGTGTCGCTGTTGCTGCCCGAACCGTTCAGTCGAATTGACACGCAGGTCATCAACCCGATGCTGGGTCTCATCATGTTCGGCATGGGCTTGACGCTGAACATCAACGACTTCAAAGTGGTGTTCAGCCGTCCGAAAGATGTGCTGATTGGTTGTCTGGCGCAGTTCACTATCATGCCGCTCATGGCGTGGCTACTCACGAAAATATTCGGTCTACCTGCCGACCTGGCACTGGGTGTCATCCTTGTGGGCTGCTGCCCAGGCGGCACAGCCTCGAATGTCATCACCTATCTGGCCAAAGGCGATCTGGCCTTGTCGGTCGGCATGACCGCCACCTCCACCCTACTCGCACCGCTGTTGACGCCCCTGCTCACTTGGCTGATGGCAGGCACCTTTGTCCATGTGGATGCGTGGGGCATGCTCCTTTCCATCGTCTATGTGGTCATTGCCCCCATCGTGGCAGGATTCCTCATTCAGAAATATCTGCCCACCTTCACCAAACACGCCGTGGCGTATCTCCCAGCCTTTTCCTCCATAATGATCACCCTTCTGGTCGGCATCATCGTGGGTCACAATGCCGAGAAACTTCTGACCAGCGGCCTCATCATCCTCTCGGTTGTCATCCTGCACAATCTCAGCGGCCTTGCACTGGGCTATGGCCTTGGCCGCCTCTTAGGACTTTCTCACCCCAAACGTGCCGCCATCAGCATCGAGGTGGGCATGCAGAACAGCGGTCTCGCCTGCTCTCTCGCCACTCTCCACTTTGCCGCTTCTCCTCTCGCCACCATCCCCGGCGCCCTCTTCAGCGTGTGGCACAACATCAGCGGTACCTTAGTGGCCAAACTCTATGGGATGACTGACAAATCCAGCAGCCAATGAAAGGGTGCATCGCCACCTTCTCATTAGGTGCCACCAACCAATATTTCTCGTCCAATCCCAACGTTTCCTTGAGCACCCACATCAACGCCGAAGCGACCTTATACAAACTCCAATATCAGGTTTGTATCAATGCCCAAGTGAGTATGTAGTCGTTTTGTAAATGACATGGAAAAGCATCAGCAGCTTTCAATCCTGTATATATGTGCTGATGAAAGTCTGAGGTGTCATCACTTTAATCATTGAATGTTCTGCAAAGTGCGCAAAATGACGGTCGTTGACAGTGAGCAACACTTCACAGCCAGTCTTCTCTGCCACATGTGCCTGATAACTATCCTCCAAATCATCAAATAAGATATCGTTGACACCCTCACTGAAGATGTCATCCATCTGGTTGCAGAGTTTGAACGTTCCCAAGACACCATTAAGAATGTATCTCAATTTACGAAGCCGTTCCTCCTTGGTTAATGTCTGGTCACTTTTCAAGTATCGCTCTGTCAGGTATGTTATGGTATAAAATGAACCTGACAAAATAAACAAATCATCTTCTTGCTGAATGGCATAAGCGAGAATTTGTCCAACTTCAGTGACGAACTTTCGTTGCTGAAGGAACTCCATAATGATGTTGGTGTCACAAAAGATGTTCATACACCGTATTTTTCTTGCAAATATTCATCCAGCATCTGGCGGTCCGTTTGCTCATCACCTTGTCCCTTCAATACACCTTGCATTTGAAGGAAAGTGGGTGCTTGAGTTTTTCCCCCCTCCTTTTTATTGGCATACTTACGATACAACAACACATAGAGCTCTCTCTGAACCTTCTCATCTGTTGTTTGGAGGAGGTTCCAGAATGAATGTAACTGCACCTGCTGTGAAGGTCCGAGTCTTGTTGCCATGATCTTCAATGTTTTTGATTCCGCGGCAAAGATAAACATTTCATCTGAAACCACAAAATCTTTGGTGTGATTTTTCGTGAAGCAGTTCGTGTCATGAGGGAATCTCCTTTCCACTGATCACACAAAAAAACTCCGTCAATCTCGTGTTTGAGGTTGACGGAGTTTTTCTGTGTTATAATTATATTACTCAAGTTTCGGATGTTTTTCTCAACAACGAATATTTCGAATATGACGAATTTATACAATGCACAATGCACCCAAGGGTGCAACGAATAAAAACGAATGCTGAGTGTAGCCATTCGATTCCATTCGTTGCCGCTTGCGGCATTAGGAAAATACATCTTCTCGCCGCATGGTAAATTAGAATGATTCGCTTTATTCGTTGTTGAAAATGAAGCGTTTGGAACTTCCGAAACTTAATAAAGTTTCGCAAGCTTCACTTTTGTGGAGTTAAAGGGACAAATGTCATTGCTAATGAGTGACGTCCTTTCTATTCCTTTTAACTCCTTTTCCTTTCTTTTCCTTTCTACTCAACTTGCGAACCTTTAGCTCGACGTAGTCAAAGTTGAGTAATTACACCAATCCGATGGGGTTCACTTGTGGCGCAACCGCCAGAAGAAGTGATACCATCGGAAGAGGGGTTCCCACAGACATTCCGAAGGGAAGTACCACATGAGCCGCCAATCACGCTGGAGGCGCTGGAGGTTCTTCTCCCATGGCGATGCCCCATGCTTCACCCGCTGGTCATACTGTCCGAAGTTCCCCGACAGCATAATCTCTTCCAACAGGAATTGTCCCACCTTCTCATTAGGTGCCACCAACCAATATTTCTCGTCCAATCCCAACGTCTCCTTGAGCACCCACATCAACGCCGAAGCGACCTTATACAAACCCAAGTGCTTCAGCAAACGCTCATCATGTACCCGTTCCTCCTCCGTAAATCCCTGCTTCAGCACAAAGTAATAGTCGATGATTTGGCGAAGGCCAATGCCTTCCTGTATGATATGCTTATAGATATGTGCCAGTTGATAGATGCGGTTGAAAGCATAAGTTGGTACGCATACCCATCCTTCCTCTTCCGGCAGATGCACTTCATGGGAGAACTGTTCCTCCTGCACCTTCCTGAACCATTCCTGCATGTGCTTGTTATGGACAGGATTGTTCATGAATGAGGGGCGGTAGTGTACCTCCACTGCTATTCCCTTGTGAGAGCCAGCATCTGCATGATGGTAAGCCACATGACCACATACACGCTTGCCACGCAGAAAATCCAGCACTCTGTTCGCTCCACCTTCCACCCACAGGTCGATGTCGCCGCTCGTCCTGACGAACGGACTTGGATAGTTCAGCGTATTGCCCTGCCCCTTGAGGATGCAGGTTCGGAAACCGCTCTTGGCAAAAAGCCTTGCCACTTCAGCACAGGCAGCATTAGCCTTTCTATTGCTGTCCTTGAGTCTTTCACTGATGGAGAACCACTTGAGCAACACATCCTTGGGTGGTTTGATGTGTGCTTCAGCCTTCTCCATCCACTGTTGAATGCCATCAAACAACAAACCCAACAGTGACTGCTGCTGGGCTATCTCCAAAAGCATCCTCCACTCCCCATCAGACATTTCGCTAGGAAGGGCATGAGCCTTGTCAAGCGTGTATCGCAGGAGTTGAAAAAACTTTTCTTGCACGAAACTCTCTTGAAACTTTTCTGTTTTGCTGAATATGTTGTACCTTTGTGCCTCAAATGCTGAAATCCATTCTCGACCACATCCGTTTCTGGTGGTATATCTTCAAGGAGAAATACGGCCTTTAACCCTTTTCCTTCTGTATGTTCCAGAGGAAGAGCGGATTTCCGATGACATACCGCCTCCACATCCTTCTCGGTTCGATGCACAGCCTGTACATCCATTCCATGGAATGTTACGACCACCCTGTTTGTTGAAAGCCCTACGACATGTGGAATTGAGCACATTGATTATTGATGTCTTGCGAAGCCTTGCTCAATCAAGTCCTTCGTCTGCTGGATATGTGCCTTGCTCGATGCACCGAACAGCACAGACTCAATCTTCGGAAATCTGGTCACATACTCCATAGCCTCTGCAGGCTTCAAGGCACCAGCAGCCAGACACTGCATCGCCATCGGACGGAACTTGCGGTCTGAGTTCAGATACTCCTCATATTCCTCTATCGTTCCACTCATGCGAAAACCAATCTTGTTGATGGAGGAACAAATGATGGGATTCTCGATGCCCAAACGTTCACACATGTCCACCATGCGGGGCATGTTCATCGTGATGAAACCAGGTTCCGCATTGTACTTCTTCTTGATGTACTCAGCATAGTGAACGAAGAGTTCATCCATTCCCAGTCCATAGAGCAAGTCAACAATCACATTCTGCAAGAAGATGACGGGGGTGTTCATACCTTCGAACATCTTCATCTCAGCATCAATCAGCAGTTCCAACAGCGTAGGGAAATCCTTACGCATGTAAGCCATACCCGCCTTGCCTGTCACAGCAAGGATATTGCCCGGGATATAAGCCTTCAGCGTTCCCAATATACCCAACTCCGTCACCGCATTGGCATACTTGTGTGCATAAGGCATACAAGGATGGAACTTGAAGTCCTTATATTCCTCCGGACGTTCTCTCATATACTTGCAGATATTGGCAATGCGATCATGCGTGGTGCACATAAACGTGTTGATGCCACAAGCACGGGCATTGTCCAACACATCGATGATGGCCTGATCCTCCTTAAAGCGGATAGCCTGTGCCCTACTTCTCTCGTCTGAGAGGTGATTCACTGCAAAAAACTGGTTATCGCCCAATATTACTCTATCCATCATGCTGCTTCCTCCTCCATTTTCTTAATGATATAATCTGTTTGCAATGCACTCTCAAAAGAATTGCGGTCATCCACCTTACCCGTCAGGATGCTGTTGATGAACGCCTCGCTCTCTGCCGTGTATTCCTCACCGCGCAGATTGAACTCCACTTGGTCTGTCACATCTGTGATGTACTTGAAGTTCCAGCCTTTCTGCAACCCATACTGAGGCTTGTCCTCCTTTACATAGATTTTCAGAGTGGTGGCATCGGCCTCCAGTTTGCCGCCATCACCATGCACCTTCACAGAGGTCGTCATCTTACGCACCGTATCATCACTCCAGTTCACAGAGATCTGTCCCTTCAGTCCATTGGCCAGATAGAGGGAGCCATACACGGCATCATCCACCTCACCGCTGAAGATGCTTGGCATTTGGATGCCCTTACAATCCACCAGAGTTGAGCCCGTCACATAGTTGATCAGGTTCAGCACATGAGCCGCATAGTCCTCAATGCAGCCACCGCCATTCTTCTTGTCCGAGCGCCATGTGCCTCCTTTTGACTTCAGCACCACTGGGCCATAGGCCTCACCCATGAAATAGAAAGGTTTACCAATCACTCCCTCTGCCAACAGGCGCTTCATCTCATTGAACGTCCCAATGTAGCGGTTATGGTATCCCACCTGGTTCACCAGTCCCTTGGCCTTTGCCATCTGCACCATCTTCTCACCCTGCTCAGCGGTCAGGGCAAAAGGCTTCTCGCAGAAGACATGGCAACCATGTTCCAGTGCGAACATCACCATCTCGTAATGCAGTTTCGTAGGTGTCACCACATACACGCAGTCGGGCTTCACCTCCTCAATCATCTTCTTGTAGTCGGTGTAACACTGAATCTTCGTGAGTTTTTTGAAGGCACTCTGTAACAGGCTGTCTGTGTCGCACATCGCAGCCATTTCCACGTTGGGGAGTCCGCCCAAGATGGCGGCATGGCTCATGCCCATCTTCCCCAATCCAATAATTGCAGCTTTAATCATTATAATCTTATTATTTGTTGTTAGTTTTCATTATCTCATTCTCAAGGCAGGAGTGTTCTTGCTGAACTTCCTGATATGTAGAAGGTCTAAAGCCAGATGACGGAAAAACCTCATCTGGTTACCGATGTTCCTGCGGAAAATCTCCGGTCTATAGAAAATCCTCACCAGCCACTCCATACCAATCTTCTGCCAGAAGATGTTAGGGCGCTTCGTATTGCCCGCATACCAGTCGAACACATTGCCCACGGCGATGCTGACATGGAAATTGCAATATGGCTTGTTCTGATAAGCCCACTTCTCCTGTTTAGGAGCTGTCATGCCAATCACCAGTACATCAGGCTCAAAGCTGTTAATAGCCTCATGCATTTTTTGATTATCCTCTTCACTGAATGCAGGTTTATAGGGCGGGCTATAGGTATCCACCTTCACGTTCGGGAAATCCTTCGCCATGTGTTCTTTCATCAGCCTCAACGTCTCTTCTGTCGAACCCAACAGAAAAATCTTCCCCGAAGACTCATTCAGTTTATTGGCATAGTACATGAAGCAATCCCATCCTGTGATTCTCTTCGCCTTTTTGCCGTCCCTGAACCACGGCAACCATCCGAAATACACACCATCCAAATCCAGATAGTCAGCTCCCTTCAGGGCATCATTCATCTCCTGATCATAAACGGAAATCCCATATGAATTCGGACTGATGGTATTAATCACATATTTTCCATCCATTGGCACACAGTCCAATGAATCTTTAATAAGGGTGTACCCGTCAAATACGAGACACCCATTCCGTTCTTCTGTCATATATTATTCAACTCTATACTCTTAACACCAAACTATGATTTTACCATTTTGAATCCAAACAACCATTTCGAATAAGCGGACTTCTTCAACAAGAGTGCCAACTCACACATCCCTAACAGCAACACCAACGACACCAACGGTGCAGCCACATAACCCATCACCCATGGGTGTTTTGCCAGCATACCACTGACACACTCCATGCCTGCCAAACGTTGCAGTCCTATCTCCACCACCACATGTTGTATCACATAAATAGCCAAAGTCTCTTTCCCGACTCTTTCGAAGAACCTTACGCCAACAGCACCATTCAACTTGTCATAAATGATTCCCATCAGAAAAGAAACAGCATAGATTCCCGCCACACCTATCCCCAATCGCAGCAACACCACCGGAATCATGTATGCAGGATCCGAGAGCACATAGCCCCCACTGTTCCATATCGAGTATTTAGGACTCCACACCCCCATCAGCAGCACCACGAAAACCACCAAGGCAGCCACACCCCATATCCATCTGACAGGCACAATCTGCCTGCTCATATATCCCAACAGGAAAAAAGGAACCAAGAAACTCATGTTCACCACACTCACCGGCACCACATGCAGCAGCAGGGCTATGCCTATCAGTATAGGCCATTCCCTTTGCATCTTACGGCAGCAGGTGTGCACACACCACACGATGGCACAGCAGAAGAATACAGCCCAAAGAAAATAATAGAAGCACCTGTCACCTAATAGCATCGATATGCCAGCCCACACCAAGGCAGGCACCAGCAGCATCGTCACCTTGTTCATCAGCAGTTGCCTCCCCCCATGCCGTTTCATGCTCCCCTTCAGCAGGAAACCGCTGATATACATAAACATCGGAAGGTCGAACGTTCTCAGCAGGGTGTGCAACCCATTCGTATCATCGCACAGCGCATTGATGACATGCCCCATCACCACGCTCCATATCATCAACCCCTTCAGAAAATCCAGCCTACCATCTCTCATGTATCCATCTTCAATAACCAATAACCACTCACCTATAACCTATAAACCTTTACTCCCGCTCCTTCCCTCATTTTTAACGTTAAGGTTATCGTTAAGGTAGTCCTCCCCTCACCCACTCACAACTATTTATCCTCATCTTTTCAAATAACCAGCTTTATAGCATTTCTCGTAAAAGGCTTCTCGTTTCTTTCGATGATGTCTCTCCAACATCCAATGATAAAGACTGTCTGGTAGCATTCTTTTTATTACTTGTAATGATTGAGCTTTAAAAATTTGGAATTTACTCAATTCATAGCTTGCATATTGTACAGGAGTCCGCCAATCCCCATACCATAGAGTTAGACATCTGTCATAATTCCGAGGTACCCTATATTGACCACCTCTCAAAGGCACAAAAATCGTGTCCATTACATCCTCCTCTAATGTTGGTGTTTCTCCTACAGACCATACCCCATCCGCAATCTTTTTCTGCATATAAAAATCAATGTATTCTCCATTTCTTTTAACAGAATAAAGTCCACGACGCTCGTATCTTAACAATTCAAAACCATTATCTACTAAATCATAAAGTGCTGATAAGAATTTGGAGAGTTCTTCTTCAAGGAAATAAAGATCGATATCTTCATCCCAATCAATAAAGTCATGTTCTCTGACAGCACCGAGAATGGAGCCTGCATATAACCCAAAATACACATTATTCTTATCCATGATTTCACTCACCAGAATAAGATTTTTGCCAGCAATTTCTTTATTGATTCTCTTGGAGCCTAAATACATATTATGTTGCTTGTATTTTATTCTTCCTTTTGGGGTTTTAAGTGTTGCCATAAGAATCGTTTTACATAATACAAATACTTCTTTAGAAAAATTGACGGACCCTTGCCATAAAACTATTCTTCATCATGATTTAAAAATATCTTCAATCTCTCGAAGAAGGCGTTTTTCTACTTTACTCTGAGTAAAGTTCTTTTTTACTCTCATATATACTTGGGTGGATTTTTTTTCCATTATTTTCGGGTTTTCTATAAGATTCTTAATTATGTCAAAATAATCCCTGACGCTATCACCATTTGCAACCAGTGTATTATCACCAACAATACTTGGAAGAAAATTGTTATAACTGACAACAGGAACAACTCCCCAAGCCATTGCCTCATTAAGAGAATTACTATGTCCTTCCCTAGGTTCTTTAGATGGAAACAAAAAAATATGATGCTCCTTTAAAATTAATTTCAACTCATCATGGCTTATTTTCCCAACTCTTTTGATAGAATTGCTATTCTTTGAATTAGAAATTCGCTCCCTCACTATCTTACCATAATCATCTTCACTATTTCCAACAAGATTGAAAAAAACATTATTATATTCTTTACATATTTCATCATACACATCTATGGCAAAGATAATATTCTTATCTCTGCTAATTCTTCCGAAATAAATTATATTGATAACATCTTTAGGTTTGGCTGGTAATTCATCGGGAGCAAATCCATCCTCCGTAAAGTTTGGCATATAAAACACCTTTGTCTTGGAAATGTTCCGAATAAGTTCCGCATTTTCCTCACCCTCAACGAATACTTCATTATATAATTTTAGAGTGTTTCTAAAAGTGGCTCTATAAAAAGAATTACCTTTATCATAGAGTTGTTTAGTTCCACCACCTTTTAAGTAAAATACCACCTTGTAACCTAATGCCTTTGAAACTATTCCGATAGCCGTTTCCATTAGAAGCATAGCACCACTATAACCGATAAACAAAACTATTGCGTTCTTACGGTCTCTATGCAATAAGGAGCACCCAAATAATATTGGATCGAGAAATGCCCAAAAGTAGATTTCTATTTTTCTAAGAATTACTTTCGTTTGTCTGGGACGATGCCTATTGGTTGGATAAACATTAAGGCCGATTTCTTTTAGAGTCTTCATCATTCTCCGGGCAGATGTTTGTCCACCTCCTGCAGGAAGCTCAAAAAGGTTTCCGAAACTAGCAAAAAAAAACACTTTTTTTTCGTTATTATCTGATTTTTTCATTCTTTACAGTATGTTTTCTAGTTATGAATAACCTTCATTCTTTGCAACATGACACTTGTCTTTATATATTATCATATTGACACATAATGAAATAGCAAGTACACTTGGCAAAAATGTTGTCCCAGACATCACAGAAATAAGAAAGAAAAGAAAGGAACACAAATATAATATAAGTTTTAAATTATATCTAAATGCATTTTTTTTCGCGACCACAGCAATTTTGACAAAAGCATAGAACCACAAACAAAAACCAATCAATCCATACGTATAAAGTATTTCAACATATCCATTGTGAGCATGACCAAAAGGATAGCCATGAAGAGACATGCTTTTAGAAACAGCCCCCAAACCAAATCCTTGAAGCCAATTCTTTGGAGAAGAAACGAACTCTTTTAACAAAACAATCAGCCACCCAGTCCTTCCACTGCCATATTCTCCTTCACTATTTGCTTCGTATAGATTTAAGAAACGCATTTCTATTATTATCCGATATTTACTAATAATAAAAAAGACAGCTACACATAATACCAACAAAAACAAAAAGGCTTGTTTCCTTGATACAGATTGAACAATCTTTTTATATATAAAAGGGAGCATTAATAGATAAGTTATTATAGCAGTTCTTCTCAAAGAAATAAACACAACTATAAAACCTGCCAAATAAAATATGGTGGATGTTTTTGACTTAAACAAATAAAAAATTAGTGGAAGTATAAAAACAACAGAATTAGCTAAACTTTGTCCCCCTACTGTATGAACATTCAAAACTGCTGTCATCAACCTATTTTCTGAAATTATTAATATTGAATATTGAATAAAAAGAGTCAACGCATATAATCTACACAATTGAATATTGATTTTTCTTTTATATATTTCTTCTTCGAAGAAAACAAAAGAACATGCTACCATGAATGTTCTTATAACGACGTTTTGGTTAAACTTATCCCCATCTGTGTATGCATAAATAATATAAAACAATATCATCCACGACATAAAACACATACATGAAAAATATCTTACCCTTACAAATAGAGAAGGTAACATGAGGGAGATGACACCAGCATATAAAAAATAAACTATATTATCTTCCCATCTATGTTGCAATTCGATGCCTTGCCCTTTAGGATATAAATAATTGATGATATTAATAATTATCAGCAATAATAATACAATATCCAATCTATTTAACCTTATTCTCATAGCAGATGCTATTTTTATTGTTTTCTTATTTTTTGAAGCAATGGAACAAGAAAGTTTTTATGGTATTTTTTACCCACCAAATTAGGGAATAAAAGAAAAATTGCCAAACAAATTATAATATAAAAACATTGAAGAAGAATATCCCCTAACATTGATTCTGGTAAACTATATAAAGCAACAATACATAGTGGAATTATAATAAAAGAAAAACGCCAAGAACTAATAATTTCACATAACATAACGAATATTTTAACATGAAGTTTAACAGACACATACATTAACTTAAGAAGTTTCATAATAATATCAATTGATGTAACAGCTGTAACAACACCAATAATACCCCATTGGGATCCTACAATTGTTCCTCCTGTCTTCATTACAGTTTCTATAATACGAAAATAAAACTGTTGTTTGGTCAAAGCTAAACTTCTTAAATAGCAATCTGCAAGTCTTCCATCAATATTAAAAATAATCGACAATGATATGATGATAAAGATTGTCTCCAACGATAACCATTCTTCTCCTAAAAAAATTCGTATTAGAAGTTTACTATTTATACAAAACTCTAAACACAAAACGAAAGAAAAGATATTCAGAAAGTATAATGACTTTAAAAAAGACTTTTCTAATTTCTGCTTATCATCTTGAATGCTTGATAATATCGGGAAAAGTGTTGTGTCAAATATTCCATTAATTTTACTCGAAATCTGAGTTACGAACTCTTTGGGACGATTGTATGCTCCTAAAGCATTTACGGACAACAGTCTTGGCATCATTAATTTATCTATCTGCTGTGACAAATTTCGAAATACGACACTTGCCATAAGCCAAGCACTATATTTAAAGATTGTCAATGATGTTTCCCTGTCTAATGACAAATCAAATTTAGTTTTACAGAAATACATCGCCAATATAAAAGTTATGAGTGATTGAAGAACGGACTTAGTAATAATGGCATAATAACCATAACCATCGTATGCTAGCCATATAGCAACAATCGTTGTAACCACTAAGGATGTTAGATTTATTGCTCCAATTCGCAAAAACTCCAATCTTCGATGCATCAAACTTGTAAAAACCGATGTCAAACAATGCAACAGTAATGTTATCGACATTAATTTCAAAGGCAACGCCATGGATTGATCGGCAACAGCATCAGCCAATATATCAGAAAACAAAAAGAGTACAACAGAAATAATGGTGCCAAACAGTAGACTCATTGTAAAAGCATTATCTACGAAACGCTTTGTAAGTGCTTTACATTGTACAATGGCTGATCCAATCCCCGTCTCAGAGAAACTGGCAAAGACTATTACAACAGCATTGATAGCAGCATAATAACCAAAATCAGCTTTTGTCAACAGACGTGACATTATAGAGAAAGAAACAATCTCTACCACTCCAAGAGCAATTGTAACAATCGTCTGTGTTGACAAGCCTTTAATTACTTTCTGTTTGTTTGTCTTTGGGTTCATCACAAATACTCGTTCTTTCCGTCCTTACTGTTCTGTATTCATCCATATCACCTATTTCCAACAACAATGATCCACACCATGATATGGTTTCCTTTCTTTAATTGGCGGTAATTTCATATAATCACCATATTGAGATAATAATAGTCTATGGTATTCTGTCGGAATATAGAATTCTCGATCTTCAAACACATGCAATTCTCTTTTTTCAAAAAGAACTTTATCATATGGTTTTGGCATAGCACCACCTATAATGACATAATCCGTATCGTCAAATGAATATTTTGAATATTGATTTATCATTCGAACACACAATTTATGCAACAATCCGAATGCCATTGTTCGTTTTGGCCATAAATAATATTTAGCCAATCCATTTCTAATTTTTCGAAGAATTCTGCGCCACTTATCGTATTTTGCTAACAATTCGCAATGTTTTCTCATTATAATTTCATCTTTAGGAGCTCCAAAAAGAGGGTATATATCAATACTTAAGCCTAAGGTGATAAACGGACCTTTGATACTAATAGTTCTATTATCATAAATACGCCCAATTGGAGACCCATAACCTTCGGTCTTCATGCATGATTTAATAGAATACTTATCAGAAACATATAAAGAGGATAATGTTAAAAAATCATTATATGGCATAAAAATGTCGATATCATCATCCCAAGGAATATATCCATTGTGTCTTATTGCTCCAATGAGAGTGCCGAAACCTAAGAAATATGTAAGATTATTCTTTTCACAGAAAGAATGAATTTCTTTAAGTAATTCGTATTGAATGCTTTTTGCTTCTTCGAAAGAAATTTTTTTCATACTATTAAATCGATAATCTTTGATTGTGATAGAAATTGTTTATTATTGTAATTATTGATTTAGAAATTGTTGTTTCCAAATAAGAATTTCCACCCTTCTGTATTGCCTTAATGAACGAAACTAGCTCATATCGTATTCCTTCTCCATCTAACTGATAAAAATAGCGTTTATTATCAGCGGGATTCTCGTAGCGTACCTCAAAATACTCCGTCTTCCACCAAGGAGCAGGAACATACACATACCCCTTTGTGCCAGAAATAATCAGTTCACCCTCAGACTTCACACCCTTACCTACCTTTAAAGATGCCACAGCACTAGGATATACAAAAGCAATCTTAGTAAAGGTATCGAAATGATCCGCTATAAGATGTGAAGCTATCTGTTTGCTAACATATTCTGTTCCTAACAATTGAAAAATGGGGAGCATGGCCGTTGGTCCCCAGGCACAGATGCTGTTCCAAGTATTTGGGGTTGGTTTGCCAGAACGTCGTTCCAAATCGGAAAGGCTTGTGCATATAGAATCCACAGACTTTACTTCGCCAATGATTCCACTCTTCACCAACAAAAGCATACGATTGTATGCCGTGGCATAGGCGGTTTTTAGTGAATCTGCCAATATGAGTTTTTGTTTATCAGCAATCGACAGTAGTTCTTCATAATCTTTCACGCCTATACAAATAGGTGACTCGCATAACACATGCTTCCCAGCCAAGAGTGCAGCCTTGACTTGTTCATAGTGTTTGGTAGGATGTGATACAATATAGATTGCATCTGACGCATCAAGAAGTTCTTCTAATTTATTTGTATATAATGGGAGTTTATGTAGTTCTTCGGAAAGATCTGTACCATCCTGCGTACATACACCGCTGATAGATACACCATTGACATAGTGACTCTCGTGCTCAAATTTATTGAGAAGCGGAGATTCTCCAACCAAACCGATACGTAACTCACGCTTTTCTGCTCTGATTTCAGAACTTGACACACCTTGTGTTCTGTCCAAATAAACCACCTTGCAATATTCATTCAGGTAGTCAAAATGACCTTTCCAATCAGATCCAACAGTGAAGATGTCAACGCCTAGTCTTCGAATGTCATCTATCTTCTGACCTTCATATTCCTCCACAACAATCTCGTCTGCCAGACCAGTAGCTTTTACAGCTTCAACACGTTCCATCAAAGACTGTTGCACATTGATTTTGCCTCTGGCCTGATCAAAGCCATCTGCTGTGACACCAACAATGAGGTAGTCACCCAAGGCTTTGGCACGTTCCAAAAGGCGTATATGACCATAGTGCAGCAGGTCATACGTGCCGTATGTGATAACTTTTACCATGTTATTTATCTAATTCGAACAAAGCCTGACAGAATTGCTCCATATATTTCTTTTCACCGATAGAAACCCTGAGGCATGTACCGAATTCGCCCACATTAGGATAACTCTTGATCAAGATTTTTTTCTCTTCCTTCATACGGGCAACTATGGTTGGTGCATCAGTCTTAACTTTAATGAAGATGAAGTTGCCTGCCTCTCCTTTGTGCTGGTAACCATTAGCATCAAGAGTTTCTATCAGATACTTACGTCCTTCATTGAAGTTATCAATCAAAGACTGTAGTATATTAGGATGTGTAATTATCTCTTCTGCAAACTTCATGGCAAATGCATTGGTGTTGTGAGGCGTACAAAGCTTCTGCACCATTTTTACCCCCTCGGGCCATCCTGCCACATAACCCAAACGGCAACCAGCCATAGAGAAGAGTTTGGAGAAGGTACGGGTCACAAACACATGCTCATCATTCAGTGCGTACTTAATGAAAGTCTTGGGATAGAAATAATGGTATGCTTCATCGACCAGTACTGTAATTTGTTTTTCTTTTGCTCTCTGGATAATCAATTCAAACTCCTCATCTGTATAGACATTACCCATCGGGTTATTAGGGTTGAGCAAGATAAGCAGTTGCGTATCATCAGTCATCTCCCGAATGATGTTATTCACGTCCATCGTGAGATCTTCATTATAGGGCACCTTTACAAAATTACGCCCATACATCTCACTATAGACTTGGAACATAAAGTAGGATGGCACCACACCAACAATTCTTCCATTCTCTGATGTGAAGGCTTGTATAATATAACGGATGCCCTCTGCAGAGCCATTCACCAGACATAGGTGACCGATGTCTGTACCTAGGAAATTTGCCAAGACCTCTGTAAAGTGCAATGTCTCAGGATACTGTGCAACAAACTGAGGCGTAACATCCTTCAACACCTCATCAATAAACTCTTGGGGCAGACCACCAGGGTTCTCGTTGAGGTCAAGACGCAAATAATCCTTTCTTTCGTTCTGGTCAAAAATTCTTTCCAGATTCTCAATTCTTTTATTTAAATAGTACATATTTTGAAGATTAATATTTCTTTATTGCTTGCTTAAATCGCCACCAATTTACTTTCTGACGATTATTTCCCCATACATATTTTGAGATGAGCAGTCGAAGACTTGAAGGTTTTGCCCATTTCTTTATAATTGAATCATAATCCATTGAACTCCGTAAATCTGTCATACACTCACTTCTTTGAGGGTTTTCTGATATGGATTTCCTCATGGGACCTTGATATTTCAGTGCCTGAGAGAAGTCAAGTTCACGTCCTTCAAAACCATTCCCCATGATACTCTTCACGACTTTCTCACCTTTCTCTGTATTGGTGATTATGAGGGAAGCCCCTTTGTTGGAGTTATATAAGTCCGGGCAATAAATATGGACTCCCCACAGATCACCGAGAGAAATGTCTGCGACTCGATTAGAGGTCGTATAAAGACATTGATAACATGAAGGGCGACTCATAAGGTGATTCAGCCAAATTGACCAAAATGGATTGAACCAGCGGTCACACTTGATAGTCACACCGTTGGGATTATGAAGTGATGTGCGCATCACTTCATAATCCCAACGGTCACCGTCCTTATAACGGTAATCCAATGTAGCAATGCCACAACTATATTTCGCCCTTATTTTATCCTCGTATTTTCTCACAAATAGAGGACTTGGTACACCTTCACAAATAACCTCAATTGTTAATAGATTCTCATACGTTTTACCACGTAGAAATGCTCTCAATCCGGCAATTTGACAAGGGGTGCCTGAGAAGAGTACTTTCCTCCCTTCCTTCAAAAAGGTTAATGCATCGGCATAAGTATTCCCTATTACACTTTGAGAATATTTGGAACGGCGGAATTTAGATAAATTGCCTTTATCTGTTATAAAAGAATGGAACACGTTTAATCCATCTGCTTCTGCTCCAAAAATCACGTAGTCATTATCGCACCATTCATTGACGATTGCCGTAAAGGCACCTCCTGAAGTGCTTTCATTTAAAACCTTCTCATTTGTAATATGCCCTCCGAACGCTGATTGTGTTTCTTTGTTTTTCTCGACTTGGTTGACATATTGACAAACTTTTTCACAAAGACCACATTCCACACAGTTTACCTTATCCACAATAGGATAGCGGAAACCTTCTTCGTCCTCTCGCATAATAATGGCTTGATGGCTGCACACTTGAACACAAGCCCCACAACCACAGCATTTATTTTTTTCTGCTATATTGATGCTCATCTGTCTTTACGAAATAATCTTTAATTCGTATTTCAAGAAGTCTATGGAGGAATCTCTCATTGTCTGGATACGATGATGTACTTCATCATAATCGACTGATGATGGAACTTGTTCTGTCCCATTTACCAATATCCGATTGTCTAAGCCAAACAACGCAAGTAGTTCTCCGATCTTTTTATCACCCTGTTCTCGCGAGAAACAATAAAACGGACGTCGGAACTGCGTACTGAAGATGATTCCATGAAAAGAATTGGTCACCATACACTCGCAATTTTTTACTAGCGAAAGGAATTCTTCCACACCTGCGTCATAACGCATCGTATGTCTGTCTGCATTGGTGGCACGGATGCTAATCTCCACGACTTTCCAGCCGTTCTTCTTTGCCAAAGCATCCGCATATTCCTCCATCTTCTTATTGTATCTGCGAGAATACATCAACAAATATTTTTCTGTTTCTTGGCGTGGTGCTGTTATGTCTTCATATTCCGAAGCCTCCAACAATAAAGTAGGGTCGATTACTCTTTCTACCCTCACTTTTACTTGTTCCCGCACATATTCCACCATATCATTCTCGCGGAGTGCTATCGCTTTAAAATTTTGTAGCCTATTATTCAATATAGAATATTCTTCCTCTTTAAAGTGAGAGTCACCAAAACTGGCAGCGTATGCCACACTTCGATTTCTCATACAGTCATAGTTGGCGTAATAAGCATCATCAAACTCTTTCCATTCATCTATACAAAAGATGGTATCACTGCCACATACATACCCATCGATGCCCTCGTCTGCAATGATATCATTAAAATTTTGTGAAGTGTATTTTTTCTTAGTTCTTCTAAAGCGCTTCGTATAGAAATCTTCAAACTTATAATAGTTTTCCCGAATCGCAGGCATTGACAACTCAATATTTTTCTTGGTCTCTTCGTCTTGATCCCACATCTTCCTAGCAGGATTCAAAGCGTCAGACTCTAAATGTAATGTCGGACAATAGTCCACAAGTTTCGTGATGATGGAAGTGTCAATCTTCTCAATAGCCCTGCACAATGCCCATGATTGCAACGCAGAACCATAATTTGTAAAGTTGCAGTTGATGTTACAACTAACGATTCCTATTTGTTTCATTGGTAAATGTCCGAACCTTAGCACAAAACTGCATCTAAAACCTGTGAGATAGGCTTTCTGTCACGAGTCTGCATTAAGTTGTCGGATAATTATGGTTATTTACTTCTTTTATGTGTGACTACATATGCTTTTTCTACCTGCTGTGAACAAAGCTATAAAATCAACACGTTAATTATTTGCAATAGTATCTAGCATCATTTATCTTGATACTGAAAAGGAATGAGGAGTTAGGAATAGTTGCTTAAAAAGAAAACGCCTCACAACTCACTTGCCAGATAGGACGCGGTTATGGATATCTGATTATGGAAAGATATGAGGAATCTATAATTTATTACAGATTACCTCTTTCCTTATCCAAATAATACTTGTATGTACCCAAACTCAACTCATCGCATGCGGCTTCATCGCATACCACGATGGCGTGAGGATGCATTTGCAGCATGGAGGATGTCCATTTGTGGCTGATGTCACCATCGATGCAGTGTTTGAGGGCACGGGCTTTATTGTGACCATTACATACAAGGAGCACTTCCTTTGCTGCCATCACAGTACCGATACCAACTGTCAATGCCCGCTTGGGAACAAGGTTGAGATTGCCATCGAAAAAGCGGCTGTTGGCATGGATAGTGTCTGAGGTAAGTGTCTTAATACGTGTTTTGGATGACAGCGAGGAGCCTGGTTCGTTGAAAGCGAGGTGCCCGTCTGGACCTACACCGCCCATGAAGAGGTCAATCCCTCCTGCGGCTTCAATGGCTTTCTCGTAATCTTCGCATTCCTTGACAAGGTCTTTGGCATTGCCATTGAGGATATGCACATTCTCTGGTTTGATGTCGATATGACTGAAGAAGTTGTTCCACATGAAGCTGTGATAACTCTCAGGATGATCTTCTGGCAGATTGACATACTCATCCATGTTGAAGGTGATGACATTCTGGAAGGATAGCTCTCCTACTTCACACTTCTTAATCAGTTCTTTGTACAATCCAAGTGGTGAGGAACCTGTAGGACATCCGAGTTTGAAAGGCTTCTCGGGTGTAGGGTTTGCCTCCTTGATACGATTTGCCACATAGTTAGCAGCCCACTTTGACATGGTTGCATAGTCGGGTTCAATAATCACTCGCATAAATTATTAATTGTTTGTGATTATTTCTTGAAAAGCCGCGGACTTGCACCTTAAAGGAATAGTAAAAAAAGATGTAGTATCGTTGGCTTTATTCAATTCATAATTTATAATGCATAATGCATAATTGGTTAGGCACAATAGGAGGGCTTGAAAAATTGAAGAACCTTTAGTTCGATGAGGTGTAAGCGTCCGAATCTTGGCACAAAACTGCATCTGAGACCAGTGGCACTGGTCTCTGCAGAGTTTTTGTAATAAGTTGTTGAATGGTTGGGGGGAGAAGGAAAAGCCTATGCTATGATTCTATCCCTCTTGCGACGTTTCTGCTTTGAAACGTTGTGCTGCTGTTTCAAATTCCTCTTCTGCCACTTCTACCATTTTTCCTGCATCTAACATGCGTTCGAGCAACTCTTTTTGAAGTTCCAAAGTATGGATATGCTGATGTCTGAGACCCTCCAGATGAGTCAGCGTCTTATGGTATGCTTGAATGCTCTTGCCGGAATGCTGAAGTTTTTCACATTTGCGAGCCAACTCACGGATTTGACGTTCCAACTTTTCAGAATGCTTCTCAAGGAAATCCACCACATCGGTCAGAGTCTGCCTTTTGGCCTTCGCTCTTTGATAGTTGAAGATCTTTTCAAGCACTTCGTCACGGGGTATCATAATAGGAGTGAGAGAGTTGAGAATCCCTTTTTACTGAACTTCTATCTGCTGGACTAAACTTGGTATTTTTTGCAGAGAGCCTTTACCCCTCGTTTAAACTCGTCAAGATACCCTATTGTTACTCTCATTCGTCAAACAGTTTATATGCATCCTGATGCACTTTGCCTGAGCGCAGTTCATCAAAAGCTCTTGTAAGACTTTCCTTGACCATTGCTTGCTGCCTCTTTGTTACGAGTTCTTCTTTTTCAGCCATAACACGCTTGCTGAACGCTTCACGGACTTTCTTTGTCTGTGATTGATACAATGCCCAAAGAGCATCCACAGGTGAAACTGTTGAAGGATATGTAGTGGTTGCTATCATTTTCTCATACTGAATTCTGCCGCAAAGTTAGCGACTTTCCTTGATACTGCCAAACGTTTGAATGTTTTTTTGCAAACAGCTACCTTTCACGTGTACCATGAACGTACACCTGTATTCGTCACCATCGCGCACCTGTATCCACCACGTTCGTACACTCGTGTTGTCCTCGGTCTCACACCTGTATCCTCCTTCCTCTGTCACCCGTATCAACCTATGGCTGTCACCCGTATCAACCTCGGGCTTTCACTCGTCATTACCGTTGTAATAACGACTGACAGAAGTGTGTAATGACGCCTGCGGGATGGATGAAGATGTGGGTGGGTGGAAGGGGAGGAGGTGAGAAGGCTGCGACGGGGGCGCAGCATAGAGGACTGGGGAGGAGGGGGAGGGAGAGGGCT
>CAMVIM010000029.1 GCA_947167515.1 uncultured Prevotellaceae bacterium | reverse complement strand
ACACTGCTACTGCTCGGACTACATGACAAAACCAACGCAATTCGGGGATGAACCATTTTTATTTGCAGATTTTTGCAAGTGTCTGTAGATAAGGGATTTATGAAGAATACGTAAGTATGTTAAAATGCTTTAATAAACCGTTATAACTAATTGATTGTTAATTAGTTGCGACTTATTTGCCCACGCAAAAGGTGCTAAAAATGTTGTTGAGGGTTTCTTGTGGGGTGATTTGTCCTCCTGTGATGTCGGCAAGATGATTGAGAGTGAGGCGGAGGTCTTCGGAAAGAAGGTCTCCGCTTTGTTGTTGTTGAAGACCTTCGATGACACGGAGAAGGCTTTCATGAGCCAACGTCAGGGATTCATAGTGGCGGGCATTGGTGACGATGATGTCATTCGCATTCGTGGTCAAGCCTGCTTGTTGTGCTTCTTCGAAAATGCGTTGTTTGAGAATGGTAATGCCTTGTCCTGTCTTTGCACTAATCATGGATAAGGGTTGTATGTAAGGCGCAAATGTCTTCATGTCCACTTGATCGGCCTTGTTGTGAACACAAAGATAGTGCTTTCCCTTCAGGAGTTCATTCATTTCTTCTTTTTCGCTTTTTGAGGGCGGTGCATCCAATAGCCAGATGATGATGCGGGCTTGCTGGATTTTCTGGATGGTGCGTTCAATGCCGATTTGTTCCACCTCATCTTGGGTGTCACGAAGACCTGCGGTGTCAATGAATCGGAACGTGATGCCGTTGATGTCCATTGTTTCCTCGATAGTGTCGCGGGTGGTGCCGTGAATGTCGGAAACAATAGCACGGTCATCATCAATAAGTTGGTTGAGGAGGGTGCTCTTACCCACATTGGTTTTACCGACTATAGCGACAGGAATACCTTGCTTGAGGGCTTGACCAGTCTCAAAAGAATTGGTGAGGTTGGTGATGCGTGTGTCGATTTTTTCAGCAAGTTCCAAGAGTTCTGTGCGGTTGGCAAATTCGAGGTCTTCGTGGTCGGAAAAATCGAGTTCGAGTTCCAATAGTGATGTGAGCTTTAAGAGCTGTTCACGAAGTTGAGCGAGTTCGGAAGAGAAATGCCCACGTAGTTGATTCATGGCAAGGTCATGGGTGGCCTTGTTGGTCGAAGCGATGAGGTCGGCAACAGCTTCTGCTTGTGACAAATCAAGTTTCCCGTTGAGGTAAGCACGCATTGTGTATTCGCCAGGATTGGCCATACGACACCCGTTCTTGACAAGCAGCTCCAGCACTTTGTGGAGGATGTAAGAGGAACCGTGACAGGAGATTTCTGCAGCATCTTCTCCTGTATAGGAGTGGGGAGCACGGAAGGCACTGACCAACACATCGTCAAGGGGAGGGTGCTGCTGTGGCGCAGCCTCATGTTCAACGATGTGTCCATAGTGGATGGTGTTGGGCTGAACATGGGTCAAGTCTTTGCTGAAGATTCGAGAAAGAATCTCCAGCGTTTTTTCCCCTGAGAGTCTGATGATTCCTATGGCTCCACCAGGGGCTGTTGCCAATGCACAAATCGTGTCGTTACTCATTTATATTCTGTTAAGCACTTTCTCGATGAGGGCGTCGATGGTGTTCTTGTATTCGGTGTTCATCTCGGTCGTGTAGCGGTTGGCGATGACCATGCAGCAAGTCATGGCACGGTGTCCGAGCAGGGAAGCCATACCGGCGACAGCAGAACTTTCCATCTCGAAGTTGCAGATGCGAATACCTTCATACTCAAAGGCTTCCACCTTCTTGTTCTGGTCGGGGTCTTGAATCTTCAGCCGAATCTGACGACCTTGCGGACCATAGAAACCGCCGCAGGCGATGGTGTAGCCACGCACCATATCACTTTGGGCAATCCGCTCAATCAGTTCTGCATCAGCCACAGCCACATAGGGAGAACCCTTGAGAGGGCTCCAGTCCATGTGCTGCTTGAAAGCCTCCTCCATCGCCAAGTCGCACACCTCGTTGCGACCAGCATAGTAGTTAAGCAACCCGTCGAAACCTATGCTCTTCACCGATGCGATGAACGACCCCGTGGGCGTGAAGGGCTGGAGGCCGCCACAAGTGCCAATGCGTACGATGGTCAAGGTGCGGTGTTCGTCCTTTTCCGTTCGCGTGTTGAAGTCGATGTTTGCCAGGGCATCGAGTTCGGTCAGGACAATGTCGATGTTGTCGCATCCGATGCCCGTCGATAGCACCGTGATGCGTTTGCCCTGATAGGTGCCCGTGATGCTGTGGAACTCGCGGCTGCTCACCTCGCACTCCCGTTCGGAGAAATGAGCAGCCACAGTCAAAACTCTTCCAGGGTCGCCCACCAGGATGACGCGGTCAGCCAGTTGCTCAGGGCGCAGGTGCAGATGGAAAGCAGAACCGTCCTCGTTGATGATGAGTTCTGAAGGTGGAAAGAAATTCTTTGTCATACCAGAGAAGGTGTTGTTTTGTTGAAAACATTCACAAAGATAGGGACTTTTTCCGAACGTCGCAAACCTTTAGGGGGAAAAACACCCTCCGTGCCTCATTTCTTCCTTCTCCTTCTGCTCATGAGACCCTTTCGAGACACTGCATTCGTGGGTTGTACACATAATGCACGATGCTGCCATCCACCACTTTTCCGATGATGGCGTCCACCACACTCAGCGGCACGACAAACCATTCTTTCGGTTCATGACTGATGCCGTAGTCGTCCACCACCGTCACATGAAACTGCACCGCCTTCAGCACCTGATGCACCAAGTCTTCAAACTTCTGCGAATGGAGGTTCACCACCTTATACTTCGCCACAATCTTGACGGGTGCCATCAGATAGGTGGGTTCGTGTTCAGCATTCGCCACACGCTCCTCCACCGAGTTTGTCGTAAAGCCAATCTTGTACAGATCCTGCTGACTGCTGATGGCATCGTCGTGCGAAAGTGACTGCAACACATACACATAGCCCGTCACCTTATCCTCCTCAGCCACATCCTGCTGTTTGAAGAACCTGCTTTCCGTTTCCTCCTGCAGTTCCGTCACCGCATAGCCATTGCCCACCACGTTCTTACGCAGCGTTTGAAGCAAGATGTCCGACTCGGTTCCATTCTCATAGATGCATCGTGTACGCGCATCAGGAAGGAAATTGCTGCTTCGTTTTCTCTCCCCGATGCGTTCCAGCAGCAGCATTTGTCCGTCTATGAAATAGAAATGTCCTGATTGCAGATTGACCGTTTTGGAAATCCTCACCAAACTGCGCACTCCCTTCTTCAGGTCGCGATGCACCTGCGCAAACAACTCCCTGTACAAGTCAAAGTCCTCACACCGTTTTCTTTGTGCCACATAGTCAGCCTGGTTCTTGGTCTCCATTGCCTTTCTCATGTCGGCAGGGAAGTCGAACAGTTTCTGTTCCTGCGGCGAGATGTCCAGCAGCACCCTCTGCCGCACCTCCTCCACCTCGTCGTCCGTCAGGTCGGGGTAGCGTTCCCTGATTACCTTCGGAATCAGATACTGCGTGATGGTCTCTGCTGTGGTGGATCCGCTGATGGCCTTCACCATCTGCTCATCCTGCAGGATGGAAGCCTTCAGGTCATCCAGTTGCTCCTGCACAATGAGCCTCGTCTTCTCGCTCGACAGCGGCTTCAGTCCCTCCACAATCAGGGTGCGCGGCGAAGGTTCCGAGTCGTCCTTCTCCGTCTTGAACTTCCAGCTTGGTGCCATCACCTGCTCCATCAGCAGCGAAGCAGTAATTGCTTTCAGAAAGTCGTTCACAGCCACTTTCACGTCTGCCTGTGCCGCCTCAGGCATGGCAATCATATTCACAAACCGTGCCGTATCCTTCCCCTCACAGTCGCGCGTGCAACGGCCTATAATCTGAATCACCTCCGTCAGAGAGCCTCTCACACCCACCGTCAGACACATCTCGCACCACTGCCAGTCAAAACCCTCCTTCGCCGTACCCAAGGCGATAATGATGTCCATGTCCTCAGCCCGTTTCATCCGTTGCAGATACCCCTGCACCAGATTTCTCTCCCTCGGGTCGTCCTCCACCAGATCTGCCACTTTCAGCAACCGTCCGTCTCGTGTGCGTACATTATATATACAGGTGTCGTAGTCCTTACGCTCCACAGTCCCGATGGCACTCATGATGTCCTCCGTCTCGGCATACTTTCCCAATCCAGTCGAGGCTCTGGCGTTCACGCTCGGAATGTGGATGATGGTCTTCTTCGTCGTGTCCAGCACCTCGCCTATGTGGTCCAGGTAGTTGCCACGATAGAAGTGATAGCCCAGCACCAAGTTTTTCAGATACTTGTAGCCATTCAGTTGCTGATAGTAGTTGTAAGTCACGGGATAGAACCTCGCCTCATCCTCCTGCCGCAGCACGGGGATGCCGTCACCTCTGAAGTAAGAGCCCGTCATGGCGACAATATGGCCCGTAGAGTTGTTCATCACCCGTCTGACCACATCGCCCAGATTCGACGATGCATCGGCACTTGTGTGGTGAAACTCGTCAATCGCCAGCAACACATCGTCAAAGCAGTCATCCGCGAGTTCCTTCATGCCGTTGCGCAGCGTGGCATGGGCACACACCAATACCTTCGACACGTCTTGCCGGAAGAACTCCAAGAAGCGTCCCTTCTTGTCCCTCTCGTTCTTCACATCGCACAGGTCATAGTAGGGCGTCACCCGCCAGTCGGCAAAGAAGCCATGCTCCCGCAGGTTCGTGTTCTTGAACGAGCGTCCGATGCTCTTTTCGGGCACCGCCACTACCACCTTCTTCATTCCCTGATGCGCCAGCTTGTCCAGCGCGATGAACATCAGCGCACGGCTCTTGCCCGATGCCGGTGGTGCCTTAATCAGCAGAAACCGTTTGTTGCGTGCCTCGTATGCCTTGGCTTGCATCTCGCGCATGCCCAAATCATTCGTTGCCGTTGCCTGTCCCGTCTGTTCGTAGCGAATATCCACGATGTTGTTGCAGGCTTGCTCATTACTTACTTCTTTCATCGCTGTTGAGTTTTTGTAGTGTTCACTTTTGACTTTGTTTCAGTGCCTCAAAATCGGTCTGAGTCACACCCCTATATGAGGTCTGAGTCACACCCCCAGTAGGGGTCTGAGTCACACCTCTTGAGAGGCCGTGGAAGGGTCTCTTGAGAGGTAGTGGAAGCGGGGCATTTGTGGCCCTGAAAGGAAGGGCACTCATGTTTGGGATTTAGTCATTTTTTCGTACAGTCGGAAGAGACATTCCAGCCGTGCCTCATCGTTGGCAAAGGGATAGCCAGGATAGCAACTCTCCACGATGTCGTCTTGTTGTGTGTGACACATGTGAGTTCTTACGATGAATTTTCCAGTGGTACCATCTACAGTCTTCGTACTATTACCGGAATGGTATGATGGTGATTTTTCTTGACTTTTTATTTGTGTCTTTGTGAAGGGAAAAAGAAGGTGATGAAGAAATAAAGGATGTTAATGATGAGTGATGAAAGATAAGAGACAATGATAAGTGTCAAATATATGAGTAAGGGATATTTGAAACCATAAATCCAGTCATGGAATAAATAATAGCAAAAGAAAGAGTGAATAAGCCACATGTTCATAGAGTGCTTTCCAAGATGGACCAATAGATGAATAGCCCACTGGGGACGTGGAATTTGCAGCCAAAGCATGATGAATACAAACACATACAGGTTGTGAAAAGCTCCTGTTGTAAAAAAGCAACGTAAAACACAAAGATTGATGAGTAAGAGCCATGACCATTTTGTGGGTAGGTGAGAAGATATTCTGTTTTTCAGCCATCCTTGTTTGTATGCCATAGCTCCTAAAAAAAAGTCGAAAAGCAAACTTCCATATAGAATCGGATGATATACCCACATATTGGTGTAGAAATAGATTTCTCCGTATCGGCTAATTAAGAAGCATGTTCCTAAATATAAGATATAAGAACCAGCAAGAATAAAAGTCACATTTGTTTTGTCGCATAGTCTGAAAAGCCAAGGTGATGTGATGGCAAGCAATAGATAAGGGAAGAGGAACCAATGTTCACCGTTATATGTAGTATAGAAACCTGTCAAATTCTCCAATATGTTAACCCAAGTGCCTGGATAATTTGAAGGACGGATAAAATGTCCAATTGTTACAAAAACTATTAATATGATCCAATAATGCGAAAGCAACTTGAATAAGCGTGACCATCTGTTATTGTCTCCTTTTTTAAATGTCGCGTACAATCCATAGCCGGAAAGCATGACAAAAAAAGGAACGGGATTGGCCATTCTTGTTATCAGATGTGCGAGTGGTATTCCATTGATGAAGAAATAATTAGAACAATGATTCACTTCCTGTTCATGATTGAATAGGTGCAGAAAGAGCATCAGTAAAATTGCGACACCTTTTAATTCTTGTGATTCTTTTGAGGTCATAAAATTTCAAGACATGAAAACATTGGTTCTTACCGGGTAAGTTGGTTCCTTCAATGGGTCAGCCTTCAGCCGTTCTAATGCGCTGGAGAGCCGAAGCGTGGTGGTCGGCTGAAAACAAAACAAACCTTTGATGAGCAAACCATCTGTGAATGTCTTCAAGATGCCCTTGCCCTCACGATAACGTGCAATGTCACGTTCACTTTTGCCAAAGGAGAACAACAGCCGTTCACCCACCTCGCTGGCAGGAATACGCCCATCGTGGAACGCTTGCAGACGTTCCTCAATCTCCCTATAGCCCAGTTGCAATTTCTTTGCCATAGGCGCAGCTTTCTGTTTTGGCAGAAGCACTTATCGGTGAACAGGCATCTCTCTACAACCAAAAAGACACGAAAAAGCGTGGACGCTTATCCGTGTCGAGGCTGTAGGAAGATGCCTGCCAAAATGATAAGTGTGTGCCCACGCCTAATGACGCAGACATTAAACACTTATTCTCATTTTGGCTTGTTCTGAAACTTCCTACATTTCGACACGCCGAATAACTGCTAATGCTGTTATTAAATCCAATAAGGGGTTGCCGTTCTTCACCAAGAGGCGACAACTCAAAGGCAAAAGTACGGATTTATGGAAACGTGGCAAAGAATCTGGTCAACTATTTTCTTTGTCTGTAAACATTTTGCGGCAGAATGTGCTTGTTTTTACACATTCTGCCGCAAAATGCAGTCTTTGATGAGGGTTTCTCTTATTTGGAGAGTTCGAGCTGCCGGATGCTCTTTTCGAGGTTGTGAATCTCGTTTTGCAATTCCACGATGCGTGTTTCGAGATTGAGAATTTGCTGACGGGTAGTGGGGGATGAGTCGCGCATCTGTTGGAGTTGCTCGTTGAGTGCGGCGAGGTTCTTGGTCTTCTGGAGCCAGTCGCTGCACTTGTTCTGGGCTTCGGCCGACGTGAAGTCGGAGAGGGTGTAGCAGGTCTTTTCGTCGTTGAGGATGAACTCGAAATCCCTTTGCGAGTTGTGAGTTGACCGTTGAGAATTGACCGTTGAGAGGCGCTTTTGGGCTTGTGCCTTGGCCTGTTTCTGCTCGTCGGTCAAAGGAAGCGTGGCGATGGATTGGAGCGAGGCCAAGGCGCGCAGTTCGTTGAGGTCAGCCGTTTCGTAGTCGATGGTTTGGCGCGAAGGGTTAGGAATGAACGTGTAGATGCACACCTTCCCGTGTGGTTGATAACGGTCACTGGCAAACCATCCGAGGTTGGCAGCTTCGTCAATGACGAGCATATAGTCATTAGCGTATGAGTTATAGGGGAAGCCCATGTTTTCAGCCTGATAGAAGCGTCTGGAGTCGCTGTCGTAGCGGGTGGCATAGAGGTCGTAGTTGCCGTGCCCCTCGTCACTTCGGGCAGAGAAGTAGAAGGTCTGCCCGTCGGGCATGAGGAAGGGGTAGTTGGTGTCGCCCTCGATGCCGAGTCCCTCGATGGCTTCGCCCTCGGTGAGGCGGCCGTTTTCGAGGTAGTGGCGCACGATTTGCAGGTGGGTGCTGTCGGAGGCTTCGGGACGGAGCACCATGCCGTTGAGCTGGGTCTGATACTGCACGATGTCGCCTTTGCTGGAGAGTGTCAGGGTGCCCATGTCGGCTGAGAGGGGATAGGCCTTGAGGAATTCCTCCTTGTTGACCACGACGCTGTCAACGATGACCACGCGGTCAACGCCGCGCAGGCCGCTTTCTCCCCTTCGGCAGAGAGCCACCACTTTATCGTATTCGGCTGTGGATTGCCGCTTGCGTTTGGCTGTCTGAATGAGCTTCTTGGCACTTGCGTCGGCCTTGCCGAACTGGAGCGACATGACGTTGGCGTTCAGTTCTGCCACTTCGGACAGGGGGGACAGATAGGGGTATGTGGGGGGAAGCGAGGGGGGTATGCTGTCGCTTTGTGCATGGGCGGTGATGGCAGCAAAGACCATCAGGCATGGAAGTATCTTTTTCATTCTATATCAGTTTTTTTGTTGTTCTGTGCATGAATCGGTCAGACCAATTCCACAATCGTGATGCCAGCCCCTCCGAAGCGGATGTCCTCGTCGTAGAAGTCAGCCACAGGAGGCATGGTGTTGAGATATTGACGGATGACCGTCTTGAGGGCGCCAGTGCCTGTGCCGTGTAGGATTTTCACTCGCGAAGCACGAGCCACCAACGCATCGTCAATGAAGTAAGTGACGGCTTGGATGGCTTCATCGCCACGCATACCGCGCACATCCAGCTGTTCCTTGAAGTTAAGAGTTGTCTGACGTATGTCATCGCGTGTCTGCACACTCACAAACGTGGCAGCCACATTCTTTTCCTTCTTGGGAGGCTCTGCAGGCTCGAGGCGGTTCAGTTTCACATTCGTCGTGATTTGTCCGAAGATGACCGTTGCCTCGTTGCCGCTGATTTTCTGAATCTGTCCCACCGTGCTTTGACCTTTCAGGTGCACATAAGAGCCTGCACCAGCCGAAAGGGAGAGACTGTCGCCTTGCTCCTTTGCATCCTTCGTGGCAGAGATGCCGTTTTTCCCTTGCAGGGAGGGTGAGGGGAGTGTCTGCTTCTCTTTCTTCTTCTCCCTTCTCCTCATCAGCTTCTCCATCTGTCTTCTGATTTTCTCGTCGGCAATGTCGGGGTCTATCTCGCGGATGTCCTGCTTGAAATCGGCAAGGTCTTGACGAATCATGCGGGTGCGTTCCTTCTCCGCTTGCGCCTCCTTGATGTCCTTGATGGTCTGTTCAATCTTGGCGTTCGACTCCTTCAGCATCTGTTCAGCCTCCTCCTTGGCACGGGCAATGATGGCCTTGCGTTCGTCGTGCACTTTCTGGATGTCTTCTTCGTATCGCTGGATGGTCTGCTCCATCTGCTTCTCGTGCTGATGGATGCTCTGGCGTTTCTGTTCCCAGTAGCGTTTGTCGCGCACGATGTCCTGCAAATATTTGTCGGAGTTGATGTAGTCCTTGCCCACAATCTCGCTGGCATCCTTGATCACCTCGTCGGGAATGCCCGTCTTGCGCGCTATCTCGATGGCGAACGAACTGCCAGGGTTGCCGATGGAGAGTTGGAAGAGCGGCTGCATCTGCTGGCGGTCATAGAGCATGGCACCGTTCACGATGCCCTCCGTCTCCTGTGCATAGTGCTTCAGGTTCTGATAGTGGGTGGTGATGACACCGAAGGCATGCTTCTTGTTGAACACCTTCAGCATCGCCTCTGCCATCGCACCGCCAATCTGTGGTTCCGTGCCCCCTCCGAACTCATCAATGAGGATGAGGCTCTTTCCGTCACAATGCTTCATCATGTTCTTCATGTTGAGCAAGTGGGAAGAGTAGGTGGAGAGGTCATTCTCCATGCTCTGCTCGTCACCGATGTCGATGAAGATGCTACGGAAGATGCCAAAGATGCTGCTTTTCGCAACAGGCACCGGCATGCCGCATTGGAACATATATTGCAGCAGTCCTGTGGTCTTCAGGCACACCGACTTACCGCCGGCATTGGGTCCCGAAATGAGCAGCAGACGTTGTTTGTTGTTCAGCGTGATGTCGAGCGGCACCACCCTGCGAGGCGTTTCATCAGGATGTTGCGTGTTGTATGTACTGAACTTCAGTTCAAGCAACGGGTGCACCGCAATTGCCCAGTCGAGCACCTGCTTGTTCTCCATGCGTGGTTCCCTGCTGTTGGTGATGATGGCAAACTTCGCCTTGGCGCGTATGAAGTCGATTTGTGCCAAAAACTCATAACTTGCCAACATCTCCTCCACTTCCGGTCGCACCGTCTGCGTGAATTCCATCAGGATGCGGTGAATCTCCTTGCGCTCCTCACTCTCCAGCTCACGTATCTTATTGTTCGCCTCCACCACTTCGGCAGGCTCGATGAACACCGTCCTTCCCGTGTCAGATTCATCATGCACAATGCCCCGAATCTTCCTTTTCATGGCAGGAGCCACAGGGATGACCAGACGGCCATCACGAAGGGTAGGGGACACATCCTTGTCAATCAGTCCTTCCCCCTTTGCCGATTTCAAGATGTTCTGCAAAGCCCTTGACACACTGCCTGCCGTCGATGCCAACTCACGCCGTATCTGCAACAGTTCTGGCGAAGCCGTGTCCTTCACATGACCATACTTGTCCAAAATCTGGTCAATGCGCCTCACCATCTGTGGATAAGTCTTCACATCAGCCGTCAAGCCATAAAGGTGGGGAAACGAAGGAATCGTGTTCTCCTCATCCTGACAGCGGTGCAGGAACGTCACGATATTGTCTATGGTGGCCAACGAGCGTTGCAGGTTGAACAGCTCATCTACATCCAGACAAGTGTTCTGAATGCGGATGCGTTTCAGCGAGGGTCGCACATCGAAAAAGTTTTGGTCGGGAAATTCTTCCTCCTGCAAGATGCGCACAAACTCTATCGTCTGCTTCACCTGGCGGCGGACTTCGTCGAAGTGGACCGAGAAAGCCATATCCCTCACTTGTTCCTCTCCCAAAGGACAAAGGCATAAGCCCGTGAGTCGTTGACGTATCTGGTCAAAGCCAATCTTTTGTTCGTATGTGTTAGGATAAATCAATGTTTTGTCACGTTGTTGTTGGTGTGCAAAGGTAGTACTTTTAATTAGGATATGTGAAATTGCAGCGGAAAATATTCTTATCTTTGTTGAAAAGAAACAGCTTTTTGTGTTTTTTTTCATACCTTTGTAGCCATTATCAAGGCAAAATCTCGACGCTCAATTACGCTGGTGGGGAAAAGGTCAAAACGCCAACGCCATAAAGGTAATTACGTTAACGTCGTAAAGGTAGTTACGTTAGCGTCGTTGCCTTAATAGTCGTAATGGAAGGACAAATATGACAATTGTGAAAGGGGTGTCACAACTCCTGTTCAAGGAACACTGAGGTGATGCCTTTCCCGCTCTTTGCCACTTCTTCGGGGGTGCCAGTCACCACCACCGTGCCGCCTTCCCGTCCTCCTTCGGGCCCCATGTCGATGATGTGGTCGGCCAGTTTGATGACATCGAGGTTGTGTTCGATGACAATGACGGTGTTACCTTTATCGACGAGGCGATTGAGCACCACCATGAGGGTGCGGATGTCCTCGAAATGGAGTCCAGTGGTGGGTTCGTCGAGGATGTAGAGCGTCTTGCCCGTGTCGCGCTTCGCCAGTTCGGTGGCGAGTTTCACACGCTGGCTCTCGCCGCCAGAGAGGGTGGAGGAGGGTTGGCCCAGTTTGATGTAACCAAGCCCCACCTCTTGCAGCACCTTGATTTTTTGCAGAATCTTGGGTTGGTTCTCGAAGAATTCCACAGCTTGATTGATGGTCATGTCGAGCACGTCGGCTATGCTTTTGCCTTTGAAGCGCACTTCGAGCGTCTCGCGGTTGTAGCGGCGACCATGACACGCTTCGCAGGGCACCAGCACATCGGGCAGGAAGTTCATCTGGATGGTCTTGTAGCCGTTGCCGCCACACACCTCGCAACGTCCTCCCGCCACGTTGAAGGAGAACCGTCCGGGTTTGTAGGAACGCATCTTCGATTCGGGCATCTCGACAAAGAGCTTGCGGATGTCGGTAAACACATCGGTGTAGGTGGCAGGATTGCTGCGAGGGGTGCGGCCGATGGGTAATTGATCCACATTCACCACCTTGTCAATATTCTCTGCACCTACAATCTTGTCAAATGCAAGTGGTTCTTGATGAGAATGATAGAAATGTTGGCTCAAGTAAGGCTGTAAGGTCTCGTTGATGAGGGTTGACTTGCCGCTTCCACTCACACCCGTCACACAGACAAGCATGCCAAGAGGAATGTCCACACTTACGTTCTTGAGGTTGTTTCCCTTGGCTCCAACAATACGGAGGGTTTTTCCGTTGCCTTTTCTTCGATGGTCTGGCACCTCAATTTTTTCCTTTCCGTTAAGGAATCGTGAGGTGAGCGTGTCTGTCTTCAGCATGTCTTTTGGAGTGCCCTGAAAGACCACTTCTCCGCCTTTTCGACCTGCAAAGGGACCCATATCGACGATGTAGTCGGCATTGAGCATCATGTCCTTGTCGTGCTCCACCACGATGACGGTGTTGCCTTCGTCGCGCAGCTCCTTCAAGGAATTGATGAGTCGCACATTGTCGCGCTGGTGCAAGCCGATGCTGGGTTCATCCAAAATGTAGAGCACGTTGACCAACTTGGTGCCAATCTGTGTGGCAAGACGGATGCGTTGGCTTTCGCCGCCGCTGAGGGTGGACGATCCGCGTGACAGACTCAGATAGTGCAGTCCCACATCGAGCAGGAACTTCAGTCGTGTGCTGATTTCCTTGATAATCTCATGGGCGATGGCGGCTTGCTTCTTGTCCATCCTTTCCTCTACTGTGGTCACCCACTCGTAGAGCGGTTGCAGTTCCATGTCAGACACCTCGGCGATGTTCTTGCCGTCGATGCGGAAATGGAGTGCTTCCCTGTTGAGTCGCTTGCCTCCACATTCGGGACATATCACCATTTTATCGACCGATTCTGCCCATTTCTCCGCCCATGCTTTCTGCTCGTCGATGTTGAGGCTCTGCACGTAGTTGGCCATTTCCTGGTAATCGACACTTTCTATGTCAACCGCAGGAACGATGCCCAAGCCCTTACAGTGGGGACAGGCACCCTGTGGGGAGTTGAACGAGAAGTTGTGAGGTGCAGGGTCACGGTAGCAAAGTCCGGTGGTGGGGCACATGAGCTTTTTCGAGTAGTGCTTCAGAAGACCCGAATCCTTGTCCATCACAAGCACCTGCCCTTCGCCCATCTTCATCGCCACTTCGAGACTCTTCTTCAGTCGTCCCTCGTCCTTTTCGTTGACAGCAAGCTTGTCGATGACCACTTCGATGTCGTGGTTCCTGTATCTATCCACTTTCATGCCCTCGGTCACATCGACGATTTCACCGTCCACACGGGCATAGAGGTAGCCTTTCTTACGGATGCTCTCAAAGAGTTCGCGGTAGTGTCCCTTGCGGCTTTGCACCAACGGGGCCAGCAGGAAGATGCGCTTGCTGTTGTACTGTTCGAGCAAGAGCCGCATCACGTCCTCTTCGGTGTATTTGACCATCTTCTCACCCGTGTCATAGCTGAAAGCATCGCCAGCACGAGCGTAGAGCAGTCGGAGGTAGTCATACACCTCCGTCACGGTTCCCACCGTTGAACGGGGGCTTTTGTTGGTGGTCTTCTGCTCTATGCTGATGACGGGTGAAAGTCCGCTGATTTTATCCACATCGGGACGCTCCATGCCTCCCAAGAAATTGCGAATATAGGCACTGAAAGTCTCGATGTAGCGTCGCTGACCTTCTGCAAAAATAGTGTCGAATGCCAGCGATGACTTGCCGCTGCCACTCAATCCAGTGATGACTGTCAAACTGTTGCGAGGAATCTCTACATCTACATTCTTCAGGTTGTGTACCCTAGCTCCTTCAATCTTTATCATTCGCCGCTGCCTCCTCCTTCTTGACTGCTTCCATCATGTTCGGTGTATCCAGTCAGTACATTGATGGTTTTCTTGTAGTTGTATCTCACGTCGTCGCTTCCCGTGGCGTCTAAGTGCATGAAATAGACTCCGTCGTTGACAACCTTTCCGTTGTGCTTTCCGTCCCAGAGAATCAGCTTGTTGGGTTCTCCTTCCACGTGCTGAGCGGTTTCCAACGTGACGGAATGGAGTTTTTCTCCCCATCGGTTGAAGAACTTGGCATCGAGCTTGACGATGGATTGTGCCGTGATGCGGTAGGTGTCGTTGATGGAATCGTTGTTGGGCGAAAAGCCGTCAGGACAAGTCAGTTTCGATTCGCTGATGACAATGGAAATGGGGTCGCTCTCATACTCAATCGTGTCACCATCTTGCGAGAAGGTGACGTAGAGCTTGATGCCGTATCCCCCCGACTTCGTCAAGGTGCAAGAGGTGTTCTCCTCAAAGCGCGTGATGAGGGGATTTGCTTCACTCCCATTGTCTTTCGTGCTCCAAATCCGCCATTCACAAATGTATTTGTAATCGTCGGGATTGCCCACTCTTGCCGTCAGGGTCAAGGCGAGGGGAGCCTGTGCTGTGGCTGATTCTCCTGGCGAGACAGTCACGTTGTCTTCTTCATCAATAGAGTAAAATTCGACAAGGGGCGATGCGCCCATCTCGTCAAAAAGATAGGGGTCTTCCTCCTCTTCGTTTTCTTCGTCTTCCTCCTCAGCTCTTGTCTGTTTGGATGTCTTGATGTTACCCACTGTCTCCTCGTTATCTTGGGTGCAAGCCCCCACAAAAAACGCACAGCTAAGGACAAAAAATAGAAATAATTTTTTCTTCATTGCTTCTGTTTGATGTGCACATTTTAGTGCAAATATACTCGTTTTCTTCTATAAAATCATGTTATTTTATGATAAAAACGATGAACACCCCATTTTAATTTGTTTGGAATGTCTTTTTTTTAGTAATTTTGTGCGCAAAATGACGAACAAACAAAAAATCGATGAAAAAAATAGTATCATTTCTCATGGCTTTTGTGCTTGTGGGCATCCTTCACGCACAGGTCGTATCTACACAAAAACATGAGATTCAATCGGGGGAGACGCTTTATAGCATAGCTCGACAGTACAATGTGTCAGTCTCGGTTCTGATGGAACTGAATCCAGGCTTGCAGGCCGATTACATCATGGCTGGGCAGAAAATCAATGTTCCTGCTTCCGCCCAACAGCCCGTGAATGCTGGGCAGGTGACGGTGCAGCAGTCACAGACACCGACGCGTCCCACGTTTAAAACCAAGCATGAGGTGCTGAAAAAGGAAACCATCTATTCCATCTCCCGACAGTATGGCATCACGGAACAGCAGCTGATTGATGCGAACCCGTTCCTGAATGGCGGTAAACTGAAAAAGGGGACGGTGCTCAACATTCCTTATACGGAGACTGAAAATCAGGAGTATGCCGAGCAGCAGCGACGCATAGAAGAGGAAGCCAGAAAGCCGAAGATACAGATGTATCCGACCCTCAAGGTGGCCGTGATCCTCCCATTCTCGCGCATGGAGGAGAAAATGAGTGTGGAATCGCAGAAAATGGTCAATCTCTATCAAGGGTTTCTGCTTGCGGTGGATTCTCTGAAGCAAAGGGGCTACTCAGTCGAAATTTTTGCGTATGATGAGTCGGGTAGTGACGATTCGTTCAACACTATGCTGAATAGACCTTCCATGAAAGACTTGCAACTCATTGTGGGTCCTATGCGTCCTTACCATATCAACGCTGTGGCAAAACTGGCCAGCGAGAACAAGATTGCGCATGTCGTCCCCCTGTCCAATGACCTTTCGCTGGTGAATGACCGTCCGACCTTGTTCCAAATCAATCTGCCTTATTCCCAGCTGTATAGTCAGGTTTACAACCGCTTTGTAGTGGCGCATCGGAACGAAAACATCGTGTTTGTCGGCATGAACGACAGGAACGATAACATGACCTACATCAATGACTTCAAGAAGACCTTGAATGACATGTCCATTCCTTATAAGTCGGTGGACATCGCCGAGATTGCAAGCATCAAGGAGATGCTGGCTGCCAGTGGACACAATGTGATTATCCCTTCAAGCAGTTCTCTCGCAGCGTTTGAAAATCTTTGCAAGAAACTGGATGGCATGAAGATAGGGGAAGAATACAACGTACAATTGTTTGGCTATCCAGAATGGCAGACGTTCTACGCAAAGCAGAGCAAGAACTTGAGCAAGTATCACTGCCAATTCTTCTCCTCTTTCTACAGCAACACAGGGTCGGCTCGCACTCAGCAGTTCAATTCGCGTTTCCGTCGTTGGTTCAATCAAGATCAGTACAACGGATTCCCGCGTTATGGGGAATTAGGTTATGACATAGCCTCCTATTTCCTGAGAGGTCTGAAAGAATATGGATCAGCATTCTACGAGAATCTCCATAGTTATCCCCATTCGTCGCTTGAGTTCCCTCTCAACTTTGAGAAGAAAAGCCAAACTTCAGGCTATCAGAACAGAGCACTTTTCTTTGTGACTTATAAAACAGACGGTACCGCATCTGTCAGATAGGAATATGAGGGTGAAAATCAGGCGTGTCATTCTGCTTCTTTGCTGTGTGGTCGCTCCACTTGCCTCAAAGGCTCAAGTGGGAGAGCACCGCAGTGACTTCTCTATCGGCTTCACTGGTGGCTATACCATGAACAAGATGGATTTCCAACCGACCATCAAGCAGGCACAAAAAGGCTCTATCATGCTGGGCTTTTCCACTCGTTATGTTTGCGAGAAATACTTCACGACCATTTGCGCCGTACAGCTTGATGTGCTGTACAACAATCTGGGTTGGAAAGAAGTCATTGAAGATGGTTCCGACAACACGTATAAGCGCGATCTGCACTTTCTGGAAGTGCCAGTAGTCATGCAGATGGGGTGGGGACGGGAACGCCGTGGCTTGAAGTTCATCTTTGAAGCAGGACCACAGGTCGGTCTTTACCTTTCTGGCAAAGAACACATGGGAGGTGCAGGAGAATGGGATACTTCTCACCGTCCGAACGGCGTCATCTATCAATATGGCAAAGCTCCTGATAACAAGATAGATTATGGCATCACGGCAGGTTTGGGCGTGGAATTCTCATCACCCATCGGTCACATCCTTCTGCATGGACGCTATTACTATGGCTTGGGCGACATCTACGATAACAGTAAGCGAGGCAAGTTCGGACGTTCTGCCAATCAAACCATCTATATAAGAATGACTTATCTGTTCGACCTCCTCCGCACAAAAGGCGATCATATCAAGTAAAAACTTATGGCACGAAAACTGTTTTGTGAAATATCCCCATTCACCTATCGTCTTTCCGTTGAGAAAGAAATTTTGAAACGACATCTGAACGATTGTTTCAAAAGTGTCCGTTTTGCAAAGCAAAAAACACAAGACTCTTTGCCCGTCGTCATCTATCGCCACAACTCCCTCATTCGCCGTCGTTTGGGAAATGTGGACATGCAGTTGCAGGAAAACAAGGCTGTCAATCTCGCTCTTGCCGTGACTCACATCAATGGAGTGCTCATTCGTCCAGGCGAAACCTTCTCTGTCTGGAAACTCATCGGAAGAACCACTGCCAGCCGAGGGTATAAGGAAGGGCTGACCATTACGCACGGAAAGCCATCCAAAGGCATTGGAGGCGGTATGTGCCAACTCTCGAATCTCATTCACTGGATGGTGCTTCACAGCGACCTCACCATCACCGAGCATCATCACCATGATGGGCTTGACCTCTTTCCTGATCACGGACGTCAAATTCCCTTCGGCACAGGCACCAGCATTTCTTACAATTATATTGATTATCGTGTCACGAACAACACCTCCAACACCTATCAGTTGAGGTTGTGGGTAAAAGATGAGTATCTTTGTGGCGAACTGAGAGCCACAGAACCCCTGCCGCACACTTTCCATATCCATGCCGAGAATGAATTCTTTTCTCGGGAGAATGGCATTGTCTATCGCAACGGACAAGTTTATCGTGACGTGTTAGACCGTGTAACAGGAGATGTGCTGGAAAGTCAGCTACTGCGCACCAATCATGCCCGAGTCATGTACGAATGTCCACCCTTCATGGAGATTCGCGAAAAATAATTAGTGGGGGTAAGCGTATATAACCTACAATTCGCAACTAATTGTTATGGATGCTGAAATTTTCCTGTCAGTTTCTCTGTTTGGCGGTTATTTTGCCATTACAGGTGAGTATTAGGGATGGTTGTACCCAGTATCCCCTTCCCCGTCAAGCATTGTAGGGGCTTTATGCTGTCGAAAACCTGCAAAGTCGGTTCTTAGCCGTCTGCAGCAGGAACATGGTGTTCTCTTCCATGAAGGATTTGGGCAGCCTTGCCCACGATGAGGTCACCGGTGCTTGCCACGCCGGGGCTGTAGCCATTTAATTTCTTGTAGGTCATCTTCGCATCGTACTTCTCCGTCTCTATGAACTGAGTCCACTTTATTAAGTGGGCTTAGTTACTAAAAATAAAATTTTCCCATTTGTTCGAAACGCTGGTGGATGTCAAGAAGCATGGTGTTGTTGTGAGGATATCGTGGACTCAGAATATCACGTTCCACACTTTCGTATGTTCCGCAACAGCCTTAATCGACAAGTCCTGTGTCGAACAGGGCACGAATTCTCATTCACTTCACTCTGAATGGTGTTATAACGTAATAATCCCATTTTAAGGAACGCCGCTGCCTAAATTACGTTAACGCCGCTGCCTAAATTACATTAACGCCGCTGCCTAAATTACATTAACGCCGCTGCCACCACACCATCTTCCATGTGGCATTGGAATGTCCCAGCCAACAACGGCCGTGGCTTTGCTTCCCTATTATGGCAAGTCATCCACTCCCTTCTACAGCCTCCAAATCGGTCTGAGTCACACCTATCCTATAGGTCTGAGTCACACCTATCCCGTCGGTCTGAGTCACACCGCCTTTGAGGCAGTGGAAAAGAGGGATGCGGGTGTATGTGTTTGTATCCCGAGAAGATGTGGAAAAGTCATGAAAGCATTTGTGAAAAAGAAACTTTTTTGACTTTCGTAGTATAACATAACATCATTTTCCTTACCTTTGCATAGTTGAAACGTGCGGATGTGATGTTTAATTTTCTAAAACCTATAACTTATGAGAGTCGGAATTCCAAAAGAGATGAAAAACAACGAGAACCGCGTGGGCATGACTCCAGCGGGAGTGGCAGAACTCGTCCGTCACGGTCATGAGGTCAGTGTGCAGCACACGGCCGGCGAGGGCAGCGGATTCTCGGACGAAGACTATGTGAAGGCCGGTGCCCGAATCCTATCCACCATCGAAGCCGTGTATGAGGAGGCGGAGATGATAGTCAAAGTGAAAGAACCCATCGAAGCGGAGTACAAACTGGTGCACAAGGGACAGCTCGTGTTCACCTACTTCCACTTCGCATGCGAGAAGGAACTGACGGACGCCATGCTGAAAAGTGGGGCAGTTTGTCTGGCTTATGAGACGGTGCAACTGCCCAATGGCTCCCTGCCGCTGCTGCAACCCATGAGTGAAGTGGCTGGACGCATGGCGGTGCTCAATGGTGCCTACTATTTGCAGAAAACAAAGGGCGGCAAGGGCAAGCTCATCAGCGGTGTGCCAGGAGTCAGCCCTGCCAATGTGCTCGTCTTGGGTGGTGGCATCGTGGGCGAAGCAGCTGCCATGATGGCGGCAGGCTTGGGTGCCAACGTCACCATCACCGACATCTCCCTGCCTCGTCTGCGCCAACTGGACATCGAGACACCAGCCAACGTCCATACTCTCTATTCGTCTGCCCACAACATCTGTCAGCAACTGCCTACTGTGGACATAGTGGTGGGCAGTGTGCTCGTGCCTGGCGACAAGACTCCTCACCTCATCACGCGCGACATGCTCCGTCTGATGGAATCAGGCACGGTGTTGGTGGATGTTGCCATCGACCAAGGCGGATGCTTCGAGACCTCTCACCCCACCACACATAGCGACCCCGTCTATACTATTGACGGCATCGTTCACTATTGCGTGGCGAACATCCCCGGTGCGGTGCCCAACACCTCCACGCTGGCACTCACCAACGCCACCCTGCGCTATGCCATCGCCCTGGCCGACAAGGGCTGGCAACAAGCCTGCAAGGGTGACCCCGCTCTTGCCAAGGGGCTCAACATCGTGGACGGAAAGGTGGTCTTCAAGCCTATCGCCGACATTTTCGGGTTAGCATACGAGCCGATTGTGCTTTAAAAGTGAAGTCACAAAAATATCGCCACAAAGGAACCCGTTCTGATTCCTTTGTGGCGACACATGTGTTCCATTTTTTTCACAACTCCCTCTTCCCGAATTTTCCGACAATGTATTGCCAAGCTGCATCTTTGTCGGAAAGGTCAATGTTGTGGTCTGGGAGCAGGTTTGTATCGTTGGTGGCCTCGACATTGGGACGAACGAAGTATTTAGAGGAGATGCTGCCCACGATACTTGTGTTGGGAAGGCGATATGGGAGCACATCACCGTAGTGAGATGGCGAGAAGGTGGACTGTGTACCAACGATTGTTCCGATGTGATAGTCACGGGCCTGCGTCAGTAGCATACCGGCACTGCTGAATGTTCTGGGTCCCATGACGAACACCACTTCTCCCTCAAATAGCTTTGGTGGCTGATAGTCTGTTGGAAACTGGGGTGCAGGCGCCTGATAGAGTTCGTCCTGATGCCCCTGATTCTCCCATGCAGTCTTGGCTTTAGCTGTCTGCGGATTGAATTTGGTCATGAGGTCGGAGTAACGGATAAAAGTGGTGAAAGGTTGTTGCTTGTTCAATGGGCAAAGATGTTCAAGCAATTGGTCACAGAGACGGCTCGAACCACCATTGTTGTACTGCACGTCCACAATCAGCGTCTTGATGCCGCTAGCCTCAATTTTGTCGAACATGTCGTTGAGAAACGTTGTGAAGGGATAGTCTTTCGCATCGACACATTTGTTGAACTGTAGATAGCAGATGCCTTCGTCGGGGAAGAAAGTGTAGTCGTAGAACGAAGTGTGTGGACGCATGATGTGCTGCATGTTGGCAGGGGCGGGAGTCTCATTCACTATCGTTATGCTGTCCGTGGGCACGGGCTTTCGCTCCCTCATGCGACTTATTGTGGTGAGGTCGGTATGCTTGTCGTGCAGCGAGCCGAGGAGGGCGACAAGTGCATCAGCGAAATCCTCGTCAGACATGAATCCTTTGCACTGACGAAGCAATTTCTTTTTCTTGTCAAACCATTCCGCACGTCGCTCAGCCTTGACATAATAAGGATGCGTGTTGGCTACCATCTCCATGAAGAGGATGGCATCCTTCTGATACTTGTTGCCAGTCTGATATTCTGCTGTGGCAAGATGCGAAGAGTCGCTGATAACAGGGAATCTATCCAAGTTTTGTGCATTGATGCACAGTCTCCCCACAACGAGGAGAAGAATAAACAGGCTTTTTCTGGTGTTCATCTTGTTGAATAGTATGGTTGGGCTCTTATGTTATACAAGAAGCGCAGACATTCACCATACGACTCTCGGCTCACCACAAGCCACCTTCAAATATGGGGACGCTGCGCCTTCAGGGCAGTCCCAATAGTGAAGGTTTGCTCGTTTCTCGGGTGGTGATGAAGAGTCAATTGAGCAATATGTCTTGCACTCTTTGCAGAATGCGACGGCGAAATTACGAAAAAGACTTTTAATAAACAAAGGAAAGGAGAAAAATATGTGAATCTATGATGTTGCTAAAACAAAATTAGGGTGAACTGCTACATCAAGCAATTCACCCTAATAAAAAAATTGCTTATCTCACGACAAGCAATCTTTACTAACCTTAAAATAAATCTAATACCATGAAAAACACGTTGCAAAGATACATACATTTAAATATATATGCAACAAATAAATCTATTTTTATTGATTATTTAATAAATATTAACTAAAAAAATAGAAACAAAGCCAATTTTAGCGAAGTTCCTTCTCTTTTTGGAAAGTTAAAGTGAAAATGAGGCGTATGGCTTGAATAAAACACATTCTCTATTTCCCACCAAACATTTTCAGAGTGCTTTGCAAATAAAAAAGCACACCTGACAATGGGTGTCGGGTGTGCTGTCTTAGAAGTTATCGTTTAACATTATTTGCAGGGGATGTCTTCGATGCGCTGCTGATGGCGACCACCTGCAAACTCAGTGTTGAAGAATTCGTCGAGGCATTGGCGGCACACTTCTTCACTGATGAATCTGCCGGGGAAGACGATGACGTTGGCGTTGTTGTGCTCGCGGATGAGGTGAGCAATCTCGGGTTGCCAAACAAGACCGGCACGAATGCTCTGGTGCTTGTTGAGGGTCATGGAGATACCTTCTCCCGAACCGCACATGGCGATACCTGGATATACTTCGCCTTTCTCGATGCCTTCAGCCAGTGCATGACCATAGGTGGCATAGTTGCAACTGTCTTCGGCGTAAGTGCCGTAGTCCTTATATTCAATGCCCTTCTCCTCCAAGTAGCTCTTGACGAACTGCTTGAGAGGAAAAGCTGCATGATCGGATGCGATACCAACTTTCATAATTAGAAGAGTTTGTTCACTTGTGCGTAAACGTTTTCTGCGGTGTAGCCGAGCTTCTCGTCAAGCACCTTGTAAGGAGCTGAGAAACCGAAGCTTTCGAGACCCCAGATAGTGCCTTCTGCCTCTGGAACGAGACCGAGGAGGTTTACTGGCAGACCTGCGGTGAGACCGAACTTCTTCACGCCCTGTGGGAGAACGCTCTGCTGGTACTCCTTGGACTGCTGACGGAAGAGACCCTCGGATGGAACGCTGACGATGCGCACCTTCTTGCCATCCTTGCGGAGGAGTTCAGCACCTGCCACGAGAGTAGACACCTCTGAACCTGTAGCCACGAGGATGACGTCTGGGTTCTCATCAGAGCCTGCTACGATGTAGCCACCCTTGGCTGCCTGGCTGTAGTCGTTGCCTGCTGGCAGGTTGTTGATGTTCTGACGAGAGAGGATGAGGGCTGATGGGGTTGCCATGTTCTCCATAGCGAGTGCCCATGCAGCAGTTGTCTCCTGAGCGTCAGCAGGACGGAGAACGAGCACGCTGGGCTTGCCAGAGTGGTTCTTCAGCTTCTCCATGAGACGAATCTGTGCCTCCTGCTCAACGGGCTCGTGAGTAGGACCGTCTTCGCCCACGCGGAATGCGTCGTGCGTCCAGATGAACTTCACAGGAAGCTCCATGAGGGCTGCCATACGAACGGCTGGCTTCATGTAGTCGGAGAATACGAAGAAGGTACCGCATGCTGGGATGACACCACCGTGGAGTGCCATACCGATGCAGCAGCAAGCCATCGTCAACTCTGCCACGCCAGCCTGGAAGAAAGCACCAGAGAAGTCACCCTTCGTGAAGGCATGAGTCTTCTTGAGGAAACCGTCTGTCTTGTCTGAGTTGGAGAGGTCGGCAGAAGCACAAATCATGTTGGGAACCTGCTCGGCGAGTACAGAGAGACATGCTGCCGATGCAGAACGAGTGGCATCGTTGTCCTTCTGAACGCACTTGCTCCAGTCAATCTTTGGAGCCTTACCGCTGAACCACTCAGCCTGTTGAGCAGCCTTCTCTGGGTTGGCAGCAGCCCAAGCCTTCTCCTCAGCATAACGCTCTGCGCAGATGGCTTCGAGTTCCTTGGCACGGTTGGCATAGAGTTCTTTCACGTCATCGAAAATCTGGAATGGGTTCTCTGGGTCGCCACCGAGGTTCTTCACCGTGTTGATGAATGCGTCGCCACCAAGAGGAGCACCGTGAGTCTTGCAGTTGGCCTCGTAAGAAGTGCCGTCAGCCTTGAGGGCGCCCTTACCCATGATGCACTTACCGATGATGAGGGTTGGCTTGCCTTCCACCTTCTGAGCCTTGTCGAGAGCGGCACGAATCTGGGCAGCATCGTTACCTACAATCTCAATCACTTCCCAACCGAGTGCACGATACTTAGCAGCAGTATCCTCGGTCATAACTTCCTTTGTCTCAGTAGAAAGCTGGATGTCGTTAGAGTCGTAGAACATGATGAGGTTGTCGAGACCGAGGACAGCAGCGATACGTGCACCGCCCTGAGAAATCTCTTCCTGAACACCACCGTCAGAGATGTAAGCGTAGATGGTCTCCTTGGCGAAAGTTGGGTTGCCTGTGTGAGCAGCCAAGAACTTGGCAGCGATAGCAGCACCAATAGCGAACACATGACCCTGGCCAAGAGGACCAGAAGTGTTCTCGATGCCACGAGCAATCTCAAACTCTGGGTGACCAGTAGTAGGAGAACCCCACTGACGGAGTTGTGCCAACTCTTCGAGCGAGAACTTGCCGATGAGGCAGAGCTGAGAGTAGAGCATTGGAGCCATGTGGCCAGGGTCGAGGAAGAAACGGTCGCGACCTACCCACTCAGGGTTCTTGGGGTCGTATTTCAGATATTCAGAATACAACACATTGATGAAGTCAGCACCGCCCATGGCACCACCGGGGTGACCAGACTTTGCCTTTTCTACTGCCGATGCAGCGAGGATGCGGATGTTGTCCGCAGCATGATTCAAAACTTGAATTGAATTAGCCATTTTTTATTTAGAATTTAAGAGTTAAAGAATTGAAAAATTAAAGTCTTGAGTTGACGTGATGTTTCAACAAACTGCATGGAAACTTCAATTCTTCAATTCTTTGATTTTTCAATTATTTCTTGTTATCTACTGCTGCTTGCTCAATGGCCAAGCCCTTCTTGTAGTTCTCGATGTAAGCGTTGAAACCAGCCACATCTTCAGGGTCTGGCTTGATTTCTACACCAGCATTACCGGCGAAGACCACTTGGTCGAGGTAGTCGGCAAGAGAAAGCTTCTTGTCGTTGTTCACAGCGTATGCAGCAAGGAGTGCAATGCCCCATGCGCCACCTTCACCAGCTGTCTCCATCACGGAGATGGGGGAGTTGAGGGCTGCTGCTAACATCTTCTGACCCACTACAGGAGTGGTGAAATAGCCACCATGTCCCATGATGCGATCAACCTGCACGTTCTCCTCGTTGAAGAGCACGTCGTTGCCAATCTTCAGCACACCAATGGCACCATAGAGGTGAGCACGCATAAAATTGGCGAGGCTGAACTTATCGTTGGCAGAACGTACGAAGAGTGGACGTCCATCGGAAAGACCTGTCACGGGCTCACCAGAAACGTAGTTGTAGGAGATGATGCCTCCGCAGTCGGGCGCACCTTTCTCTGCCACTTGGAACAGAGTGGTGTAGAGATCCATCGTCGTCTGCTGAATGCCTAGTAATTGCTGATATTCCTTGAAGATGCTGACCCAAGCGTTGATGTCGCTGGTGCAGTTGTTGCAGTGAACCATTGCCACGAGTGAACCGTCGGGAGTGGTCACCATATCAATCATCTCGTAAGGTTTGGAAAGTTCCTTCTCCAACACAATCATGGAGAATGAAGAAGTACCTGCGGACACGTTACCTGTGCGCTGCTTCACAGCATTGGTTGCCACCATACCTGTGCCAGCATCGCCTTCTGGAGGACATACAGGAATGCCAGCCTTCAAGTGACCAGACACGTCAAGTCGGTTGGCACCTTCTGGTGTGAGGAAGCCTGCGTTCTCACCTGCATTGAGTGACTTAGGAAGGATGTCGAGCAACTTCCAACCGAAACCCTTTGGTGCGATGAGCTTGTCGAACTTTTCCACCATCGTGGCATCGTAAGTCTTCGTCTTTGGGTCAACAGGAATCATACCAGAAGCATCACCTACACCCAGCACTTTCTGACCTGTGATTTGCCAGTGGATATAGCCGGCGAGAGTGGTGAGGAACTCGATGTCCTTCACGTGCTCCTCATTGTCAAGAATGGCCTCATACAGATGTGAGATGCTCCAACGGAGAGGGATGTTGTAGTTGAATAGCTTGGAGAGTTCTGCGGCTGCCTTGCCTGTGTTGGTGTTGCGCCAAGTGCGGAAAGGAACGAGGATGTCGTTGCCCTTGAATGGCATGTAGCCGTGCATCATGGCACTAATGCCGATAGCAGCAAGTGTCTCAATCTCCACCTCATACTGCTCCAATACGTTCTTGCGGAGCTGTGCATAGCAGTCCTGCAAGCCGTACCAGATAGCCTCGGTGCTGTAGGTCCAGAGACCATCTACCAACTGGTTCTCCCAAGTGTGGCTGCCCTGTGCGATAGGCTTGTTCTCCTGATCAATGAGAACGGCCTTAATACGGGTAGAGCCAAACTCGATACCGAGAATGGCTTTACCTGATTCTATGGTTTGTTTTGCGGTCATATTACTTCAAAGCTTTGTTGAGCATGTAGTACACTTCGTTCATCTGGAGGTCATGCTTGAACTCGCTGATGGTGGTGTTCTTGTTAATCTTCACGTACTCGATGCCAACCATCTCAGCGAAGTCCTCCCAGTACTCTTCGGTGATGTCGTAAGAGAAGGCGCTGTGGTGTGTGCCACCTGCGAGAATCCATGCACCTGCACCAATCTCGAAGCTTGGCTGTGGCACCCAGAGAGCCGATGCAACAGGAAGGTTTGGCATGGGCTTTGGCTCGATGCACTCAACCTCCTGAGAGATGAGACGGAAGCGGTTGCCGAGGTCAACAACAGTAGCCTTGATACCACGACCCACCTTGGAAGTGAAGACGAGACGAGCGGTCTGCTGCTTGCGGATACCGATGCCGAGGAAGTGAACCTCGAGCTTTGGCTTGTCGACAGCGATGAGCGGACAAACCTCGAGCATGTGGCTCTGGAGGCAAGAAGAGCGGTCGCCTGCAAAGTTGAGGGTGTAGTCCTCGAGGAAAGAGCAACCGATTGGCATGCCCTGCTGGATGACCCAGAGTGTGCGATAGAGGCAAGCGGTTTTCCAGTCACCTTCGGCACCGAAGCCGTAACCTTCTTCCATCAGACGCTGTGAAGCGAGACCTGGAATCTGGTCGAAGCCCACGAAGTTAGGATCGTTGATGTCAGCATCGCCGAGGTCGTCAAAGTTTGTGGTGAAGGCAGTTGCACCCTCATCCTTCAATACGCGACGAAGAGCGATTTCAGCCTTAGCTGCGTTCTTCACCTTCTCCCAATAAACCTGTTCGCCACTCTCGTCAATCTTGATGGTGTAGAGCTTCTTGTACTCTTCAACGAGTTCGTCAGCTTCAGCATCAGTCACCTGCTTGAAGTATTCCATGAGAGAGGAAACTGGGTAGTAGTCCACATGGTAGCCGAGACGCTGCTCAAACTCTACACGGTCGCCGTCGGTCACAGCCACGTTGTTCATGTTCATACCAAACATGAGGCAACGTACGTTCTTGGCATCAGCAACACCTGCTGCCACACGTGCCCAAACAGCAATCTGCTTCTGAGCAGCTTCGTCTTTCCAGTAGCCACAAACCACCTTGCGAGGAACACGCATGCGAGTGCAGATGTGACCGAACTCGATGTCGCCGTGAGCAGACTGGTTGAGGTTCATGAAGTCCATGTCAATCTCGCTCCAAGGAATCTCAGCGTTGTACTGCGTGTGGAAGTGGAGAAGAGGCTTCTGGAGAGCCTGCAGACCCTTGATCCACATCTTAGCTGGAGAGAAGGTGTGCATCCAAGTGATGATACCAGCGCACTTCTCATCGTTGTTGGCAGCCTTCATCACAGCTTCCACTTCCTTTGAAGAGTTGGCTGTGCCCTTGTAAACCACCTTAATAGGAATGATGCCGCTATTGTTGAGTCCTTCAACCATTTCTTTTGAGTGACCGTCAACAATCTTGACTGTTTCGCCACCGTAGAGCAACTGCGCACCAGTCACCCACCAAAGTTCCAATTTTTCGAATGCCATAATTTTTAAAGTTTTATAGTTAGTATTTCTGTTAATTCTTGGATTTAGTGCTTCTGGCCTTTCTGACCATAATAAGCGTTAGGGCCGTGTTTGCGGTTGTAGTGCTTCTCCACCAGCAACTGGTTCATAGTCAGGTTGGGGTTCACTGAGAAGGCAACGAAGGCCATCTTGGCGCATTGTTCCATCACCTTGGCGTTGTAAACCGCGTTGTCGGGAGAGGTGCCCCAAGAGAAAGGACCATGATTCTTCACGAGCACAGCTGGCGTGTGGTCGGGGTTAATCTTGCGGATGTTGAGGATTTCATCCACGATGACGTTGCCCGTCTCCAGCTCGTACTGACCCTCCACTTCTTCCTTGGTCATGTCGCGTGTGCATGGGATGGCCTTGTAGAAGTAGTCGGCATGTGTGGTGCCGATGTTGGGGATGTCCTTACCAGCTTGGGCAAAGGCGGTTGCATAGGTGGAGTGGGTGTGCACCACACCTTGAATGTTGGGGAAAGCCTTGTAGAGCACCAGATGGGTTGGTGTGTCAGAAGATGGGTTGAGGTCTCCTTCCACCACTTTTCCACTCTCCAAATCAACCACCACCATGTCACTTGCTTTCATCTCGTCATAGCTCACACCCGAAGGCTTGATGACTACTAGACCTTTCTCGCGGTCGATGCCAGAGACGTTGCCCCAAGTGAAGATAACAAGTCCCTGTTTCACTAAGTCAAGGTTTGCCTTGAACACTTTTTCTTTCAGTTCTTCTAACATAGTATTACAGTTTTATGATTAAAAGTTTGAATTACGTTCCAATTTATTAAAATTCAATCATTTGAATCTATATAATATGGCTCCGCGACGAGAAGAACGGTCTCTCTTGTCCGTTGCCTGAATATAGTCTTTTTCGGAGATAGAACGGCGGAAGTTCCTTTTGTCTATCGAGGTGCCGAGGATGCTTTCATAGAGAGTCTGGAGCAAGCTCAGCGTGAAGTATCTTGGCAGCAGGTTGCTGCCGATGGGTTCGCTTTTGATGGTTTCGCCAATCATGTGGCGTGCTTGCTGCACCATGTCGTTATGGTCGAAGCAAAGGGTGGGGAGGTTGTCCACATCCACCCACTTGGCGTTGTGGATGTCGGACAGATGGGCGTCGTAGTTGTCGACGTTGATGAGTGCGTAGTACACGATGCTGATGACACGTTCCCCAGGGTCACGTTCCACTTCGCCATAGGTTGCCAACTGCTGCATGTACACGTTGTTGAGTCCTGTAAACTCCTTCAGGATGCGCTTGGCCGAGGAGTCCACGCTTTCTTCAGATTGAACAAAGCCTCCAATCAGTGACAACTCACCCATTCCTGGCTCATAGGGTCGCTGATGTATCAGCACCTGCAGGCGACTGTCCTTGAATCCGAAAATGATGCAATCGACAGACACGTAGAACTTGGGGTGTGATTGGTAAGCAGTCATTGATTGGAGGCTTTGTATATTATAATAATGTGTAGTTCTTATCTTGTTACCACGGTCTTATCTTGTTACCACAGCAGGGCATAGAGAAGAATCGTGATGGTGCAGATACCGATGGTGCCATAAGTGTAGCCTCTGGTGGTCTTGAAGAGAGATAGGTCCACTGGCAGGGCCTTCGGGTCAGCCTTCTTGTCCTTCGAGTTGCTGTAGAGCCATATACCGTTGCAGCCCACCAGTACACCGAAGAAGATGAATGCCTGGAAGCCGATGTCGTTCAGATAGGTGGTCAAGTCGGTTGCGTTGCCCATGGTCACCACGATGAGGGCAATTATAATCATCGTGATGCCTGCGCCGCCCAGAATCTTTGACCACTTCAGCATAGCCTTCTGGTCTTGACCGGATGGCTGCTCCACGCTGACGTACTTCTTGTCGAAGTAGCTGACGAGGATGAAGAAGCTGACGAGGATAATGAAGATGTAGCCGGCACGGAACTGGAAGGCAACATCAGGCAGGAACACCTTGAAGAGCACACCCATTGGGATGGTGAGGATGGCTGTCCACACGGCGGCGGTAGAGGAAGCGCGCTTCCAGAGCAGGCCGAGGCCGAACACGGTGATGATACCAGGATAGATGAAGCCAGAGTATTCCTGAATGTACTGGAATGCTTGGTCGAGACCGCCAAGGAGAGGCTTCACGGCGATGGCTGCAATGATGAGTGCCGACACGGCCACGATGCGACCTACGTTCACCAGCACCTTGTCAGATGCGTTCTTGTTGATGTACTTCTTGTAGATGTCCATCGTGAAGAGGGTGGAGGTACTATTGAACATCGAAGCGAGGGACGAGATAATGGCTGCCGTGAGTGCGGCGAAGGAAAGTCCTTTGATACCCGTAGGGGTGAAGTTGCGGATGAGCCATGGATAAGCGTCGTCAGCCACATTGATGGAGCCTTGCAGGTGTGCGAACTGCTCTTGGTTCAGCGACATGTAGTATGCGCAGATGCCAGGAAGCACCACGATGAATGGGATGAGGATCTTGAGGAAACCTGCAAACACGAGACCTTTCTTTGCCTCGTCGATGCTCTTGGCTGCTAGACCCTTCTGGATGATGTACTGGTTGAAGCCCCAATAGCCCAAGTTTGTCAGCCACACACCGCCCACGATGGCTGCGATGCCAGGCACGTTGGCGAAGGCGCTCTCGTTGTAACTCTTCTGAATCACGAGGTGGAAGTGCGAGTCTGTCGCATGGTCACCTGTGGTCAGGAAGGTGTAAACCTTGTTGAATCCGTCGATGAAGGAACCGTCGTCGCCAGCCACAGAGCAGAGAGCGAAGTAAGCCGTCACAAGACCGCCACCCACGAGGAACGTCACCTGCATCACGTCAGTCCATGCCACCGAAGCAAGACCGCCATAGATGGAGTAGATACCAGCAATAAGGAAGAGGGCTATGATGATGATCATGCGCATCGATACCTCCATGCCGCCGATGGAGACGGCCAGCCCCTGCAAGCCCAAAATCTGCTCGATGGCCAAAGCGCCCAGCCAAGCCACAGAAGTCAGGTTGACAAACACGTAGAGGAACAACCACAGGATGGAGAATGCGAGTCCCACACCGTCGTTGTAGCGCTCACGCAGGAACTGAGGAATGGTAAATATCTTACGCTCAATCATGACTGGCAGCAAGAACTTACCGATGACTACCAGCGTGACAGCGGCCATCACCTCGTAGGCTGCGATGGCGATGCCGTCGGCATAACCCGTACCAGACATTCCAATGAACTGCTCGGCTGAAATGTTGGCAGCGATGAGTGAAGCACCTACTGCCCACCATGTCAACGTGTTGCCGGCCAAGAAATAGTCGCTGGCACTCTTTCCTTTACCATCCTTGTCACGGCTGAGGAACATACCGAGGCTCACGAGCAGGATGATGTAAACAACCAAAATGATAAAGTCGATGGTTTCAAAGCCACTCTGACTTATCGCTTCGGTGAAACTTAATTGTGAATCCATTTTCTTTTTACTTAAAAATTAATTTAGAGATGTTTTTTATTGCTCAATAGAGAATGCGTACTTGCAATAGCTGTGGTAAGCCTTGTCTGGGCCGATGAACGGGTTGCTGTTCTCCCAGCCTGGCATCATGCATTTGTTGGGGGAGTCAGGATACTTTTGGCTTTCCAGGCAGATGGCGCAGTGCTTCTGATACATGATGCCACCCTTGCCTGGACGAGTGCCGTCCTGGAAGTTTGCCGTGTAGCACTGAACACCAGGCTCGTTGGTGTACATGTCCATACGGATGCCCGAACGTGGGTCCGTCATCGTTGCGGCAATCACATTCTGGTCGCCCTTCGTGTTCAGGCACCAATTGTGGTCATATCCACCGCCCACCGACACCATCTCTGGGTCGTTCTTGTCGAAGTCGGCACCGATGGCTTTCGGGGTACGGAAGTCAAACACTGTGCCTTCCACAGGCTTGATTTCACCCGTTGGAATGAGGAACTTGTCACCAGGAGTGTAGTTGTCTGCATTCACCGTCAGGATGGACTCGTCGATGGTGTTGTTCAGGTCGCCTGACAAGTTGAAGTAGGTGTGGTTCGTCATGTTCAGCACCGTGGGAGCGTCGGCCGTACCGTCGTAGTTGATGACGATGGCGTTGTCATCCGTCAGTTCAAACTTCACTGTCGCCTCCACGTTGCCGGGGAACTGGTTGTCGCCGTCGGGAGACACGCGCTTGATGGTCAGCGACTGATCTGTGGCCTCCACCACGTCGTACACCTGATACTGCCAACCCGTGTAGCCGCCATGCAGACAAGCCACGCCGTTGTTGTTCTTCGGCAGTGTCACCTTCTCACCGTTATACGTGTATTCGCCGCCATTGATGCGGTTGGCATAGCGGCCCACCGAGCAGCCAAAGTCGGTCTCGAAGTTCCATGGGAAATAGTTCTCCACCTTGTCGAAGCCACAAGCCACGTCTACCAGCTCGCCGTCCTTGTTGGGCACCATGATGCTTACGATGCGGCCACCAAAGTTGGTGATGCACACCTCCATGCCGTTCGCGTTCGTCAATGTGTAGAGTTTCACTTGCTTGGCGTTTGCCTCGTCAGCCTTGAAAGTCCTTGACTCAGCATCGTAAGCCACTGCAATACAGGTGTCATAATCAGCAGGGTTGATGCCCGATTTCGTCAGCTCAACAGCTGGCGTTTGTGCTGCAGGATTGCATGCACACAGGAATGCCACGGCCGCAGCACTCCCCATCAAAATCGTTTTAAGATTTCTCATAATTGGGTTAGAAAATGATTAAGTTTATAAACTTTTCCACAAAGTTACGACTTTTTTCGCTATCAAATAGTCCTAAAAAACATGTTATATAACATAAAGTGTTACTTTGACACTTTTTTGTAACATGAAAGAGGAAAAATGCATCAAAAAAAGCCTGTATCCGATAGGCGTCAAGGGAAAGAGGGGGTGTTAAGCAGAAGACACTTGTGTCAAGATTGCGAAGCTTTTTGGAGGGTCATGACTGCCCATCCGTCTTGCTGGATGGTTTGGATGACGGAGAGGTGGTTTTGTGTGGCGACATTTTCCATGTGGGGGATGTCGGTGGTGAAGAAGCCAGAGATGATGAGGGTGCCGTGTGACGCGAGGTGGTGGGTGTAAGTGGGCATGTCGGCTGTGAGGATGTTCTTGTGGATGTTGGCGACGATAGTGTTGAAGGTGCCGGTGATGGCACTTGCGTCGCCCAGCAGTACGGTGGTGTTGGTGATGTGGTTGAGTGCGAGGTTTTCCTGCGCGTTTTCCACGCTGAAGGGGTCTATATCGATGGCGATGATTTCACTGGCACCTCGCAGGGACATGGCGATGGAGAGGACACCAGTTCCAGTGCCCATGTCAAGCACCCGCTGGTGGGTGAGGTCGCGTTGGAAAAGGAGGCTGACGATTTGGTGAGTGGTGGGGTGAGAACCAGAGCCGAAGGCCATGCGTGGACGGAGTTGTATGCCGAATTCACGCTGGAGGATAGGGTCGAAGCTATTTTGTTCCCATTCGGCGTTCCAGTCTTTGTCTTCGAGGGTGTGGAGGCTGTAGGTGAGGGTGACGCTGGTGAGGGGAAAGTGGTTGAGAGTGGCTTTGAGCTCGTCCTTGTCGAAGTTGGTTTGGGAGATGTAGGCTTTGAGGCCAGTGGGTGTGTTTTCGAAAGATTCGTAACCGATGTTGGCGAGCAGGGCGGTAAGAATGTCGCTGGTGTCGTCGGAGAAGGGAGCGATGGTGATGTCAGCGAATAGGTATTGCATGAGGGGGAACTGAGTGTTAAGAATTGATAGTTAAGAGTTTGGATTTAGTTTTCAGTCTTGATAGTGAGGTCGATAAGGTCTTGGTAATCTCCTTTGAAGACGTTGATGTCCACGTTGCCGTTGATGCCATCGACTTTGCCTACATCGGTGTGTTGCCAGAAGTGCCACGAGCCTTTGTACTCAAGGGAATCAACGTAGTAGTGGGCTATCCAGTAGGGGTAGCGGTCGAAGTCGGGGGTATTGAGGTAGGAGGTGCGGAATTTGTAGCCAGTGTATAGGATGGGGGTGACTCCGTAGTGTTTTTCGACGATGCTCATCCACTTGAGCACTTCGCGCTGCAGCTGCTGGGGTGTGTAGCTGCCTATTTCTTCTACGTCGAGCACGGGTGGCAGGTCTTTCTCCTCGAGCTGCACCATCTTGCAGTAGAATTTGGCTTGTTCCTTGGCGGAGGTGGAGGGGCTGAAGTAGTGGTAGGCTCCGCGTATGATGTCGTTTTTCTTGGCGTTATGAAAATTTTGGTTGAAGTTTTCATCCCAAAGGTTGGTGCCTTCGGTGGCTTTGACGAAGATGAAGGAAACGGGTGCGCCTTGTATCTGTGCGTTGCGCAGTTTGTTCCAGTCTATTTCACCCTGATAGTGTGAGATGTCAAGCCCACGGATTCTGCCTTCGGGGTAGATGACTTTTCCGTAGAGGGCTTTCCAACGGAAGGAGTAGGGACCGACGAAGGTTTTGTAGAAGAAGGCGATGTAGATGACGATGATGAGGGTGAGGGCTGTCCAGAGGACATAAGACGGCACACGGCGAAATTGGTTTCGCCGCGTGCCTTTCTTTTTTCCAGTAGATTTGCGCTTCGCTGTTTTCTTTTTTGTAGCGGTCATCTATAGAAAGTGGGTTTTGTCGTTATTTTCCCTGTTCCAGCTGGAGGGTCTTAGTAGTCTGGTCGCACACCTCTGAGGGTCCCCAGTACTGGATTGGGCCAGGATAGACGTAGGCTGTTTCCTTTGCCCACTCTTCGCGATGTGCAGCAAAGTACTTGAATGGTGCGCCGTCCAGCTCGACGAGTGCCTTGCGGATGACGGGCTTCATCTTACCGTTGCGCTTCTCGAGATTCATCATCATGGTGATAGGCACACCGCCAGCAATCCACTCGGCAGCAGGTGCCGTGGTGTTCTTGATGACAGACATATAGCCAGTTTTGCCGTTGGCGATGAGGCGAGATGCGTTGTAGCCGAGTGAGTAGCAGTAGTCGGCATCGTAGTTAGATGGAGCGGCGCAACGACCTTCGTAACCGAAGAAGTGATGCTGAGTGCCGAACTTGCCCACGAACTTGCCCTGATGCTTCCAGATGGCGAGTTTGTCAGCCACCATACGAGAGAGCAACTTCTCGGTCTCGATGAGCGACACCTGTACGTTTCCGTGTGGATCGCGGTCGAGTGCAAGCTGTGCTGCCACATCGGATGGGAGTGACTTGAACACGTTGAGGTTTTCCTTGGATAGGTGACGCTTCACGAACTCGATCTGCTCGTTACCGCTGTTGATGCTCTGTGCCTCTGGGAGGGCGAGTACGTCGTTCAGCTCGGCGATGAGTTTCTTGATGGCTGGAATGAACTCGATGATGCCTTCAGGAATGAGCACTGTGCCGAAGTTGTTGCCTTCTTCTGCACGTGTAGCCACAGCCTTGGCGATGTAGGTCACCACATCGTCGAGTGACATGCCCTTGGCTTCCACTTCCTCGCTGACGAGGCAGATATTGGGTTGGCACTGGAGGGCACATTCGAGAGCGATGTGAGATGCTGAACGCCCCATCAACTTGATGAAATGCCAGTACTTGCGGGCAGAGTTGCAGTCGCGCTGAATGTTACCGATGAGTTCAGAGTATGTCTTGCAGGCGGTGTCGAAACCGAAAGAAGTCTCGATCTGCTCGTTCTTCAGGTCGCCGTCAATGGTCTTGGGACAGCCGATCACCTGTACCCCATACTTCTTGGCTGCATAGTATTCGGCCAGCACACAGGCGTTGGTGTTGGAGTCGTCGCCACCGATGATGACGAGTGCCTTGATGTTCAGCTCGCGCAGAATCTGGATGCCCTTCTCGAATTGGTCTTCTTCTTCCAGCTTGGTGCGTCCAGAACCGATGATGTCGAAACCACCCGTGTTGCGGTATTGATCCATCAACTCAGGAGTGATTTCCATGTAGTTGTGGTCAACCAGACCGCCAGGGCCGAGGATGAAGCCGTAGAGTTTGTTGGCTGGGTTGAGCGACTTCACACCGTCGAACAGACCCGAAATGACGTTGTGACCACCAGGAGCCTGACCACCCGAAAGGATGATACCCACGTTGAATGGTTCCAGTGCAACGGGTTCGCCTGGCTCGAATGTGATGACAGGCATACCATAGGTATTGGGGAAAAGTTCTTTGATTTCAGCCTGATTGCCAACAGACTGAGTGGGAGCACCTTCAACAGCCTTCACGGGGCCTTGAAGTGCCTTGGGAAGCTTGGGCTGATAGGCAGCACGAGCTTTTTGAAGATTTGATATTACCATTGTTTTTTGAATGTTTTAAGAAAATGTTGAATTCTTGTTCATGTTTCAGCATGCAGAGCGGGCAGCCTTGATGTAGCCGAGGGCTTCCTTGCACTTGTCGGTCACATATTGCCAATCTTCAGCCTTCACCTTGTCGCTGGGGAAAAGCTTGGAACCCATGCCGACACAATAAACGCCTGCCTTAAACCACGAAGTGAGGTTCTCCTCAGTGGGAGCCACACCGCCCGTCACCATGATTTTCGACCATGGCATGGGGGCTTTCAGGTTCTTCACCATGGCGGGGCCATACACGTCGCCAGGGAACAGTTTGGTCAAGTCGCAACCCAGCTCCTGAGCGGCACCCACTTCGCTGACCGATCCGCAGCCTGGGCAGTAGGGCACGAGGCGGCGATTGCAGACGGGGGCTATTTCGGGGTTGAAGAGGGGACCTACGATGAAGCAGGCACCCAGCTGAATGTAGAGGGCTGCTGTGGGAGCATCCACTACGGAACCCACACCCAGTGCCAACTCTGGACATTCAACAGCGGCGAATTTCACACACTCGGCAAACACTTCATGGGCAAAGTCGCCACGGTTGGTGAACTCGAATGCACGAACACCGCCGTCGTAGCAAGCCTTGATGACTTTCTTTGCCACTTCTGCATCTTTGTGGTAAAACACAGGCACCATGCCCGTTTCACCAATCTTTGCCATAACGGCAAGTTTATCAAATTTAGCCATATCTATTTTTTAGATTTAGAGCATTCCTTTCATTTTGCTTTTTCAGTGCCTTATCGCTGCACACGTCCGTTTGCGCTACCGCCAGCGAGTGCTTCCACCTCCGCTACCGACACGTGGTTGAAGTCGCCTGGGATGGTGTGCTTCAGAGCCGATGCTGCCACCGCAAACTCAAGAGCCTCGCCCTGAGTCGCCTTGGTCAGCAAGCCGTGGATGAGACCGCCTGAGAAGGAGTCGCCGCCACCCACGCGGTCGATGATGGGATTGATGTCGTAACGCTTGCTCTGGTAAAATTCCTTGCCATCATAGATGAGTGCCTTCCAACCATTGTGAGTGGCAGAGAAACTTTCGCGAAGGGTGGACACAACATATTTGAAGTTGAACTCCTTAGCCATCGCCTTAAAGATGCCTTCGTAGCCGGCAGCGTCTGTCACACCAGCTTCCACGTCGGCATCGGGCTTGAAGCCGAGGCAGAGTTCTGCATCTTCCTCATTGCCGATGCACACATCCACATACTGCATGAGGGGGCGCATGATGGAAATGGCCTTTTCGCTTGTCCAGAGCTTCTTGCGGAAGTTGAGGTCGCACGATACAGTCACGCCATGCTTCTTGGCAGCGATACATGCTTGCTTCAGACACTCGGCCGAAGCGTCGCTGATGGCAGGTGTGATGCCTGACCAGTGGAACCAGTCGGCACCTTCGAAAATCTTGTCAAAATCGAAATCTTCTGGCTTGGCCTCTGCGATGGAAGAGTGAGCACGGTCGTAGATGACTTTCGACGGACGCATGCTGGCACCTGTCTCAGCATAGTAAAGGCCTACACGGTCGCCACCACGGGCAATGAAGTCGGTGTTGACGCCATATTTGCGCAGGGCATTCACAGCAATCTGCCCAATTTCGTGAGCGGGCAACTTGCTGACAAAAATACTCTCATGTCCATAATTGGCAAGGCTGATTCCGACGTTGGCCTCGCCGCCTCCAGGGATGATGTTGAACTTTTCTGCTTGTACAAAACGGTAATTCCCTTCGGGGGACAGGCGAAGCATGATTTCGCCCATTGTAACAATTTTAGCCATATATTTAATAATGTATTTAGAATTTTCCTTGCAAAGGTAATTCTTTTTGGCAAAAAAAACACGCTTTCATTTGCAAAAAATGGTAGTTGGGCGAAATTTTGTTGAAAATGCATTTTTATGTGCCTAAAAAACCGTACCTTTGCATGATTTTTTTAGGGACGATTTCAGTTCTCGTCAAGTAAGGTTAAGGATTCAAAAAGTATTGTTAAGGAAGGTATGGAGATAACATCCAAGATTCGCATCAAGGACATTGCTGAAAGGGCAGGGGTTTCGGTCGGAACCGTAGATCGAATCATTCATGGGCGCGGCAATGTGTCACCCATCAGCATGGAGCGCGTTCAGAAGGTGCTTGATGAAATCAATTACACCCCCAATCATTATGCGTCAGCTTTGGCCTCACACAGTGTGCACCAGTTCGCGGCTATCCTCCCCATGCATGAGGTGGACAGTTACTGGGCACGTGTGGAAAACGGCATGATGGACGGTGTGCGTCGATTCAACGACTTTAAGATTTCGTTCAAGATTTTCCGCTACGACCCCTTCAACACGGAATCCTTCAAACTGGAATGTCAGAGCCTGCTCGACTCCAATCCCGACACGGTGATTATTGGCCCCATTTTCAACTATAACATCATGGCTAAATTCACGGCTCAACTGGACGAGAGGAATATCCCCTACGCACTGCTCGACTCCAACTGGCCGGAGTTTAACCACCGCATCTTCTACGGACAGGACTCTTTGCAGAGTGGAGCCTTTTCGGGACGCATCATGTCCTTGGCGGTCGATTCTTCCACAAAAAAAATCGCCCTCTTCAAGGTGCTGGGCGAAGGTCGTGTGGCCAGCCGTCAGCAGATGAATCGTGAGGTGGGCTTCCGTAAGTTTATGGAAGAGCATTGCCCGCAGATTGAGATTGTGGACGTGAACCTTTACGTCTATGATAAGCAGGGCATGAAGGAAATCATGCGTGAATTCTTCACGAAGAACAAGGACATCCGCCATGCACTCTGCTTCAACTCCTCCATCCATATCATCGCCGACTTCCTCCGTTTGGAGATGCCCAAGCATCCGCACGTCACCCTCTTGGGCTACGATGCCGTCGATGCCAATGTGGAGTGCATCAAGAACGGGTCGGCAGACTTTCTCATTGCGCAGCATCCGCAGGCACAGGGACTGAACTGCTTCCGAGCCATGTTCAACTCGTGTGTGCTGAAGATGAACCTGCCGCGCGACCACTACATTTCCATCGAACTCCTGACAAAAGAAAACATCGATTATTACAAAGACTAATAATCGATGTTTTTTATTCATATCTGACAATGAATCTCTGACAATGAATCCATTGACGTGAAGTCTCTTATTTAGCACGAAGCATATTGGTGAGCTCCTCTACATCATGATGAGTTTTCTCGTCCACCTCCATCATGTCCTTGATTTGCTTGATGGCATGAATCACGGTGGCATGGTTGCGGTTGCCGATGCAGACACCGATTTGCACGTGTGACTTGTCGGTCAGCTGGTTGGAGAGGTACATTGCCATCTGTCTGGCAAAGGCAATCTGCTGTGTGCGGATGCGGGAGTCGAGCTGGCCCACCTTCAGGTTGAAGTAGTTGCACACACATTCCTTCACGTCGTCAATCGTAATCTTATGCTCAGTCTTCTCGACAAATCGGGGCATGATTTTCTTCACCAGTCCCATGTTGATGTCACAGTTATACACAACTGAGTAGGCCATGAGCGAGTTGATGATGCCTTCGAGGTCGCGTACACTGTCTTCTACATTTTCTGAGATGAATTTCAGCACGTTGGAAGGTATCTTCAAACCTTCCTTTTCCACCTTTGCCGACAGGATGCCGTAGCGGAGGTTCTGGGTGGGCTTCTCTATTTCAGCCTGCATGCCCCACTTGAAGCGGGTGAGCAGACGGTCTTCCAGACCCTGGATGGCAATGGGTGGACGGTCGGCTGAAAGGATGATTTGCTTGCCGTTGAGATGGAGGTGATTGAAAATATAGAAGAACGTGTTCTGAGTCTGAGCTTTGCCCGACAACTCCTGCACATCGTCCAGTATCAGCGTGTCGATGGTCTGATAGAAGCGGATGAAGTCGTTCACCTTGTTCTGACGCACCGCATCGGTGTATTGCACCGTGAACAGATGCGCCGACAAATAGAGCACACGCATGTGTGGGTGCAGTTCCTTGATGCGCAATCCGATGGCATTGATGAGGTGAGTCTTTCCGCATCCCGATGGACCATACACAAAGAAAGGATTGAACGTCTTGGCCGGATTGTTGGCGATGGATTCGCCCACCGAACGGGCCAGTCGGTTGCTTTCGCCTTCCAGATAGTTGTCGAAGTTATAGTGGGGCAGCAGCTGCGAGTCAAGATCCTGCACTTGAGGAGCCGTCACGTCGTCTGGTGTTTTTCTGGCATCGTCGCGTGGTGTTCCGTTCTTAACCTTCGGAGCAATCTCTGTTTTTTCAATCACGTCACCGCCACGCTTGTTCTTCACCACCGCCACATTATAATATAATGCTTTGACGCGGCCATTGAAGACACGTTTGAAAGTAGAGGCCATCAAAGGCAGGAAATTCTCCTCCAGCACCTTCTTCACAAATTCGCTGGGCACATCGAGCACAAGCTTGCCTTCCTCGAAGCTGTGCAGCTTCACGAACGCAAACGACGCAGCGTATTGTTCAGGGGAAATGTTGTCACGAATGATGTCGAGACATTTTCCCCAGAGGTGTTTCGGATTTTGTTCCGTTTCTACAGTTTCTACTATATTTTGGTTAGTGATTCTCATGTGTAATTCTTAACGGATGCAAAGTTCGGTTTTTTTTCTGAAATAACAAAATTTCTTTTTTCCCCCAGTTTTTTCCGTCATCAAAAAGATGCTTTTTTTCAACGATTTACGTTTGTTAAGTTCATGAGGGTCTTGCTTTGTTTATTTTAATTATTAAACTCTGATATTTAGTTGGTTACATAATTGTTTCACGTGTGAAACAATCGTCCCTTCCGTGTGCTTTCCGTTTCTTAATTTGTTGTTTTTTACTTGATTAGTCTTGATTAAATATTGGGCTTAAATAGGAAGGATGTTGTTTGAACAATATTCAAATAACATCCTTCTTTCTCTTTATTTTTTCGGGTCTTTTTCCTTGTCCTTTCTTCCGAACAGGGAGAAGTGTACATAGCGTTTGGGATGCAGTCTCAAATCTTCCAGCAGCAGCGACGAGTTGACGATGGTGGAGTCTATGTGGAGGGCGATGGAGTTGTCGTTCATCAGCATGCCCAGCGAATTATCCTTGCTGCTCATGGCCGTGTTGATTTTGAAGGTCATGTCCTGCACACCCGTCAGGGTGGCATCAGCCTTTTGCGCCATGCCTGCCACGTCAATCTGGCTGATGGAGTTGGTCGTTGTTTCCAGATTGGTGCAGATGACGTTAGTCTTGGCCATCAGTTGAGGCACATCCTTTCCGAGCAGACCATTGATGTGCTGTGTGGTCACTCTGAGGTCGGACGTCACAGCCGCCATGTTGTTGAGCGAAGTTTCGAGGGCAGGGTTGTTTGCCAGCGTGTTCACGGCTCCCAGGATAGAATCCACCTTCGACAGCAGCGACTCCACTTTAGGCAGCATATTGCCCGCTTCCGTCATCAAGTCCACCATCGGTGAACCTTTGATGGTGTCGCCTGGATGCAGGATGTCGGTGGGATCGGGACCCAATTTTAGGTTCATCATCGCACTGCCCAGCATCTCTTTGGTCATATACACCGTGGTTCCTTGCGGAATCTGGAAGTTCGGGTTGATGGTGATTTCCACTGTCAGGTTCTGCTTGTCTGTGTTGAAGTTGATGGCTTTCACCGTACCTATCTTCAGACCGTTGGCGCGCACGTCCGATGCCGTGGGCATGCCTTGCACGTTTGTGATTTCCACGAAGTAGGAAACCTCGTCGTTGAACAGTTTCAGACCTTTCAGGAAAATGATACCCACATAGATGATGATAGCTGAAAGCACAGCTACAAAAGCGATCTTTATTTCTTTACTAATTTTCATCTTGATGATTGATACAATAGCATTTATAGATTCTATTCATAAAAACTCATTCTTCATCCCCTCCTGCTCATTCCTCAAAACTGACGATGAACGCCTGCGGAAATTTGTCCAGCACCTTTTTTCGCAGTTCCTGCGCCTCCTTCATCGTCGATGCCGCACCGTAAGTGTAGATGTAGTGTCCGTCCTTCTCGTGCCGCTCGCAGGTCAGCCCTTTGAATTGCCGGTCGTTGCTCCTCAGTTTGGCACTTCCTGCCAGCACTTGCACCCGATAGACCGTTTTGGGGCCGTTGTCTGCTGGGGCTGTAGGTGTGGCGGTCGAAGTCCCGTTGCTCTCAGGCGCAGGCTTCGTTTCAGGCTCCGGAGTGGGGGTGGGAGAGGGCTTCTCCAGCTTCGATTCCCGTCCCGTCTTTTGTGCCTTGTAACGTACGATGGCATTGCAGATGCTTTTTGCCATCGACTGTCTGCCCGAAATGGACATGAGGAACTGCTCTTCCGATGGGGTGGAGATGTATCCCACCTCCAGCAGCACACTGGGCATATAGGTCAGACGCAGCACAGCCAAATTAGCCTGCAGCACTCCCATGTCGGTTCGTCCTGCCGTGTGCACCATCTCTCCCTGCACCATCTTGGCAAAGTTCACGCTCTCCTTCATGTCGTGATCCTGCATTAGCTCAAACATGATGTTGCTTTCGGCTGATGGATAGTAGTCATATTTCTTGGCTGCCTCACCTTCCAGCGCGATAACCGAGTTTTCGCGCTTCTCCACTTCCAGATTGGTCGATGCCGTGCGCAGGCACAGCGTGTAGGACTGCACACCCGATGCCTTGCGGGCCGTTTTGGGCAGCGCATTCGTGTGGATGCTCACAAAGAGGTCTGCCTTCGCCTTGTTGGCAATCTCCGCCCGACGTCCCAACTCCACAAACACATCCGTGCTTCTCGTGTAGATGAGTTTCACGTCGGGGCAGTTCGCCTTCAGCAGCCTTCCCACCTCCAGCGTGATGCCCAGATTGATGTCCTTCTCCCGATTGCCGGGCAACGAACCAATCGCACCAGGGTCTTTCCCACCGTGACCGGCATCGAGCACCACCACAAACTGTCCTCCATCGGCAAAAGCCGTGAGGGGCAGGGCGAAGAAAAATGCTCCTATATATATAATAATGTGTAGAAGTTTTTTCATGTCTGAGCGTAAATCGGATGCAAAGTTACAAAAAATAGCCTGAAAAACGTGCTACCTTCCCCAAAAGAAATCCTTTCATGCCATTCTTTTCCGACTTACAGGACAAAAATGCCCTCCCGCCCCCTCTTCTTACTCTGCCACGACACTCCCATCTTGACCTTAACTCCACTATCCTCACGAACCTACCCCCACAACCCTCACGAGCCTAACGCCGTTCCATATTCAAATGGTACGCCACACCATTTACAATCTGTACGCCGTACCAATTGAATATGCAACGGCGTTTCACGTAGGGTCGTACATCCACACGGCACTCATCCCCCTCCCTGCACTTTTCTTCACAAAAATTTGGAATGTGCCAAAATAGTTTGTACATTTGCAACCGGCTTCCACACATTTGTCCCATCCGCAAGGATGTCGGCACCGTGTGCAGGTCACAAATCCAGTTAGCCCGATGGGCGGTGCATGGCCTCGGCCTTGGCACTCCATCCAGAGGGGGAGCGGGATTCTTACATAGATGGTTTGGCGCACCCGCAGTGCATGTCTCGCGCAGACACCGACTGCCCTGCACCAAAAGGGCGTTTACGAACGCTTATCTTCATGTTTCAAAATCTGGTAAATTGAGAAGCTTTTCTTGAAGATAGCGCAATCGGAACGTCCACGTGGGTGATTTATCCGCAAGTCACTTGACAGCCCTTATTGTATAGGTACGTGTGTACAACTGTATTGGCTGCAAGTGCCACTTCTGTATATCTCTCCCTGACGTGGGCTAACTGGTTGCTAATCTCAGAAAAGCGGTTTACCAGAGCCTGAAACAGGGATTAGCAGGAAGACAGCAACCCACGTCCTTTTGTTTCTTTTAACTTAAAAACCGAAAGTCGGGGTTGGACGAATAGGAACAAAAAACCTATGGAAAGTTACATTTCTTATGTCGCTGGTGGACAGACTTACAAATTTTCCACCCCATTGTCTTTCAACGAAACGGGCGATGACTACAACGCTATCGCTATAAAGGTTTATCTTGCCGTTAGCGATGACAGAGCAGACAAACTTGAAAAGGGTCTCATACAGAAAGTCTTGTCTGAAAAAGAAAAAGCACAACTGGATGATTCCACCATCTCAGAATTGGGCAAAACTTCGGACATAGAGTTCTTTGATGCTAATGCTAATAAAAAACTAAAGATGAAGCACATGTCCGATTTTATGGGCAACTACGTGATAGAATAATAGAACGATACTGTATTTAACCAAAAACAGTTCATTAGATGTTCTTGTAATCATTTATGAACATTCATGGACATTATATGGGCATTATATGTTAAAAAGAAAGCAATTCGTTTTTATATTTAACACGAATGTCCATATAATGCCCATAAATGTTCGTGAATATTTTTTACCAATTCGATTTTAACAGAGTTTGCCTTCTGCCATAAGCAGTAGCAAACAATCCTCAGAATCTTTTATATCGATGAAAACAAAAACTATTAAATCCGTGATGGCAGTGCTGGGAGTGCTGCTTTCACTCAACGCATTTGCGTATGATGTCGAAATCGATGGCATCTATTACAATCTCATTAAAAAGGCAAAACAAGCAGAAGTGACAAGTGGAGATAGCAAATACACAGGTGACGTCACCATACCTGCATCTTTTGAGTATGATGATGTTACTTACAGCGTGACGAGCATCGGTGGTAATGCTTTCTATAACTGTAGCGGCCTGACATCCGTCACCATCCCCAACAGTGTGACAAGCATAGGCGAATCTGCTTTCTATGGCTGTAGCGGCCTGACAGCAGTGAATATCACGGATCTCGCTTCATGGTGCAATATTTCTTTTGAATATTCTTTTTCTGGAACAACCAATCCATTAAGTTACGCTCATCACCTATACCTAAATGGAGAAGAAGTGAAAGATCTAGTTATCCCCAATGGCATAACCAGCATCGGCTATTCTGCTTTCTCAGACTGTAGCGGACTGACATCCGTCACCATTCCCAACAGCGTGACAACTATCGGCAATGCTGCTTTCTCTAGGTGCAGCGGCCTGACCTCCATCACCATCCCCAACAGCGTGACAAGCATCGGCTATTCTGTTTTCTATGGCTGCAGCGGCTTGACAGCCATCAACATTCCCAATGGTGTGACACAAATCAGCCAAAATACATTCAATGGCTGTAGCGGACTAACAGCCATCACCATCCCCAACAGCGTGACAAGCATCGGTTATCAGGCTTTCTATGGCTGCAGCGGTCTGACCTCCATCAACATCCCCAACAGTGTGACAAGCATAGGCGAATCTGCTTTCCAAGGCTGTGGTGGCCTGACCTCCATCACCATCCCCAGCAGCGTGACAACCATCGAAGGTTCGGTTTTCTCTGGCTGTAGCGGCCTGACCTCCATCACCATCCCCAACAGCGTGACAAGCATCGGCGGTTCTGCTTTCCAATACTGCAGCGGTCTGACCTCCATCACCATTCCCAACAGCGTGACAGGCATCGGCCGTTATGCTTTCTCCCAATGCAGCAAACTGACCTCCGTGGAAATCGGCTCGGGCATTCAATCTATTGGAGAGAGTGCCTTTGCTTCTTGCGGCGAATTGCTTGATTTCTCTTGTGCGGCAGAGACCCCACCAACATTGGGGACTGACG
>CAMVIM010000028.1 GCA_947167515.1 uncultured Prevotellaceae bacterium | reverse complement strand
GGTTCAGCACGGGCAGATTGTAGATGCCGCATCGGGAACCGCTGGGGAATCGGAATCGTGGCGATGCACCTTTCACGAGGTTGCGGTTCTGGATGCCAACCAGACGCCCTTCCCTATCATAATAAGGTATCTGCAACCAAGGCACTCCCCGCCTGTCCTGCCACGAGGTCAGTCGGCACCAGCGCACCACACGCTCATCCAACCGCCTTTCGGCAAAAAGGAACTGCTTGGCAGCCTCGTTCAGCCAAGGGCGCTCGAAAAACCGCTCATAACGACTGGCGTCGAATCCAGCCCCAAGCCCCTCTCTTATCCCCCCAAGGGGGGAAGAACCATCCGGACGGCACCCCTCCCCTTTTGGGGAGGTCGGGAGGGGACTTAACCACCTGCACGCCTCCTTGAAATCCTTGTTCAGATAGTTCATCACGAGATCAATCGTCCCGCCGCTTGCCCCGCACACGAAGCATCTGTACATGTTCTTCCTCACACAAAACGAGAGGCTCGGATGGTTGTCCGCATGGAACGGACACAAGCACTTATGTCGCGAGACCTGGAGTCCAAGTCGCTCTGCGACCCCCTCAATCGGGAGGTCGCGGAGCCTTTGAAGTTCAAACTTGTCCATTGCCTTTCAGATATTCGTCGGTTTTGGTGTAGAGTCCCGTCTGGTTCGAGTAGGTGATGAACTTGCGGAACACCCATTGCTTCAGCTGGTTCTTCGTGCCTTCCTTGCTCTTGCCCGACTCCAAGCGAAGTGCCTCCAGCTGCGCCTCGTTGAAGGTGTTGGGCAGCGAGTCGAGCATGTTTCTCGGCCCCGACTTGGCAGCCTCCTGTGTGCAGGTGTCGCCACCCTTCAGCAGGTCTGAGAAGATGCGCAGCTTGCTCCAGATGTCCCGATAGAGGAGCCATTCCACCATCTCGCCCATCGCCTTTGTCCACGTCTGGCCATTGAGCGCCCAGAGGATGCAGCCAGCCTTCCAAGCCGAGACCAGCGCACGCTTTGACATGTCCCACAGCACATCGTCGTCGGTCAAGTCGGCAATGGAGGCCATATCTTCCGCCAGCCTGTCCGTCAGTTTGTTGAGCGGACGGATGATGTAGCGCCCCTTGCATAGGTCGAGCCGCGCCAGATATTCGTCCAGCTTCCTGTAGAACTCGTCGCCATACTGCCCCTGTCGGGGAATGCGTCCGCTACGGCTGCCTCGTGCCTTGTAGGAGAAGACCATGCGGCCGAACGTGCCGTTGAAGAGCTCGCTCTTGTAGAAGCCACGGGCTGCCACAGGGGTCGACGAGATGGTCATGCAGGCACGCAGGACGGGATTGCCCGTCACACCGTCGGCTGTGGCTCTCATGGCGCCAGCTCTGGCTCTGTCGTAGATGTTTCGGAGCATGTGCGACACCTGCTTGTGACCGCCGCAGAGTCCGTCGGCCATCTCCACCTCAGGCAGGTTGAAGTACTGCGTCCTGCCGCCCAACGTCTCACAGCCCATAGCGTTGAGCAGGAATCCCGCACGCGTGGTGTCGGTGGGTGGGAAGAGGATGGCCGTGTCCGGACGGGCAGGCTTCTCCTTGTTGGCTCCACGGGTCTTGGTCAGTTTCGCCCATTCCACCAGTTTCTTCAGTTCCTCCTCGTCGTGCTGACGGAAATCGCGGCAGATGGCTTCCACCAAATGTGACAATTGACCCTTGTTGTTGCCCGAATCGGCCACGAGATGGGCCATTTGACCACACATTTCCTTCCAAGTGAGGTCGGGATACTGAAATTCTGCGCCGCTGATGTGTGCGCCAAGTACAGGGAAAAACATCGGAACGAGGGGTTCATGCATGTCTTTCGAGGCCTGTGAGAGCAGCAATTTGATGCATTCTGTGCCCTTTCCGAGGTTAGGCATCTCGGGAGCCTTTGATTTGCTTACATTGTATTTCATTGATTCTTAGCTTTTTAGATGAAAAATTCTCAGTCTTCGGTTACAGTTACAGTTGTTACAGTTGTTTTTTTGAGGGGTGTCATCCCTTATATTATATATATAACTATATATATATTAATAAGTTATAAAGTATTATAAGGGAAACCATACCCTCTTTTTTTAACTGTAACCACTGTAACTGTAACCAACTCGCTCACTACTTACAATTACCTTTCTCTACAAGGCCATTTACAACTTTCCTTGCAATCGCCACAGCCTGTCTCACCAGTTCCTCCGGCAGTCGCGGCAGCTCCTCCTCGTCCAGCGAGAAGTAGAAGTACCACCGCCTGTCCTGCCCCTGCGAGAACGTCGCGTTGTCCTCTCGGTAGATAGGCTTGTTTCTCACCCGCTTGGGCAGCTCCGTCACATAGACGTTCCCGTCCCTCATGCGCTGCACTTTGCACAGAGCCATCCAGGGCTCCATTTCCACATACTCGGTTGGCACAAAATCTGCCGTGTGCAGATTCCCGTCCACCGTGCCGAATGTCATCATGCCATCCAGCGTCATCTGACCTGCGTCAGTCTCATTGAATTGAATCTTGATCATAATTTTGAGTTTTAGCGAGAAGAAGTTTCAGAAATCCGATGGCCATCTTTATTCACGTGAAGACTCCATCCGCTCCAACTCAGAGGTTAATTATTCATGTCGCCCAGCATGTGAGCTGGTTGACGATGCAAAGGTACGGATAAGGGCACAAAAAAAGGTCTTATATAAGACTTACCATAAGACTTATATAAGACCCTAACCGATTGATTCTTACACTATTTCACAATCCTGTCAATATCGTTGCTTCTGGGTGGCAGCTTACCCGTCTGCTGCCAAGAGCCGGCCAACTGAGCCAGATTTGGAATGCCCCACAGCTGCTGAAACAGCTTCCACTTCTTCCTAATCTGCAACCGCTCGGCCATGCGGTCGGCTATGTACGCAGCCTGGTTGGACGATACACCCTCCGCCAAAGCATAGCCGTCGGCCACGATGAACCTCGCATCGCGCAAGCGCTGCCACAGCACCTGCGCCTCTGCGGTCAGCAGCTCCGCCACGTTTTCGGTCACACCGCCCGTTGCCGCCTGCGGCTGTTCCACCTGCGGCTGCTCGTCGTCCAGGCTGTCGATGCTCGCCGCCAAGTCCGAAGGCAGCACCAGTCCGTTGGCGTTGGCCAGCTCCAGCACCATCTCCTTCACGGCGATGCGCTTCTCCATCTTCTTGCGCTTCGACTTGTTGACAAACACGCGCAACGCCTTCAGCAGCTCGTCCTGCGACGCCTTGCCCGCCACGCTGGCCGACAGCTTGCTCATCTCGTTCAGCTGCATCTCCAGCCTCGTGTTCCTTTCCTTCTCCTCCTGCCATTGCGACCGCAGCTGCACCATCTCCTCGCGCAGCCGCTCATTCTCCAGCAGCACCTCCTCCGTCGATTCCAACGCCAGCATGAATCCCTTCAGCTGCTCATGCCTCTCCTGCAGCTCCTCTTGCTCACGTTCCAACTGGCGGCGCACCTCACGCGCCGCCTCCCTCAGTTCCTCCGTATTCACATTTTCTTTCATAGACTCGTAGTATGATTGTTATTATTACAAAAAAGGGCTGCAAAGATACGGAAAATCCCGCACATGCTCAAAAAAAGGAGAGAAAAAAACAGAGGGAAAAAAATAGAGAACGTGTGTAATCCGCCATAAAAAAGCATGGATTTACTAAATAACGTGAGTTCGACGAACTCACGTTATTTAAGAACAGGTCGAATGTTTCTACCTCCACTAAGTCCGTCTGTACCAATCCACGGTATCCCTGGAGTTTGATCCCAAAAAGCTTCGCCAACTCGTAATTCACGTGCGCCATCACCATCTAATGTACTTGACCAATATATACCTTCAGAGCCTCTACTAATGATTGACGTAGAATTAATCCAACCACTCCAAGGCAAGAAAATGGTATTTCCATTGGGACCTTGTACTTCGGAACCCTTTATCCCATTTCTTGTCGTTGTTGTCCATGTACATTGATTCATCAATTCTTCAAAGTCCGAGGCAGATGGAACAGTCCAATAATTACCCCATAGTTCCTTAGCCGTATCTAAAGATCCTCCAGTATATAAAGATGGATTATAGTCTGTTTTTGTATTAATTTCACCCCAAGCGAAAAATAAACCATATTCGTATTCAGTATCGGCTCCGATATTAGTTGTGGCCCATTTCTTTCCTGAAGGCAATCCCAAATCAACATAAGTGTGATTAGGAACATTGCCTTCTTCCATCGGTGGCACATCAAAACTGTTGGATACACTATTGTACACATAGTACTTACCTTTTTCAAAGTTAAGATTGCCTGTAAAGACTTTGAATTCTGCTTCGTCGGTATATTTTCCGAGAATATAAGCATCATTTTTCTTGTCTGACAAATAGAGTTGATCCTTTACGAAGGCATACTTGTAAGAAGTGCCGAACGTAAAGAACGATGCCAAACTTGTGCCATTATTGTTCTGTAACGACTGAACATCCGAGTTGTTGAATATCAGCAGAAAACTGTCGTAAACAGCATGAAGAGTCACCACACTACTAGTAATATCTATATCACACACTTCATCAAAGATGAACGAGCACTTTTCCTGGATGTTTTCACCCTCGGCTGTCGTTTTTCCGACAATATGATAAGTACCTGTGTTCAGTGTAATCAGGTCATGACTTTTCCAGTTGCCTTTGAACGAATAAGATGCACCAGTATTGACTTCCGTCAAAGACAGTTCATAAGATGGTGCGACCAATTCACCACTCCTGATTTTCGTGTAGAACTCATCGAACACCTCGGCGTTGGTCTTCGCAGCTTTGGCGCGAGTCTGGTTCATCGAAGTACCAGCTGACGTGTCTAACGTATAGACAAAATAGACCTTTGCTTCATCCTTTTGGGTCAGTTGTTCGTTTCCGGGCACATCATCCGAACTACATGCTGAGAATCCCAGCATCATAACACTCGTGAGGAGTGTTACGGCATAAAAATTAATCTTTTTCATTTGATTGATTGTTTGGAATTATTAAATAGTTATTTATAAAGCACAAAAAGAAAACGTGGACAATTTACTTCGTCTACGTCTCCCAAGCGTCGCCAAACGCCTTACAATCTTAAACGAGCAAATGCCCACGCCTTCTGGCGTGAACTATCTACTTCAGTTCTTGTACATTTTTCTTTCAATTGGCGATATTCGGAAAACAAGAATCCAAAAGTGGATGTTCATCCTATATGTCCTTTTATCAATTTATTCTTTCCTTATCTCATAGGCATGAGGGTTAATAAGTTATTCTCCCAAAATCGAAGCAACTTCTTGCCTTAACAAGGGGAGATGGTTGAATATATCTTCTGTTTTGTCTTTTCTATGTTTCGTTTGAAGACAGGGTTGCGGATGGCTTTCTCCTCCACAAGGTCCACTTCACGCCCCACGGTGTCTTCCAAGGCATACTTCAGGTCGAAGTAGTTGGTGAGGTAGTCGGGAATCTCTTCGGTCTTGAAATCCACCAGGAAATCCACATCACTCTTATCAGAAAAGCGTGAGGTCAGTACTGAACCAAAAGCATACAGGCTCCTGACTCTGTGCTTGCGACACAAAGCCGAAATGTGTGGATGTGCATGCTCAAGTATCTTGTTCATAGTTCGTGATGTTAGGATTCCTGACTGCAAATATACAACTTATTTTTCACAAACAAATGTTTTCCCGAAAAAAACAGGAAAAGGCACGAAAAAAGCATGCCCTTGCGGACATGCTTCTTCTCTCTTTTTCAAACTGATGTCACTTCACCACAAACCGGCGGACTCACTATTGATTAGTCATCTTCCCAGTCGATTTTCATCACAATATGCTTGTCGGGGTTATGCCATGAAATTTTTCCCCATTTTTTGTGCATCCCCTTGGTCAATGGTGCATAATCTTGTATCTTGCTCCTCCGAGTGCTCTGACCACTCCCTTCATCTCCAAATCGAAAAGAATCATGCTGGCGCGCGAATAAGGAATATTGGCGTCGATGGCAATCTGATTGATGTGCTTGTCATCGACATCTTTGAGTGTGTTCACCAAAGCACGTTCTTCGTCGGTGAGGTCGGGGAAAAGTTCTTGCTGCACAGCCTCTGGCTTTGATGTTTTCTTCAGGGGATTCTCCCAACCCATTGCATCAAGGAGGTCTGCCGCACAAGTCAGCAGCGTTGCCTGTTGGCGACGAATGAGATTGTTGCATCCTCGGCTGGCTTCATCATACACACGTCCTGGAAAAGCAAAGACATCGCGGTTATATTCCATTGCCAACTCGGCAGTAATCAGGGAGCCGCCACGCTCGGCACTCTCCACCACAATACATGCATCGCAAAGCCCTGCCACAATGCGGTTGCGGCGCACAAAGTTCCCCCTCTCAGGTGTCGTGTGGGTAGTGTATTCTGTCAGCAACCCTCCCTGCCGATGCACCATGTCTGCTGCCGTCTGGCGGTGCATGGAGGGGTAGATGTTGTCCAATCCATGTGCCAACACACCTACCGTTGACATGCTATTCTCCAGTGCTGCCCGATGGGCGCAGATGTCGATACCATAGGCTAATCCACTCACAATCAGCGCATCGGGATAATAGCGTTTCAAGTCAGCAATAAAGTTGTTGCACACCTCACGTCCATATTCCGAACATTTTCGTGTACCCACGATGCTGATGATGCGCATTGCGTTCAGATTGGCATTGCCACAATAATAAAGCACCAATGGGGCATCCTCACACTCGAGGAGCCGTTGCGGGTAGTCCTCGTCCGTCAGCGTGAAGACTTTCAGGTTCTTCTGCTCGATAAACTGCATCTCACTCTCCGCTTCTTTCAGAGCGGCATCAGCTTCGGCAAAGGCCGTCACAAGCCGTTGGCTGGCATCGGGGATGATGTCCACGATATCCTTTCGGTGGGCAATTACCTCATGAGCCGAACCTACCGCATCCAGCAAGGTTCGGGCATTCAGCAGACTCAGACCTTTCAGTTTGGTCAGCGCGATAGCCGAGATGATTTCCTGTGTATCCACTACTGCATGAAGGGTGCAAATTTCTCGTTCAGTTCAGGGCTCTCTGCCAGTACGCCATTGACGAGGCACACCGAATCCACCTGCGCACGGATGCACAGTTTCATGTCGGGCAGACGGAAGATGTCCTGCATGAAGATGTAGCGCACCCCTTCCTTCTTGATCCAGAGCTTTGTCACATACTCGTCACGACTCTTCAAAGGCACCTTGAACTGCATCGTCAGACGAGCCACCACAGCATCCGTCCCCTTTTCGTGCAGTTCCGCAAAACTGATGTTGTGTGCCAACAGAAACTCATGTCGGCAATGCTCCAGATAATGCTGATAGTTGGCGTTGTTCACGATGCCCTGCAAGTCGCACTCATAATCACGTACCTTATCCTTTAACTCAAAAATGTAATTGGCCATAGTCTTCTATATTTTTATTTTTTGCAAAGGTACACATTTTCCATCTATCATACAAATCCTTTTCATACAATCGTGGTTACTCCTTGACGCAACCCCAATCATTTTAGTCTTCTGCCTCGCAACATGTGAGGCAGTTGTATTGATGACACTTAAATGATTGCCTTGTTTATACAAAATAGTATAGCTTGATTACACTTACTTACTCAACTTTCGCAAGTTGTAGAAGTTATAGAAGTTAAAGAAGTTATCGCTTCGCTTAGAAGTTAAAGACGATACCTTCTGACAATGAATACAGCAGCATGACATTCGTCTCTAACTTCTTTAACTTCTCTAACTTCTTTAACTTCAAAAAAGTGGAGCTTGCGAAAGTTGAGTTACTTATATTCAAGCTAAATGTTTTGGTAGTGATTAAATAACATCACAAGGCTTGCATGTCGTTCAGCTTCTTGTAGTAGCCATTCTGGGCAATGAGTTCCTCGTGAGTGCCTCGCTCCACAATCTTGCCCTCGTGGAGCACATAGATTTCGCTGGCATTCTTGATGGTGGAGAGACGGTGCGCAATGGCAATGGTGGTGCGCGATTTCATCAGTTTCTCCAATGCGTCCTGCACCAGTCGTTCGCTCTCCGTGTCGAGGGCAGAAGTGGCTTCGTCGAGGATGAGGATGGGTGGATTCTTCAAGATGGCACGGGCAATGGAGATGCGTTGACGCTGTCCACCCGAAAGACGACCGCCACGGTCACCCACATTGGTCTGATAGCCCTTCTCCATCTCCATGATGAAATCGTGGGCATTGGCTATGCGGGCCGCTGCCTCCACCTGCTCCTGTGTGGCATTGTCCACCCCGAAGGCGATGTTGTTGAAGATGGTGTCGTTGAACAGAATAGCCTCTTGGTTCACGTTGCCAATGAGGCCGCGCAACGAGTGGATGGAGAGATTGCGCACGTCCTCGCCATCTATCTTGATGGCTCCAGCTGTCACGTCGTGATAGCGCGGAATGAGGTCAACCAGTGTGCTCTTGCCCGACCCCGACTGACCCACCAGAGCGATGGTCTTTCCTTTGGGAATGGTGAGGTTGATGTCGTGAAGAATCTCGTGGCCTGTGTTGTAGGAGAAGTGGACATGCTCCAGCTGGATGCAGTCGTTGAGCGCATCGATTTTCCGAGGATGCTCTATCTCCTTGATGTTGTTTTCCGCCATGAGAATCTTGTTGATGCGCTCCAGTGAGGCGAGTCCCTTCTGGATGCTATACCCCGCCTTGGAGAGGTCTTTGATGGGCTGCAAGGTGGTGTAGAGGATGACCAGATAATAGATGAATCCGCTGGCATCGATAGGGCTGTTGCCAGAAAAGATGAGGTAACCTCCAAACCAAAGGACGATGACAATCATGCAGGTGCCTAAGAACTCACTCACAGGATGGGCTGCCGACTGACGGATGGCCACCTTGACGGCGGCATCGCGGTGTTCGTTGTTTATCTGGGTAAAACGGGCTTCCATCTTCCGCTCGGCAATGAAGGCCTTGATGATGCGGAGTCCACCCAGTGTTTCTTCTATCTGGCTGATTCCATCGCTCCATTTCGACTGTGCCAGCAGCGAGTTTTGCTTCAGTTTCTTACCAATACGGCCGATTCCACCGGCTAAAAGTGGCACCACCAACAGGGTGAAAAGGGTGAGTTGCCAGCTCATGGCAAACATGGTGCCCACATAGACAAGGATGAAGATGGGATTCTTGATCATCATGTCGAGCGAGGAGGTGATGCTTCCGTCAATCTCGCCCACATCGGTGCTGACACGTGCCAGAATGTCGCCCTTGCGTTCCTCAGAGAAGAAGGAGAGGGGCAGGGAGAGTATCTTCTTGTAGATGTCGTTGCGGATGTCGCGGATAATGCCTGTACGTAAAGGCATCAGGCAGGCTGACCCCCCGAAGTAAGTGGCAGCCTTGAGCAGGGTGAGCGAGGCGAGAATCACGCCCAGCATCAGCAGGGTGGTGGAAGGGCCGTATGTGTCAACCAACTGCTGCGAGTAGTAGTAGCCGTTGTTCTTGGCCACCTCCAGCAGGTTGTTCACACCCCCTGTTCCCCATTCCATGAACTGATACGTCTCCGAGTTGACCTTGAAGAGTATCTGCAAGATAGGCAAGAGGATGGAGAAGGAAAAGACATTGAACAAGGCGGCCAGAATGTTCATGGCTAACGTTCCGGCAATGTACCCTTTGTAGCGGGCAAAATAACTGCCCATCTGATTGAAAAATTCCTTCATTTAGTTCATTTTAGCTTTAAAGGCAATGGCGTACATCTTCATCTGCTTCATCATCGCCAAGAGGCCATTGCTACGTGTGGGAGAAAGATGCTCCTTCAAGCCGATATCCTCGATGAAATGGAGGTCTGCGGCAAGAATTTCATCGGGTGTATGGTTGTCCAACACACGGATGAGGAGGGTGACGATGCCCTTCACAATCAACGCGTCACTCTCTGCCTGAAAGTGTATCTTCCCTTCGGGTGTGAGGTCGGCTTGCAGCCACACACGGCTCTGACAACCGTCGATAAGGTTGCTCTCTACTTTATACTCTGCAGGCAGCGGCTCCTGCTCACTGCCCAAGTCGATGAGCATCTGATACTTGTCCATCCAGTCGTCGAAGCCCTCAAACTCCTCAATCACTTCTTGTTGTGTTTCTTCTATTGTCATAAACGTCAATTGTTTTTTATCATACCTCCCCATCCCGCACGGACCTCTCTCGCCCCACAGGGAGAGAGTAGTGGAGAGGGCATTTATTCTTCTGTCCAAATCACCTCCAGCATGGTCTGTCCCACAGCCTTGAGGGTTTCTTTGTCAATATGGTTGATGTCGTCGTCCATCGTGTGCCAAGTGGCTGGAAAACCGCCTTCTTGGGTATCGGTACCTATCACATCGATGCAAGGAATGCCACCGCGATTGACCTGTAAGTGGTCGTCTGTCACCCCACCACCTTCATCGTCATAACTGAAGTATTTGCCATAACCGATGCGGTTGGCTGCTGCCCACACCTTATCGACGATGGTGGGAGCGTATGCCATTGAGATGCGTTCGCGGTAGAAGATGGTGTTGGCATTGCCCACCATGTCGAGGTTGATGCCGTAGCGAGCCTTATAACCTTCGATATGACGCTTGCCCGACCAATACTGACTGCCCAAGCACCACGTGCTTTCATGGTCTTCGCCATCGTTGTCAAAGGCTGGAGTTCCGCAGTCTTCTGCATCCCAACAGATGAAGTCGATGCCCAATGAAGGATGGAGGGCAAAAAGGGACGAGTCACCTTTCTCGGCCATGTCTTTCTGCAACTGGCGCGCCAGTTCGAGCATCACGCCCACGGAACTGCCACCATCGTTGGCTCCATCAATCGGGGTGCGGTGATTTGCCTCGTTGTTGTCGTGGTCAGCCCACGGACGACTATCCCAGTGTCCACAAATGATGATACGTGCCGGAGCATCAGGATTGAAGGCTGCAATGATATTACGCATCAGGATAGGTGTGCCGTCGTAGAGTTTCGAGTTGGCATATTGGTCATAGACAGTGGCTCCGAACGCCTCAAACTTGCGAGCGATGTAGTTGCCACACGAATCGTGAGCCGCAGAGTTCATCACACGAGGGCCAAAGGCACATTGCTCAGCCACATACTGAAAGGCCGAATCCTCGTTGAATGAAGGTGCTGGCGACACATAGTCGGTGTCCACATGCTTCTTTTCCTTGCAGCCTAACAGCAGCAAGGGAAAGAGAACCAAATAGAGCAATTTTCTCATTGTCGATGAATTAACGGGTGCAAAGGTACGGAATAAAAGTGAAAAGTGAAAAACGAAAAGTGAAAAATGAAAAATTTGCTACCCATGTGTACGGAATATGCATGCCAATAGCCATTTCGTATGCATACTTACGGCTTTTCCGTTCCCGTAATTACCCCTTCGACGTAGCCGTAATTACGCTAACGACGTAAGGGTAATTTCCTTTGCGGATTAGTTGTATAAAGAACTATGCCGTAGCGGCAGATTGAGCGGATTGGCACGATTTTCCCTCCAAATGAGGGCTGATAGTGAAATTCCTCGTCGCACATACACGCACCAAGAGCAGGGAAAAGCATCGAAAACAGGGTTAAAACATGCCTTTCGAGGCCTAAAAAACCAGCAATTTGATGCATTCTGTGCCCTTTCCGAGGTTAGGCATTTCGGGAGCCTCGTTTTTTGTTACATCGTATTTCATTGGTTTTCTGCTTTTTAGATAAAATCAAATTTGAATTTAGTTGTTCCCAATGACAAATGACAGTTATGACAGTTTATTTTTGAGGGGTGCGCTTTTCTCTTATTATATATATAACTATTTATATATTAATAAGATACAAAGTATTACGGAAAGGTATAGACCCCATTTTTAAAATTGTCATTATTGTCATTTGTCATTGACTCATGTTACCACTTACTGTTACCTTTCTCTACAAGGCCACTCACAACCTTCCTCGCGATAGCCATCAAGCAGACCAGACAGCAGCAGAACCTCACTCAGAAACAACTGGGCGAACACATGGGAGTGCAGGAGGCACAAATCTCAAAAATCGAGAGCGGCAAGAGCATCACCTATGCCACCATCGTAAGAGCCTTCAAGGCATTGGGAGCCAAGACCGCATCTCTCGACCTTGGAACGATGGGACGCGTCGCTTTGTGGTGATGTGTGCGTCTTTTGATTTTGAAAAGTAAATGAAACCACCCGTAGGCATAGTGCTCACGGGTGGTTTTGTTTGTCCATGTTTTATTCTTCCACTATATTATAAAATCTATTCCAAGGATATTTATTTTTATATGCACTATAAGAACCGCTGGGAACATACAATGTAGCCGTTTGGTAAGTATCAAAAGAATCGGAATCACTTCCTGGAGGCGTTGTCCTCAAACAATGTATTGAGGTCAAGCCACTGCAGCCTGAGAAGGCATAATAGCCAATTGAGGTGACACTGTTTGGAATCGTCACGGAAGTCAGACCGTAGCACTGATAGAAAGCATAACCACCAATGGAGGTAACACTGTTGGGTATCGTCACGGAAGTCAGACCGTAGCACTGATAGAAAGCATAACCACCAATGGAGGTAACACTGTTGGGTATCGTCACGGAAGTCAGACCGCTGCAACCTGAGAAAGCCCTATCGCCAATGGATGTGACGCTGTTGGGAATGGTTGTATTTTTGCAGCCTTGTATTAATGTATTGCTAGCTGTCTCAATAATGGCATTACAATTGTCACGAGAATCATATTTTGTATTGCCGCTCTCAACCTTAATGGAGGCTAAGCCACTGCAGCCCCAGAAAGCATCATAGCCAATGGATGTGACGCTGTTACCAATGGTCAAGGAGGTCAAACCACTACAGCCAGAGAAAGCATAATCGCCAATGGATGTGACACTGTTGGGTATCGTCACGGAAGTCAGGCCGCTGCAACCTGAGAAAGCCCTATTGCCAATGGATGTGACACTGTTGGGGATGGTCAAGGAGGTCAAACCACTACAATAAGAGAAAGCAGAAGAATCAATGGAGGTAACACTGTTAGGGATGGTCAAGGAGGTCAAGCTACTACAGCCAGAGAAAGCCCTATCGCCAATGGAGGTAACACTGTTAGGGATGGTCAAGGAGGTCAAGCTACTACAGCCAGAGAAAGCCCTATCGCCAATGGAGGTAACACCGTTAGGGATGGTCAAGGAGGTCAAACCACTACAGCCAAAGAAAGCATAATCGCCAATGGATGTGACACTGTTGGGTATCGTCACGGAAGTCAAGCCGCTACAGCCTGAGAAAGTATTAGAACCAATGGAGGTAACACCGTTACCAATGCTCACGGAGGTCAAGCTACTACAATCCCTGAAAGCCCTATCGCCAATGGATGTGACACTGTTAGGGATAGTCACGGAAGTCAAGCTACTGCAGCCTGAGAAAGAAGATCCATTTATCCCCAACACCTCATAAGTGTTCCCTTTATATGTAAGGCGAGCAACAATATTGGCTGCACCTTTTAAACCTGCCTTGTCATAGCCAGAGACAATGAGATGACCCTCTTCAACCGTATACTTGATGTAATCTACATAGAAATTTTTATCATCTATTGCAGAGAAAGTATGCCCTCCTGATATTGTTCCGTCATCATGAACCACAACTGTAATGTTACTGCCACCTCCAGAGTTTCCATTACCTCCAGAGTCGCCACCATCGTCTCCATCATCCTTGCTACAAGAAAACATCAATGGCAGGGCCACCATCACAAGCATCATCATGCTTAAAAATTTAATCTTTTTCATAATCGTTTAGTTTATTAAGTGGATGTTCATCCTATATGTCCTTTTATCAATTTATTCTTTCATTATCCCATAGGCATGAGGGTTAAATGTTCAACAATATGATGAGTTATTATTGTTTATCTTCAGCCTTGCTGTCATCTGACAATTCTTCGATGTAGCGTAATACTTGCTCACGAAGTGGCGGCAAGTCCTTGGTGTATGTTTCCCAGATAAACAAGGCGCTGGTGGTGAAATAGCCATGCACCAACACATTGCGCATGTCCACAATTTCACGCCAAGGCACTTCGGGATGCTCTTCCCGAAACTCCTTGGTCAGCAAGTTGGCTGCCTCACCAATAATCATGATGTTGTATACCACAGCATGGTAACACATCACGTCATTCTTCATGTCCTCGAATGTCTTTCCTTGCAGAAAGTCCATCACATGACCAATGCATTCATCTATATGCCTCAGTCGGTCTATGTCTCTAATTCGCTCTCTCATACACTACTTTCATATCTTTCTTTGCGGTCTTTTCTGCAGCAGGGCGCAATGTACCTTCTTCCACAAGATCCACCTTGCGTCCCAATCTCTCTTCCAGTTCTCGATGCATCCGTGCGTATGCGAAAAGTCCGATGGGGGTGCTGTGGTCGAATGCCACCAGCAAATCCACATCGCTGTGGGCAGTTTCTTCTCCACGCGCAAATGAGCCAAACAGCCATGCCTTCAAGACAGGTTGGGTCTTGAAGTACTCGGCTATCATCTTTGTCATGGTCTTGGTGCTCATGCCTTTTCTTTTTTATTGAGGGCAAAGTAAATGAAAAAGAGGGAAACCACCAAACTTTTACACGTATTTTTCACCCTCCACGCTTTTTTCGGGTAACGAAACAACAACAAATAGCTTTGGGGTCTATAGCTAAACACTTCGCAGAAATTCTGCCAACTGTGCCACGGCTCGGGCACGGTGGCTGATGCCGTTTTTGACTTCTGTGCCCAGCTCGGCGAAGGTCTTGTCGTAGCCATCGGGGATGAAGAGGGGGTCGTAGCCGAAGCCACCTGTGCCGCGTTTCTCGCGGATGAGGTGGCCTTCGACGATGCCATCGAAGAAATGCTCCTCTCCTTCATAAATCAGTGCGACGCTGGTGCGGAAACAGGCGCGGCGATTCTCTTCATTAGCCAGTTTCTCCAACAATACATTCATGTTGGCATCGTCCTTGTTGTCCGCCGTCACCTGACGGCCATTCTTCACAGCATAACGCGCTGAATACACACCAGGCTCTCCGCCAAGGGCTTCGACTTGCAAACCCGAATCGTCGGCAAAGCAATCGAAGCCAAAGTGCTCTTTCACATAGCGAGCTTTTTGCAAGGCATTCTCGCGGAAGGTGGTGCCCGTCTCGGGTATGTCCACCTCACAACCGATGTCCTTCAAACTTTTCACCTCATACTTCTCACCCAAAATGGCACGTATCTCTTCCAGCTTGTGCGCATTGTTGCTGGCAAACACTAATGTCTTCATTTTTCTTTTCCTTTTGTCAAAATTGTCATTATGAGTTGTAAAATTAGTGCTTTTCTTAGTCTTTTGTAGCATTTTTCCAATGTTTTTAATAATTTTGATTGTTTTTTTTCATTTTCTTTTGACAAATAGAAAAAAAGACCTACTTTTGTTTACAGTTTGTTCTACAAAACCTAAAAAAGAAACAAAAAACAGTCTTAGAAAAAACATCCCAAATGGAAAAGATCGATAAGCTTGACAAGCAAATTATGGAGATTATCTCCGCCAATGCGCGCATTCCTTTCAAAGATGTAGCAGCTGTATGTGGCGTGTCGCGCGCTGCCATCCATCAGCGTGTTCAGCGTCTCATCGACACAAACGTGATTGTCGGGTCTGGCTATGTGATTAACCCTAAGAGCCTTGGCTACAAGACTTGCACGTATGTGGGCATCCGTCTGGAGAAGGGTTCCATGTATGAACGTGTGGTGAGCGAACTGAACAAGATTCCTGAAATTGTGGAGTGCCACTACACCACAGGACCTTACACCATGCTCGTAAAACTTTATGCCCGCGACAATGAGCAACTGATGGATTTGCTCAACCGAAAGATTCAGGGCATCACAGGTGTTGATTCCACCGAAACGCTCATCTCGCTTGACCAAAGCATCAAGAAGGAGGTGCCCATCTGCGTGACCGACAAGCCTGAAGAGAAGATTCAGAAGGGAGGAAAGGCAAAAATTATCTTGGCTGAAGACGAATAGGCTTACCAACTGGCAAAAGTACCTCGAGAATAAAAAATGCGGTTGCATCCACGTAAGGATACAACCGCATTTTTATTCTACATTTTTCTTTTCCATCATTTCAAGTGCCGCGAGTGCTGCAAGTTATCTTCGAAGACCTTAAACTCGTAGCCTTCCTGCTGCAACCACTCGATACAGCGTGGCAGAGCCGTCTTCAGCTTGTCGATGCTGCGCAAGGAGTCGTGGAAGGTGATGATGGAGCCGTTACGCGTGTATTTACGTACATTATTATATACATCTTCAGCCGTCAGATGCTTCGAGTAGTCGCGTGTGACGAGATCCCACATGATGATGGTGTAGTGGCGACGAATGCGGATGTACTGCTGATTCTTCATCCAACCACGAGGAGGGCGGAAGAGGTTGGTATGGATGAGTCGGTCAGCTTCGTTGGCATTGCGCAGGAAGTGACCTGGCGACACGATGAGGCCACCCAGATGGTTGTAGGTATGATTGCCCAGACGATGGCCGTGCGAACGTATCAGCTCAAAGAGTTCGGGATACTTACGCACATTGTCACCTACCATGAAGAAGGTGGCCTTCACCCCATAGCGGTCGAGAGTCTCGATGAGCCACGGGGTCGATTCGGGGATAGGCCCATCGTCGAAGGTCAAATAGACGGCCTTCTCGTTGGGGTCCATCCGCCAAATCGCGCTCGGATAGAGCCAGCGGAGCCACTTGCTGGGTTGTTCTATAATCATCGTTTACTGGAGCTGGATGCCTGCCTCGTCACATTTGCCGAGAAAGGCATGGAACAGCCGCTGAATGTCCGTGTCGAGTTGCTGCGACTTCTTCTCGTAGGCAGCAGCTTTCGGAGCCTTCATTTCAATCAGGTTATTGTAGATTTCCTGCACCGTTGCCAACACATACAACTCCTGATGGCAATCGCGAGTGCTGTTGACAAAATAGGTGTTGTTGAGTGACAGATACCACACAACGTACTCTTTTGAGCGTTTCTCCAACTGCTCCAGAATGTTCACAGCCTTTTCGGGCTTGCCGCAAGCGATATAGGCATTGGCCAAATCGATTGACGAACAATCGGGGCTATGAGGCACGTTGTAGGAAGGAATCTCCTGCTCACACTTCTCCAACGCCTTCAGCGCCTTGTCCAACTTATGCTCCTTCACCAGATTGGTGATGAGGTTGGCAAACCAGCGGCGGTGGGTGAAGCACATGCGCATGGTGGTCTCGTCGATGTAGAGGTCAGGCTGCTTCAGGTTGCCATAGCTGTACTTGTTCATCATGTTGTCATACATCTTCTCCGTATCACACACAGTGTTCATCGGCTGGTTTTCCGCAAAGGTGAACGGTGTGATGCGCCATGCGATACCCTCCTGCATGAAGTGATGGAAGAGTTTGCCATAGTTGCTGGCACCTACTGTCGTTGACATGTAGAGAGGACGTGAGAAGTTGCTTTGGGCAATCATCTCCAGCATCATGGTGAAACTCTTCGACACACGGCCCTGTCCTGCCAGGCTGATGACCATCTGGTCGGGGATGACAGCATTGCCCAAAGAGTCCGTCGGAATCTTCATGCCCGAACGCTTCACAGCCTCTTTGTCAACGGTGACATAGAGCGTGTCGCTGGGCAGACAGGAGGGGAGTCCGTTCACTACCTCCAATTCTTCTCCCGAAAGACCTTCGTAGTCTTTCAAGATGAACTTGCGGATGGCTGTCTTGAGTTCGAAAGGATTGTCGCCCCACAGACGCTTAGCCAAAGCCGAATCTTGTTCCATGACCTGACGGATGGCATCCTTCATGGTGAAACCCTCGTCAAGTTCGGGGTTCACGTCAATCATCTCATGCTTGCCACTGGTGTACTGGTAACGTTTCCACGAGATAGGCAACGGACTGGACTGTCCTTCACCAGAGAAAGCAGGACGCTTCATCTGGTCAATGTACCAGTCGGTCTGGAGGTAGGAGAGGTTGCACACACGCACATCGGTGCGCTTGCCTTCAGTGTCCTCGTTGTACCAGAGTGGGAAAGTATCGTTGTCACCATTGGTGTAGATGACACCATCATGAGGAATGGTTTCCAGATAGTTCAATCCGAAATCACGGCACACATAACGGTCTGAGCGGTCATGGTCGTCCCATGTCTGGCTGACCATCTGTGCAGGAACAGCTACGGCTGGAACCAAGCCAACCACACTGGCAATGATGCCAGCCATGCGCTTCTCCATCTTCTTGCCAAGCCAACCGCCCAACAGCTCATAGATGGCAGCGATGCCAAGACCGCACCAGATGGCAAAGGCATAGAACGAACCTACATAGGCGTAGTCACGTTCACGTGGCTGGAGAGGAGTCTGGTTCAGATAGATGACGATGGCAATGCCTGTCATGAAGAAGAGGAAGAACACCACCCAGAACTGCTGAATGCCTTTCTTATCGCGGAAGGCTTGCCAGAAGAAACCTATCAGACCGAGAATTAGAGGCAAACAGAAGAAGACGTTATGTCCCTTGTTTCCTTTCAGGTCGGAAGGCAGCAAGTCTTGGTTGCCCAAACGCATGTTATCGAGCCAGTCGAAACCAGAGAGCCAGTTGCCGTGCTCCAGTTCGCCATTGCCCTGAATGTCGTTCTGACGTCCTGCGAAGTTCCACATGAAGTAACGCCAGTACATCCAGTTCATCTGATAAGAAAGGAAGAAGCGGATGTTGTCTATCTGGCCAGGAATCTCCACGGTGCGCGACTCGCGACCCGGTATTCTGTACTCGACAGAATGGTAAGACACGTTGCCCAACCATGATTCATAAGCATTCACATGCAGAGGATCATCGCTAAAGATGCGAGGGAAGAGCATACACTGGTCGGAAGGATATTTGAGGGAGAACTTATCACGAATCTTCACATATTCGTCCTTCTCGCTTTCGTTCTCCTTGTCCTTACGCTGATAGACGGGTGCTCCCTGCTCGGTGGCATAAGTGAGATAGCCGTCGCCGTTGTCCTTGATTTCGGGCTGTGACTTATAGGTCTGTCCGAAGAAGAGCGGACGCTCACCATACTGCTCACGTCCCAGATATTCGCCCAGCGTGAACACGTCCTCCGGAGAGTTCTGGTCCATGGGCGGATTGGCTGTGGAGCGGATGACGATGACAGCGTAGGAGCTGTAGCCCACCGTCATCAGGGTCATGCAGAGAATGGCTGTGTTGAGAATACGCGGAGTCGCTTTCTTGGTGAAGAAAAGCGCACCTGCAATGATGCCTAGCACGAGGATGCCGATGACAACGGAAGCCACTCCATGTCCATAGAACGGAATGCCGAGCAAGGCGGTGCAGACAATGAAAGAGGTGTACATGCGTGTCTCGTTCACAGCATTGGTGGTCTCCCAAAGTGCCCAGATAAGCGCAGCAATCAGCAGGGTCAAGTAGATGTAAAGACCTATGTTGTAGGGCATGCCGAGCGTGTTGACAAACAACAGTTCGAACCATCCACCCACTTTTAAGATACCTGGCACGATGCCATAGAGCACAGCTGCCACGATGACAACGGAAATGCCCAGCACTATCAACGAGCCTTTACCAGTGGGGTTCTTGCTCATCTTATAATAATAGACAAGCACGATGGCAGGAATACAAAGCAGGTTCAGCAGGTGTACACCGATGGAGAGACCCACCAGATAGGCGATGAACACCAACCAACGGTCGGAGTGCGGCTGGTCGGCATTGTCTTCCCACTTGAGGATGAGCCAGAACACCAGCGCGGTGAAGAAGCTGGAAAAGGCATACACCTCGCCCTCAACGGCTGAAAACCAGAACGTGTCAGACCATGTGTAGATGAGGGCACCTGCGATGCCACTGCCCATGATGGCGAGCAACTGGCCCACCGATGGAGCCTCTTCGTCCTTGACGAGCAACTTCTTGGCCAAATGGGTGATGCTCCAAAATAGGAACAGGATACAGCCTGCACTGAGCAAAGCGTTCATCATGTTGATCATCTTGGCAATCTGGCTGGCATCGCTGGCAAAGAGCGAGAAGAAGTTGCCGAAGAGCATGAAGAAAGGTGCCCCAGGAGGGTGGCCCACCTCCAGCTTGGCTGCGGTGGTGATGAACTCAGGACAGTCCCAGAAACTGGCCGTGGGCTCAATGGTGGAGCAGTAGGTGAATGCCGCAATAGCAAAGACTGCCCAACCTACAATGTCATTGACTAACTTGTATTGTTTCATACACTGACTACTTTTCTATTTCGTGAAGTTCCACCTTGAAAATCAGGGCTGAATAAGGCTTGATGTCCTTGCCTTGCTCGCGGTCACCGTATGCCAGCTGATAGGGGATGTAAAGTTCCCACTCTGAGCCGACAGGCATCATCTCCAAGGCTTCAGTCCATCCTTTGATGACCTGATTCACCTGGAAAGTTGTGGGCTGACCACGCTTGTAACTGCTGTCGAACACGGTGCCGTCGATGAGTTTTCCTTCATAATCGACTTTCACCTTCTGACGGGCTTTAGGCTTCTCACCATCACCCATCTTGATGACCTTATACTGCAAGCCGCTGGCAGTCACCTGCACACCCTCCTTGGTCTTGTTCTCCTCAAGGAACTTCTCACCTGCGATGCGGTTAGGGCCATAAAGTCTCTCCTTGTTGGCTTCCTGACGAGCCATCATGGCTGGTTGGAACGCTCTGGAGGCGCTGTCAGGTGTCATCTCGCTCTGTCCCAGCAAACCAGCCACGATGCCGTTAGCCACGATGGTGGGGCTGACGCTCTTGCCTTCGTCGGCTGCATAGTAGTCCTTCGAGAACGACTGAGCCATATTGATGATTTGGCTACCAATCTGACCACCAGCACTATAGGCAGCCAAGTCCTTGTCGTTGGGGTCAGCGTTGGCACGGTCGATGATACCTTCGGCAAATCGGGTCAGGTAAGCTTCGTCCACACCCAGCTGGTTCTGTGCATACTGCTTCAGACCGTTAGACTGTGCAATACCAAAGATATAACCCAGCGAGTCACCGTCGTTAGCCATCACAGGCTTTTCCAGCTTGAAGGCTGGCTTGCCATTCTTCTGTGCATTGATAAAAGCAGCGAGGTCGGCCTTCTGCTTTTCCTTGAAGGCTTTCAAGTCAGTTGCATCCTTCACTTTCTTAGCTTTGGCTGCCTCTTTAGCAGCCCAGATAGAATCCTTTGTTTCTGTCTGTGCGAAAGCAGCGTTTGCAATGGCAAACGCTGCTATGGTCAATGTGAGTATCTTTTTCATTTTCTCAATCTCCAATGGTCAATATTCAATGTTCAATAGTCTATCTTCCCATCCAATTATTTCAACACTTCAATCGTGAACACAAGTGTGGAGAAAGGCTTGATCATGCCCTGGTTCTGTGAACCGTAACCCAGTTCTTGTGGAATGGTCACTTCCCACTTTGACCCTGCAGGCATCATCTTCAGAGCCTCAACCCAACCCTCAATCACATGAGGAGCAGCCATATCAACCGTGAAAGGCTGGTTGCGCTCGTAGCTGCTGTCGAACACAGTGCCGTCGATGAGCTTACCTTCGTAGTTCACCTGCACCTTAGCTGTGTCAGTAGGCAGCGCACCAGTACCCTCCACGAGCACTTTATACTGCAAACCGCTCTTGGTCACCTTCACACCCTCCTTCTTCTTGTTCTCAGCCAGATACTTCTCGCCAGCTGCCTTGTTGTCGGCATACTGCCTCTCGGTGTTTGCCTTGCGGATAGGCTCCAACTGCTCGTTGAACTTGTTGAAAGCTTCTTCTGCATTCATCGTCTCAGTGCCCTTCAAACCAGCCACCAAACCGGCGATGATGTTCTTCACATTCACACTCTTGGTGGAATCGCCAGCATACACCTCCTGGCTCAGACCCTTCGACATCTGCTGTACCTGCTTGCCCACTTCGAGACCCTTCAGATAAGCCTCCTTCTTGGGATCAGACTCATTCACAGCACCTTCCTTCATGCCCTTGATGAACTCATCCATATAGGCAGAGTCAACGCCAAGCTGCATCGTCATATACTGCTTCAAACCTTCTGACTGAGCCACACCCAAATTGTAAGCCAGTGAATCTACATCATCCTTGAGAGTGGCATTATTGCCACCATCGCAAGAAACCATTGTCATGGCAGTCGCAGCGACTACAGCTGCCAACATAAGAAATTTTTTCATTTGTTTTGTATTTTTAGAGTTTGTTACTTTTACACAAAAAATCGTGCAAAGTTAACCTTTATTTTGCTGACAATAGGTCTATTGGCACAGAAATCTTACATTTTTAATATTTTTTACAATAAGAACACATCAATATCCACCAATCCGAACAGCAATTTCACCACCGCCCCATCAGTTTCATCAGTCACAAACGTACACATCTTCCCAAAGAACAAACAGGAGAGTGGAACAGCCTCTCGGGATGCAACGTCGTGCAGATTGTAATAGGAACGGCGTACAGATTAGATATTGTACGGCGTACAATTTGCAAGTGCAACGGCGTTGCACGTAGGGAGGAAGTGGGGGCGAAATTCACGCGGAAAGCACAGTGAGAGAAAAGAGGGAAGGAGAGGGGACAAAATGAAAGCGACGAACCCGATGACCGGATTCGTCGCTCATTAATTATTTTTTTACTACTTTTTTTCTCTCTCTCCGTCGAAACTCAAGTGCGGTATTGCACTGAGTCTTTGTCGGATTTTTTGCAGAGATGTCTCTTCTTTCATTATTTGAAGATTGAGACATTGCTTACGATAGCTGCTACAGCTACGATAGCTACTGCGATCATTGTCATAGTTTCCATAAAACAATCTCCTTTCTTTTTAAATTAATACTGTTTAATGTTTAACTAAACCAATTCTTACATTTTCTCTTTTGCTTTTGTACTTGCTTATCCCAGCAATCTTTTACCTTTACTTTTGAGAACCTTTGTCTTTTTACCTTATATATGTTGTAGCCTTGCGGCTTGGAACTTTCAAAAATTGGAGTAGGGCTTCTCACGAAGACCTGTCTCCCTAATAACAATCTTTTACTAACCTAAATCTAATACCTTTACCAAAACCTATATGATAGAAAAACTAATTTTTTCTCACTTTTATTTTTTTGGTGTCTCAGGAGGGTTGTTTGTCGCTCGCTTGCGACCCCCTTGTTTCCTTTTGACGATGCAAAGGTACGGCCTTTTCAAACTGTGACCAATAAAAAATGCAGTTTTTTGGCAAAAAGGGGTTGTTTTATTGATGTATATCAAAGAATGTGTACGCACACACCTAAAAAACACAGATTTTTGTGTGCGCACACAGTATGAGAAAAGGATAAAAAAGGGGGGAAATGCAGGGGGAAGAGGAGAAGAAGGAGAGGGAAGGGGTGCTGACACATTATTTATTAAATAAAATGGGCCGTTTTGAGCCATTCAACTGACTTCTGGAGCAAGAAACGGGCAGAAAGCAGAAAAAATGAGCGGCAAAAACAAATATTTTCCCCAAAAGGCTTTGCAGTTATCGAAATTAAAGGTATTTTTGCATTTATCTTTTTGTGAAAGACAAAAATCAACTCAATTAATAACTTAAATTTTTCAACATTTTATGTGGTTATGTAACTCTTCAATCGGAAGGAAAGTGATCATGTCAGTAACTGGCTTGGCGCTGATTCTCTTCCTGACGTTTCATGGATGCATGAACGTAGTGGCACTTTTCAGTGCAGAGGCGTACAACCAGATTTGTGCATTGTTGGGCTCCAACTGGTATGCCATTGCGGCTACCTGTGCGTTGGCTGCTCTGATGTGCATTCACATCATCTACGCCTTCATCCTCACAATCCAGAACCGTAAGGCTCGCGGTAACAACAAGTATGAGATGACCGACAAGCCCAAGGCTGTGGAGTGGGCAAGCCAGAACATGCTGGTGCTCGGCATCATCGTGTGCTTGGGTCTCGTTCTTCACCTGAAGGATTTCTGGTACAACATGATGTGGGCAGAAATCGTTGGTGCTGAAGGTGCTTTTGGTCCTACGGAAGGTTTCGAGTGGATCAAGTACATTTTCTCCAACCCTGTCTTCGTGGTGCTCTACCTCGTTTGGATTGTAGCCATCTGGTTCCACCTCACTCACGGTTTCTGGTCAGCTCTCCAGACACTCGGCTGGAGCGGCCACACCTGGTTCTGCCGCTGGAAGGCTATCGGCTATATCTGGTCAACTGTGGTGATGGCGCTCTTCGCTATCGTGGCCATCGCATTCTATGTCTGCCCCGACTGCCTTGGTGGTGCGGAAGGCAAGGTAGTTCCTTTCTGGATGTAAAACATTAAAACTTGAAAAACATTATGGCAATCAATATAGATTCTAAAATTCCTGAGGGACCAGTTGCTGAGAAGTGGTCGAACTACAAAGCACACCAGCGTCTGGTGAACCCAAAGAATAAGCTGAAGCTCGATGTCATCGTCGTTGGTACGGGTCTGGCTGGTGCTTCGGCTGCCGCATCTCTTGGTGAGATGGGCTTCAACGTGCTCAATTTCTGCATTCAGGATTCACCCCGTCGTGCACACTCCATCGCTGCACAGGGTGGTATCAATGCAGCCAAGAATTATCAGAACGACGGTGACTCCGTTTACCGTTTGTTCTACGACACCGTGAAGGGTGGTGACTACCGTGCTCGCGAGGCTAACGTGTATCGTCTGGCTGAGGTGTCTAACTCTATCATCGACCAGTGCGTAGCTCAGGGTGTTCCTTTCGCTCGTGAATATGGCGGCACATTGGCTAACCGTTCTTTCGGTGGTGCACAGGTGTCTCGTACTTTCTACGCTAAGGGTCAGACCGGTCAGCAGCTTCTGCTCGGTGCTTACTCCGCACTCTCTGCACAAGTGAATGCCGGCAAGGTGAAACTCTACACGCGTTATGAGATGCTCGATGTGGTCATCATCGACGGCAAGGCTCGTGGCATCATCGCCAAGAACCTCGTAACTGGTAAGTTGGAGCGTTTCTCTGCCAATGCTGTGGTCATCGCAACGGGTGGTTATGGCAACACTTACTTCCTTTCCACCAACGCAATGGGTTGCAACTGTACCGCTGCCATGTCTTGCTACCGCAAGGGTGCTTACTTCGCTAATCCCTGCTATGTGCAGATTCACCCCACTTGTATTCCTGTTCACGGCGACAAGCAGTCGAAGTTAACCCTGATGTCAGAGTCTCTGCGTAACGATGGCCGTATCTGGGTGCCTAAGAAACTGGAAGATGCTAAGGCTCTTCAGGCTGGCACCAAGGAGGGTTGGGAGATTCCTGAGGAAGACCGCGACTACTATCTGGAGCGTCGCTATCCTGCCTTCGGAAACCTCGTTCCTCGCGACGTGGCTTCACGTGCTGCCAAGGAGCGTTGCGACAAGGGTTTCGGCGTGAACAACACCGGCTTGGCTGTGTTCCTCGACTTCTCCGAGTCTATCCAGCGTCTGGGCATCGACGTGATTCGCCAGCGTTATGGCAACCTCTTCGACATGTATGAGGAGATTACCGACGTGAACCCCGGCGAGAAGCGTACTTCCAAGAACGGCATGGACTACTACAACCCCATGATGATCTTCCCAGCCATCCACTACACCATGGGCGGCATTTGGGTGGACTACGAGCTCCAGACTTCTATCCCTGGCCTCTTCGCCATCGGTGAATGTAACTTCTCCGACCACGGTGCTAACCGCCTCGGTGCATCAGCCCTCATGCAGGGTCTTGCCGACGGTTACTTCGTGCTGCCTTACACCATCCAGAACTACCTCGCCGACCAGTCTATCTGGCCACGCATCTCGACCGATGCACCTGAGTTTGCTGAGGTGGAGAAGGCTACCGAGGAGCGCATCCAGAAACTGATGAACATCAAGGGTAAGCGTTCTGTCGATTCTATCCACAAGGAACTTGGCCACATCTGCTGGGAGTACATTGGCATGGGTCGCACGAAGGAAGGTCTTGAGAAGGGTATCAAACTCATCGACGAACTCCGCAAGGAATTTGACACCAACCTCTTCATCCCTGGCACTCGCGAGGGTCTCAACGTGGAGCTTGACAAGGCTATCCACCTTGACGACTTCATCACGATGGGTAAACTCATCGCCTACGACGCACTCTCTCGTGAAGAGTCTTGCGGCGGTCACTTCCGCGAGGAGCACCAGACTGAAGAAGGCGAAGCTAAGCGCGACGACAAGAACTTCTTCTATGTGGGCTGCTGGAAGTATCAGGGCAACGACGCTACCGCACCAGAGCTCATCAAGGAGCCTCTCGAATACGAAGCAATCAAAGTACAAACCCGTAACTATAAGAACTAAGGAACTATGGCTGAAAAAGTATTAAAATCATTCACAGTAAAATACTGGAAGCAGAATGGTCCGAAAGATGCGGGTCATTTTGAAGAGAAGGTAATGAAGGACATCCCAGGCGATACTTCATTCCTTGAAATGCTCGACATCCTCAACGAGCAGTTGATTGAGGAAGGCAAGGAGCCTTTCGTGTTCGACCACGACTGCCGCGAGGGCATCTGCGGCATGTGCTCGCTCTACATCAACGGTACGCCTCACGGCAAGACCGAGCGTGGAGCCACCACTTGCCAACTCTACATGCGCAAATTCAACGAGGGCGACGTCATCACCATCGAGCCTTGGCGTTCGGCTGGTTTCCCTGTCATCAAGGACTGCATGGTCGATCGCTCTGCCTTCGACAAAATCATCCAGGCAGGTGGCTACACCACCGTCCGCACAGGTGCTCCACAGGATGCCAACGCCATCCTCATCCCTAAGGAAGATGCCGACGAGGCCATGGACTGCGCCTCCTGCATCGGATGCGGTGCCTGCGTGGCAGCCTGCAAGAACGGCTCTGCCATGCTCTTCGTCTCCTCGAAGGTGTCGCAACTCGCCCTCCTTCCACAAGGTCGCGTAGAGGCAGCCCGTCGTGCCAAGGCAATGGTGGCCAAGATGGACGAACTCGGCTTCGGCAACTGCACCAACACCCGCGCTTGCGAAGCCGTATGTCCAAAATGCGAAACCATCGCCAACATCGCCCGCTTGAACCGCGAGTTCATCAAGGCAAAGTTGGCTGACTAATATGATTTACACATTATTTATATATAAGTGGCGGTTCTCACGAATCGCCACTTATTTGAATCACTCCCTCATGCACGGGACAAAGCGGTGGATGACTGTGTTCATGCTGAGCATGGCAGCCCTCCATGCGGCAGCACAGCACGATGTCAACACATGGCTCATAGACAGACTCGAAGCCGTAAGAGATTGGCGACAAGTAGATTACGAGACCATGATGGATACCGCCCTCTTGGACAAAGACGTGGATGCGCTCATCAGATGCATGGTGGCCATCGAATACAACAAATCCATAGGAGCCGACAGCACGGCATTAGTCGGGGTAAATTACGTTCTTGAAGAAGGAACGAATAATCGAATCAAGGGAGTGGTGGACTACCTGCTGAATATCAAATACACGATGATGATGCGCCAAAACCGATTTGACGAAATCGAGAAAATGGCATGCTACATAGACAGACGCTGGCAAGACAATCTGGAACTGAAAAAGAAATCCGAGCATTGGCACCGGCTGGCAGAAGCAGGAAAAGACATTCAGCCCGTGAGAATCCATCGCCGAAAAAACGTCACCTCATTAGAACTGTACAGACAGGAAAATCATCCTCACTTCATCAATATACATGCCGATGTCAACCAGACAAAAAATGGCCGATTCATCGTTGATACAGGAGTCCCAACCAACATGATACTCTATCGCCATGCGGCAAATGCAATGGGAGTGAAGTTGCTTCCCGATTCCATTGTCACCTGCTCTGGAAGTGCTCCCGACGTAGATTTTTCCATGCAGGCAGGAGTGCTGGACAGCCTTCAGATAGGAGACATCACCTTATACAACCTCCCCGTGTGGGTGTCAGACGAAGAGGTTCGCTACGATGCAGACGGATTCATCGGCACTCCCGACCTCTCCCGGTTAGAATACATGGAGTTATCGTCAGACAGCCTCACCTTCCGCCATCCAGTAGCCGACCAAACAGACGACGTGAATTTCAGAATGAACGCAGGCGGCCGAGGCGACCGCTGCATGATACTGTCCTGCACGTTAGACACACATCCTTTCTCATTCCTGTTGGATACTGGTTGTGATGGGGTCATTCTACCATCTCAATACGCCAGCAACCCTGACGAAGTGCAGGCAAAAATAGGTGGCCAAACATTCTGTTTTAGACACTCCAGCAGTCATGCTTTCACCCCCTATTCCGACTCCATGGGGATTTTGGGCGCACCTATATTAGGTGCTTTCAAAAAGTTATGTATCAATTTCCGTGACTCTCATATTGACTACATCAAGAAAGAGGGTGTGGATGTGATGGAGTTTCAATTAAAAAACAAATAAAAGAAGTGGGGGTGTGTCAAAATAGGCACATCCTCTTTTTTTGCGCAAAGCCCCGACTTTCTCAAGCCAGGGCTTTGTTATGTCGTAAAGTTTTTGTACCTTTACAACATCAAATTCAATGTTATGCAAAGGTACCACTTTCGCCCGTATTCACCAAATCAAACGATACTTTTTCCGCAAAGAATCGACAAAGATATTGCGGAAAACGATCCAGTTCGCCTAATCAGCAGCATAGTAGAGAGCCTCGAGCTGAGCAATTTCCGCAGGCTGTATAAGGAGCGTGGTCGGAGCCCATACGATCCGAAGATGCTCCTGAAGGTTGTCATCTATGCCTACATGAACAACATCTATTCCTGCCGCAGGATAGAAAAGGCTCTGAAGCGTGACATCCACTTCATCTGGCTGGCAGGCTACGAGCAGCCTGACTTCATTACCATCAACCGTTTCCGCAACCGTGTGAAGGATGAGATCAGCAACGTGTTCACGCAGCTGGTGCTCCTGCTCTCAGCAAAGGGGCTCGTGAGCTTGGATGTGGAATACATAGATGGTACAAAGATAGAGTCGAAGGCCAACAAGTACACCTTCGTTTGGCGCAAGACGGTTGAGAAGAACCGCGCCAAGCTGATGGAGAAGATAAAGGTCCTGCTGGCTCAGGTTGACGACGCCATCGCTCAGGACAAGGCGGCTGATGAGGAGGTGGTCAGTTTCACTCCCGAGACGCTGACCGAGATTGCGGATGAACTTCGTCAGTCTCTCTCTGAACAGCCTGCCCCAATGAGCAAGGAAGAGAAGAAGACGATCCGTGAGAAGAAGAAACAAGTTGCGCAGTTGGAGAAGATGCGTGACAAGCTCTCCGAGTATGACAACCACCTTGAGACATTGGGCGAGCGCAACTCTTACAGCAAGAGTGACCCTGACGCGACATTTATGCGCATGAAGGAGGATGCCATGAACAACGGACAGACCAAGCCGGGCTACAACCTGCAGATAGCTACCGAGAACCAGTTCATCACCGACTTCGGATTCTTCCACAATCCCAATGATACGGGTACTATGACACCTTTCTTCGAGTCTTTCTCAAACCGCTATGGCCATTTTGCGAAGGAGGTCTGTGCCGACTCCGGTTACGGCAGCGAGGAGAACAACTCTTTTATGGAATCCCACGAAATGGAGGCATATGTAAAGTACAACTTTTTCCATAAAGAGCAGAAACGGGCCTTCAAAAATGACATCTTCCGCACAGAGAACCTGTACTATAACCCAGAGGGGGACTATTTCGTCTGTCCGATGGGGCAGCACATGGAACGTGTCGGAGTGAGCCATGGGAAAACCGACAGCGGGTACAGGACAGAAAGTGTCGTCTATAGGGCGAAAAACTGCCAGGGATGCCCTCTGAGATGGGGGTGCTACAAGAAGAGGAAAGGCAACAGGGAGATAGAGGTCAACCATCGGCTCATGGAATACAAACGCAAAGCACGTGAGCGGCTGACCTCAGAAAGGGGGCTTGAGCACCGCTCCAACCGTCCCATAGAACCCGAAGCGGTCTTCGGACAAATGAAGTACAACATGCACTACAAACGCTTCCGCCACTTCGGCAAGGACAAGGTCACAATGGACTTTGCCTTCTTCGCCATTGCTTTTGACATCAAGAAAATGGCAGCAAAAGTCCTAAAACAGGGCAATATGCCGACAAACGGAGGGCAATATATGCATCCTGCAACCTCATATATGCGAGTTTGGGGGTTAGTGTGGTCTCATAAAGCTGAAAACATGAAAAAAGCAGCATAGAGACACCGATACTTACAAACCTGACAAGGTTAAACAAAAAAAAGAGGATGTGCCTATTTTGACACACCCTCATTCTTTTTGTTGGTATCGAAAAGAGTTGTTATCTTTGCAACTAAAACTTGAGCCTATGCCAACATTGTTGACCATATTCGGTATGAGATTCTATTTCTATCTTGATGAACACGAACCAATTCATGTTCACATCAATGCAAATGGCAAGAAAGCGAAAATACATTAGAGCCTGAGGTTTATGTCGTGTTTAATCATGGGCTTAAAGAGCAAGAATTAAGGAAGGCGATAGAGACATGCCGCACCTATCGGGAAGACTTCATTACAGAGTGGCACAAACGCTTCGGGTGAATATGGAAAAGATTAAGAATCTATGGTTCGACGATGCAAGAATCTACATCAGAACCGATGCAGGAAACAAGTACAGCCGTCCGTTGGAGGCTTTTCCAGAGTTGAAAGATGCCGATGCAGAACAGCGTAATGCTTTTACCATCGATGCCGATGGCGAAGAGATTCGCTGGGAGGTTCTTGATGCCGACCTGCACATTTCCAGTTTTTTCGAAACCAACGAGCCTAATCCTCACAACGAGGTGGCTGAACTCTTCTCTCGTTTTCCATGGCTCAACACAGCCGAAGTAGCAAAGGCTATGGGTGTGCATCCCAGTCTCATTGCCCGCTATATCTATGGCATGGCCAAGCCAACTCCGCAGCGTATGTCTCAAATCCGCAGTTCACTTCACACTTTTGGACGTGAGTTGCAGACAGCATAACCGAAAGTTTAAGTGGTCTCGGATGATTCTGTCGAATTTGAGGGAGGTGTGTATAAGTTGTCTCCTTTTGTTCGCACTTTCATGCCAGAAGACCGTCGAACAGCTTCTGGTGCCTATCAAGGCGCTAAGTACTTCTCCTACAACGGGCAAGTTCTTGATGATATCAGGAAGGCGAAAGAAGGAGAGAAAAAAGTAGAATAGACAAAAGGTGGCGGTTCCGTTGTTGGAATCACCACTTTTTTTGTATAATGATTATCCCCTTTCCATCACCCATCTTCTAAAGAAGGGGTCTTCTATCTCGTAGCGGTCGGTCTTGATGACATAGCCTTGGCGCATGAGTTTTTTGAGGATGCTGAAGGTGGTGCTGGTGGGGAATGAACGGTCGGAAAGGGGGTTGTTGCCAACAGATTTGCTCAGTTCTTGTAGTACACGACGGTCGGACTTGTTGAAGTTGAGCCAAAGGCGTTCGAAATCAAGGTCGTGGAGAGTAACAAGCCTTTCTATGGCCTTGGGAATGAGGTCAGTTTCCTCATGCTCATAGTTGACCAAGTCCCACACTTGGGCGGCGATTTGCTGGGTGTAGTAGGGATGGCAATCGGTGAAAGCCAGAATCTCCTCGGCAAGTTCTTCGTTAAGTCGCTCTGCAACATACTGTTTGAAGTCCTCGTATGGAATCTTTGCCAGCCGCATCAATTGGCCGAAATGATAGAAAGGCGACTTTTTTTTCTCGAAAATACTTTCCATCATCGACTCTTGACTACCCAAGAAGACATAGTTGATGTGCTGTTGTGTTTGCATGATGGAACGCAACTGTTTGTCGAAACCCTTGATGCCGTCTATCTCCTGAAACTCGTCCAGCACGACAATCAGTCTATTCTTCTCCGTGCTGACTTTCTGGAGCAGTTCCATAGCATCTTCCAGTATCACGTCCGAGTTCATGGATGGATTGAACGACACATCTACAGAGCCTGTCATAGGGTTGGTTGATACGGTTGGCACCACTCGGAAATGCGTCATCAGATGCTTCATCTTCTCTCCTGGATAAAGCCTGAACAATGCACCCATCAGACGGCTTGCAAAGTTTTGTACACTGGTCACACTCTGCATATTGATGACGATATGCTTTCGTGTCGTCTGCTCCAAAGCCTTGTTGACAAGACTTGATTTGCCGAAACGACGAGGACTTATCAGTACAAGATGGTTTTCACTTTGCAGAATCTGCTCTACATATTGTAGTTCTTTCGTCCTGTCTGTGAAGTACTGACCATCCACTATAGTGCCGAATTTGAAAGGGTTTCCCATATTGCGAAATTTTTCGTTGCGAAATTTTTCGCAAATATAAGAAAAGGGTGAAGAATGAACAAAGAAAAGGGTGAGAAATCACACAAAATCTGCTTTTGATATAAAATATTCGGCACTTTTTTGTTGAAACGATGAACTTTAGTTACCTTTGTAGCATTAAAAAAATAGATGTGAACATGATGAACATTGGAGACCGTGCGCCCGAAGTATTGGGCAAGGACGAACAGGGACGGGACATCCGTCTGAGTGACTACAAGGGCAGGAAGTTGGTGCTGTACTTCTATCCGAAGGACAACACGAGCGGATGCACGGCTGAGGCTTGCAGTTTGCGCGACCGCTATGGGGAGCTGCAGGGAGCCGGCTACGAGGTGGTAGGTGTGAGCAAGGACTCGGCTGCCTCCCACGTGAAGTTCAAGGAGAAGCATGAACTGCCCTTCCCGTTGATTGCCGATGTTGACCATACACTCTTGGAGGCGATGGGGGCATGGGGCGAGAAGAACATGTACGGAAAGAAAACGATGGGCACCATCCGCACCACTTTCATCATCAACGAGGAGGGCATCATCGAGCAGATTTTCGCTGGCAAGCAGGTGAAAACCAAGGAACATGCCGAACAGATATTGAATGCTGAAAAATAGGCCTGTATGAAGAGAGGAATGGGTGTTTTGACCGCGCTGGGACTGTTGGCCATCGTGCTTTGTGGCAGTTGCGGGGAGGGAAAGCGTGAAGAGGAACCGCAACGGAGTGAGGAGGAAGTACGGCTGGAGAAGATAGGGCGGTTGGACAGCACGTTGTTGGGGATGCTGCCTCGTGCGAAGGGGATGGAAGGTTGGATGGCCGACAGCTTGAACCGATGGCAGGAGCGGCTGGATGCACTCTCGGCTGAGGCATGGGTGCTGGTGGAGGATTCGACGGGTCTCATCATCAGCGAGAAGAATGCCGACCAGCGGATGTATATGGCGAGCATCACGAAGATGATGACCTGTCTGCTGGCGCTGGAGAACGGCAAGATAGACGATTCCATCAAGATAACACCCGATGTGTACACAACGAGTGATGCCCGGGTGAAAGTGGGCGACGGCTACACGGTGGCTGGCATGATTCGCGAGATGATGATGCTGAGCGACAACAACGCCGCCTACGCTTTGGCCAAGTTTGTTGGAGGCGACACGCTGAAGTTCTATCAGATGATGAACCAGAAAGCGGCTTATCTGGGCATGAATGGCACCCATTTTGCCAATCCCAACGGAATGCCCAACAACAATAATTACAGCACCGCCTACGACCTGCTCCGCCTGTCCCGCTACTGTATGCAGGACACAGCCTTTGCAAGGATTGTCGGCACAGCTTCGGCAGACATCCCCCTGCTGGACGGACGCCATCTGCCCTGCCAGAACACCAATGCCCTGCTCACCCACTACGAAGGGTGCATCGGCATCAAGACAGGCTTCACCCGTCAGGCAGGCAACTGCCTCGCCTCTGCCGCCACTCGCAACGGGGTGACCCTCTACCTCATCCTGCTCAAAAGCAAGAGCTACACCTCACGCTTCACCGAGTCGGCCACCTTACTCGACTATGGCTTCCATGTGATGAAGACCTGTCGGGGCGGTGCCACCAAGCTTTATTAAAATCAACGAATATGAAAAAGAAAGACATTCTATCGTTCCTGTTTATGGGATGGACAGCCATCGCTGTTGCCCAATCTTCCACCATCTGCCACGATGATGGCACCGTCACTTTTCAGTATCGGAACGACCACGCCAAGGAGGTGATGGTCGATGTACAGTTTGCTGGGCGTCACGCGATGCAACGCGATGCCCAAACAGGCCTATGGACAGCCACACTCGGCCCTGCCGCACCCGACATGTATCCCTATTGCTTCATCGTCGACGGGATGAGCGTGATGGACCCCGAGAATGACCAATACTTCCCCAACGAGGGCTTCAAGAACAGCATCTTGGAGATTCCCAATCCCAAGGGCTCCTTACCCCACGACATCAAGGATGTGCCTCACGGCAAGGTGGAATACATCCACTACTACTCCCAAAGCCTCAAGGGCACCAACAACGCCATTGTCTATCTGCCCCCTGCATACGAGGAGCAGAAGAACGCCAACAAGCGCTATCCCGTGTTCTACCTCATCAGCGGCACCACCGACACCGAGGAGGTTTACTACAAGGTGGGCCGCGTCAACTACATTCTCGACAACCTCTTGGCAGAAGGGAATGCTGAGGAGATGATTGTGGTGCTGCCGTATGGCAATCCCCAGAAACTCCTCGTGGGGAGCGATTCACCCGCCACCTCTCAACCTCAAACCCGATTTGGCGGCGATGTGTTCAGCAACGACCTCACAGCCGACCTCATGCCCTACGTGGAACAACACTACCGCACCCTCAACGACCGCGACCACCGAGCCATCGGCGGCTTCTCCCGAGGCGGCAACCAAGGGCTTTCCAACGGGTTGAGAAACCTCGACAAGTTCTCCTACCTGTGCAGCTACAGCTCCTTCACCTCCACCGACATCCCAGGTGTTTACGACAACGCAGCCGACACCAACAGCAAGCTGCATCTCTTCTGGCTCGGAGTGGGAACAGATGACTTCCTCTACGGCAATGCCCGCGACTACATGGAATTCCTCGACAAGAAGGGCATCCGCTCCGTCAAAGAATACACCCACGACAAGTTTGGCCACACATGGATGAACGCCAAATACTTCCTGGAAAAGACTCTGCGTCTGCTCTTCCGTCCTGAAGCAGCCGAGGCAGCCATGCAGAACGCTCAACCCGCTCTTGCCGCCACAGGCAAGGAAAAGCAGTTCACCCCAGCAGTTATGGCACAACTATTCCCCCGTGCCAACGTGTCGCCCGAATACAAGAACGACGGCGTTACCTTCCGCATCAACGCTCCCGCCGCCAAGCAGGTGCTGCTTGAGAGGGAATGGGTGCCTGAGCCTATCGCGATGGAGAAAGACTCCGACGGCGTGTGGAGCCTCGACATGAAGGGGGTGGAGAACCTGACCTTTAAATACTGCTTCATCGTCGATGGCACCAAAGTGGCCGACCCCACCAACATGTTCCTCTCGCCCGACAAAGGCTTCAAGTACAGCATCCACGAAAACCCAGCTTCCAAATACAGCCTCCTCTCGATGGGCGACATCCCTCATGGAAAAGTCACTTACGACCTCAACAAGAACACCGCCACCTATTATCCGCCCACGACGAAGAACGTGGATGAACTACCTGTCATCCTGCTCATTCCTGGAGATGACGACACGATGGAAAGCTGGTTCAAGGTGGGTGGTGCCAATGCCATAGCCGACAAGATGCTTGCCGAGGGCAAGACCATCCCCTACATCCTGACGACAGACACCTCCCTCAAGGACAGGGCGGTAGTCGTCATGCCAGCCTCCATCAACAAGACTTGGAGTTCCCGTCGCATCGCGTTGGAACAAGTGCTCCTCCGTTAAAAAATGGATAAGTGCCATCACCCAATAGACAATAGCAATTCTTTCCCTTTCACAGGGAAAGAATTGCTGTTTTTGTAGCATTGCAACAACCTATTCCGCCTTCATGCGTAGTATAGTGACAGGACGGAGCAAGTTGGTGGATGCAAAAGATTGAGCCTTGGTTACTGTACCCGATCCAAAAGTGGCTGCCTTGACAACACCATTCTCTTCTAACAAATATCTATGATTGCTACCCGATTGTAAGTTAGGAGCGTTGGATTGACAAACTACCTCTGCCTCTGTAAAGGTCATCAGCCTCCAGCCACTGATACCACTCACACCACAGCCAGCCATCGCCGCCTCCACCTTCTCACGGGCTTCGTCCTGCGTTTCTCCACCCGCTAAGACTGTCTGCTGAGTGGGGGAAAGGAGCAGCACCTCTGAAATGCCTTCTTTTTCCGTAACAGAAAGGACGTAGCAAGTCTGGTAGGTGGAACCTACGGTTGGGATAGTGCCAATCACGACATCATCGTTCTCATCCGATGGATTGCCGCCTTCAGGTGTGTCATCAGGATTCTCCACCGTTTGACCTCCCTCCTCATTAAATTCAAAGGATATGTTCTTTTCGCTCTTCCATGCGTCGCCAGCAATGGTGCCTGTCATCGTCACTTCCAACGAGCCTGTGTAGGTGCTGCTGATGTTCAGTTTGTCGCCAGCTTCCACCGTTTCGTCAATGTTATAAGTATAGGTGGTGGTACCATTAGGCTTGACAATCCGTACCTTCACCGTCATGACTGCACCCGAAGGAGGCAGCAGATACTTTTCACCCGTGAATGACCAGGTTTTTCCGTCCTCCTGCTTTGTCAGGGCCACCGTTGTCTGACCTTCAGCACCAGCATACTCGATGCCGGCCATACTTGTCCACAGCGGCGAGAGCGTTAGTGTCACTTCCGTAGCAGAAGAGGGGATGTTTTCCATCAGGACACTTTGCAGCAGAGCCACTTTCCTCTCCAATGTGACGGACAGCGAATTCGTCTGTCCATCCTTCAGTACGACAAGGTTTTTAGCCATCATCAGGTCTCCGTGACTCTTTCCTTCCTTCAGCACGAGGGACATATCGGGAGTAGCCTCAGACTTCGATGGAAGCACATAATTTTCAGATGTGGCTCCACCAATGGTCAACACCGTGTAATTGCCCTCCGTCAGCAGTATGTTCAGGGCTTGAGCAGCGCTGGTGATGGTTTGTAAAGCCACACACTTCTCACCACTAAATACATACACACTCACAGGATAGCTCACTGTAGCCTCTTCACCAGCGTTGGTGGTTCGGGTATATACTTCCAACAAAGCAGTGCCTTGTCCCTGTTCCTCCAGTTCGGCAATGCTCGACTTTTCACAGGCCGAAAGGCAAAGAGCCATTACAGCCAAGACCATACACTTTCCAAAAGTTCTTTTCATGCTTTTCATCTACATTAGAGTTTATAATTTGGAGACAAAAATACGATAAATTACCCAAATGTTCCAAATATTCTGACACATTTCTTTGCAAAAAAAGGAAAAAACTTGACAAAACCCATTTTTCAATGTATCTTTGTCTGCACAAATAGTGAGCATCCAGCATAATGGAAAAGAAGAAACATATCTACACGGAAGAAGAGGCTTATCTGAAACTCTCGGCCTTATGTGCGGTGAGCGAACAATGCTGTCACGACATGATGCAGAAGATGAGACGTTGGGAACTGGCTGAGAAACTGGCTGAAAGGGTGGTGGCTCGGTTGGTCAAGGAACGCTTCATCGACGAGGAGCGTTATGCCAGAGCGTTTGTGAGGGATAAGTTCCGCTACAACCATTGGGGCAGGGTGCGCATAGAGCAGGAACTAAAAAGGAAAAAGATAGCTCAACGACACATTGATGAAGCGTTGGAGGAAATAGACGAAAAGGACAATCTGAAGGCCTTGAGAGAAATGATACAGAAGAAGCGTCCCTCTGTGAAAGGAAAGAACGAATATGAAATCAAAGGAAAACTGATTCGTTTTGCTTTGGGAAGAGGATTTCAGATGGATGATATCATCAAGGTGGTGGGGAATCTGGAAGATGAGGAGTGAAAAATAACCTGAACATGAAGTTTTTTTGTTGGAGTAGCTTATCAATCAATATTTTTGCGTAGCTTTGCAGACGAATTCTAAGCAACAAATATACTATTTACTATTTTATTTTTTAATCATTTAAAACAACAACAATCATGAAAAAGAGTGTAATGTTGATCATGGCTGCTATTGCTATGCTCATCATGTCTTGTAAGGGTGGTTCCTCATCAGGCGAAGGAACTGCTGAGGCAACGGATGTACCAGAGTATGAGAAACTGGACGAACGTGCCGCTTTGGTGAAAATCTTCGAAGCAGTAGGAGGTGAAGAATGGAGCGATTACAACAAAGCAGGATGGTGTACTGATGCTCCTCTCAACGAGTGGAAAAATGTGAAAGTGAACCAAGAGGGTAAGGTGGAGGAACTCTTTCTCTCTCTTAGCCTGAAAAAGCCACTCCCACCAGAAATCCAGAACTTCGAATCGCTCAAAAAGCTGCATGTCAGCTTCGACAGAAGCGTTGCCAATCCTGTTCCAGCCAATGTGTTCATGATGCCTTCATTGGAAATACTCATCATTCAGAACACCAATTCAGAAGAGGGAGCTGGCATCGTCATTCCCGAAACTGTCAACTTGCCCAATCTGAAAAATTTGAGTTTGTTGCATGTAGAGAGCGACTTGCATCAGCTGAGCCAGATGCCTAAGTTGGAAACGCTCGAAGTCAGTAGCGGTCCTGCTGACATTCCAGACGAAATCGGTACTTGCACCAATCTGAAGACGCTCATCTGGTACCCAGGAAATGCCAACACCAAGCCACTTACCGCTGAGTTGAAGAAGCTGACTTCATTGGAAGTTATTGACATCTGCTTCAACACCACAAAGGAACAAGGATTTGACGAGAAGATTCCAGACTTCATTTGGGACTTCACCAATCTGAAAAAACTTTGGTTGACCAACGTAGCTAAGAACACAGGTGACCTGGATGGTGCCAAAGTAGCTAAACTGACCAAGGTGGAGAACCTGAAACTGAGCAAGGATGGCATCACTAACATTCCAGAAGAATTCTTTGCATTGCCAGCCTTGAAGTATTTCAGTTTGGAGAAAAATGCCATCAAGGGAGAGATTCCTGCCAGCATCGGCAACTCCAACCTGATGAGTATCTCACTCAACGACAATCCAGAATTGGGTGGCAAGATTCCTGAGAGCATGGGCAAACTACAAAACCTCTATTCGGTGAGCCTTGGCAATACAGCCATCGACCAAAACATTCCTGCTTCTGTGAAAAAACTTCCTAAGTTTGAAAGTTTCAGCAGCAGAATCTTCTAAGCATCTACATCACTTATCAACACAAAAAAGCACCAAGCGTTCATCCACTTGGTGCTTTCTTTTTTTATGCCTTCACATACATTTCAATCCTTCCTCCAAAGTCAGTGTTCACATCTTTCAGGATAGCGTTTGAAAGTACAGGAACTTTGACTTTTCCCTCTATCCGTTGAGTGCCTTTTTCCACATAACATTCATCCCATTTGCCACTGTCAATAAACGACTGAAGCAATGCTGCACCACCTTCCACCAGCACGGTCTGAATGCCATCGTCATACAACTGCTTCAGGATGTTATCAACACTTGTTGACTGAATCAGATGAAAACCTTCAGGTAAGGTCAATGACTGCGAAGACACCACATACCGTTTTGGAGAAGAACCAACCCATTCACGCACATTCAGCGACGGCTTATCCACTTCAAACGTCTTTCTGCCCACCAAGATGGCCTGATGTTCCGCCCTGCGCTTATGGCAAACCATCTGGGTGTAAGCGTTGGAGATATGACCATCTATGAAGCCATCAGCCGATTCAGCCCATTTCAGCGTGACAAAAGGACGATGCTTCCCATGATAAGTCATAAAGCGTTTGTTCAGCTCTTCACACTCAGTTTTCAACACCCCCACCGTCACTTCCATACCAGCATCTCTAAGTTTCTGTATGCCACGACCTTGAACCTTGGCAAAGGGGTCTTGACAGCCGATAACACAACGCTTGAAACCCTTACTTATCAACAGGTCGGCACAAGGAGGTGTTTTGCCATAATGACTGCAAGGTTCCAAACTCACATAGATGGTGCTTTCCTTCAACAGATGCACATCCTCTTTCCTCACCGATGCACAGGCATTCACCTCAGCGTGACCTTCTCCACAACGCACATGGTAACCTTCACCGATGATTCTGTCCTCATGTACAATCACAGCCCCCACCATCGGGTTTGGCTGAGCATTCTGCTGACCATTTCTGGCCAACTGAAGACACCTTCTCATATATTGCTCGTCAGTTATCGACATGCTATTCATAACTTATCCACTCAATTATTAACATTATAAACACCTGCAAATTTAGCTGTTCATATCTTAAAATAGAAACTTTTCAATCATTTTCATTCTCAAATGTTTGCCATGTCATCCAAATCCACTAACTTTGCAATCTGACAAGACAGATATCAACAAGATTATCAATACGAATCTCTACTATTTATAAACACTATTATAAACACAAAAAAATGGTCAATAAGAGATGAGCGACGGAAACTTCAACCGACAACTGCTGCCCAAGACAGACCTCTCCTCCGGTCTTCGTGCAGGGAAGGCTCAGATGCGTCAGAAAGCAGAACGTGCTTTCGATGAGGTAATTAACGACTTCATCCTCGACGAAGGCGAACTGAAAGAAGCCATGAAAAAACGCTTTATGGAACTGCTGAGAGTGAATAGTTGAAAATAGAGAGTAAAATACTCAATAAGAAATGAAGAGAAATGTTCACAACCTTGTTTACATCCTTGTTAAAAAGCGATTGATAAGTTGACAACAACTTCTAATAACTTTTCTTGCATATCAGTCACACTTTTCTATACCACAACGCTTCCGAAAACTCCAAAAAAAGTTGTTCTTTTTTTTCAACCCTTATTTCAATACCTTCTCCACTCTCTTTCCACAAACTAACCTGCTGAATACAAACCAACTGTAAAACTTATTCACACCATCCACACGCTATTAACATCATCATTTTAGTTTTTCTTAAATTAAAGAAAAAAGAGAATACATATATAATAATGATGTTTCGATGCTTGCGCTCTGCATCTTCCTTCAAATAATTTGCTACTTTATGAAAGAATTGTTACCTTTGCCCCAAATCAACACAAAAGAGACATGAAGAGAAACTTTCTACAGTGGACAGGCATCTGTCTGTTGGCACTCAGCCAGCCCATGCAGGCACAGAGAGGCGAATGGTCGCTCGTGTGGAGCGAAGAGTTCAACACCGATGGTCCCTACAACGCAGAAGTGTGGGAACCCGAACGCGGCTTCGTGCGCAATCATGAGGCTCAGTGGTATCAGGGCGAGAATGCCTATCAGAAAGGAGGATGCCTCGTCATCGAGGGTAGAAAGGAGGAGAAACCCAACCCGCTCTTTCGTGCTGAAGGTAGAAGGGACTGGAGGAGCGAACGTGAACACACCGACTACACAGCCGCTTCCCTCACCACTCACCGTTCCTTTTCCTTCCTCTACGGAAGGCTTGAAGTGTGTGCCAAAATCCCCACGGCAGGAGGAGCATGGCCAGCCATCTGGCTGCTGGGCAAGGGTATGTCTTGGCCTTCCTGCGGAGAGATAGACGTGATGGAGTACTATCGCATTGATGGTGTTCCCCACATTCTGGCCAATGCTGCATGGGGCAATGACCGTCCCCATTCGGCAGTGTGGAACTCGAAGAAGATTCCTTTCAGCCATTTCACGGAGAAAAATCCCCGATGGGCAGATGAGTTCCACGTGTGGCGCATGGACTGGAGTCCGAGATCCATCCGTATCTACCTGGACGACGAGCTGCTCAACGACATCCCCATGAGCGAGACTCTCAACGGTTCCATCGGTCAGCATCTTAACCCCTTCCGACGTCCTCAGTACCTGTTGCTCAATCTTGCCCTCGGAGGCGACAACGGGGGTGAGATAGACCCCAAGGCTTTTCCAATGAAATATGAGATAGACTACGTGCGCGTCTATCAGCAACTCACTCCCCGCGATTCCATCATCCTTTCCGATCCTTGCATCCTCGCCGATTCCCTCACTCAAACCTACTACATGACGGGCACAGGAGGACAGCTTTGGACGAGCCGCGACCTCAATCGCTGGGCAGGACCTTATCGTGTGGCAGAAACCGACTCTACCTCATGGATGGGCAAGCATCCACAAATCTGGGCAGCTGAACTACATCCCTATAAAGGTAAATACTACTATTTTGCCACTTTCACTAACGAAGCCATCAAGATAGACACCGTGCGTGGCAACGTCATTCCACGCCGTGCCTCCCATGTGCTGATGAGCGACCAACCCTGCGGACCCTACCGTCCCATGGCCGATGCCACCTATCTGCCAGCCAGTCAGCCCACACTCGACGGCACTTTCTGGGTAGATACTGACGGCAAGCCCTACATGGTGTACTGCGGTGAATGGTTGCAAAACTGGGACGGCACCATCGAGAAGATAGAGTTGAAGCCCGACTTGAGCGGATCTGTAGGTCAGGGAAAAATCCTTTTCCGAGCCTCGGCTTCCCCCTGGAGCCATGAGGTGGAAGATGGTAAAGACCGTCCCAACAAGGTGACCGACGGTCCCTATCTTTTCCGCACAGGCACTGGTCGTCTGGGCATGCTCTGGACTTCGTGGATAGACAACATCTATACGCAGGGCGTAGCCTATTCAGAAAGTGGCACCCTCGATGGTCCTTGGGTGCAAGAATCTCAGCCCATCACCCCTCCCGACTTCGGTCACGGCATGCTCTTCCGCACTCTCGACGGTCGTTGGCTCATGTCAGTCCACAGTCACAAGAGTGTCCAAGGCCGCTACATCCGTGTGCCCCATCTCTTCGAGGTGGATCTTTCGGGCGACAAGCTGGTGGTGGGTCGAATGGTGGAAGGTGAGTGGAAGTAGAGTGCTGCACAGTCTTTTTTCAGTGAAAAATCTTTTTCCTGCTAAAAAGTTGCGGAGGAAAGAAAAAGATTGTACCTTTGTGGCGAGAAACTTAGATGCTCACCTCTAAACAAAGATGACCAGCAATGAACAACAAGAGTTGGAACGACTATTTGGAAGCCATCCACGCATCCAAGCCACGCTGGAACAGGCCTGTGGATTCAGCCACGAGAATTCAGATCCAACGGAGGCTCGACCAGTCTTTAGGAATCGAGAATCCCTACTTAGGCATGTCGTTCAGCGATCTCAAAGCCTTGGGACATGGATTGAGAGGATAGAAGACCATGTAGGCAAGATGATAGGCAACGGACAAGAGAATGATGTCTTCATCTCTAAAGATGATCTCTACGCCATCAAACTCAACAACTTTGCCCTGCTATCCCCCTCTGCCACCAGTTTAGATGGTTTCATTCATCGTTTGATTGCTCATAACGAACTATTTCCTGATGATGCCTACATCATCATAGGTTTTACTCACAACAGCATCGGTGAACCTTGTGTTGTTCTCAAACAGCCTTTCATAGAGCCTCTTCGCTATGCCACCGATAAGGAGATTGACGATTTTCTTGAATCACATGGTTACACCGTTGATATGGACGACATCTGGTTCAATGGTCAATATGAGATTTCCGATGTCAAGTCCTCCAATGTCCTTGTTGACCTTGATGGCAATCTCCACTTCATCGATGCCGTGGTCAATAATGTCAACTACAGGATGGAGGCGGTGAACAAGGTGAGCGTAAAACGGCCAGGGAGGAGGAGTTGTACATGATATAAAATAACGTCAGTTCGGTATAAAAAAAGTTTTACGACTATCCGTAAACATACCACCAACTGCTCATTTTAACACGAATATTCTCAAACTATGCAACCAGAAAACATTACACAAAGCACCTTCGGTGCGACGAAACATACGAACCTTTAGTTCGGCGTAGCCAATCCATCCGGATGGTTCGTGCAATTGGTCGCCGCTTGCGGCTTTGTGTTCTCTTTTCCGCATGGCTTGGTGAAATTTCGTGTCATTGGCTACGCCGAGTAAAGGTTCGTGTTGAAATGAACGCATGTCTGAAATAAGCAATTGGTGGTACGATTGCGGATAATCATAAAAGTTTTATTATACGCCTTCGGCGGATGTGTAAAGTAACTAAATGTCATTTTACACATCCGCCGAAGGCGTAATTCTTATACCGAACTCACATATTATTAAGAGTTTCCATAGGGGCTTCGTCGTTATCTCTTATGACTCTACTCCACAGAGTCACGTGACTCTCTTCCACTGCCCCTTGTGACTCTGTGGAAGAGACTCTCCAGAAGGTGTGGAAGAGACTCATCGGAAGGTGTGGAAGATGAGGCCTCATGAATTATATTCATTGTTCATTGTTAATTATTAATTATTCATTGTTCATCCCCCTTTCACCTCTTTAGTGAACGCACGTCTGCATCCACCTCCATCGCGCACCCGCATCCACCACCGTCGTCCACTCGTCATCGCCTCCATCTTATACTCGTATCCTCCTCCCCCTCTCACCTGTATCACCCCCAGCCTCGCACTCGTATCAACCTCCGTCTGGCAGTCGTGTTATCCCTCAACGAGATGCCTGCCAGAAGCGTGAAGAAACGACTGCCAGAAGCGTGAAGACATGACTGGAGAATGGAGCAGGATGCGGAAGGGTGTTCACAGAAGACATTCCTAAGCGAGCGATTTGAGTTGCCCCCAAAAACGTTTGTTAGAAACTCTTACAAAAATTGATGGTCATTGGCTTCGCCGAACTAAAGGTTCATGGGCATTATATGGGTATTATACGTGAAAAAGAGAAAGTCTTGTGTTTTTATATTTATCCCAAATTGTTTATTAAAAAATTTATGAATTGAAGTTTCGGATGTTTTTCTCAACAACGAATATTTCGAATATGACGAATTTATACAATGCACAATGCACCCAAGGGTGCAACGAATAAAAACGAATGCTGAGTGTAGCCATTCGATTCCATTCGTTGCCGCTTGCGGCATTAAGAAAAGACATCTTCTCGCCGCATGGTAAATTAGAATGATTCGCTTGATTCGTTGTTGAAAATGAAGCGTTTGGAACTTCCGAAACTTCAATTGTCTTATACAATGATGTCTCTTCTTCTCGCCGCAAGCGGCTTGTTTTTTTCTTGAAACTAATTAGAATAATTGGAATTATTCAGTTCACTAATTTCTATAATTATAATTTGTGGATAAAATTATTCTAATTATGCTAATTTGTTTCTTGAAATCCATCGCCAAGGGCGATTCTCTTTCTTTTGTGTTGCCGCAAGCGGCTTGTTTTTTCCTTGGACAATAATTGCCAATAATTGACGATAATTTTTCATTAAATCTTCTCGATTTTAGCATTTTTTGTACTGATTTCGCCTAATACTCAATAAAGTTGAGTAAATTTGTAGCCAAAATTTGAAATCCCCAAGCAAACGAGTATGGCAAATACGAACTTAGCAAATGCGAAGACGGCAAAGAACGACGAGTTCTATACGCAATATCCCGATATTCAGAAGGAGATAAACGCCTATCTGGACTATGACCCGAATGTATTTCGTGGCAAGACGGTGCTCCTGCCTTGCGATGACCCAGAGTGGAGCAATTTCACAAAGTTCTTTGCTCAGAACTTTGAACTGCTTGGATTGAAGAAACTGATTTCCACCAGCTATGCACCCGAAAGCAAGAAGTACAAGATGCCATACCAACCGACACTCTTTGAAACTGAGCAACCGCATTTCAACGCAGACAAAAGTAAGACGCATGGAAAGATATTCGTACTTGAGCGTGATGTAACGGGCGACAATCGTATCAACATCGAAGATTTGCAATGGCAGTATCTGGAGGGTGACGGTGATTTCCGTAGCAAGGAGATACGCAAACTACGTGACGAGGCAGACATCATTGTAACTAATCCGCCTTTCTCGCTGTTCCGTGAATTTGTTGTTTGGCTAATGGAAACCCAGAAGCAATTTATTATCATTGGCAATATGAATGCAGTCACCTATAAAGAAATATTCCCATTGATAAAGGATAACAAAATGTGGCTTGGCAATGGTTTCCAAAATGGCAATGCCTACTTTCGTGTTGAAGCTCCACGGGAAAGCTATGCTGATGGTGTATACGACGAGAACACAAGCCTTGTTAAGTTTCGTAATTGCTGTTGGTTTACAAATATTGACCACGGACGCCGCCATCAGCCTTTACGCTTAATGACGATGGCAGAGAACTTCAAGCATAGTAAGCACAAGGAAATACGAGGAAGGGAGGACTACATCCATTATGAGAACTATGATGCAATAGAAATCCCATATACTGATGCAATCCCATCCGACTACGAGGGAGCAATGGGTTTGCCAAAATCTTTTCTTGATAAATACTGCCCGGAGCAATTCGAGATTATCGGTATTGCTGAAGGGGATTCTGGCAAAGAGTTAGGACTAAAGCCATTCCCACCAGAATTGAAAAAACTAAATCCCAGCCTTAGACAAGGCCAACTTTACTATATGGAAGACGGCTACCCAGTGAAACCTTACGCAAGAATACTAATCCGCAAAAAGCAATCAGTATGAAGACAGAATTGAAAATTTATACCGTTGAGCAGATTTGCGACGGCTTTGAGTATAACGAACTGGAAGGAAAAGGTCTCTATGGCTTGGCTGGTAAGTTGACAATTCAGCCAGAGTATCAGCGTAACTACATCTATGCTGACGGCAAACGTGATGTGGCTGTGATTGAGTCTGTACTGAAAGGCTATCCGCTCGGACTGATATACTTCAACCGCAATAAAGACTATCAGTCACCTCAAACAGAATTGGAAGTGCTCGACGGTCAGCAGCGCATTACTTCGCTTGGCCGTTTCATTAAGAACAAGTTTGCCGTTAAGATTAATGACTTGGAGCAAATCTTTG
>CAMVIM010000027.1 GCA_947167515.1 uncultured Prevotellaceae bacterium | reverse complement strand
GCCACCACAGTGTTTAATGATGCTTCTGCAGCTTACACAGACGGCAGCATTGCCGATGCAGATGTGGCAAGCACCATCACTTCTATCAACGCCCAGACTTCGGCTCTGAACACTTCTGCTGACCAGTATGCTCAGCTCAATACGGCTCTTGGCAACTTCCAAACTGCCATCACGGCAGCGCAGGAGGCAGGTGCGTCAGTGAGCATGATCACCAATGCCAACAGTCTGAAAGCTGGCTATCAGTCTGGCTACGACAATGGTTCTGAGGAGAATGTACCCGCAGCTCTCACCGCCATCAGCAACGCTATCGCGAACCTGGGCGCAGCGGCTCCTCTCTATCCGCAGGCTAATAATCTGAATACGAAGCTTGCCGACTTGGCAACCGAGCTGGGTAAGGCTGACGATGCTATCGCTGAGGCAGAAGATGCCCTTGAACAGTATCTCTCTTCAGAACTGAGAACTGGTCTGGAAACCGCATTGGATGACCTCAAGGCAAAGGTTAATGTTGCAAAGACTAACAAGAGCACGATGGCGGACAATCTGGCAGGCTATCAGTTTGACCTGACCAACAGCGAGTCCACCCTGGGTGAAGACCACGCTGATCTCTACGCTGATATGGGTACAGCCTTCAACACCATGAGTGGGGATATTGATAACTTGATCAGTTCTCTGGGTCTACTTAGGACCACTTTGGACGAGAAGACTGAGAATGCTGTGGCTGAATCTGCTAACAAGGTGGAAATCGCTCACAACATCGCTACCTTCTGCTCGATGATGGACCTCGACTTCACAGGTGAGGAAAAGGTGAGAGCCTACATCGTGTCGGCATTCACACCCAGCACGGGCGATGCTATTCTGACTCGCGTGTATGACGTACCTAAGGGTACAGGCGTGGTGCTGATTGGTGACAATGGCAGCTACGAGATTCCTGCAGGAACGGGAGCCACTGTCGTGTCTAACCTGCTGGTAGGTGTGAACCGCGCTACGGTGCTCCACCAGGTGGATGGCGACTACACGAACTTCATCCTGACTAACGGTGAGAGTGGCGAGGGCTTCTATCCTGTAGAGGATGGTTCTACGCTGGCTGCCGGCAAGGCTTATCTGCCACTGCCAACAGCGTCTCTGCCTGCTTCTGGCATCGGTAATGGCGCAGCCATCCGCTTCGTGTTTGAAGACAGCGGCGAGGCTACCTTCATCGACAGCGTGGGCTTCGACTATGCTAGCTCGAAGATGGAGAAGGGTGTTTACTACAACCTGAACGGCCAGCGTGTAGGACGTCCTGTAACAGGCGGCATCTACATCCTGGATGGCAAGAAGGTATATGTTAAATAAACAAACTGGAAGAATATGAAGAAAGTGTATTTGTCCCCCGAAGTGCAGGTGGTTCCACTTGAACTGGGCCTGGAGCTTAATATAACCATTGGCTCTACAGAAACACTTCCTGTAAATGGTTCGGCTACTCCCAAAGACGCCGCCGACGCATACGCCCAGGAAATGATGGCGATTGAAGAAGGCGGCGAGGTGGAAGACCTCTGGTAGAAAGTTTTCGTTTTGTTTTATATGTGAAGAGGAGGCTGTGCACTGGGTGTGTACAGCCTCTTCTTTTTCTCAACTTTCTTATACCGAACTGGCGTTTTTCGCCTTTTTTTTCTTTTTTCGTTCTTTTTTTGCAGAAAAAGAGGGGTGACTTGTTCTTAACTCCCAACTTTTTTGTACCTTTGCAACCGTTTTTTGGCGAAGCCGCTGTCCGATAGGGAAAGAGCCCAAGGGCATGAAACATCGGGTTTCTATGTTCTGAAAAGGAGAATGCCTCGCTGTAACTCTTTAATTATCAAAAATCAACCAAAACAATGGCAGTAGATTTAATTAAAGTGGCTGAGGAGGCCATGCAGACCTCTGAGCCAAAGCAGTTCCCTGACTTCAAGGCAGGTGACACTGTAACTGTAGCGTACAAGATTGTGGAAGGCTCCAAGGAGCGTATTCAGCTCTATCGTGGCGTGGTCATCAAGATTGCAGGCCATCAGGAGAAGAAGCGTTTCACGGTGCGCAAAATGTCTGGCACCGTGGGTGTGGAGCGTATTTTCCCCCTCAACTCGCCTAACATCGACTCTATCGAGGTGAACAAGGTAGGTAAGGTGCGTCGCGCTAAGCTTTACTATCTGCGCAAGCTGACTGGTAAGAAGGCTCGCATCAAGGAAAAGCTGTCGGGTAAGAAGGCCGAGGCTTAAATTGAACGGAAAGTGAAAAATGAGAAGTGAAAAATTTGCTACCGCAAGCGTGTGACAAGCGAACAAACACCTGCGGTAGCAAATTTTTCGCTTTTCTTTTTTCACTTATCACTTTTTTCTCTATCTTTGCAAAGAAATCAATAAATAAGCAGAAATAGATATGGAAAAGCTGATAGTGAATTCGTATGATGAGTTTGCTTCTCATCTGGGTGAAGTGATTGGCACGAGCGAGTGGCTTGAGGTGTCGCAGGAGCGCATTAACCTTTTTGCCGATGCTACGCTCGACCATCAGTGGATTCATGTGGACCCTGAACGTGCAAAGACTGAGAGCCCCTACAAGAGCACGATTGCGCATGGTTATCTCACACTCTCTCTCTTGCCTCACTTGTGGCAGGAGCTGATTCAGGTGAACAATGTGAAGATGCTGGTGAATTATGGCATGGATCAGATGAAGTTCGGACAGCCGGTGCTCTCTGGACAGCGTGTCCGCTTGACGGCTTCACTCCACGATATTTCTAACATTCGTGGCATCTGCAAGGCGCAAATCAAGTTCAAGCTGGAGATTGAGAACCAGAAGAAGCAGGCCTTGGAGGGCTTGGCGACGTTCCTCTATTATTTTAGTTGAGAGTTGACAGTTGAGAGTTGAGAGTTGGGGCTTCTGGTTGGGGGCTAAGGATTAAGAAAGAGACTTGTGACAGAACGTGTCACAAGTCTCTTTCTTAATCCCTGATTGTTTTTACTCAACTGTCAACTCTCAACTGTCAACTCTCGACTACCACAGCATCACATAAATTGCAGTCACGATTGTGATGATGGCGATGCTGCCGTAGAGGTAGATGCGGTCTGTCCTGAAGAGGGCAAGATTGATGGGCACGGCCTTGGGGTTTTGTTGGGTGTGGCAAGCGTTGGAGTGCAGGAAGATGGCACATGTGAGGAACATGGTACCAAAGAAGTAGAATGCTTCGAAGCCAATGTCTTTGAGGTAGGCAAAGATGTTGTCTTCGGGCATGATTTCTTCTTCCATGATGAGGTTGACGATGCTGACCGTTGCTGCGCTCAGGACGAAGATGAGGCCGAAGGCTCCCATGATGTGGCTCCACTTCAGCAGGACGTGTTTGTTATATTCTGTAGGAAGGTCGCAGGGTATGTTCTTCTTGCTGAGCATCGACACGGTGATGAAGAAGAAGGCAAGGAAGATGAACACGTAGCCGGCACGGAGAAGGAAGGGCACTTCGGGTATGGCCACTTTCATGAGTACGCCGAGGGGAATGGCGAGGATGGCTGTCCAGATGGCGGCTGTGGTGGAGGCACGTTTCCAGAAGAGGCCGAGGCTGAACACGATGATGATGCCTGGATAGATGAAGCCTGAGTATTCCTGAATGTACTGGAAGGCTTGGTCGAGGTCGCCCAACAAGGGCTGCACCGTGAATAGGGCGGTCAGGAGTGCGATGACAGACACGATGCGTCCGACATTGACCAAAAGCTGGTCGGAGGCTTCGGGCTTGATGTATTTCTTGTAGATGTCGATGGTGAAGAGGGTGGCGGTGCTGTTGAGCATCGATGCGAGCGAGGAGATGATGGAGGCGATGAGGGCAGTGAGTGCCAAGCCTTTGATGCCGGTGGGGATGAAGTTGCGAATGAGCCATGGGTAGGCGTCATCGGAAACTGAGATGTTGCCTTGTACGGAGACATACTGGTCGACATGTTCGTACATGTAGAAGGCGCAAATGCCTGGCAGCACAGTGATGAAGGGGATGAGTATCTTCAGGAATCCTGCAAAAAGGAAGCCTGTCTTTGCGTCTTGGGGGCTTCTGGCGGCAAGACCCTTCTGAATGATGTATTGGTTGAAGCACCAATAGCCTAAGTTGGTCAGCCATATGCTGCCCACCAAGGCTGCCATGCCGGGTATGTTGGAGAAGGCTTCCTCGTTGTGGCTTTGTTGAATGATGAGGTGGAAATGGGTGTCTTGGGCATGGTTTCCTGTGGTCAGCGCAACGAAGACCTTTTCGAGTCCTTCGATAGGGCTTGAACTTTGACCTGCCACGGCTGTCAGCGCGAAATAGGCTGCCACGGCACCGCCTCCCACAATGAATATCACCTGCATGACATCAGCCCATGCCACCACGGTCAAACCGCTGTGGATGGAGTAGAGGCCTGCCACCAGAAACAGTGAGATGACGATGATGGTGCGCATGGAGATGGTCAGTCCTGGCATGATTTGTACCACCATGCCTTGAAGTCCGAGTATCTGCTCAATGGCGAGTGCGCCCAGCCATGCCACCGAGGTGAGGTTGATGAACACGAAGAGGAATATCCATAAGATGGAGAAAGCCACGCCCACCCCCGAGTTGTAGCGTTCTCGGAGGAACTGGGGAATGGTGAATATCTTCCTGTCCATCATGGCTGGAAGCAGCCATTTGGCAATCACTATCAGGGTGACGGCTGCCATCAGCTCGTAGGCAGAAATGGCAATGCCGTCGGCATAACCCGAACCAGCCATACCGATGAACTGCTCGGTGGAGATGTTGGCGGCAATGAGGGACGCACCCACAGCCCACCATGTGAGGGAGTTGCCTGCCAAGAAATAGTCTTTGGCGTTTCCTTTCCTGCTGTTGCTGCTTAGGAAAATGCCCAGACTGACCAGCATGACTAAATAGACCAGCAGGATGATGAAGTCAACCATCTCGAAGCCGCTTCGACTGAGGGCTTCTGTAAAACTCATCTGTGTATTCATAGGTTTTTCTGTGATTTCAGTAGAAGATTGTTATCATGATGCAAATGTAATAATATTTAATGACATTGCACACTTTTTCTCTTTTTTTTCTTTGTTCTTGCCCAAAAAAAGACCGCAGCATGGGGAATGCAGCGGTCTTTTTGGGAAAATGAAAAAAGAAAGTTCCAGAACGGGGGTGTTCAGAAACTTTCTCTCGGTGTGAGTGGTACCACCAGGATTCGAACCGGGGACACACGGATTTTCAGTCCGATGCTCTACCAACTGAGCTATGGCACCATCTTGTTTTTGTTTTGCGAGTGCAAAGGTAGGCCTTTTTTTCTTACTGACCAAACTTTTCTCTCTTTTTTTTGCTTTTGGCACTGAAAAAGGTGGCTGAACGGCTTATTTCCCTATGATTTGCAGGAAGAGTTGGGGCTTGTCGTTGATGATTAGCTCGTCGGGGAAGTGTGTCTCTTCGAGCAGGGGAAGGGCGTATTGGTAGTTGCAGATGCCTGAGGTGTGATGGGCATCGCTGCCGAGGATGATGGGTACGTCGTGCTGTCGGCAGAGGTGCAGCATCTTGGTGAACATGGGTTTTGCCAGTGTCTTTTGGCGAGCGGGGTTGAGCGAACTGCTGTTGAGTTCGAGCAGGGTGCCTGTACGTTTGGCTGCCAGCACGACGGCTTCGAGGTCGAAACTGCTGGCGGTGCCGTCACAGGGGTGCGAGATGATGTCTATGTGGGGATTCTCGATGGCACCGAGCAGGGCGGAGGTGTTCTGCTGGTGGGTGCCGTCGGTGTAGCACAGGGAATGGAGACCGGCGATGACGTGGTCCATGCAGCCCAACGTCTGTTCGTCGGTGATGTCGAGGTTGCCCTCGTAGTCGATGATGTTGAGTTCGGCTCCCAGCAGCAGTCGCATGGTGCCATACTGGCGCGGCACGACGTGGAGATTGCGGAAGTAGATGGCATGGCAAGCTCCGGGAAGAGCGGGACCGTGCTCTGTAACGCCAAAGAGAGTCAGGTCATGCTTCTGCGCCTCTTGAATCATCTCGTTGAGGGTGCTGAAGGCATGGCCGGACACGATGGAGTGGGTGTGTACGTCGAGTTTTATGTCTATCATTACATCAATGCTTCGAAGGGGAAATCTTTCCTCATGCGGTAGGCCAGCCCCGTCATGATGGCCAGCAGTTCGCCTCTCTGGTTGGTGATTTTCATGTCGCAGTAGGGCAGTTTGCGGTGGTCGAATGTTTCGGTGCATTCGGCTGTGATGCGGTCGCCCAACTGTCCCGATTTCAGGAAGGTGATGGTGTTGCTGATGCCGAGTGTGAGGATGCCGTGACTGTTGGCCACGCCTGCAAAGGCGAGGTCGGCCAGTGTGTACATCACACCGCCCTGACACACGCCAGCACCGTTCAGGTGCCGCTCCTCCACGGTCAGTTCAGCCTTTGCATAGCCCTCGCGCAGTTCGGTCAGTTGTGCGCCGATGCTGGCAGCGAAGCGGTCGCCTGTGTTCAGGCTTTCAAGAAGTGTCATGGGGATGGGGGACGCTTTTATCGGAAATCCGCCTCAGTCAAGAAGGCTATCTTGTTGAGCATGATGATTTCTTTTGCCTTCTCGCCCTGGTCGGCACGGAACACCAGCACTCCCTTTCCCTGCCAGAGGAAGGAGTAGAGGTAGAGGATGTTCACACCTGTTTCCGACACCTGCTTGATGGCTTCGGCTGCACGACCGGGCTGGTCGTCTATGCTCAGGGCGAATACATCGGAGAGTTGCACGTTGATGCCAGCATCTTTCAGGATGAGGTATGCCTGTGCTGGGTCGTTGGTCAGCACTCGGTAGATGCCGTAGTCTTTGGTGTCGGCCACGGTAGAGGCGATAATCTGTATGCCTGCCTTGCTCAGCAGGTCGAGAACCTTGATGAGGGTGCCTCCTTTGTTCTCGATGAAGATGGATAGTTGTTTGATTGTCATGGTTGAAAGTTAAAAGTGAAAAGTTAAAAACTAAAAGTGAAAGTATGTTCTTCGCATGGCAGAAGTAACTTTTATTTTTAGTTTTTAACTTTTAGTTTTTACTATTGATATACCTTTCTCTTATCTACTACGCGGACAGCCTTGCCTTCGCTGACGGGCAGGGTGCCTTTGGGCACGAGTTTGACGTGTGGGGTGAGGAGAATCTCGTCCTTCAGTCGGCGTTTGATTTCCTTCTGCAAGGTGAGCAGCCGCTGGAAGTCGTCGGTGAAGAGTTCCTCCAGTTCCACCTCCACGGTCATGTTGTCGTTGTCCTCGTCGGTGGTGAGGGTGATGAGGTAGTTGCTGGCGAGTTCCTTGAACTGCATGAGAATCTTCTCAATCTGGATGGGGAAGATGTTGACGCCGCGCAGCACCATCATGTCATCGGAACGTCCGCGCATGCGGTCGAGACGGATGTGATTGCGTCCGCAGGGGCAGGTGCGTCCCAGCACACGGGTGAGGTCTCTGGTGCGGTAGCGGAGGAGCGGCATGGCCTCGCGGCAGAGGGTAGTGAGGACAAGCTCGCCAATCTCGCCGTCTGCTACAGGCTCCAATGTTTCGGGGTTGACGATTTCCACGATGTAGTAGTCCTCCCAGAAGTGGAGACCATTCTGCTCCTTACATTCGAAGCCTACACCAGGACCGCACATCTCGCTCATGCCGAAGGAGTTGTAGGCTTTCACGCCCATCATCTCCTCGATGCGCTTGCGTTGCTCTTCTGAGTGGGGCTCGGCACCGATGGCCAACACCTTCAGCTTCGTGTCGCGACGAGGATCCACGCCTTCTTGCTGCATCACCTCGTAGAGACGGGTCACGTAACTGGGCACGGCGTGGATGGCAGTGGTGCCAAAGTCTTTGATGAATTTAATCTGTCGGAGGGAGTTGCCCGCAGCGGCCGGTACGGTGAGCATGCCCAGTTTCTCGGCTCCGTACTGGAAGCCCAGACCGCCCGTGAACATGCCGTAGCCAGATGAGTTCTGGAACACGTCGTCGGGGCGCAGTCCCACCATCCAGAGGTTACGTGCCACTTGGTTGGCCCATTCGTCGAGGTCTTTCTTCGTGTGGAGAATGACTGTCGGGTTGCCCGTGGTGCCTGAAGAAGAGTGCAGGCGCACACACTCGCGGAGTGGCACACTGGCGATGCCGAAGGGGTAGGTGTCGCGCAGGTCTTGCTTTGTGGTGAAAGGAATCTTGCGGATATCGTCAAGGCTCTTGATGTCCTCAGGTTTCAGTCCTGCCTCCTCGAAGCGCTTTTTGTAGAACGGTGAGTTCATGCAGTGCTTCACGGTTGCTTGCAGGCGTTCCAGCTGCAGTTTGCTGATTTCCTCGCGAGACAGCGTCTCGTATTGCGGATGAAGGTAAGGTGATTTATCGTCCATGATTTTTGTTGAATTGTTCTATACGTTCCTTGAAAAGTGGTTCTTGTTCCTTGCTGAAGAACGAGGTGCAGATGCGCACTCCCTGTTCGTTGCTGCCCATCGTGTCGAGCGGGAACACGGCAATGCCGTAATACATGAGTTCGCGGGTCAGTTCGAGGTCGTTCATGCCTGGATACTGCACCGTGAAGTAGAAGCCGTCGGCAAGTGGGGCACCGAGGTCGTTGTCATAAACCAAGTAGAAGTTGTTGGCGAGGAGCACGTCCTTCATGAACTTGGCTCTTCGGCCATACTCCTTCACATCGTTCAGGAAATTGTAGCTTCCGTCGCAAGCTGCCTCCATCAGAGCAGCCATCGCATGCTGCACACTGTGGGTCGTGCCGCTGGAAAGGGTGTACATCAGACGGTTGCAGAAGAAGTTGCCGAATTCACCCACACCGAAGTTCTTCTCCAAAGCGGGGAAAACGCGGTGGTAGAGTGCGTTGCTGATGCAGGCCACACCGATGCGTTGGCCGGCATAGGAGAAGGCTTTAGAGCCAGACACTGCCAAGATGTATTTGTCGGTGTAGCGTGCCACGGTGGCTTGATAGGGGGCTTCGAAGGGGTGACTCAAGTCTCGGCGGAAATCCATGGCGAAGTAGGCCAAGTCTTCGAGAATGATGCAGTCGTGCTTGTCGGCCAAACTGGCGATGCCTTTCAGTTCCTCTTCGTTGAAGCATACCCACGAGGGGTTGTTGGGGTTAGAATAGACGATGCCGCAGATATTGCCTGCCGATAGGATTTCTTCCAGTTTCTGAACGAGTGCGTCGCCGCGATAGTCATGGATGTCCAGCCCGATGTGCTTCAACCCAATCACGTCACATTGTGTCGTCTGCACGGGAAATCCAGGATGGATGAACAGCACGGTGTCTTTCTCGGGCATGGCGTGGTGCCAAGCCGTGAAGGTGGCGAAAGTGCCCTGCATCGAGCCGGTGGTAGGAATGCAGCAGAGCGGGTCAATATCCACACCGATAAAGGCTCTCACGAACTTCGATGCAGCCTCTTTGATGCGTGGAATGCCACCGTTGGGAGGGTAGATGGTGGCACAACCTTTGGCGAGTGCCTCCTGCTCAGCTTTCAGCGCAATCTCCGACGGTTGCAGCCCCGGCACACCCATTTCGAGGTGGATGACCTGCTGTCCCGTCTTCTCTTCCAGCACACGTGAGAGCGACTGAAGGTCGCGAATGGTTGCTTGTGAGAAGTCACCGAGACCCATCCCTTCGATGGCCTCAGTAACTATTTGGTAGTCTAATGGTGTTGTCATAAAAATAGGTTTGATATAATTTCGATTGCAAAATTACACAAAACTTTTTACTTCTTCTGCCTTTTTTTGTTAAAAAGCAGGATTTGTTTGGCAGAGAGTGTTCGTTTCACTTAACTTTGCAAATTGGTGTTGTGTTGTTGAACCGAAAGTACTTCTAAATAGAGAATGAAAAGATTCGCATGTAAATGGATATTATTTTGCGGACTGTTGCTGTTCCTGCCGTTTGCAGGAATAGCGCAGGAATCGTTGTCGGTCGGAGGCTGCCGTCGTGGTATGCTGCTTCCTCAGAGGACATTGCGGCGGGCGGCTTCCTCAGAGGACTTAAATAATATTGATGTGACTCTTTATCAGGGAGACCGTCGGCAGTTGGTGGTGTTGGCATCGTTTGATGACAGAACGTTTCAGGGTACAGAATCGGAGGTGCTGGAGCAATGGGAGAAAATTTTCAATCAGAAGAAATTCAACGAAACACCTTATGTGGGGTCGGTGCGTGACTACTTCTATGACCAGAGTTATGGGCAGTTCCGGCTGACGTTCGACTTGCAGTATGTGGAGGTGGGTGTGGTTTCTAAATATCGCAGTACCGCGATAAATGATGAAAAATCCCAGTATCTGGTGGATGATGTGATGGATGTGCTGCTGACACGCAACATTGACTGGAAACTCTATGACTGGAATGACGATGGAATGGTGGAGCAGTTGCTCATTGTCTATGCGGGAAAGGGCATGTCCGACGGTGGTGGAGAAAACAGCATTTGGCCTCACCAATGGTGGATGTCGATGCACTGCAACATGAAAGAGGGGGAGGGGTATCGTGAACCATATACCTTTGCCCATGACGGAAAGACTTACACGGTCGATAGCTATTGTGTCACAGCCGAATTGGGAAACAGATTTTCTTCCTTTGGGGTTCTTTGCCATGAGTTTAGTCACTGTTTTGGACTCTCGGATTTCTACAACTCATCAAATACACCGGTTGTGGACGGATGGGATGTGATGGATTATGGTTACTATATGGGCGGTGGCTATAGTCCTGTCTGTTATTCAGCGCACGAACGTATGCTAATGGGCTGGCTAACTCCCGTTGTACTGACGGATCCTGTTTCCGTCACGGGCATGCCTGCCCTGTGCGATGAGCCGTTTTCTTATATTATCTACAACGATGGGCATCCTGATGAGTTTTATATGGTTGAGAACCGTCAACGCAGAGGTTGGGATGCGTCATTGCCTGGCAGTGGACTGATTGTCTTTCATGTGGATTTCGACCCTCTCTATTGGTTCGATCCCTGGAAACAGCCTAACTCAAATAACAAGCGGCGCTATGAGATTGTGCCTGCCAATGGCAGAAGTTCGGTCTCGTATCTGGAAGGGTGGGCCTATCCGTATGGGAGTAATAACGAACTGACAAACACCTCAACACCTGCTGCAGTGTTAACCAACCCTAACACCGATGGTTCTTTGCTGATGAACAAGCCGTTGACAAACATGACTGTTATAGACGGATTGGCTGCATTCGATTTTATGGATGAAGCAACGGGCATAGAAGACATTTGTCCATCTGGTCATTTCCATGATGCAGAGCCATCCACGGGTTGGTACACTCTCAGCGGTATGCACCTTTCCGAGCGGCCTACGCAGCAGGGACTTTATATTCACAATGGCAAGAAAGTGCTTGTGAAGTAGGGAGGACGGTGCTTGGAATAAGAGCGGAAACGAAAAAAGGGAAAAGACAAGCCCCACCATCGCAGCGAACGATGGTGGGGCTTTCTTGTGTGTATAGGGAATGATCAGATGGACTTATTTCCAATCTGTCAAGAGGGTTCTCTTGTCAAGTACGTGTTTGGCCTTGCCCGTAGAACGCTCGATGTTTCCAGGTTCCTTGATGTGGATGTTGGGTTTGATGCCGACGAGAGAAACGATGCGGTCGTAGAGTGGCTTGATGAATGGCATCTGTTTTGCTGGGTTGGGCGAGAAGTACTCGGCACGCAACTCCACATCGAGGTCGAAGGTGTCTTCGTTGTTCTTGCGATCGACCGTGATAAAATATTGAGGCGTGAAGACAGGGAACTCGGTCAGCACGGTCTCAATCTGTGACGGGAAGACGTTCACGCCACGGATGATGAGCATGTCGTCGGAGCGACCCAGAATCTTTCCGAGACGAACCGTGGTGCGTCCGCATTCACATGGCTCGTAGATGAGGTGTGTGAGGTCGCGGGTGCGATAGCGGAGAATAGGCATGGCTTCCTTGCACAGCGAGGTGAACACCAATTCTCCCTCTTCGCCGGGTGCCACAGGTTCCAGCGTCTCTGGATTGATGATTTCGGGATAGAACATGTCTTCAGCCACGTGGGTGCCGTTTTGGAACTGACATTCACCACCCACACCTGGACCGCACATCTCGGTGAGTCCGTAGATGTCGATAGCCTTGATGTGCAGTTTCTTCTCCAACTCGCGGCGGATGCCCCATGTCCAAGGCTCGGCTCCGAAGAAACCCACTCTGAGTTTCAGGTCTTCAGCCTTGACGTCGGGACTTTTCTCTATCACCTCTGCCAAGTGGAGAGCATACGAAGGGGTGCAGCAAAGGGCGGTTGTGCCGAAGTCTTTCATCAGCATGATTTGCTTCTCTGAGTTACCAGCCGAGATGGGCAACTGAACGGCTCCACGTGCGAGGGCACCGTCGTGGGCACCCAGACCGCCAGTGAACAAGCCATATCCGTAAGCCACCTGCACGATGTCGCCAGGACCTATATCGCCAACGGCCAATACGCGGGCCACACACTCAGCCCACATCTTCAGGTCGTTCTCGGTGTAGGTGCCTACCACAGGCTTGCCCGTCGTGCCTGACGAAGCATGGATGCGGCGAATTTCACTTTGGGGAACTGCTTGCAAACCGAAAGGATACTCATCACGCAAGTCGTGCTTGGTGGTGAAGGGCAGTTTGTAGATATCGTCTATACTGCGGATATCCTCGGGCTTGACACCCATGTGGTCCATCTTTTTCTTGTAGAACGGAACCTTCTCATAACAGGTCTTCACAGTCTTGATAAGACGCTCAGACTGCAACTTGCGCATAGACTCTCTGTCCATGCACTCCATTTGGGGATTGTGAATCATGATTTTTTTGTGTTTGGTTATTGTTTATTGCTGGCTGCGACACCCATGTCGAAGGCTTTGAGATTGGCTTCGACCACCGCTTCACCCTTGCGGGCAAAGATGACGGCAATGGCCTTACGGAGCTGTTCCACTGTGAGAATCTCGATGAAGGGGGCGGCCATGCCGAGCAGCACCATGTTAGCACCACGGGCATTGCCAGCATCTTTGGCCACGGTCTCGATGTCGAGCTTCACAACGGAAGGAAGGGCGTCGAGTTCGGCTTGCAGTGCTGCCTCTTCTGGATAGTTGGGGATGTTGATGAACGGCTTGCTGCTGGTCACGATGGTGCCAGTCTTGGCAAGGTAGGGAAGGTAGCGCAGGGACTCCATCGGTTCCATGGAAATGACCACGTCAGCCCCTCCTTGTGGAATAAGGTCACTGTAGATGTTCTCTGTCGAGAGGCGCAGGTTGGACTGCACGTCACCGCCACGTTGACTCATTCCGTGTACCTCGGCTTGTTTCAGGTTGATGCCAGCTTCCGTTGCTGCTTCTCCGATGATGGTTGCGATGGAGAGGATGCCTTGTCCACCCACACCGCAGAGTATGATGTCTTTTTTCATTTGTTTGCCTCCTTTGTTTTTTGACGTTCCCTTGCGTGACGAGCAGCCGTCTGGATGCACTCGCGGCGAGGAATAATCACTGAAACTCCCTTGTATTCAATTTCCTCTTTTAGGATGCGGGTGATTTCGGGCATGTTCTTAGGCAGTGGAACCACCACACGCACATGTTCTGGCTCCACACCAAGTCCGAGACAAATAGCTTCGAACTTGTTGGTGCCAGCAGAATCTTGTCCGCCCGTCATGCCTGTAGTCAGGTTGTCGGAGATGACCACGGTGATGTTCGACTTGTCGTTCACGGCATCCAGCAGACCTGTCATGCCGCTGTGGGTGAAGGTAGAGTCGCCGATGATGGCAACAGCTGGGAACAGGCCTGCATCTGCAGCACCCTTTGCCATGGTGATGGAAGCTCCCATATCGACGCAGCTGGAGAGTGCCTTGAACGGAGGCAGGGCACCGAGGGTGTAGCAACCGATGTCACCAAACACACGGTAGTCGGGATATTCAGCCAGCACTTGGTTCAGTGCGGTGTAAACATCGCGGTGTCCGCAACCCTGACAGAGCTGTGGAGGACGACCTGCGAGGTTCTTGGCATTGTCGAAGACAGGACCGGCTGGTTTGCCGAGTGCCTTTGCCACACAGTCTGGAGTGAGTTCGCCAGTGCGTGGCAAATCACCCGTGAGGCGGCCCTTGATGGGGTAGTCGGCACCCACCATGCCAGCAATCGCCTCTTCCACCACGGGCTGTCCGTCCTCCACGACGAGAATGGAATCATGCTCGGCGGCAAAAGTCTTGATGACCTTTGGAGAGAGAGGATATTGAGACACTTTGAGGATGTCCGCATTGTCACCCACGTTTTCCTTCACGTAGTTGTAGCCAATGCCACAAGCCACGATGCCCACTTTTTGGCCGACAGCCGTTTCCTTCTTGTTATAGACAGAGGCTTCGCTGGCCTTCTCGAACTCGGCCTGCTTGCCGAGCAAATCCACATATTTCTTTCTTGCGATGCCTGGCAGCAGCACCCACTGGTCAGTGCTGGGGTTGAGCGGTTTTTCCGCAGTGGGTTCGCCCACCTCGACGGCTGCACGGCTGTGAGCCAGACGGGTGACGATGCGTAGCAGCACAGGCACTTTCAGGGTTTCAGACAACTCGAAAGCCGAAGCCACCATGTCGTATGCCTCTTGCTGGTTCGATGGCTCAAACACGGGGATGAGGGCAAACTTGCCGTAGAAGCGGCTATCCTGCTCGTTTTGTGAAGAGTGCATGGAAGGGTCATCGGCAGCCAAAACGATAAGGCCGCCGTTCACGCCTGTGATGGCACTGTTGACAAATGCGTCGGCACAAACATTCATGCCTACGTGCTTCATGCATACCAAGGCGCGCTTGCCTGCATACGACATGCCAAGAGCAGCCTCCATCGCTGTTTTCTCATTGGTACACCAACGGCTGTGGATGCCACGTTCCTGAGCCACCTTGTTGGTCTGAATAAACTCTGTGATTTCGGTGGACGGAGTGCCGGGGTAGGCATAAACGCCAGAAAGTCCTGCGTTGATGGCCCCCAAAGCAATAGCTTCGTCACCAAGAAGTAGTTGTTTCATATCTTTGTTAGATTGTTTTTGTTGCGTTAAAGACAAAAAATCGTACAAAGGTACAAAGAAACAAGCATAAGAACAAGAAAAGTGGTGTTTTTCTTGCTTTTGTCAAGCGTAGAAGTGCGATTTATCGGATTTTGTCAAGGTCAATGGCAACTCCTACCATGAGATTGGTGCCATCGGTGAGGGGACTGTTGAAGTAGTGGTAGCGGGGTTTGTAGTTCAGCAGATTGTCGAGTGCGGCAGTCACTCTGACGGCTTTGCCAATGCGCTGGACGGCAGAGAGTTTCCACAGTGTGTAGGCTGGATAGTGGATGGTGCTGGTGCCTTTGGCGATGTCGTAGTAGTCGACGAACTCCACGTTCTTCACGCTGGAGAGGAAACGGCCGTTGAGCGAGAGGCGCAGTCCATAGTTCTTGGTGAACTGCTTGTCCCAGTCGATGCGGGCGGTGAGGGAGTGCTTTCGGGCAGGAATGTATTGGTTGTTGATGGTGTGCCCCTCGCCATCTTTGGGCAGTTGCTCGTTGGTGTAAGCATAGGAGAAGCGGGCGCTAAGTCCGTTGTCCCAACGCGCCTGTACGGTTGCCTCACCACCATAGACCGAGTAGTCCTTCAGGTTGGTGTAGTCGAGATAAAGCTGTTTGTCATCGTTGGGCAGATAGTGGGGGATGCCCGTTGCCAACTTGTTGTGTACATTGTTGTAGTAGGCTGCCACCGTGAAGTTATAGTTTCCTTTGGTGTAGTCGGCAGAGGCGTTGAAGTTGTGGCTCAGTTCGGCTTTCAGGTTGGGATTTCCCTGAATGATCCAGATGCCCACCATGTCGAAGTTGTAGTATTTTTCTTTCAGGGCAGGAGAACGGAATCCCATGCCGTAGCCGAGGCGCAGGTTGAGGTTGTCGATGGGCTGATAGCGCACGTTCAGTTTCGGGGTGAAGTGAGCGTCTTTGCTGTCGGAGAAGTAGTCGTAGCGTACGGCACCCACCAGTTCCCATTTTCGGTCGATGAGCAAGTCGTATTGGGCAAAAGCGTCGAACGTGTTCTGCGACACGGTGGTGTTGCCCAGGTTCTTGTTCATCAAGTAGTCGTGCATGAAGTCGGTGCCCACAGTCAGGATGCTGCCCGTGTTCCATGCGTGGTTGTAGATGCCTCGGAAGATGTTCTGCACGTTGCTGTAGTCGCGCACATCGAGATGGGTGATTTTGTAGTAGTCGGACTTGTCGTATTGGTCGAAGGAGTAGGAGAGTTCGAGGTTGTCGCTCTTGCTCATGTCCCACAGTCCTCTCAGTCCAGCCGAGAAGTCGCGGTATCGTTCGGGTGAGTCGGCAGTGCGCGTCAGTTCGCGGTAGAAGTAACCGGCACGGGCGATGAACTTCAGACGGTCGGTGGGGGTATAGACCAGACGATCCTTGAAGTTCCACGTGCGGTCGCCATAGATGGTTGCCACTACTTGTGCGGCTGGGTTGGGCGCATTGTCCACATTGAAGTTGTCGGTGGAAGTGAAGTTCACGTTCAGCATGTTCTGCAGCCATTTTCCCTTCGTTCCGTATGCACCTCCGAAGCGTCGTTCGTTGTGGCGAGCCAGTCGGGCGTTCAGGTTCAGCGTCCACGGCTCTGTCTGCTCCTTCGTGATGATGTTGATGACACCCCCTCCAGCATTGCTGCCATAAAGGGCACTTGCCGCCCCTTTCACGATTTCGATGCGCTCCACGTTCGCCATGTTCAGTCGGGTGAAATCCACGTCGTCCATGGTTTCGCCTGCCAGCCGTTCGCCATCCACAAGGAAGAGGATGCTCTGACCGCCAAAACCGCACAGGTTCATGTGTTTCTTCTGATTCATGGCATAAGAGTATTCCACGCCCGGCATTTCCTGCTGCAGGAGGTCTTCCACATTGGTGGCATCCACCTTCTCGATGTCGGCAGCGGTGATGACACGGGTTTGGATGGGCGCATCCTTCAGCAGTTTTGGGGTGCGTGTGCCCGTCACCACCACGTCGTTGAGCAAGAGGGTGGAGTCGGACGTTTGTGCAGCGGAGAACGCTGCACTGCATGCGCAAATGATGGAGAGAAGCAGGGGTTTTATGATGGATAGGAAGAGGTGCCTCATGGTCAATACGGGTACTTGTAATTGATGGTCAGGCAGCACTTGATGCCCGCAGGACTTTGGTAGTTCTCCAGTTGGACGGCAGCATAGGTGTTGTCGGAGAAGCGGATGATGAACACGTGGTTGTTAAGTGTGAAGGTGGGTGGCACAGGAGGAATATCGACCCTGAGCCATGAGGAGAGCACGGGGTTCACCTCGATGCCCTGATTGCCGATGAGTCCCTGTAGCATCTGGGCTTGGATGGTCCACACGTCCAGTTCGTTCCACTTATCGGGGGTAAAGGTGGCGTCGGCAAAAGCGGCACTGCTTTCGGGCAGGTCTTTCATCGAGGTGAAAGCTGTCTCATAGACAGCTCCGCCATTGGTGCGTACGTTGTTGCGGTGTACGGCAATGTGCCATGAGTCAGGGGCTGGCTGTTGAGCTGTGGGGGTGAAGCTTCTGAAGTCGTGGTTGGAGAGTCCTGCGCCAAATACGTCGTACCAATAGGTGTAGATGCCGGTTTGAGGGTTGGGGGTCGAAGGCTGAGGGTTGGAAAGTTCCTCGGTGGGGATGGCATACTTCACGAATGCGCTGGATGTGCCGCCTTCGGCAAAGTGGCGGTTGGCGGCGTTGAAGTCGAGGTAATACCAGTTAAGCCAACTGGAAGCATCGACATAGAGTTGACCTTCTCTGATGTCGATGCTTTCAGCCGGATTGTCGTAAAGCTCATCGAACGCTCCATGACAGGAGGTGAGCAGTACGGCACTTATGAACAGACGAATGACCTTACTTCGCACGTTGAAGAATCTTGCTTCGCACGTTGGGCAACCTTACTCTGCCAGTTTGATGGCTCCTTCAAAGGTGGCGGTGAGGTCGAATGGCATGCTGGTCTGGTATTTGCCGTTCTCGCCGATGGTGCCAAGACCGAAGGTATTCACCACTTTCACGCCTTGCTTCACGCCCTTGTTGATAGGCTCGATGCTGATGTGGCTGTCGGGGCTGAGGTCATAATCCTTGTCCATCGTGGTTTGTCCGTCTTTCACGGCTTTGAAGTGCATCTTCAGGCCCTTGCTGCCATAGTCGCTATAGAAAGCACCGCGCGACATATCGAAGGTGATGCCAGTGATGGTATAGCCCCCCAGAGTCAGGTCGCCAATCTCGGTATCGGTCAGCGTATATTCGGGCAGGGTGAGGTTGATGCTGCCGTCCTCATTGGCGGTGATTTCGTAGTCGATGTCAGCGGTATAGGTCCACTGGTCACCCACATTCACCGAGTTGGTGCCGCCGAACGTGCCAGCCGTTTTCGCTCCTGGAATGCGGCCGATGTAGAAGTGGAGAACGGTGCCCGCATTCATCAGCGTGGGAGCCGTGATGACAATGTCGTTCAGGGTGCCGCTGATTTGTGCATCATACGTCTTTGGCTCTTCTATCTCTCTGCGGGCAGGCACGGTGATGGTGCCCGAGCCTTCCCACTGCTCGCCCATCTTCACGTTCTTGAAGACAGCCTCGCCCCATTCTTTGTTCTTGGCAGTGATGGTGTAAACGCCATCCTCCATCTTCACGTTCACGGTGCCGTCGCTCGAATAGTAGTTGGGGGCGTAGGAGAATGAGGCATACACCCAGGCTGCATAGGTGTCATCGATGGTCTGGTGGTTGTCGTCGTTGCTGCATGAGGTCATGCCAACCAGCGCAACGAGTGTCAGGGCTAAATACTTAATTGTTTTCATTGTTCTGATTATTTAGTTTTGATTGATATTCATTCTTCCGCTTGGGGTTCATCGGAAACCAGCCCCGCTCCACACGCTTTTTCTGCTGAAAGAGTTCCAGAATGCTCCAGAGGCAGGAACAGCCCACCACACCGAGGATGGGGCTGAGCACATCGTTCTGCACAAAGAGCGACGACACGATGAAGCCGATGCCAGCCACCAGAAACGCCCACCAGCAGCGGGTGCCCAGATGGTACTCCGACTTGATGACGATAGGGTGGAACACGCCAATCACCAGAAAGGTGGTCACTGCGATGATGAGTCCTAAGAAATTCATGCCTAAAAAGCTTTCTTTTTACGAGGTCAGTTTGAAAACCGCTGCAAAGTTACGGCTTTTTGTTCGTTCCCGCAATCCTTATTTGTGAGGATTTGCACTCTTGGAGTGAGTATTTTGCCGTTCTCAATCCCCCCTTCCTGAAAACCGCACAAAAAGTCCCCTTTCGTAGCCTCAAAATCGGTCTGAGTCACACCTATGGTGGGGGTGTGACTCAGACCGATGATAGGGGTGTGACTCAGACCGATTTTGAGGTACTGAAGGGGGGTGCTTTTAGAGTGCTAAAATGGGTGCTGAAAGCAAGTGAAGTTTTTACTTTTGAGGCTCCATCGTCACGCTGTTTTCATCCACCAGAGTTTCAGCAGCACGTCTTGCGCCACATCCTCGGCTTCGTCGGTGGAAAAGCCAAATCCGTGTGCTACGGCTAACGCTTTCGCTCTCATGGCAGGTGCTATATGTTCAAAGTCTTTTTGTGTCATACACTCATAGAACGAACAGACACAAGAATCTTAAACAAAAAAGTGAAACAATGTGGGGAAAATTTTCAGCGGACCGCCTTCAAAGTGCCTCGAAAAGAATTTGGATGAGGCGTGGGAAGGCATAGCGGTCAAGGTCGGCTTCATCTACCCAGATGTAGTCATCGGGCAAGGTAGGCGGGGCTTGAACCTCAAGAAGATAGAAGTCGGCAAGGAGGATGCGATGAGTGAGGACGTGCTTCACGTCTTTGCGAAGCAGGACTGCCCCCTCCAGCTCTCCCAAAGGGGAGTGTTTGCCATCCAGATGGGTATCCTCCCCTTTTGGGGAGGTCGGGAGGGGGCTCCAGGGTTCCCATAGTCCTTGCCAAATGCCGCCTGCAGGGCGACGGTGGATGGCGGTCTTGCCGTTGCACCTTATATATATATAAGTGAGGTGGACGGTCTGAATCTTCAGTTTCCGCTCTTTCACAGGCAGTTCGCCGATGCGACCCGTGCGCAGGGCTTCGCAGCTCTCTTGCAGGGGGCAGACAACACACTTGGGCGAGGTGGGGGTGCATTGGATGGCTCCGAAATCCATCATGGCCTGATTGAAGGTGGCGGGTTGGTCGGTGGGCAGGAGAGACTGTGCCAACTCGGTGAATTCCGCCTTGCCGCGGGTCGTGTTGATGGGGGTGTCGATGCCATAGTGACGCGCGAGCAGACGATAGACATTGCCATCCACTACGGCGGCAGGGAGTCCGAAGGCGATGGAACCGATGGCGGCTGCGGTGTAGTCACCCACACCTTTCAGGGCGCGGATGCCTTCGAGCGTGGTGGGGAAACCGCCTTGTGCCACAATCTGTTGGGCTGCCGTGTGCAGGTTGCGGGCACGGCTGTAGTAGCCGAGTCCTTGCCATAAACGCAGCACCTCATCTTCGGTCGCTGCCGCCAAGTCCGCCACTTGTGGCCATCGCTGCATGAAGCGCAGCCAGTAGTCCATCCCCTGCTGAATGCGAGTCTGTTGCAGGATGATTTCGCTGAGCCAGATGGCGTAGGGGTCTTGGGTGTGTCGCCAAGGCAGGTCGCGCCCGTTGAGGGCAAACCAGTCGAGAAGTGTGGTCGTGAACATGCTTTTGAATACGAAAAGTGTGCAAAGGTAATGAAAAGTCGGAATATTATTACTATCTTTGCATCGTAATTAACAGAAAAAACATGCCACTGTTTGCGTTTGCCATCGTCGATTCCAACATCCTTGCCGCCATGGGGTTGCAACAGATTCTCGCTGACTTGCTCCCGATGGGGGAGGTGCAGACGTTCATTTCTTTCGACGAGTTGCAGAAGGCAGACAAGGGACAGTTCGCTCATTATTTTGTGGCATCACGCATCTACTTTGAACATCCGACCTTTTTCCGTGAACAGGCACGACGTTCCATCGTGCTGGTCAATGGCGACTTGCAGATAGCGGGTGTGCCGACGCTGAATGTGTGCCAGAGCGAAAAGGCATTGGTGAAGGCGATTCTGGCCATGCATCACCGTCCTGGACATACGGGCAGCAAGATGCCCATGCCACTGCGCCCTGCCGAACCTCTGCTCTCGGCGCGCGAAATGGAGGTGGCGGTGCTGCTGGCGAAGGGACTCATCAACAAAGAGATAGGCGACAGACTCAACATCAGTGTCACCACAGTCATCACCCATCGGAAGAATATCATGGAGAAGTTGCATGCGCGCTCGTTGGCTGACATCATCATCTATGCCGTGATGAACGGACTGGTGGATGTGGGAGAAATCTAATGATTTATGGAAGATATGAAGACAATCAGAATTGTTTTGTTTTTTGTGGCGACACTCCTGTGGGTGTCGTGCCGTCAGGGCAGTACTGGGAAGAACGTGGCTGGAGTGGTTGACTCTGCTGCCACCATGCAGTTGGAATATGCCAAAGGGTTCACGGTGAAGACGTTGGAGAATGGGGTGCGTCTGGTGGATGTGGCTGACCCGCAGCAGGATGAGGATAAGATGCCTGTGAGCTATCATTTTGCGCTCTTCAAGAAGGGTGTGGAGGCTGAGGTGCCCGATGGGTACACGAAGGTGGAAGTGCCCGTGGAGCGGACGATTGTGATGACCATGCTGCAACTGTCTAATTTCACGGCATTGGGTGCGCACGATGTGGTGAAGGGCATTACGGGTACGAAAAACCTTTACAACAAGGACATCAGGAAACGTGTGGAAGACGGAAAGATGGTGAAGATTGGCATGGAGGGCAACTTCGACACCGAACTGATTCTGGCGGCTCATCCTGAGGTCATCTTCATCTCGCCCTTCAAGCGCGGCGGCTATGATGCCATCAAGGAGACGGGCATCACGCTTGTGCCTCATTTGGGCTATAAGGAGGCGCACCCTTTGGGACAGGCGGAGTGGGTGAAGTATGTGGGTCTGTTTCTTGGAAAGGAAAAGGAGGCGGAGGTGCTGTTTGACGGAATCAAACAGCGTTACCTCTCGCTGGCGGAAAGGGTGGCACAGACGAAGGAGCGCCCCACGGTGTTCAGCGGCGAGATGCACGGCGGCAACTGGTTTGCCGTGGGTGGCAAGAACCATCTGGCGCAGATGTTTCGCGATGCAGGGGCAGACTATATCTTGAAGGATGACAACACGGGCGGCGTACCCATCGAGTATGAGCAGATGTATGCCACGGCTGCTAATGCCGACTATTGGCGCATCCTGAACAGTTATCCGGGTGACTTCTCTTATGAGGCGCTGAAAGCGTCGGAACCGCGAAACGAACTTTTCAAGGCGTTCAAGGAGAGGCACGTCATCTATTGTAACATGAAGCAGACGCCTTACTACGAGGAAACGCCCGTGCATCCCGACTGGGTGCTTCAAGACCTCGTGGCGATTTTTCATCCCGAAGTGATGGCGGCTGACTATGTGCCACGCTACTACAAGTTGCTGAAATGAGTGTCTGTGATTGAGAATAATTGTTGGGAAAAAAGATGAAAGTCCTCTATAAGTTTGTCCTCTTGTGCCTGGCCTCCGTGGCTTTCTTCGTGCTCAACCTCTTGCTGGGTACGGTCAAGGTTCCTATTGATGCCGTCTTGAGCATCTTGATGGGCGATGAGAGTGTGTCGGAAATTTGGTTCAACATCATCTGGAACTCCCGTGTGCCGCAGGCACTCACGGCTACGGTGGCTGGTGCAGGCTTGGCTGTGAGCGGCTTGCAGATGCAGACCGTCTTTCGTAACCCTCTGGCTGGCCCTTCCGTGCTGGGCATCAGCAATGGGGCTTCGCTCGGTGTCGCCTTCGTGGTGCTCCTGTCGGGTTCGTTGGGAGGTGTGGCACTGAGCCGTCTGGGTTACTTGGGCGATGCAGCCATGTCCATTGCCGCCATCGTCGGTTCGTTGGCGGTGATGGCGCTCATTCTCTATGTGTCGCAGAAGGTGAAGGGAAACGTGACGTTGCTCATCATCGGCGTGATGATAGGCTATCTGGCCACCGCCATCATCGGTGTATTGAAGTTTTTCTCGGCAGAGGAAGACGTGAAGGCATACGTGGTGTGGGGATTAGGTTCTTTTGCCCGTGTGTCGGGCGACCAGATGACGCTGTTTGTGTTGTTGATGGTGGGCTTGCTCCCATTGAGCATGCTGCTTTCCAAGACCATGAATCTTTTATTGCTGGGTGACTACTATGCCAGCAACCTCGGTCTGAACCTGAGACGTGCCCGTCTGTTGGTCATCAGCTGCTCGGGCATCCTTGTGGCCATCGTCACCGCCTATTGTGGCCCCATCATGTTCATTGGGCTGGCGGTACCTCACCTCTGTCGTGCCCTCTTCCGAACCAGTGACCACCGTATCCTCATGCCTGCCACCATGCTGACTGGAGCTGCGCTGGCATTGGTCTGCAATCTTGTGGCGCGTATGCCTGGTTTCGAGGGTGCTTTACCTGTCAATTCCGTCACCGCCCTCATCGGCGCTCCTGTCATAGCCGTTGTGCTTTTTGGCCGCCGACACGACGAAGTGAAGGAGTGAGAAGTTTATTTTCAACTACCCCATTATTAAAAGCTTATTTTCACACCACCCATGAACGTGGCCTTGGGCATGGGGTAGCCTGCATAGGTCTGGTATCTTTCTGCCAGAATGTTCTCGCCTCTTACGAAGAGCGTGGCGATGGGAACGACCTGGTAGCTGACTGCGGCGTTGAGCAGGGTGTAGTTTTCCTTTTCGGCATCATCGCCAGTGGTCAAGTAGAGTCCACTGACGTTTTGTAGTCCTGCAGAGGCTGTCCATTTACCGTTGTGGTAGTTGGCACCCACGTAGAGCTTGCCTTCGGGTGCACCTTCGATGGGAGTGTCCATGTGGAGGAAGGAGTAGTTGGCATCGAGGTTCCAGTGACTGTTGATGCGGCAGTCACCTGTCAATTCGAGACCCCAGTTCTCGAATTCGCCAGCGTTGACATTGCGTGGTCTCTCGTTGATGCGGGTCTGGGTGATCAGGTTGTCCCCCTTGATGTAAAAGATATTTGCTCCGACGTGACCGCGCCCGTTGATGCGCTGGGTGAAAGAGAGTTCATAGTTCATCATGCGTTCAGGCTTGAGGTCGGTTGTGGCAGGTGGGAACATATACATCTCGCGGATGATGGGGTTGCGGAAGCCCTTGCTGACGAGTGCCTTGAGGTCAGCCGATTCGTTCAGGTGGAAGGAGAGTCCGCCCTGTGGTACAAGTTCGGTGCCGATGACGCTGTGGTGGTCTATACGCAGACCTGCATCGATGGTGACCCACGAGGTGATGTCTTGACGGAAATCGACATAACCAGCCACTTCGTCGGCATGTTGTTTTTCCACCACGTTGCCATCTTTGTCCTTGGTTAGGTAGGTCTTCTCGCCTGTCTCGCGATTCTCGTTCCATGCAGAACCGCCAAAGTGCTGCCAATCGATTCCCACCGTGGTGCGGTTCCCCTCGAAAAGTCGTGCACTCTGATACCATGTGAGTCCGCCGATGTAGTCGTTGTGCTTGTAGAGGGCAACCCGGGGTGTGCCGCCAGGGCTGTAGCCGTCATCGATGTTGTGGTGTCCCCAATCCAAGTAGGCGCGCAGCGAACCGCTGGTGCGGTCATAGTTGTTGTTGAGGCTCACACTGGCCAGACCACGGGTAATCTTGAAGTCATTGTCGAGGATGGGAGAATTCACGGAGCCAGGGTTGCTGGTGTTGAAGTGGCTGATGTCGAGGTCGCCCTGAGCTTTCCAATGGGGCGTGAACTCATAGCCTAACTTCACGAAACCGTCCAGCTGCTCGAACTCGGAGTTCTGTCGGTGCCCATCAGTGCGCTGGTACTGCACACCGACGATGCTGCTGAACTTGCCTAACTTCAATCGGTTGGTGGCACTGGTCTGCAAAGAGCCATAGCTGCCGCCCTGCACCTGCACATCGGTCTTTACACCGTCCTCGTTCATTTGGCGAGTCACGATGTTGAGCACACCTGCCATGGCGTTGCTGCCGTAGAGCAAGGATGCGGGGCCTCTCAACACTTCCACCTTCTCGGTCATCATGGTCTGATACACATCGGGGATGGGGTGTCCCATCAAGCCTGCATATTGCGGTTGCCCATCTATCAGCACCAACAGTTGGGCACCACCGCCCACACCACGTATCTTCAGAGTACCGGCTCCTGTGTTCACGCCATAGCCCAGTATGCCTCGGCTTGTGGTGAAGAGGCCGGGTGTGAGTGCTGTCACGGTGGGCAGCACCGAGGGTTGGTTCTGTTCGGTCAGTTTCTCTCTGCCCACCACTGTCACGGTCATGGGTATGTGTCTGATGTCTGTTGCGTTGCGTGTGCCTGTCACCACCACATCGTGCAGGGCAATGGAATCGGTTTGTGCGTGTAGGCTGGCACCCGAAAGCAGAAGGACGAGTGCCAGACTCATTGTCTTTGTGTTGCGAAAAGTTCTCATTCTCTTGTCTTTAAGTTGTTTTTAGGGGGCAAAGGTAAGAAGTTTTTCTCTATTTCCTATTATATAAATGGAGGTTTTTTAGACACTTTTTTCCTCACGCATGGATTTTCCCCTCGTCGTCAATCAGCAGAATGGTCAGGTCGCCCTTAGGAAGCAGGGGGACGCAATGCTGACGGCAATGGCTGATGACGGTGTGGCAGAAGGCGGTTGTCTGGTCTTCGGGCAGAAGAGTCCAGAGTTCCCTTGCCAAGGTGATGTCTGCCACTTTCCCGATGCACGATGGGTCACACCCTGCCTCATGCAGCATTTGCAGGATGAAATCCTTGTTCATCACGACCTTCTTGCTATGGGTGTCGAGGTGTCCTTCTGCCAGTTTCACGGCCTTGCCCAGCATGATGCCGAGGGTGAGGCGTGGAATGCCCATCTCATGCGCCATCTTCAAGGTCTCGCCGATGGCGTTGCCGTATTCGACGAAGGCTTGGGTGGGCAACTTAGGATAATAGGCATGCAGCGCCTTTTCACTTTTAGCGCCGCTGTGGATGACAATGCGCTCTGCCTCGCTCGCCTTCGCCACGGTCATGCACTTGCGGATGCTCTCGATGAAGGCCGCCTCGCTGAAGGGTTTGACGATGCCCGACACACCGATGATGCTGATGCCGCCTTCGATGCCGAGGCGGGGGTTGAAGGTCTTTCGGGCGATGGCCTCGCCTTGGGGAACGGAGAGGGCGATTTTGTAATGAGGAATGAGGAATGAGGAATGAGGAATTGAATGCCCTGCTATTGATAGGGTATCCATTCCTAATTCCTCATTCCTAATTCCTAATTCCTCATTTCTCATTCCTAATTCCTTCAGGTTTTCCTCTATCATCTGGCGCGGGGCCTTGTTGATGGCGGGTTCGCCCGGAGGAAAATCGAAGCCGGGCAGGGTGAATCGGCCCACACCGGTGCCGGCTGCAATCTCGAAGTGGGGAGCGGTTTCGGCAGTGGCTCGGATTTCGATGCCATCGGTCACATCGGGGTCGTCGCCTGCCGCTTTGATGCAGTAGGCATAGCCGTTGCCGTAACCGACGGCCACAGTGATGGTCTCGCCATTGGGCAGGAGAACTGGCACTTCGGGGGGAGTTTCGCCTCTCAGCAGACGGAGGGTGGCCGCCACGGCTGCCGCTGTGGCGCAGGTGCCTGTGGTCAGGCCGCTGTGGAGAGGGTAGAACTCGGGCAAGAGCCGTTCCACCATGCGGCGCAGACCGTGGGGACCGTTCACTCGGTGGAAGATGGCGGGTGTCTCCGGGCGTTTGAGCGCATATATCTTCATGCCCCGTTGCCTGGCCGCTCTCACCTTCTCCACGAATCCTCCCGTCAGACCGCTTTCCTTTAGCAGGACTGCCTCAAACTCACAGTCCTCTTCCGCCTCCTTCCACAGCCCCTTAACCGACGTCGGGGACATCGGTTGACCGACATCGGGGACATCGGTTGACCGACGTCGGGGACATCGATTGAGAGGCTCTTCAAGTGCCTCCGTTGCGTTTCCGTCGTAGAAGCAGAGTTGGCTGTTGGTGGCCCCCTGCCGATGGGCTGACGCAATGGATGATTCCCTTGGCAGGATGCGGTAGAAGACTTTGATGCCCAGTGTCTCCAGCGGTTTTAGTTTGCTGATGCTTTGCACACCCGTGGTGGCTAACAGAGAGTGGGGGAGATGGGGTGAATGGGGTGAGTGGGGAGATTTGGGGGAGGGGGAGAAGAGGGTGAGGAGGTCTTGGTAGGTGTCGAGCCAGATGATGTCAGGGTCTCTGTCGGGGAAGATGCGCTCGAAGCGGATGGCCGGGAGATGGAGCCTTTCGGCCACCGTTGCCACCGTGCGGTGCAGCACCTCGGCAAAAGGGTGGGCAGCATCCACCAGCAGCCCGATGTTGTGGGCTTGGCAGAAAGCCGCCATCGTAGCCTCGTCCATGGCTCCATCCACACGAAGACCGTGGTGGAGCGTGACTTCCTGCTCCCCCGTCTTCGTGCTGTAATAGAAGGTGCTTCCCGCCTCCTCCAGGGCTTCAATCGCCTTGCGGCCTTCTGTGGTGCCGCCAAACACAAGTATGCTCTTCATGCTTGCAAAGGTACGGCTTTTTGTTCAGAAATAGTGTGGAAAGGACGAAAAAACGCTTAATTCTTCACCAGCAGGTCGTAGCGTATCTGGTCGTTCGTCATGGGTTGGCCGACAGGTTCGGCCGGAACTTTCTTGGCGGTGCGCCTCACGCTGGGTGCAGGATGGGGGGCAGAGGCTGTCTGTGGGGCGACGGAAGGAGGGGCCGGCTGCATCGTGGCGGTGTCGGTGGGGGATTCCTTTACCTTGATATAGACAGTATCGACAAATGCCGCGAGGGAGTCGTCAGGGTGCAGGTGCCTGTTTGTCCAGATGCCGAGAAAGAAGCCGATGACTGCCGCAGCGGGAATGGCCGCGAGCCATGCCGGAAACGGGGAGTGACGCTTGCGGCTCCAGGGACGGACGTGCAGTTGTTCGTTTTCCTCGTCGCGCAGTTCTTGGGTCATGCGGACGATGTCTTGTTCACTTATCTTCATATCGTTTCAGTTGTTGTTTGATGATGTTCATGGCTTTGTGCAGACGCGACTTCACAGTGCCTTCGGGCAGTCTGCTGATTTGTGCTATCTGGGGGACGGTCAGTTCCTCCTCGTAGTGGAGCGAAAAGAGGATGGCGTATGGCTCGGGGAGTCTGTGAAGCACCTCGCGGAGGACGTTGTGCAGGCTCTGCATGTCCAGTTCCACTTCGATGCTGCCTTCGTCGATGATGTCCACCCCCTCGTCCGAAACCATCGCAAACTGGTTGCGATGGTGGTTTCGGCACAGGTTGTAGGCAATGGTGTAGAGCCATGCCCGGAAGTTCAGACCTTCGCGGTAGTTCTCGCGGGCTGCATAGAGGCGCAGGAAGGTGTCGTGCATGAAGTCGGCAGCCAAGTCGGCATCCTCTCCAAGCCGTCGGGCGAAGAAACCCTGTAGCCGTCGGGCATAGCGTTTGTAGAGTTCCTCAAAGGCACGATTGCTGCCTCGGGCGGCATGCTGCATCAGTTGTTCGTCGGACTGTGCCGACAGTCGTAGCGGAATCAGCATGGCTACCTGTTTATCAACACGTTCATGTACTCCTGTTTCTTTTCCTCGCTGAAAGAGGTGTTGCAGATGCCGCTCACCAACCGACGCATCAGCCAATCGTAGCGTTTCTGGTCGTGCTTGGCATAGTAGGGCAGCAAGTCGGCAAGCAAAACCGCATAATTGGCTGAAAGCCTTTGGCCTGATGTCCATTCGGGCCGGAACGAGACAAGCAGATACTCCATCATGTAGCGTTCCTCCACGTTGCGGCGCTTCACGGCGAGATTATTGTATGGCTTCTGTGAGTATTTCAGCAGCAAACCTTCGTTGTAAAGGTTCTGCTTCCACGGCTCCATCGTCGAAGGAGGGGTGGTGGCAGAGAAATACACCTTGCTGGCATATTTGTCAATGATGGCCTGCAAGATGGCCTGTTCATAAACTTCGTAGGAGCCGTAAGCCCCGTCTTCCCATTCGGGCAGATTCATGTCGAGTTTTTTGTTCAGCCACTCACGGTATTCCTTCACAGCCAGGAATGGGATGCAGACGATGGTCTTGTCCCTGTGCAGTCCCATGTCCTCTTGGATGAGCCACTTGGGGATGATGGCAGTGTCGCCGCTGCTCAGGAAGATGGCACCTGGCTCCATGCCTGCCAACTCGTTATAACTGTAGCGCAGCACGGCCTCCGAGTAAATGCCGCTGTCGAAATAGCGCTTGGCCATCTGCCCCATGCGTAGTTCATCGCCTTTCATGGCCAGATAACATATCCAACGGTCATAGTCGAAAAACTGCATCTCCTCTGGCAGCCTCGCAAGTGCAGCCTCCGCATATCGGTCGCCATCGGTTTCGCCTGTGCCATGCCCGCTCACGATGGCACTGTAGGCACAGTAGTTGTAGGTGTAGGTGTCGGGAATGGCCTGACTCATCTCGCGGATAACTTGCTGGGCGGTCGTGTCCTCCTGGTGGTACCACCGCATATAACGAGCCGCATGGTAATAGTTCAGCCATGCTGTTTCGTCCGTGGGGTTTTTCTGCGTCAGTGCTTTCCACGCATCTTTCTGTTCTACATACCATAAAAAGTCTTTCTCCGTCACGATGGGACTTTCCACTTTCACGGCCTTTGTCTGAGCCATGCCTGCAAGTGCGAAGACGAGTGCCGCAAGGCTCACAAGTATCTTTCTCATTGTTTGTTTTGTTTCTTAAAATTAAACGATTCCTGTTTTCTGAAGTTGCGCAATTCACTATTGCATACACAGAAAAGGAGGAATCGTTCACGGAAAGTGTCCCAAAAGTGTCTGTTCACCCTGATTTCTTCACGATGCGAAGAATGTAATCGGCGATTGCCAGAATCATTCTGTGCCTTTCCTGAAGAGGTGGGTGAAGTGCTTGTTGTAGAGTTCGGAAAGACCGTGGCGGTTGTCGATGGCTTCGCCCACCACGAGCATGGTGGTGAGGGTGAGGTGGTTGTCATGCACGATGTTGGCGAGGTCTTTGAGTTGGCCACGGTAGATGCGCTGGTCGGGCCAGGTGAGGTGATAGCAGGCGGCAACGGGGGTGTCGGCGGGATACTCCATGAGGAGTTCCTTCTGCACGTCATCCACGATGGCGGCACTGAGGAAGATGCACATGGTCGATTGGCTCTTGGCCAGCAGGTGCAGTTGCTCCTTCTCTGGCATGGGGGTTCGGCCTTCGCCACGGGTGAGGATGATGGTCTGGGTGCGTTCGGGGATGGTGAACTGGCTGCGCAGTTCGGCAGCGGCAGCAAGGAAGGAGGAGATGCCGGGGGTGATGTGGTAAGACATCCCGTGTTGGTCGAAGAAGGCCATCTGCTCCTGAATGGCTCCGAAGATGCAGGGGTCGCCGGTGTGGAGGCGCACGATGAAATGCCCTTTGTCGTAGTGCTCCTTCATCAGGCCGCATTGCTCTTCGAGACTCATCGGGGCCGAGGAGCGGACGATGGCTCCTGGTTTGTGGCAGAGGGTCAGTTCCTTGGGGACGAGCGAGCCGGCATAGAGGATGAGGTCGGCTTGCTCCAGCATCCGGCGGCCACGCACCGAAACGAGGTCGGGGTCGCCGGGACCGGCACCGATGATTTCGATGTGACCACTTCTCTGGCGCAGATGCTTCTTGTCAATGGCAAGGGCTGCAGTCCAGTTCTTGCCTTTTATTTTGGGAACGATGAGTTCGCCGTGGTTGGCACCTAAGATGGCGGCAGCCTCACACACGCTGGGAGTGCCTACGTGTTTCTCTACGGTGGGGCTGGGGTTGGGCACCTCCACTTGGGCGAGTTCGTCGGCGGTGAAGAACACCACTTCTGCTTCATGCACCTTTTGCAGTTCCTCCACAAAAGGCTCGTCTGCCTTCACGTCGATGGTGCAGTAGCGATGGGAACAAGGCAGGATGCCTCGGTCGGCAAACGTCTGGTCTATTTCGTCGTAGATGGTTTTGTAGTCTTGAGGGTGATGGGCAAGTCCGAAACCAATAGTTCCCACCATCGGCACGAAATGGAGGTTGAGCATTCCTTTCGGTGCGTGGCGGATAAAGGGCGATACGATGATGACGAGTCGATACTTCTTGGGGTCAGCCTCGCGGATGTCTTGGATGAGGGTGACGTGTTCTGGCAATGTCCGTTCTAGATAGTCTGTCCCTTTGTCACGCACGTCCAAGAGCAGGGCGGTGGGTTGCCTGTTGACAAAAGCGAAAATGCAGTCGTTCATCTCGTCGTCGCTGGCTATTGGCCAGTCGAAACGCTTCTCCAGTGTGTCGAGCGCCCAAAGGTCGGCGTTGTCGCTCTGGGTGGTGATGACGGGGTTGGCTCCGAGGATGTCAGCCACCTGTCGGGTCAGTTCGTTGGCACCGCCCACATGCCCAGAGAGGACGGAGATGACGTTCGCTCCAGTGGTGTCGAGACACACCACGGCGGGGTCGGTGTGCTTGTCTTCGACGAGGGGGGCGATGGTGCGAACGCAGATGCCCATGGCACCGATGAAGATGAAGGCATCGAAGTGTTTCCATTCAGAACATACTTGGGTTCGCTGAATGGCCGTGGCGTTCAGTTGACGTTGCAAAGTCGAGGCAATGTCGCTGCCCGCCTCGCTGATGGGGATGATGGCTATTTTCTGCATCGTAGGATAGTGATGGGATGATGGTCGTTGAGTTGTATCTTTGTGGGAGGTTCTTGCCTGAGTCCTAATTCTGTGCATGCCTCGTCCCAAAGCCGATGGCTGTCGATGCTGACTTTGGGGGCAATGACACTGTTGAAGACAATGATGCCATCGTCTGTCAACACCGTTAAGACCTTTGCCAATATTTCCTTGAGCAGCCCCCCATGCCCACCGATGAAGACCGCATCGGGACGGGGCAACGAAGCCACGTCTGTCTGCATGAAATCACCCATGTGGATGTTGATGCCAGGGCAATGGAAACGACGGGCATTTTCTTGGATGATGGTTTCACATTCAGGACGGATTTCAAAAGCCTCAATGTCGAGGTGGGGAAACTGCAGGCGGGCTTCGATGCTCACGCTTCCTGTGCAGAAGCCGATGTCCCACAACACATGACGGTGGGGCAAATCAAGAACTTGTAGCGTGAGAAGACGGATGGGCATCTTGGTAATCATCTTCTCGCGACCGTCCAACAGCACGAATTCTTCATCAGGAATACCCCATCGGCGTGGATGCTCTCCAATGAGGATGAGGCAGTTGGGATGGGCAAATTCCTGTTTTGTCACGGCTTCGAGCGAAAGTGATGTGACTCTTTCTTTCTCAGGGTTGCCAAGGTGCTCGCCGATATGCATCTGATAGTCCTTGTAGCCATAGTCAAGCATACGTTGGGCAATGGCGGCAGGGGTGTGTTCCTTGTCTGTCAAAACACCCATCTTCGTTGTACCCTCAATCAGAGCACGGTCAAATTCCTGCCAAGGACGACCGGTGAGAGAAACAATGCGCATATCGTGATAGGGCATCAAGAGGCGGTGAGCCAGCATCTGCAAGGAATTGAAGGCGGGATAAACCACAATGTCCGCCTCTGGCATTTTTCGCTGAATGGTATTGGCGAAGCCGAAAAACAGCGGGTCGCCACTGGCAAAGACGATGACAGTTGAGAGTTGAGAGTTGAGAGTTGACAGTTGGTATTGTTCAAATACAGCATCGAGAGGTACGGTGATGTCAATCCACTCTGCATCTTTAGGAAGCAGGGACTTTACAATCTCATGGTGCCGCTTGCCACCCGAGAATACCTTTCCGTTCTTGATGACTTCCAATACTTCGGGAGGAAAGAAAGGTTGTGGATGGTCCGTGATGCCTATGACAATGAATCTAATCATAATTCCTAATTGTCAACTCTCAACTGTCAACTGTCAACTCTTAACTGTCAACTGTCAACTCTCTAAAGGTCTCTTCCTGGTTTTAATTGCGCTGCATCGTCGAACGTGAGAATGGCGTTGCACAAAGTGGCGGCGAGGTTGCTGCCTCCTTTACGTCCTTCGACAATGATTTTGGGGATGTCCTTGAAGGGCTTGACCATGTGTTTCGACTCCTTCACATGCACGAAACCGACAGGTGCGGCGATGATGCCGGCAGGGTGTGCCTTCCCCTTGCGGATGAGGTCACAGAGTTCCATGAGGGCGGTGGGTGCATTGCCGAAAGCGAAGAGGGCATCAGGGTGTTCCTCCACAGCGAGACGAATGCCTGCTTGGGTGCGGGTAATGCCTTTCTCCATAGCCAGCGTCGCCACACGTGGGTCACTGAGGTAACACTTTGCTTCGATGCCGAGGCGTTGCAAGGCACCTTTCCGAATGCCACTGGTCACCATCGTGACATCGGTGATGATAGTGGTCAGTGTTCCGTCCTTTACTTTATTATATAATGTGGAAACAGCTCCCTTGTCTGTGTGGAGAATACGCTCCATGTCGAAGTCGGCGGTGGTATGGATAGCATGGAGAAGTGCCCATTTGTGGTCAAGGGGATAATCTTTTCGTTGCAGTTCACTCTCGATGGTGCGGAACGACTCTATCATGATAGAAGCCCCCTTCTTATCCCCCCATGGGGGGAGGATTCCATCCGGACAGTCTCTCTCCCCCTTGGGGGAGTTGGAGGGGGCTTGATAGTAGCCTCGTGGAGTAATCATCTTGTCGTTCCACTGATAGGACTGCGAGTTGCCAATGAGCACCACGGTGAACATATCGACAGTTTCGGGGTCGAAGTCGGAGAGGGTGGTGATGGTCACTTCCTGTTCTGGTCGTCCTGCTTGTCGCACATAGCCCACGGGTGTGTTGGCGGCACGTTCTTGCAGAAAGATTTCCTGCAGACGATAGAGCTGCCAATAACGTCCGTTTGATTTGGGATTATAGACAGCCGTCACAAAGTCGCCCATGGCGGCAGCCTTGATGCGCCGTTCGATGACCTCCCATGGTGTCATCAAATCGGATAATGAGATGACACAGAAATCATGCCCCACAGGAGCACCGAGCAGGGAAGCCGCTTTCTGAAAAGCGGAGATGCCAGCTAAAGAAGCCACCTCGATATCGCTCGCCCGTTCTCGCTTCATTTCATAAATGAGCGGTGTCATGCCGTAGATGCCAGCATCGCCAGAAGAGATGACCACAACGGTCTTGCCTTCTTCTGCCAATTGAAAGGCTTGCTCTGCACGTTCGCGTTCCTGTTTCATTCCCGTGTCGATGCACTCGCACCCGGGCTTCAGATAAGGAGTGATGAACTGGAAGTAGTATTTGTAACCCACCACAGCATCAGCCTCACCCACTGCCTTGATGACAGCTGGTGTGATGTCGTCGGGACTTCCTGGCCCGATGCCTGCAACGATAATCTTTTTCATACGGATGCAAAGATAGGGAAATAAAGTGAATCGTGGATAGTGAAATGTGAAAAATTTGCTACCACGCTTAAAGTGAAAGTGAATGGCTCCACCTTGTCCCTTCTTAGTTCTTAAACTTGACCTTCAGCCCTATCACTAACATGCGTCCCGGATTGTAGAGGGCAAACTTGCGTACTGACGAGTCGATGCGATGGTCGGTTTTGTCGAAGAGGTTGTCGATGCCGATGCTGGGTTCGATGAGTGCCCATTTGGCGCAGTCGATGGTGTGGGTGGTGTTGAGGTTCCAGATGCCAAAGCCCGGCGCATCCTCGTAGGTGCCAGTGTAGTAGGTCTTGGACTGCAGGCGGCCATTGAGGTTCACGTTGAGCGCATAGCGTCCCCATGCGTGGTGATAGTTGACGGCGATGGTGGCGGCATTGCGGATGCTGCGCTCCAGCACGCTCCAGTCTCCACCGCTCTTGGTGCGGGCATAGGCGTAGGCCCAGTTGGCCGAGAGGTTGAAACCCTGGAAGAGGTTGGCCGACACATTCACCTGCACCCCCTTCACGTCGCCTTTGTCGCTGTTCTGATAGAGGGCATAACTGGCCAGTTTGGAAGCCTCGTCGTCGGTCATTTCGGGAAATTCTCCCTGCAACATGGCTCGGGAAGCATCATCCACGCTGATGTTCTGCTTCACCACCATGTCGTTGATGCGGTTCATGTAGCCCGTCACGCTCACCAGCAATCGGTCGGTGTGATACTCGGCATTGAGAGAGAAATAGTGGCTCTTCTCTGGCTTCAGGTCGCTGTTGCCAAACGAAATCTGGGGCTTGCCACGATTGACGGAGTAGTAGTGGTAGTAGAGTTCGTCCAGTCCCGGGGCGCGGAAACCTGCAGAGTAGGTGGCGCGGAAACGGAAGGCACCGGGGGCATACATCAGCGTGGCCTTGGGCGTGAAGTGGTCGCCGAAAGTCTCGTGGTGGGTGATGCGGGCACCGATGGTCGCCGTGAAGTCTTGGAGGAACCGCTGCTCGTGCTGGCCGTAGAAGGCGAGCGTGTGGGCGCTCTGGTCGATGTTGCCCGAAGTGGCAAAGAGGCAGTCCTTTCGCCAGTTCATGCCGAAGATGGTGGTGCCGCCTTTCACCAGTCCCAAAATGCTCTTCACGTCGGTCTCGTAGGCATGCTGCTTCTTCGACAGCACGAAGTCGCCCACCTCGTTGCTCTTGGTTGCCACATCATAATCCTTGCCATAACGGAAACGGTCGGCAGTGAAAGTGGCTTGCAGGGAGTTCATGGCGGTGAACTTGTAGATGCCGCCCACATTCCAGCGGAAACCCTTGTACTGCATCTCATAGTCGGTGCCGCCTGTCACGTCGGGGTTGGTGTTGGGACGGTCGGTTATCTTATATGAATAGTCAAAACCCGCGTTCAGAGCCAGTTTATTGTTGGGCGAGTAGGTGAACTTCTGCCCCACGATGCTGGAGCGGTAACCCGTGAAGAGGGGAGCGATGCTGGGTTGTGTCTCGGTGTCAGAGCCTTTCACATACTCCAAACCATTGATGCGGTAACTGTCTGCACGGTCGTGGGTGAAGGAGGTGTAGGAGCCGAAACCGTGGGTGAAGATGTCAAGGGTGACAGCTTCTGTGAGTTGCCCTTTCCCCGAAACACGTGTGTCGCTGGTCACGCTGACCAGATTCTGGGTGGGTTGGTCGGTGATGATGTTGATGACACCGGCAATGGCATCGCTTCCATATAGCGACGAAGCCGCCCCGTCCAGCACCTCGATACGCTTCACACGAGCCATATTGATGCGGTTCAAATCGACGTTGTTGGAAATGTCACCCGTCAGTTTTTGCCCATTGATGAGGATGAGGATGTACTTGTTGCCCAATCCGTTCAGACGCAAGAATGTGCCCATCGAGTTGGGCGACATTGACACCTGCGGCATCATGCGTGTCAATGCGCCATCGAAGGTGCTGATGCCCTGCTCGTGAATCTCTTGGGCAGAGAGTACACGCACGGGGGTGGCGGTGGATTTCAGTCGCTGATGGTGACCCGAACCAGTCACCACCACAGGGTTGAGGTCGTAGGTTCTGATGGTGGCGAGCGTGTCGCGGTGTTCCATTTTGTGCACCTGTGCAAAAGCGGCGCTCCCGCTTGAGAGCGCCGCTAAAAGAATGAGTGTTTTCTTCATTGATTGAGTTGATGGGAGATTTTATTCTTCGTCAGGAGCTGTTGTTGGGGTGGAGAGAGCCTCGTCGGTGCCCAACTTATCGATAGCCTCATGGGTATGGTTCATCCAGAGCTTGCGCACGGCCTTACGCTCACCGAGTGCAGGAATGTATCCAGTACCAGGGGTGTAACCCTTCAAACAGGCCTCGGTGAAGGTAGTTTCATAGGCAGTGGTCTCGATGCCAACGGCATTGAACTTGGAGAACCAGCTCTCGTCATCATCGGGGTCTGCCATGTCGTTGTGAGCGTGGTCACCGGCGATGGACATCAATGGGTATAGCTGTGCCTTCATGGTAGGATTGGCATTATAGGTGACGTCCATGGTGATAGTACCCACCTGATAAGTGAAATTGCCGCCGCTGATGTGCTCCAGCACGTTGTCAACGAGTGTCTGGTCCATGTCAACTGTGCCTACATAATAGTTCTCGTTGATGGCACGCAGATACTGCTCCAGCTGCACATAGCGGATGTTGCCGCCATAGTAATCGTAACCTTCGGGGTTACCGTGTCCCATGAATGCCACGATGCCTTCAGCAACGGCTTCCTTGATGTCTTTCTCCTTGTTGAGCACCTCGGCAAGTGCTTCGGCATCTTCTTCTTCAGCCATAAGCGGAGTGCCAATCACCACGTTGCGGTCGAGGCTCTTCAGGTATGAGGTGGTGAAGTTGCCATTCTTGTTGTTCATGAAGTTCTTGACATAGGAGTCGCGCACGTTGCGGTATTCTTCACCAGGAATCACCTGCAAAGACTGCACCACAATCTGCTCGTAGCCAGCTTGACCAATGGCGTTGAGCCAATGCTCAGGGTCGTAGTAACTTTGGGGGGCTACATTCTCGCCGGCACGGGCGTTGTTGATGCACTCGATGGAAGAGAAGGAGAGGTAAACATCCCAACCAGAGAACTCAGCCTTGTAGTCAGACACAACCTGGTCGAAGGTGTCGTAAGCCTGCTGCCAAGTGGAACCGAAGGCTACGAGCAAGATGGCTTTCTTGCTTGTCTGCTGCTTCTTGACCATCGCATTCACTTCTTCCTGATACCTCTGATAGTTTGACGGATTGTCGTCATCGCTGCTGCAAGCGGTGAAGCTTACGGCTGTCATGAGAGCCACTGCGGCTGCCATGAGGAACTTAATTGTCTTCATTGTTTGTTTGATTTAAAGAGTTAGAATTATATTTGTTGGTAAGTTTCTTTCCGTGGTTGAACCGCACCGTGAAGGCGGCATAGAGGGTGGTGCCGGGTGTGGTGGTGCCCAGATGCAGGCCGTGGTCGGTCTTGTCGATATAGTTGAAGATATTGTCGATGCCTGCCTCCACATCGAAGGTGAGCGGTTTCTGCTTGCCTCGATTAGGCGAGAAGGAGTAGTGGCTGGTGAGTCGCCACAATTGATAGCCTTTGCCATTACCGTTTAACTGATAATAGCGTTTGGTTGAGGCACGTCCGTAGATGCCTGCACCCAAACTGTTCTCGTTCTGGAACGTGTGGTTCCATGTGACGAAGCAGTTGCCTTTGTGGTGTGCCATGCCATCGATAATCACGCTCCGCAGCACGTCATCTTCCGAGTCGTACAGTTGGGCATCGGTGTCAAGATAGCTGTAGCCGATGCCCGCTGTCCACTCACGGTTGAAGCGGTAGCGCACAGAGAGATCCACACCGTAGGTCTTGGCTGATTCGAGGTTTTGGTACTGTCGTGTCTTGATGGGCATGTACTTGGTGTAGAGGTCGATAGGAGCATCTGCATTGGGAATGGTGACGAGGGCAATCATGTCGCGCACCTTGTTGTAGTAGCCTGTCACGGTGGCGGAGAGTCCGCTGCGGTTGTATTCCAATCCGAGGGAAAAGTAGTCGCTCGTTTGAGGCTTTAAGGTCGTGTTGCCCAAGTAAAGGTAGGTGCCGTTCATGTTGCGCACATACTGATAATAGAGTTCTTTTGGGGTAGGGGTCTTGAAGCCTTGGCTCCATGAGGCACGGATGCGCACATCGCCCGCCTTGACCATGGTGGAAACTTTGGGCGTGAGTCGCCAGCCGAACTGCTCGTTGCGGTTCAGACGCACTCCTGCCGTCACGTTGAGCCACTCCCATGGAGTGTATTCATCCTGCACATAGAGGGCACCAGTGTTGTCGGTGGCTTTGCCTTCCCGCACACGGTTGGGAGCCTTGAGCCAGTCGTAGCGCCACTCGATGCCTGTACTGAGCCGGTTCTCGCGAGGCAGGGCAAACACACCTTTCAGATGAGCCATCGTGCGCTGCTGGTCGCTCTGCAATTGCGATTGTCCGGGGTAATAGGGGAAGTAGGAGGTGGCGTGTCCGTTCACCATGCCATCGGTGAGGGTGACACCTGTGAAGTCGTAGTAGTAGGCGTGGCGGTTCCAATCGACATCGAGGGTGAGCTGGTCGGTACTGTTCAGCTTCCACTTGCCGCCAGCCGATGCCGATGCGTTGTTGTAGCGGAGGTCGTAGGTTCTCACATCGACACCAGGGTGTTTGCCGCTGGGTCGGTAGATGCGCTTGCGGTAGATGCTGCCGTCGAGATAAAGTTCTAAGTTTTTGGTGGGGGCGTAGGTGAGGTGTTCTGCCACTTGCCAGTTGGTGTAGCGATTCACCGTCTTGTTGCGCGAGTCAGTGATGAGAAACTCCGTCTGATGCGGGTCTTCGCGTGAGGTGTTCTGCCAACCGTCGGAATGTTGTAATTGGAAGTTGGTGTAATTGCTCAACTTTCCGAAATTGAGGGCGATGCCGTTATGCTGGCGCAGTTCTCCGTATGAGCCGCCGCGTGTGGTGTTCTCCAGCAGGATTCCCTCGGTGTCGTGACGTTTGGTGATGATGTTGATGACACCTGCGATGGCATCGCTTCCGTAGAGCGCGGAAGAGGCTCCCTTCACAATCTCAATCTTCTCGATGTTATGCGGGTCAATAAGTCCGAGGTCGTTCTCGCCGCCATTGTCACCGTGGATGCGCTTGCCGTCTATCAGAATGAGGATGTAGGAGTTGCCCAGACCGTTCATCTGCATCTGACTGCCCATGTCGCCTTCGTTGAATGAAAATGAGGCGGTAAGCCCCGACAGGATGTCTTCCAACGAACGGCCTGCATAGTTGCGCAGCATTTGCTTGCCGATGACCTCTGTCTGCACGGGTGCATCTTTCAGCAGATGCTGAGTGCCAGTACCAGTCACGACCACTTCTTGCAGGGAGTCACCTTGCAGAATATCTTGTGCAAACAAAGTTTGGACGAGGCATGACAACACCAGTCCAATTAACCATTTTTTCATCATTCTCTTGTTTCGTCTCGCATGTTCCTGTGCGAGCGTTTGGATTTGTTGGAAACTGGCAGGTATTCTGGCTTTCCCCCAGTCTGTCCACCTTCCCGATTTCTCAGTGGCTTTTTCTGAACAGACGTTGACAAAAGAGGATTACAGCTGCAGGTACAGCTCAGGTCTTTCACCTGATTCCCTTGCATCAGAACGGCGTATAGAGCATCCGATTACCAAGTTTCGGCGGCAAAGTTAAGAAAAATAAGTGATAAGTGACCAAGGAAAAGTCGAAAAATGTTCTTTCACTTTTCACTTTTCGCTTAAATTCCTTACCTTTGCATTCCGATGACAAAAAGTTTCCTCATAGCAGCACCTACCAGTGGCTCAGGCAAGACAACCATTGCCCGAGGACTGATGGCGTTGTTGGTGAAGAAAGGAATGAAAGTGCAGCCCTTCAAATGCGGACCGGATTACATTGACACGAAGTTTCATGCAGCGGTGTGTGGGCGGCCCAGCATCAACCTTGACACCTTCATGGCATCGAGGGAACATGTGAAGGAACTCTTCGTCCACTATGGTGCAGATGCCGATGTGTGCATCGTGGAAGGAATGATGGGCCTGTTTGATGGTTACGACCGCGACAAAGGCTCATCGGCAGAGATAGCGAGTGTGTTGGGTGTGCCCGTGGTGCTGGTCGTCGATGCCAAGTCGGCTGCCTATTCAATGGCAGCCCTCCTTCATGGTTTCCTCCATTTCCGTGAGGATATCCCCATTGCAGGTGTCATCTTCAATAAGGTGGGTTCAGAACGTCATCGGGAGATGCTGCGGCAGGTGTGTGATGACTTACAGATGGAGTGTTTTGGATTCCTTCCGAAGCATGCGGAACTGGAACAGGGTTCACGCTACCTGGGGCTTGACTTCTCGGAAGAGGCAAAGAGTGCAGAACTGGTCAAACTATTAGAGGAGAACGTAAGATGGGAGAGATTGTTAACGTTGTGATGGCACGAAATGCGGAGTCGTTCTCATTTTACTACCAAGAGAACCTTGACCGATGGGAGCACCTTGCTTTCTTCAATCCAGAGAAAGATGTGCCCGACTTGAGCAACTGTGACTTGCTCTACCTGCCTGGGGGATATCCTGAAAAACATCTGGATGCACTGGTGCAGGCAGAGCAGACGAGGAAAAGCATCCGTGACTATGCCGAAAGGGGAGGGCGCATCGTGGCAGAATGTGGCGGCATGATGTATCTGTGCCAAAGCATCGTCACCGACGATGGCGAATATCCCATGTGCGGAGTCCTGCCTTACAAGATTACAGCCCGCAAGGCTGATCGAAAACTCTCCCTTGGCTATCGTCGTTTCATGCTTGATGGACGTGAGTATCGGGGTCACGAATTCCACTACACCCAGTTTTGGGGCGAAGTGCCCAAGTCCATCACTCAGGTCTATAATGCCAAAGGTGAACCCGTGCCCACTCCAGTGTTCAAGTATAAGAACGTGCTGGCAAGCTATACACATATATATAATATAAATATAATGTGTCCCTCCTTTCATTCTTCCTATAGGGATGGGGTGGCTACAGGCTCAGTGATCCCCTCATCGAAAAAGATACTACTCCCTCCCTGTGGGGAGGGTGAGGGGAGGGTCTTTCTTCATCCCATCATGTTGGCTGGTACTGGCAGCGATGTGGGCAAGAGCATCCTTGCCACGGCTCTGTGCCGTATCTTCTTGCAGGATGGCTACCATCCCGCCCCCTTCAAGGCGCAGAACATGGCATTGAACTCCTACGCCACTCCTGAAGGACTGGAGATTGGCCGTGCCCAGGCCGTACAGGCAGAGGCAGCTGGCATTCCCTGTCACACCGAAATGAACCCCCTCCTCCTGAAGCCCCAAAGCGACCATACCAGCCAAGTCGTCCTCAACGGCATCCCCATCGGCAACCGCGATGCCTACGACTTCTGGCGAAAAGCCGACCCATCCACCCCCATCTCGCCCAATAACCCCACTCACCCCATTGATTTCCGCGCCGAAGTCCACTCTGCCTTCGACCGCCTCTCCCAACGCTTCAACCCCATTGTCATGGAAGGCGCTGGCTCTATCTCCGAAATCAACCTACGTGACCACGACCTCGTCAATATGCCCATGGCGCGTCACGCCAATGCCGATGTCATCTTGGTGGGCGACATCGACCGTGGCGGTGTATTTGCCTCCGTCTATGGTAGCATCGCCCTTCAGACTCCCGAAGACCGAAAACGCATCAAAGGCATCATCATCAACAAGTTCCGTGGCGACCTGCGCCTGTTTGACGATGGACGGAAGATGTTGGAAGAACTCTGTGGCATCCCCGTCTTAGGCGTGGTTCCCTATTATAAAGACATCCACATCGATGAAGAGGACAGCGTGGCTTTGGAAAAAAAGGCTGGAGGTCAACTCTCAACTCTCTACTCTCAACCCTCAACTGTCTCTATCGTGGTGGTGCTGCTCCGTCACCTCTCCAACTTCACCGACTTCAACGCCCTCGAACGTGACCCACGGGTGCATCTCTTCTACACCAACAATACCGATGACCTTCTCAAGAGCGACATCATCATCATTCCGGGAAGCAAATCCACCCTCAGCGACCTCTACGAACTGCGCCGCAACGGAGTGGCACAAGCCATCATCCGTGCACATCGTCAGGGTGCAACTGTCATGGGCATTTGTGGCGGTTATCAGATGATGGGCATGGAGGTGTGCGACCCCCAGCATGTGGAAGGAAACATTGACCGTCTGCCTGGACTTGGACTATTACCCACCACTACGACCATGTCGGGCGAAAAGGTGACACGCCAAGTGACTTGTGAGTACGGCAGCGGCTACGAAATACACATGGGCGAGACCCGTCCCCTCAATGCTCCTCCTTCGCCCCTCCTGCATTTGAACGACGGCTCCGAAGATGGCTACTTTGTGGATGATCACTGCATGGGCACCTACGTACATGGCATCCTCGATAACCCTCCCTTCATCGAAAAACTGCTGGCACCATTCAAGGACAAAATGGCACAGACTGCCCAAACCTTCGACTACAAAACCTTCAAGGAAGAGCAGTATGATAAGCTGGCTGCCCATGTGCGCCAATATGTGAACATCGACCTGCTCTATCAAATCCTACAAGAAAATGCTTGACGGACACGGTGACGACATCTACAACTACTCGGGCATCCGCATGAACTTCAGTTCTAACATCTATGCCCATGCCGACCTCTCAGGGTTGGAGGCACACCTGTGTCGTCACATCGACCTCGTCCGTTCCTATCCCGAACCCTCACCTCGTTCACTCGAGACGATGATTGCGGAGAAGCACGGCATCTCTCCCGACGAAGTCCTTGTCACTAACGGAGCCACCGATGCCATCTACCTCATCGCACAGACCTTCCGCGTTCTGCATGTTGCTGTGCCACAGCAACCCCTCCCATCCTCCCCCCTCAATCCCCTCCCATCCTCCACCTTCAAGGTCTTCCCTCCCACCTTCTCCGAATACGAAGACGCCTCCCGCCTCTTCAACTATCAAGAAAGCGACAATGCTGCCCTCTGCTGGCTCTGCAACCCGAACAACCCCACCGGCGAGGTCTTCTCCATCTCACATATCGAAGCACTTGCCTCCCAACACGCTCTCCTTGTCCTCGACCAGTCCTACGAAGACTACACCCTCGCTCCCATGCTCTCTGCCAAGACCGCCGTCAGCATGGGCAACGTCCTGCAGCTTCACTCCATGACCAAGCAATACGCCATACCAGGACTCCGCCTCGGCTATGTGGTGGGCGCCTCGTCCCTCATCCGCACCCTCCGCACCCACTTCCGTCCTTGGTCTGTCAATGCCCTCGCCATCGAGGGTGCCAAATATCTGTTGCGCCACGATTCCCCTATAATCCCCTCTCTCACAGCCTACCTCCAAGAGACCCAGCGCCTCCGCTCCTCTCTCTCCTCCCTTGCTGGCATCGGTTTACCCGATGCCACCTGCCCTCCCTCCACCCCCTTCTTCCTCTGCACCATCCATCCCCACACCGCTGCTTCTCTCAAGGCCTACCTGGTCAAAGAACATGGCATCCTCATTCGCGATGCCTCCAACTTCCGAGGCCTCACTCCCCATCACTTCCGCATTGCCACCCAATCGCCCGAAGAGAACGACGCACTGGTGGATGCCATCACTCAATTCTTTCAGCAACGATGATGCCACAAACCTACATATTGCCCTTATTGATAGGTTGGTCTCTCGATCTCCTCCTTGGCGACCCGCAATGGTTACCGCATCCCGTTGTGTGGTTTGGCAAAATGATTTCCTTGGGTGAGAAGCATCTCAACAAAGGCAAGCACCGTCAATTGAAGGGAGCACTCCTCTCCCTTTTCCTGGTCGCCTTCGTCTTTGCTGCCACGTGGGCACTCCTCCATTTCACCTCCTGCATCGCTGCTGGAAACTTAGATTTTTCACTTTTCATTTTTCACTTTTCACTTTCCTCCCTCCTCTCCACCCTCATCATTTTCTTTTGTCTTGCTGGCACCACCCTTATCTGCGAGGTACGTCAGACCTTCCTTGCCGTTGACCGCTCCCTTGAAGAGGGTCGCAAGCAAGTGGCTCGCATCGTGGGACGCGACACCTCCGAACTCTCTGCTCAAGAAATCCGCACCGCTGCCCTCGAAACCCTCGCCGAAAACCTCAGCGATGGCGTCATTGCTCCCCTCTTCTGGCTCGCCATTGCTGGTGTGCCAGGCATGCTCACCTATAAGATGGTCAACACCCTCGACTCCATGATTGGCTACAAGACCGACCGCTATAAAGACTTCGGTTGCTTCGCAGCCCACATGGACGATGTCGCCAACTATCTCCCTGCCCGCATCACAGCCTTCCTCATGATTCTCCCACATTTGGTGACCATCCACCCTCATGGCAGCAGCAAATTTTTCACTTTTCACTTTTCACTTTTCACTTTTGTCCGTAACAATGGCTCCAAACATGCCTCCCCCAATAGCGGCTATCCCGAAGCAGCCCTCGCTGGCATCCTCAACTGCCGCTTCGGCGGTCCCCACACCTACTTCGGCCAACTCTTCGACAAACCCTACATCGGCGAAAACGACCGTCCCCTCACAACCGACGACATGCGCACCGCCATTCGCATCAACCGCACCGCCGAATGCATAGCCCTCCTTCTCCTCCTCCTCCTTCTTATCATCACCCTCCTCCTCCCCATCCCCATCCCTCCCACCTCTCCCATCCCTCCCATTAACCCCATCCACCCCATCTAACCCATCCCCTCCCATTAATCCCATTTCCCCCATTCACCCCATCAACCCCATCAACCCCATCAACCCCATCAACCCCCCCCCCCATGAAACGTATCATCCTCATTACTGGCGGCCAACGCTCTGGCAAAAGCCAATATGCCGAACGCCTTGCCCTCTCCCTCACTCCCAACCCCGTCTATGTGGCAACGGCCCACATCTGGGACGACGAGTTCCGCCAACGTGTCCTCCATCACCAGGCACGGCGCGGCCCCGAATGGACGAACATCGAAGAAGAAAAATACCTCAGTCGCCACGACCTCACAGGCCGTGTAGCCGTCATCGACTGCATCACCCTTTGGTGTACCAACTTCCTTACAGTTGACAGTGGACAGTTGACAGTTGATAGTTCCATGCGGAATATTGATCAGCAGGGCGGTAGCCAACTGTCAACTGTCAACTGTCAACTGTCAACTGTCAACTCTCAACTGTCAACTATTCTTGATGCTCTCAAATCCGAGTTCGACCGCTTCACCCAACAAGATGCCACCTTCATCTTTGTGACCAACGAGATAGGCATGGGAGGCACCAGCGACAACCCTCTCCAACGCCACTTCACCGACCTCCAGGGCTGGATGAACCAATACGTTGCCCAACAAGCCGACGAAGTCATCCTCATGGTCAGCGGCCTCCCCCTCACCCTCAAATCTCCATCAGCCTCCTCCCCCTCCCCCTCCCCCTCCCACAATTCCCCATCCACCCCATCCACCCCATTAACCCCACTCACCCCATCTACCCCATGACTCCCACCTTCCACATCGCCTCCCATCACCTCCCCCACTCACCCCATCCACCCCATCCACCCCATCCACCCCATAACCCCCATTAACCCCATCTACTCATCCCCCCCATGACTCCCACCTTCCACATCACCTCCCCCAACGAAGCCCTCCGTCCCCTCATCCAATCCAAGCTGGACAACCTCAACAAGCCCAAAGGTTCTCTCGGTCGTCTGGAGTCCTTGGCCATGCAGATATGCCTTGCCCAACAAACCCTCACTCCCTCTCTCGCTCATCCCTGCCACCTCCTTCTCGGTGGCGACCACGGCATCGAGCGCGAAGGCGTCAGCGTCTCCCCACGCGAAGTGACTTGGCAGCAGATGGTGAACTTCACCAAGGGTGGGGGAGGCGTCAATATGTTCTGTCGCCAGCACGGCTTCCATCTCCGCATCGTCGATGTAGGCGTTGACCACGACCTCTCCCAAGTTCCAGGCATCCTCCACCACAAGATTGCCCCAGGCACTCGCAACTTCCTCCACGAGCCCGCCATGACCGAAGACGAATACACCCGCACCTTTCGTGTAGGCATCGATTTAGTCGATACTTGCCATGCCGAGGGTTGCCGTGTCCTCTGTATCGGCGAGATGGGCATTGCCAACACCTCTCCCTCCTCCATTTGGATGCACCTCTTCTGCCACATTCCCCTTGACGACTGCATCGGTGCAGGAGCAGGTCTCAATGCCCCCGGCATTTCCCACAAACGCCAAATCCTCCACCAAGCCCTTGACCGTTTCCTCTCGACTCTTCCCCCTCAATTGTCAACTGTCAATTGTCAACTGTCAACTGACTACGTCATCCGTTACTTCGGAGGTTTCGAGATGGTCGCTGCCGTTGCCGCCATGCTTCGTGCAGCCGAACTCAAGATGCTCATCCTTGTCGATGGCTTCATCATGACCGCTTGTGCCTTAGCTGCCTGCCGCCTCTATCCCGAAGCCCAGGCTTACATGATCTTCGGCCATTGTGGTGACGAGAGCGGTCATCGTCGTATGCTCAATGCCCTCCATGCCGAACCCCTCCTTTCTCTGGGACTGCGTCTGGGCGAAGGAACAGGTGCCCTCTGTGCCTTCCCCCTCCTCGATTCCGCTGTCCGCATGATAAACGAGATGAACAACTTCGACAATGCCCAAATCACCAAATACTTTTAACCTGCCCAATTAATTTGTCAAATGGTAAATATTATTGCTTCTTTCATCCTCTTCACCCGCCTTCCTTTCTGGCGCATCTGTCAGCCTCCGAAGGAAGCCTATCAGGCAGCCGTGGAACATTGGCCGCTCACGGGGTGGCTCACAGGGGGCATCATGGCTGGCACCCTCTTCCTTGCCTGCCACATCTTGCCCTTCCCCATCGCCGTCATCCTTGCCGTCATCGTTCGCCTGTTCCTCACAGGTGCCTTGCACGAGGACGGACTGGCTGATTTCTTCGATGGCTTCGGTGGAGGCACAGACCGTGAGCGCACCCTTGCCATCATGAAAGACTCCCACATCGGCACCTATGGCGTCATCGCCCTCATCTTCTACTTCGCCCTCCTCTGCGGCGTCCTCCTGTCTCTGCCGCCCATGACCGCCGTCTTTGCCATCCTTGCAGGCGACCCTTTGTCCAAGATGTTTGCCAGCCAGATTGTCAACTTCATGCCCTATGCCCGTCGCCAAGAAGAAGCAAAAAATAAGACGGTCTATCGTCCCATCAGCATGGGGGCGACCGTCAGTCTTGCGCTTCAAGGATTGCTTCCCTCCATCCCCTTCCTGCTTTTCACCGAAGTCACATGGTGGCAGGCCGTTCTGGTTCCCATCCTTGCGGCAACGCTTCTTTTCGTCATCATCTGGCGACGGCTGCAAGGCTACACCGGCGACTGCTGCGGAGCCGTCTGCCTGCTCACAGAACTGTCCTTCTATCTGGCTGTGCTCATACTTTCATTGATCTCCTGACCCGCCTCTTTTTTCTATAGTTCCCTGCGGCTTTCCCGCAGGATTTTTTGTTTTATCCGTACTCATTGATTACTGCGAAAGAACAACAAAACACCTTGGAGCGCAATGGAAAAGAATGATTTTGTGGATTTTTTACACGAAAATGTTTAGATGTAAAAAAAAAGTCTTACCTTTGCAGCGAATTTCCCGTCAACCCGAAAACGATGACTGACCGTGGGTGAGTCCCGCAACGTATCATGCACGGGTGAAGCAGCTCACGTCGATGCTGGATGAGTCCAGTGGTTTCAATGGGTCTGGTCAACGGGAATGACATATTGAAGGCGTTGACTCGCTTTTTTTATGTCCTTATGTATGGAGTTCTCCTATATAAGACAACAGGTTTGAAGAAAAACCAGCTCAATCCATCTTCATCAGGTTCCAACCCTGATACCTGTAGCGGTGTTACGACCAATACGCCCCCCATTCAGAAAACAGTACCGAATGGGCAGTCGGTAGAGAATGTGCCTTCCCCAACACAGGCAGACACACCCACCAACTGGTATGCGGCTCGTGTCACTTTCGGACGTGCCAACGCTGTCTATCAAGCCATCATGCAACTGGAGAACTCTAATGTGACCCCCTACCTCCCCACAGCCCGACAACCCGTCTGCCGCATCGTAGATGGCAAAGCCACCGTCATCATGCAGGAACGCCCTGTCCATACAGGACTCCTCTTCATCAACGCCACCCCCTACAACTATCAGAGGCTGCTCCACGATGCCCCCAAAATTCCTGGGCTCACCCCCTTCTACGACCACTTTGCCTTCTCTCCAACTGGCCGCAACGGATACCTCATCGTGCCCGACCGCCAGTTCGACAGTTTCCGGCGCATCCTCGAATCTGGTCACGACGACATCCTCATCGACCAGACCCAAATGCCCTCCTACCTCTCCGGCAAGCAAGTCCGTGTCATCAGCGGCCCCTTCGCAGGCGTCGAAGGCACCCTCCTCAAGTGGAAACACCAGCGCCGCGTCTTCGTCACCCTCGGTTCCCTCGGCACCTTCGGCACCGGCTACATCCGCACCGCCGACGTAGAAATCCTCCCCTCCTAATTCCTCCCTCCCTCCCCAGTCCCCTAAGCCGCGCCCCCGTCGCAGCCCCCTCCCTCCTCCTCCCTCCCCAGTCCCCTATGCTGCGCCCCCGTCGCAGCCTCCTCCCTCCTCCTTCCTCCCCCCTCCCCAGTCCTCTATGCTGCGCCCCCGTCGCAGCCCCCTCCCTCCCTCCCTCCCCAGTCCTCTATGCTGCGCCCCCGTCGCAGTCCCCTCCCTTCCCTCCCTCCCCAGTCCTCTATGCTGCGCCCCCGTCGCAGCCTCCCTCCCTCCCTCCCCAGTCCCCTATGCTGCGCCCCCGTCGCAGCCCTCTCCCTCCCCCTCCTCCCCAGTCCTCTATGCTGCGCCCCCGTCGCAGCCCCCTCCCTTCCCCTCCTCCCCAGTCCTCTATGCTGCGCCCCCGTCGCAGCCTCCCTCCCTCCCT
>CAMVIM010000026.1 GCA_947167515.1 uncultured Prevotellaceae bacterium | reverse complement strand
CAAAAAAGAAAAAACGAAAAGAAGGAAATAAACAAAAACGAAACAACGGAAGAAAGGAAAGAAGGAATAGGGAAAAGACAAAATAGCGAAATAGGGGAATGACGAAAACCCAAAACACCGAAAGCACAAAAGCAAGAAAAGAGGAAACACTGAAACGCTGAAATAAGAAAACCATGAAAAGACATAATGCTGTAACAAGGGAAAGACATAAAGTCGTAAAGAAGTAACATCGGAATATCGAAAGTGCAGGAGATTGAAATGCTGAAACAGAGAAACGCCAAAATGCTGAAAGACCAGAACGCTGAAATGCTGATGCAACGATTTCCCGTTATACCGTCCGACCGATTCCACAGTCCCCTCAAGCCCACTGCCGTCACCTCCCCCGGCACAACGTCGTGCAGATTGCAATAGGAACGGCGTACCATTTATAATTGGAGTGCCGTACAAATTGAATATGCAACGGCGTTGCACGTAGGGGAGACATTCCACACGGATTTTCACACAGAACTCACAGAACACACTACAATTTTGTCCAATAATTTTTTTTGACCACGAGTTAATTTTTTTATGATTATCCGCAATGATACCACCACATTTTGTGCGAACACGAATCACCCGAATCTACACGAATAAAGGAACTTCCATCATATAAATTCGTGTCAATTCGGGCGATTCGTGTTCGTTTTTAAGGTTTGGTGGTACGATTGCGGATAATCATTATTTTTTTGTTCTAAGGAGAAGAGGAGGAGAGGAGTGAATTTCGGCTTTCTTGGCGAAAGCCCCGTCCGGATGGTTCCCCAAGAGCCGCCAAGGCTCTCCCTCCTCTCCTCCTTTCCTCCTTAGAATTCAAAAACAATCCGTGGCAAAAAAATTATCGGAACAAATTTGGTAGTTTTTAGGAGAAAACGTAAATTTGTGCCCTGAAAATAAACGTAACTCAAAAAAATGCGAGTATGAAACTTTTAATGAAGTGCGCCTTCTTGATGATGGCAATGGTGGCAATGCCGTTTTTAGTGTCTTGTTCTGACGATGATGATAAAATAGAGAATCTGTCGGAGAAGATGCTTGGTTCGTGGATTCACTGCTCCACCGACGGGGTCTATACACCTACCAACAGGAAGTCTGTTCACACCTTTGTGAAAGAGGGGAACACCCTGAAAATGTATAACTCGATAGCGGTGGTGGGCGATAATGATCCGTGGTGGGAGTATAAGAAGGAGATGGATGTCACCATCAAGGGGAACCATGTTGTCATGAAGGCAACGTATGGCGACGGGAAACAGGTGGTGACGGAAATGGACATGATCAGGATAACCAGCTCGGAGATGGAATATCAGACGGTGACGCACATTACCATGCCTGGTGGCGAGAAAATCGAGATTGAAAGTCGCAAGGAGTTGTTTACCCGGTTGACGAAGGACTATCGCAACGACATCTTGGGCACCTGGGAAGGACACATTCAGGAAGGTCAATCGACATACGACGACAACCTGAAGCACCGTTGGGAGTTCAAGGCTGATGGCACCTACGTTTACTACTGTGAAGACAATGGGGTGTGGCATGTAAGTTCTAACACGAAAAACGACTATTTTATTGACGGCACTCTTATATGCACGCGCTGGGTTGACCCGATCAACTACCCTGGGCAGGAGTTGCGCGAATGGTGGGAAATCGGAAGCATCGAGAATGGTGTGATGACATGGAATGCCTTGCGCCAGAATGATGACGGCACCATGCAGACCGTCGTGTTCAAGATGACAAAGGTCGAGTGACTCGGAAGGTGATGAATGGAGGTCAAAGGGTGGGGGAGAAAGACGTTTCTTTTTGGTTTTCTGAAAAAAAGAGAAATTTTTTTGGAAGGAAAAGAGAAAAAGATATAACTTTGTGCCCGAAAACTATTTAAATATTGTAAGAATATGAAAAAGAAAGCATATCTGAAACCAGAGACAGAGGTTTTGGTCATAGGAATGAGTAGCATATTGAATAATTCAACAACCCCAACAGTGCAAGAGGTTAGGACCCAAGGTCTGGGTGATAGTTCACTGGGCTTAGGTGGCGCATCATCTTCTACCAAACCAGGTAGTTTGAATGCCCGTGGCAACGAGCGCAACGCCGATGGTCTGAGCGACTGGAATGTCAAACTCTGGTAAATAATTGAGAATGAATAAAAGGAAAAGGAAGTGCTTTCAGGTGAAGAAATTTGCTTGAAGGTGCTTTTTTGTTTTTTCATCAAGAATCACCTAAAAACTATAGTATATCATGAATAAGAACGAGAAATTCGTCATCACCATCAACCGTGAGTTGGGCAGTGGCGGCCGCACTGTGGGCGAGAAGCTGGCCGAGAAGCTGAACGTGTCGTTTTATGACAAGGCCATCATCAAGGGTCTGCAGAAGAAGTATAACCTGAGTGTGGAGGAAATCGAGCACCTGAAGGGGCGCAACCACAGCTGGTGGGCAGAGTTTGCCCGCAGTTTTGTGCTGGCCGAGAGGGTGTCGTCGAACATGTACTACGACCTGGCTCCAGGCGAGGAACCCGACGTGCTGACCACTGACAACATGTATGAGACGGAGTCGGAAATCCTGAAGGGCATCGTGGCTGACGAGTCGTGCGTGATTGCCGGCCGTACGGGCTTTGCCATCATGGCTGACCATCCCAACCACTTGAGCATCCTCATCCAGGCACCGATGGAACAGCGCATCGAGCGCGTGATGAAGAAGCAGATGCTCTCGCGCGAGGCTGCACAGAAAACCATCGCCAAGGTGGACAAGATGCGCGAGAACTATGTGAAGACTTATGCCAAGACTTCTCGCTACGACACCCGCAACTACGACCTCGTCATCTCCATGGCTGGACACACCGAGGACGAAGTGGTGGAACTGATTCTGAAGTATATAGGGTAGGGGAGCCCTTTCGGAATGAAGGATTCACCGAATGAACTCATGGATTGAAGATGAAAAAGTTTTACGTTCTCTTTCTTTTGCTATCTCTTGCGTCGGTGGTTACGCTTCGTGCGCAGCAGCTCGACGCGCGTCTCACCTCCTTAGTGCCACGTCCGTCTGCCACTCGTCGTGCGCAGGCGTCACAGCCTACGTTCGACCCCGAGGCGGTGCGGCGCGACATCAACGTGGAGTTTAACCCCGACGGCACGGTGCAGTCGCTCTCTGCCATTGCCGTGCTGAAGCCGGGGGCGGAGTGCCCCACCAGGCGGCTGGAGTCGCTCGGCATCAGCGTGAACGATGTCATTGGCCCGCTGGTGCTCATGCAGGTGCCACCCGAGCGGCTCTACGACCTCGAAGAGGTGGGGGAGATAGAGTGTGTGGAGGCTGACCAGATGAACGAACTGCACACCGACAAGGCGCGTGAGAAGACTGGCGTGGATGTGCTCGATGGCACGGCTACTCCTGTGACGGTGGACGGAACGACGAAGCCTGTATGGGAGTATGTAGGACTGCCCCACACCTACACCGGCAAGGGTGTCGTGGTGGGCATCGTGGACGGTGGCATCGACTTCAACCACATCGCCTTCAGGGACAAGGACGACAATTCGCGTGTGAAGAAAGTGATGACGGGTTTCGACAAAAATAAAAACCTCATTTCCTACACCAGCCTTCTCAGCATTGCGTTTTTGGAAACAGACTACAAAGAAGGATCGCATGGCACCCATGTGGCAGGAATCGCTGCCGGCAGCGTGGTCAGCGACTACACGAAGCGCGACGTGCGGGGCATGGCTCCCGAGGCCGACCTTGTGCTGTGCGGACTGGGTTCTTCGTTCTCCGATTCGCGCATCATCGAGAGTGTCAAGGGAATCTTCCACTATGCCGACTCTGTGTCGGTAGCAGAAGACAGGTTTGTGCCGGTGGTGGTGAACATCAGTTTGGGAAGTAATGTGGGCAGGCATGACGGCTTAAATCCTTGCTGCATAGCCTTCAACGAACTGACGCTCAATGGCACCAAGCCCGGACGTGTGATTGTGTTATCGGCTGGCAACGAGGGTGCCGACAAGATGAGCATTCAGCAGACACTGGGCACACCCGATGCCGACGGCTACCAGTTGCGCACCCTGCTGAAAACATCGAAACAAGAAAATTTTTACCGCTATAAAAATGGCCTGCGCATGATGCTCTACAGCACGGAGGAGTTTGACTGCGACCTCAAAGTAGTGGAACTGGACGAGGAGGGGAAAGTGGCTCATATCTATCCGCTTTCCGCCAGTATCCCTGCCAATGAGGGGGAGATGATTCTGAAGTCAGGCTCTACGGTTTATGACAAAACCACTTCTGGTTCGAACAGAGGCATATACTATCACTCTTTGTCAGTTCCCAGCGACGCCTCTTTCTTCGGGTCTGATGGCAGCAATTCAATATACGACGAAATGGAAAAGGACCGCTATGTAGGCGTGTTCGTCAAGGGAAAGGAAGGGCAGACCATCCGCATGGTGACCCATCCTGGCAAGGCCACCTTCGAAGGCACCACAGACGGGGCCTATACCGCTGGCACTTCCGACCTCTCCATCAACGTCATAGCCTGCACCGATGCCGTCATCTCGGTGGGAGCCTATGTGTCGCGCACCAATTGGGATAATTATTATTCGGAGAATTATCATTACTCAGATCCTTGGCAGCAGGTAGAGAATGGCATCACCAGTTTCTCCTCCTACGGCAGGGACGACAACGGCATCTGTCGCCCCGACATCCTTGCGCCGGGCAGTGCTATCCTCTCGGCCTTCAACCACTACGACACTTCCACAAGTAAAAGCAATAGGACTGATGGGGTGACACCATCAGCATCAATATCATCATACTACTACGGCGTGATGCAAGGCACCTCGATGTCGGCACCCTGCATGACGGGCATCATCGCCCTCTGGCTGGAGCAAGACCCCACACTGAGCGCGGTGGATGTGCGCCGACTCCTTCGTCAGACAGCCCAGAACGACGAGTTCACCGAGGAAGTCTCGAAAATTCCTTCAGGCAACATCCTCCAAGCAGGCATGGGCAAGGTGAGCGCAATAGAAGGAATGAAAATGCTGGTGGAATCCAATGACCCGGAACTGTCTCTCAAACTCACACTCTCCAATGCCTCCGACAACACCGCCGCCATCCACGACATGAACGGCCACACGAATGTCACCGTCACCCTCGATGGGCGCAACTTCTACAAGGACGGCGCATGGAACACCCTCTGTCTGCCCTTCGACGTGAACATCGGCGAAAGCCCCCTCAACGGCGACGGCGTGACCGTGATGGAACTCGACGAGACGAACTCCTCGCTCTCCGCCGACGGCACCCTGACGCTCAACTTCATCAGCCATCCTGTCTATGAACTCCTCAAGGCTGGCACACCCTACCTCATCAAGTGGGACAACCTCACCGCCTATTCCTACAATACGGATGTGGAACCGCCCCACACGATTGAGAACCCCACTTTCCGCTATGTCACCATCGATGCCACTGCTCCCAAGGCGGTGACACTGGCTGGTGTCCTCACTTTCCAAGGCACCTACACCCCTCTCAACGTCTCTGCCGATGGCGACCAGACCACGCTCTATCTGGGCGACAGCAACACGCTCTACTATCCTTCCTCTTCCGACGTGGCTCTGAATGCGCAACGCGCCTACTTCCACTTGGCTGACGGCATCATTGCTGGAGATCCTGAAGAGGTTACGGGGGCTGCCATCCGCTCTGTCATCCTCCACCTCGATGGCGAGGAAGGGGAAGCAACGGGGATTGTGGAACTGCTGAGGGGTACGGACCACTCCGACTACTCTGACCCTTCTCTTGGATGGTACACGCTTCAGGGTGTTCGGCTCTCCGGCCGTCCCACCGTGAGGGGTGTGTATCTGCACAGTGGCAAGAAGGTGTGGGTGGAGTAGGGTAGTGCAAAGTTACGCTTTTCTTTCCTCACGGATGTGACATCGGATGACTTCGGGTGAGTTCCTTGCACAGAACTCACCCGAATACAAATGATTGAATGATTATCGCTTTCGGCAGACAAAAAAAGCAGCGGAAGAGTAAAAATGTTTTCGTTTTTTTTCGTACCTTTGCACTCGATTTTGGATTTCGTAATTAATAGTGCTCGAAATTCTTCTCTGGATTTGTTCCCTAATCAGAGAGGTTTGTAGCGCATTGTGACAAACGGGAGGTTTGTCCGAACCAGAAGGTTCATTATTCGTATTTCCGAGGGAAGGAATAGTATAGTGCGAGTAATGAATGATAAGAATACATTTATTTTTTTTTGATGAATAGTCACAAGTATTTTTGTGCTCTGACTGTCTCGATGATAGTCGGAGCAAGTTGCTGTGTACCTTCGTATGCACAGCACAGGATGAGTCTTCAGTCGCTTTTTGACCTGGCTGACCAACAGAATCAGCGCATCAAGGTCAGCGAGGCGACATTGAAGGCTGCAGAAGAGGGGGTGGCATCGGCAAAATCAGCCATGCTGCCAAGTGTTGAATTCAGTGTGCAAGGCTCTTACACGGGCAATGCTTTCCTGATGTCGCGAGGCTTTTCTACCAGTGGCACTACAGAGTATGTTGTTCCGGGACTTGGACCTCAGCAGGTGCAGAATGGCAAACAGCCCACACCACATTGGGGCAACAGTTTCACCGCTCACGCGAGTCAGGTAATCTATGCAGGTGGTGCCATCCGTTCAGGCATTGAAATGGCAAGGCTGGGTCGTCAGTTGGCAGAACTTGATGTAGAGAAGAATCGTCAGGAGGTGCGTTTCTTGCTGACGGGATATTACCTTGACCTCTGCAAACTGCATAACCAGCAGCAGGTGATAGAGAAAAACATTGAGCTGACGGAGAAAGTAATCGAACAGATGAAGGCGCGCAGAGAGCAGGGTACAGTGTTGAAGAACGACATAACGCGATACGAGCTGCAACGGCAGAGTCTTCTACTTACAAAGACACAAATTGGTGATGCACAGAAGATCATCCGTCATCAGCTCAGCACGACGATCCACCTGCCTGAGGGAGAGGATTTTGATGTGGATGCGCAGTCGCTTGAAGAGGAAGGCATAGCACTCAAAGCCCTCACCTCAGAAGAGTTGTGGCAACAGACAGCAGCTGAAAACAGCATAGACATTCGTCAGGCTTCACTTGCCACAGAAATGTCGGAACAGAAGATTCGGAACACGCGTGCCGCATCGCGCCCATCAGTGGCTGTAGTGGCAGAGAACAACCTGGCAGGTCCTTACACCTCCGACCTGATTCCCAAGAATGCCAACGTCAACGTGTGGTTTGTAGGAATTGGCGTGAAATACAATCTGTCAAGCCTCTGGAAGAACAAGCATGACATCCGCAAGGCAAGACATGAAAACACTCAGGCACGTGAGCGTGTGCAGTTGGCGCGCGAAGGCATAGAGAATGGTGTACAGGCAAACTACACCCACCTGCTGACCAGCTCAGTAGAAGTCCGCACACAGGAGAAACAGGTGGAACTTGCCGACCAGAACTATTTGGTGGTGAAGAACCGCTACGACAACGACCTGGCTCTGCTGACCGATATGCTTGATGCCTCAAACATGAAACTCTCTGCCGATATGGCTTTGGTCAATGCACGCATCAACATGCTTTACAACTATTTCAAACTTAAATATATAACAAATACACTATAATAAGATGGATAAGAAAAAAATTTCAACCTACAGTTATAATGCTATCGTGATACTCTGTATCGTATGCGGCGCCGTTTATGCCGCCAGTCAGTTTATGCATTTCGGAAGTGGCGAAGTCACGGATAATGCGCGTGTATGCCAGAATATCGTGCCACAGAACTGTCGAGTGCAAGGTTTTATACGCGAGGTGCGCTTCAATGAGTTTCAGGAGGTGAAGAAGGGCGATACACTTGTTGTCATTGAAGATGCCGAGTTTCGTCTTCGTCTGGCTCAGGCAGAAGCAGACCTTACCCGTGTCGAACGCGGTTCGCAGGGTACAGCAAGCAGTATCCATACCACCAAGACCAGTATCAGCGTGACCGAAGCAGGCATTGAAGCTGCTCGTGTGCAGATGGAGAATGCGCAGAAGGAGGATGCCCGCTTTCAGAAACTGCTCCGGCAGGATGCCGTTACACAACAGCAGTATGACAATGTCCACACCAGGTATCTGAGTGCCAAGGCAGGGTATGAGCAGGCACTCCGTTCGCGCAACACGCAGACGGCGGTTGTGGCAGAGCAGGGTCATCATCTCTCCGCCTCAGAAGCAGCCATTGAACTGGCACGTGCACAGGTGGAGATTGCCCGGCTGAACCTCTCGTATTGCTACATCATTGCCACTTGCGATGGTGTGGTGGGCAGCAAGGATATTCATGTGGGACAGTTGGTTAACCCTGGTCAGACAATGGTCAGCATCGTTGACAAGAGTGAGAAATGGGTGGAGGCGAACTATCAGGAGTCGCAAATGCCCAACATCAAGGTTGGCAATAAAGTGCGTTTCACTGCCGATGCTGTTCCCGATGTGGAATATACAGGTGTGGTTGAGCGTATCAGCGATGCCACAGGCAGTGCGTTCTCGTTGATTCCTATCGACAATGCCACGGGCAATTTCGTCAAGGTGGAGCAGCGTGTGACGGTGCGTGTACGGATTGATGTATGCGACGAAGTGCAGAAGCTGCATGGTGGTTATAATGTCGTTTGTAAGGTGGAAGAGTAATGGGAAAACTGACAGAATTTCTGATGAAGGCACCGCCGCCACCAGCAGGCATGGGTTTCGCTATGCCGATGATGAAAGGGTGGGTGCCTCGCAAGTTGCAACCCTGGATTTACGTCTTGACGGCTCTGTGCTTCCAATTCTCGGGAGGCATGTATCTGGGTGCTCTCGATGAGATTCGTGGCACCACCAACTTCATGATAGAGGATGTTATGTTCCTGCTCTATGCCACCCTTGCAGGCATGGCCATGTGGTTCCCCATGCTGTTCAGGATGAAGTTCCGCTTCACCAATCAGCAGTTGCTTTGCACCTCTGCCATCGTCATGGGCATCTGCAACGTCATCACGATGCATAGCCAGTCGATGCCTGTACTCGTCGTGGCTTGTTTCATTGCAGGAATTGCCAAGATTCAAGGCACATTCGAGTGCATGAGCAACATCCAGTTGTGGATTACGCCAAAGCGCGACTTCGCCGTCTTCTTCCCCGTGCTCCACATCATTCTTCTCACCGCCATCGAGGGTGGCGGATGGCTTGCTGCCTGGATGGGGCACCATTTCACTTGGCAGATGATGCACGCTTTTACCGTAGGCACCATGTCGTTCGTACTGCTGACACAGATTGTCCTGTGTCGTCCGTTCTGTCCTATGCCTAACAGGTTCTCGCTGAAGGGGACTGACTGGCAGGGAGCACTGCTCATCTGTGTCACGATGCTCCTGTTCTCGTACATTTTTGTGTATGGCGATTACTACAGGTGGTTCGCAAGCCATCATATAAGAATGGCGGGAGCTTTTACACTCATCTTTGCAGGGCTCACCCTTTACCGACTGATTCACAATCGCTATCCATACGTCGAACTTCGTCTGTTGAAATGCCGCAACGTGGTACCCATTCTCATCGTCACCATACTGGCAGAGCTGGCTTTCGGTGCCGAGCATACACTGGAGGAAATACTCTACACAGAGGTTGTCGGACTGGAGGAACTGACCAAGGAGAGTCAGTACATGTGGGCATTGCCGGGCATGTTTCTGGGTATAGCGTTCGACCTCTACTGGCTCAAGGTGCAGCAATGGAAGGTGTGGAAACTGATAGGCATTAGTTTTCTGTCCATCAGCGCATACGCCATGCTCATGTACATCACGTTGGGTATGTCGGTGAACATTGAGCAATACCGGCTGGCCATCATGCTCCGCGGCTTTGGCTATGGTGTGCTGGCACCAACCCTGATGTGGGCTTTGGACGAATCAGTGCCCAGTCTTGAGATGTTTTTCATGGGGCTGTTCGTGTTCAATATCCTCCACATGTATCTGGGCGGTGCGATGGGCTATGGTTTCTATACCACCATCTTCTCGCATTTCCTGAATGAGGACATGATGAACTACGGCCGCCAGCTGACACTCACCCACCTCGACCTCTCCCATTTCCGCTTCGGAGAATTCATGGGTGGCAGCTATCTGCACTCCATGATGCTTGTGGCCATCAAGCAGGTTTATGGTTACGTCATCTGGTTTGCCCTGCTACTGGCGTCCATCTTCCTGTTGTGTGATATTCCTGCTGTAAGGACAAACATCCGCAAGGTGCCTCTATGGCCTGTGTTGGCAATAGAATATCTGGCGAGGAGACATAAGAGTTAATGAATTGTCGAAAAATCTCCTTGTCAGGAGAATGGGCAGCATAAAAGGAGGCTCCACCATTGCAGCGGAGCCTCCTTTTTTCGTGTCCAGACTTTCAGAGTCTGAATGTCTTTACTGTGTGTGGGAGTGCGTCACTTTCTGAGCACCTTGCGGCCGCCTTCGATGACGATGCCCTTGTAGCCCTTGTCCACCTGCTGACCAGCCAGGTTGTAGGCCTTCTTGGCAGTGGCCTTCTCAGCCTTCACGCTGTTGATGCCTGTGGCGGTGTAGTGGCTCACGATGGTGAGTGTGTAGATGACACGCTTAGTCACGGCCTGGTCGCCGTCGCCGGTGGTGTAGTCGAATGCCAGACGGATGATGTTCTGGTCGGTGGACTCAGCCTCCGTGTAGCGGTTTTCGTCGTTCAGCTCGATGGTGATGGTGTTGTCCACTTCGTCGTAGGTGGCAGTGATGCCGTCATCGGGCAGGTCGTCGCCGCTGTCAGTGTCGAACACATAGCCGTCACCATCCAGCATGCCCTGGAAGGAGATGTTGTCGATGTAGGTGGTCTGACTGCTTGCCCAGAGCACTTCGAGGTCGCCGTCTTCGATTTCCAGCATGTCATAAACAGCTTTCATGTCGAGGGTGATAGGCTCGTCGGTGTATTCCTGGGTGTCTTCGTATTCGCCCACCACGTTGGATGGGATGACGCTCTCCACATACTGTGCGGTGAAGAGGTAGCGGTAGTAGCTTCCGGTCTCCTCGTTCACGAAGTAGATGTTGGCCTTGTAGGTTTCGCCTGCAGGACGTGCGAAGATGTAGAAGGTGATGACTCCGTCAGCCAGTGTGTAGCCGAATGCGTTGTCGCCGGCAGCTGTCCAGCCCGATGCGTCCACCACGTTGGTGCCCTCCACATCGGCATATTCCTTGATGCCGTACCAGAAGCCTGGGGCGGGGGTGCAGTTCCAATCCTTTTTCACTTCCAGCTTGCCTTCTCCCTCTACTTCGCCAGCCACATACTTGTCGGCATAGACGGTGAAGTCGGTGGTGCCAATCTTGTTGGCGATGAGTTCGGTGTCGAGTGTCCACTTTTCCTCGTAAGGCATGGCGGCTTTCGATACGACGAACTGCTGCAGGTAGGTGCCCTTGCCCACTTCCTTCCACTCGTAGTCGTCGGCCTTCTTGGCCAGTTTCACGGTGAGGTTGATGTTGAGCTGTACGTAGTTCTGTCCTTTCTGGAAGTAGAGCTTCAGTGGCACTTCGAGTTTGTCTTCCTCGGTCTGGATGGCTGCCAGTGCTTCTGCGCCGCCCTTCTGGCCGATGATGAGTTTGCCGTCGGCAAGGAAGGCATCGCCTGTGTGGGCACCTGTGGGCTGCAAGAAGAAGGTACCGTTAGCCCAAGCACAGGCATAACCGTTGGCGTCGAACCATCCGTCGTCCACGCCGGGGTAGTCCATCAGGTCGCTTTCGTTCTTGGGGCAGCTCACCTTGTCAATCTCGCTGGCTTCGCATTCCAGAAGTTCGAGAATCTGGGCAAGGTCGAAGGTGTAGGTCTTCGTTGGGTAACCGCTTTGAGCAGGCTCCTGCTCGATGTCGAGGTTCACTTCGCCCACTTTCACCAGTGCGGTGGGGTCAATCACGGCGGCTGCCTCCACGTTGGCTTTCAGCGTGAGCTTCACGACCTTGGTGCCGTTGCAGATGTAGAAGTCCACATAGTCTTCGGCTCCGGCTTCCATGGTGCCTGGGTACTGTCCATAGGTGAAAGAGAACTTGCCTTCAGCCAGTTTCAGGTCGTGAACATAGAAGGTGGCGCCTGCTCCCCACTGCACGGGACCATTGAGCGTGTAAGGAATGGCTTCGTCTTTCTCGTTGAGATAGTTGTAGCGTCCAAACCAGTCGAAGGTTTTGGCTCCGTCGCCTTCACCTTCCTGATACACATAGGGTTTCAGGTCGTCGCTCAGGATGTAGCTGCCTGTAGCCACTTCTCCGTTATACTCTTCCTGGTAGGTGCGCACCATCGTGACATCTGCCACGAAGGCATCGAGGGTTTCTGCGGTCAGTCCGAGCTTTTCGTAGAGGTCGGTCATCTCCACTTCGCCCGTCTTGCCTTCATACTGCTTGCCCTCGGTGAAGTCGAGCGTGGCGGTGTATTCGCCCACCACTTCGAGTGCTGCAAAGCTGGTGGCGGGGTCGGGGAGTGAGGAAGGAATGGCGGCTGCGATGTTCTGGGTCACAGCAAACGAGACTTCCTTGTCACCGCTCACCAGATAGACCGTGGCAGTGAGCGCGGTGTCGGTGTAAACCTTTGAGAAGACTCCGGGCATCTGTCCGATGATGATGCCTACTGCATCCTCGGTGAGTTCTTCGCCATCGGCTTCAGCGTATTCTGTACACACGAACCATGTGGCGTCGTCGCTCCAGCCCAGTGTGCCGTCGTTGGCAATCCACCAGCCGATAGGGTCGGCAGAGTAGGGGGTGGTCACCTTTTCCTCGTTCGAGAGGATGGCAAAGGGCTGGTTGGTGTCACGTTGGTTGGCATCGAGCATGGCCTTCAGTGCGTCTGTGGTGATGCCCAGCTTCTCGGCCACTTCGGCAGCAGGGAAGAACTGTTCGTCGGCTACCCAGGAGTCGGTCCACTGCACGTTGAACGTGGCGGTGTAGTCAGCCTGTGCCATTGCACTGCCGCTCACCATCATCAGTATGAGCGTCAGCATCGAGAAGTAAATTTTCCTCATGATCATAATAGCTAAAAAAGTTAATAAATTAGAGTTAATAAATAAGTTTCAGGTTTTTGGGTCAGTTAGGGGTGGAAGCAATGCTTTCGCTGGCAAAGTACGTGTTTTCTTTCCGAACCTCCAAACTTTTTGGGGTGGTTTTTTCGTGCGTGGAGTATTTTCGTGTCTTTTTGGACTATATTTTCATCCTGCTGTTGGGAAAAGCGGAGGGTATTGACCTCTGAAAGGGCGGGAAACGGGCTTTTTTGTATGGAAATGAGGAAAATGTGGGTTGCAAGACGAAAAAAATACGGAAAAGACTTGCGGCATGGTGAAAAAGACGTACCTTTGCATCCGTCGAATGGCAAGAAGTGGGTTGTGCATCCATCTGCCTGCAGACAAGTAAGTTTTTCATTAATATAGCTAATCTAACAAATTCGGAAGTGCCGCTGCGTGAGCAACGGCACTTTTCTTTTCTCACCCCTCCCGTTCCCCCTCCAGATGACACGTCGTGCAAATTGCAATAGGAACGGCGTACCTATTATAATAAGAACGCCGTGCAAATTGAAAGTGCAACGGCGTAACCCATAGAGAGGCAGCGGGCGGACAGATGGAGTGGGGAAGGGGAAGGGCAAAATCGTCCAATTTATGTCAATTACGTCTAAAAGGTGAATATTCGTCCCGCTTTTTCTTGCTTATCTGACGAAAAAGCAGTTCCTTTGTGCCAGAAAAATCCTTTCTCGATGCGATTTTAACTGACTTGCTAAAACTAACTATGATGAAAAAAACTTTACTCACAGGGGCGCTTGTGCTGTCGGCAGTGGCAGCAATGGCACAGAAACAACTCTACATCCCCTCTGGCTATCAGGACAACTGGGTGCAGAACAAGGTGTACGGCCGCGACACATTACTCTATAAGGAGAGCGACCCGAATGCCACCTACACATGGTCGAAGACTCGCTCGAAGGAGAGCGAGAACTTCATTGTCTATTGGGACAAGGGCTATGGACAGAAGGCTCCCAACGAACTTCCTTCCAGCGACTTCTATTATGTGGACATCGACGACCTGCTGCAGAAGGCGGAGATGTTCTACCACCTCAATGTGGAGACGCTCGGCTTCGGCGGTGCGCCCAATTCGAAGGTGACGAAATATAAGAGCATGATTCTGCTCAACCACACCACCGAATGGATGGCTTACGGCGGCGGCTACGACTTCATGTGCCCAGCCCTCTGGATCAATCCCAGCACCTGCAAGCCTGTGGGACACACCATCGCCCACGAGATCGGGCACTCTTTCCAGTATGTCTGCTACAGCGACTATGGCGGCGGTTCGGGCTTCCACTTCCCCCAGGGACAAGGCTCCGGATGGTGGGAGCAGACGGCGCAGTGGCAGGCGGCAATGGCTTATCCCGACCTGAAATGGACGGAGAGCTGGCTGGTCTATGGCACCCCCTACTTCCCACGCGCAGCCAACTATGCCATGACCCACGAGTGGATGCGCTACCAGAGCTACTGGTGGCACTACTATCTGGTGGAAAAATACCAAGACCGCTCCATCGTGGGCAAGGTGTGGTGTCACGACGCCGGCACACCTGGCGGCGAGCAGGGCTACGATGCCAACGAGGTGCTCATGAGCCTGAAGGGACTCACGGTGCAGGAACTCTTCAAGATGTACTTCGAGTATGCCATGAAGATGGCAACCGTGGACTTCGACGTGGACAACTGCAAGGAGGAAGGCCTCGAATGGACGAAAAACTACCCTTATACTTATAATTATGTCACCCTCGGCGGTGCCAAGCATCAGGTGGCATACTCCTCATGTCCCCAATCCACGGGCTTCAACATCATCCCCCTCAATGTGCCCGAAGCTGGCACAGAGGTGTCCACGGACTTCACCTCGCTGAAGACGGCCGCCAAACTGGCCGATGCCGACCCGAAACAGTATCTGAACGGCGACAACCAGTATGTCAGCGCCACACGTTCCTACTACAACTCTGTGACAAACTACTATAAGAGGCGCGGATTCCGTCTTGGCTATGTCGCCCTGCTGAAGGACGGCTCGAGACGCTATCTCTACGAGGATAAGCTCTACTGCGGTGACGACGATGCCACGGGCGCAAAGACCGTCACCGTCACCACCACCGTGCCCGAAAACACCGAACGCCTCTGGCTTGTCGTGTGTCCTGCACCACGTGAGTACATCCGCCACCTTTGGGACGAGAACATAACCAACGATGACCAGTGGCCCTACACCGTCGAATTCCACGGCACCAACATCAAGGGCGCACCCTTCATCGACGAACAACTCCCCATCACCGACTGCACCCTCACCTACAACGTCACCATCCCACGCACCAACGACTACAGCGGCGCCACCTTCAATGTCGAAGACCTCGCCCTGTCAGCTATCGGCACCGCCTTCCAGATGCAGGCTGCCGACATCAACTCACACATGGTGCCATGGAGCGCACAAGCCCCCACCGACGGACAAATCAAGTTCTACGCCCTCCAGTCCAACGGCAAGATTCTCAACTCTGGCTACACCACCAACGCCAGCGGACACTGGTTCACCGATGCAGGCAACCGCTGCACCTACCAGAGCGGCAACGGCTACCTCTACAGCGAGTTCGACCCCAGCCGGCTCGCCTTCACCATCGGACAGAACCCCGGCCGTCTCACCGTGGGCAACACCTACACCATCCGTCAAGGCCTGAAATACCAACTCAACCTCGACAAAGACAATGACGGCACCAAAGAAACCTCCGAAACAGCCCTCGTCCGCTTCATCTTCAACGTGACCGTCGCCTCCGCAGGCACCACCCCCACCGTCACCCTCGCCTCCATCCAGCAAGACCCCAAAGTAGATGAAGTCGTCGGCATCCAATCCATCCCCCTCGCCGACAACCCCTCCGCACCGGCTTCGTCCTCATCCTCTTCCTCCTCCTCCAAGTACCAAGGCACCTACAACCTCAGCGGCCACCCCGTCTCCCCAGCCTCCAAAGGCCTCCTCATCCGAAACGGCCGCAAGGTCTTCTCCAAGTGACTCCTCCCTCCCCCGCTCGTTCCCCCCGTCCCCTCCGTCCTCTCTGCTGCGACCGCGTCGCAGCCCTCTCCTCCCCCCCCTCCTCGCCCTTGCGCTTGCCGGTTTCCCCGGCAACCCTCCCCCCAAAAAACCCAAGCGGGCTGCATTCCCACGCAGCCCGCTTTTCCTTTCCCCCATCTCCCCCCTCTTTTTTCCTTCCCTTTTCTTGCTCATATCAAAAAAAATCCGTTCCTTTGCACTCAGAATCTAAAAGACGAACACTTATGGATTACTCAAAGAACTTCAAAAAAGGCAGTTGGGCAGCAGCTGGACGCTACTACGCCACCCATCCCAAAAAACTCAAGGACCTCTTCGAAAAGGCCAAGAAATACGCCTCTAAAGAAGGCCTCAAGGCAGTCAAAGACGAATTTCTCTTCATCTGCCAATACATCCGCGACGTGTTCACGGGGCACTACAAAGAATACAACGTCCTCAACCTCACCGTCATCATAGGCGCCCTCGTCTATGTAGTCACCCCAGCCGACTTCCTGCCCGACTTCCTCCCACTGGCAGGTCTCGTCGATGATGCCGCCATCCTCATGTGGGCAACCCACGAGTTTGCCGACGAACTCGACCGCTACCGCTTCTACCTCCGCCGCAAGCAGCGCACCGAAGCCGAAGCCGCCCCCCTCGAAATCGAAGACATCGACTTCGAAGAAATCCCCCCCTTCCAAATAGGCTAGTGGCAATAGCAGACAGCGGCTTTCCCACCCCCCTCCCTCCTCCTCCCTCGTCCTTCACCCTCTTTCACCCTCCTTCCCCCTCAACTTGCGCACGGCGGTTTCCCCGCCGCCATAACCCATCCAACCCATCCATTCCCATGACACCTACCAACCCCATTCGCCTCGCCATCTTCGTCACCGGAGGCGGCACCAACTGCGAAAACATCATCCGCTACTTCCAATCCCGCACCGACGTCCAAATCCCCATCGTCGTCAGCAGCCGTAGCGACGCCTACGCCCTCGTCCGCGCCCAGCGCCTCGGCGTACCCACCACCGTCATCACCCGTCAGCAACTCAACGATGACCCCCAACTCGTCCTCGACACCGTCACGGGTTGCGACTACATCATCCTCGCCGGTTTCCTCCCCAAAGTACCCGAATACCTCATTACCCAATTCCCCAACCGCATCATCAACATCCACCCAGCCCTCCTACCCAAACACGGAGGCAAAGGCATGTGGGGACACCACGTCCACGAAGCCGTCAAAGCCGCTGGTGACACCGAATCGGGCATCACCATCCACTTCGTCAACGCTGAACTCGACCAAGGCGAACACATCGCCCAGTTCTCCACCCCCATCCTCCCCACCGACACCCCCGACGACATCGCCGACAAAGTCCACATCCTCGAGATGCAGCACTTCCCCCAAGTCATCGACCAAGTCATCACCTCCACCCCCCGTCCCTAATCCACTCCCCCCGCCCCCTCTGCTCCCTCCGTCGTCCTTTGCTCTCTCGTCCTCTTTGTTCCCTCCATCCTCTCTCGTCCCTTTTTCCCTCACCGCTTGCGCTTGCCGGTTTCCCCGGCAATCCTCCCCCCCCCACTGAGGCCTGCGATTTCGTCGCAGCCAACCCATCCTCCACCCCAACCCAAAAAGGCACCCCATGCCCAACGCATGAGGTGCCTTTCCTCTTTCTTTTTCTCTTTTTTCTTTTTCTCTCTTACTTTCTTTTTCTTTTTCCTTTCTCCCTCCTATCAGGCCATCATCTCCTTATAATCCTCACAAGGCTTGAAGTAAGGAATCTTGTGCTCAGGCACAATCACAGACTTATTCTCCTTAATGAGACGGCCCACCTTCTTTGCACGAGTCTTCGTGGTGAAAGTGCCGAAACCGCGAAGGAAGATATCCTCCCCAGCTACAGTCTTATCCTTGATCACTACCATGAGAGCCTCTACCACTTTCAGAGCCTTCTCTCTTTCTACACCAGTTTTTTTGCTGATTTCAGCAACGATTTCTGCTTTAGTCATTTTATTTTCTATTTATTATGTTTATAATGATATTCCATGCATCGTTCCCCTCGTTCTCCTTTCCTCGCTCCTTCTCTCCTTCTCTCGTTCCCCCTCTTCATCGCCCTCTTTTCCTTCTTCCTTCTCCTCTTCCTCCCTCTCTTATATATAATAATGTGTACTCCGTAAAAAAGGGACGCCTACCATGCGTCTCTTTTCTCGAAGCGAGTGCAAAGTTACCACAAATTGTCTAATAAACAAAAAGATAAAGAAAAAAAAACGCCATCCCCCTCTTTTTCCTCTCATTTTCTTCCCTTTCCACCCTTCTTCCTCACCTTTTTTGCCTATTCGTCCTTTGTTCCCTCTGCAGGGACGTTGTCGCAGCCTCCCTTCCCAACAGTATCTTCCCTCAGATACCGCCACCAGGAAAACACCCGTCGCTTTCGCAGATAATCCAGATTTCGTTCGTTCGCATACGCCTCCCGCTCAAAACTGATGTTATAATACGCCTTCGTTGCATCGAACCGATACTGCACTAACCGCACCACATACTCAACCCCATACCACAAGTAGAACAGGAGAAATTCCATCTCCCACTGCTGCAGCGTATGAATCAGCTCATGGTTCAGTTCCTCAGGAGCCATCTCCCCCCATCGGCGTTGTACAAAGACAACACCGAAAAGGTTGATGCCGTGGAAACTTCCAGGCGGAAAATGCCGTGTATAGATAACTTTCATCGCAAGAAGGAGATGGATAGGGGAGTATGGGTTGGAAAACGAGATAAATCGAGGCAAAGATAGCCAAACGATACCAAAAAAGCAACAATGAAATAGAAAAAGTGACTGTAAAGAAGACAAAAAAACGGCTTCCACTCCTCAATGGATTATCTCTAATGCATTGTCAAGCGGAAGCCTACCTATTTCCATTAAAAACTATTTCGATTATGTGTAACTTATAAAAGGGGGATGTTATGAATTACTATTTACTACTTATTTTTTACAAAGATTTGGGCAAAAACCCTTTCAAATTTACACCAAAAAATTGTATTTATGGAAGTGAATTAACAGGTATTGAATTTTGAATTATTAAAGTCTTTTATGCTGTCATAGTAAAGATTAGTTGTTTCACCTACTCAACTGAGCTGCACATTCACGCTGTGTTTCATCATCCGCACTGTACTAAATTTTCTCCTTTCTTCTGCACATCCGCATCGTGCAGCATCGTTGCATCGGTGGTAGTGTTCGGGAAGTTCCGTTAGCGCTGTGCAAGGGCGTTGTTGATGTCGCCAGCAAAGCGGTTGTCCTTCCAGTTACCAGCAATCACGCGGCCTGAAGCGGTGGTGTAAGTACCGACACCGTTACGCATATCTTCCTTGAACTGACCTGTATAGGTAGCGCCAGATGCCCATACGAAAGTGCCTTGACCCTGAATGTAGGAGTTGCTGAACTGACCCTCATACACGTTGCCGTTAGCATAAGTGTACTTGCCCAGACCTTCCTTCTCACCGTTCACCCACTGACCTGCATACACGTCACCATTGTTGTGGTAGTATGTACCGAAGCCATTGCGCTGGTTATTCTCATAGTGACCTACGTACTTGTCGCCGTTAGCTGCAGTGAACACACCTTCGCCTACACGTACGTCGTCAACCCATTCTCCTTCGTATGTGTCACCGTTTGCCCAAGTGAGCTTGCCGTGACCATTACGCTTACCGTTCTTCCACTCACCTTCGTAAGTGTTGCACTTGTCGGCATAGAATGCAGATCCGAAACCTTCCTGCTTGCCGTCCTTGAAGTCGCCCTGGTAAACGTCGCCTTCTACCCAAGAGTAACGTCCGTAGCCATCAATCTGGCCATCCACGAAATTACCCTCGAAGCGGTCGCCGTTCTTCCATTCATAGACGCCCTTACCGTGCATCTTTCCGGCCTTCTTCGAACCAGTGTACTTTCCTGCGGTCTTGAGGTCAGGATTCTTCTGCTGAGTGTCAGTAGCAGTTGTTTGTCCCATGATGTGGCTATAAGCACCAAAGGATAAGAATGCTAAAACTGTTAAGAGAAACTTCTTCATAATTTTGCCCTTTCTTTTTTAAGTGGTAAATATCTTATTCTATTCTTACTTAATTTTTAATTGGGTTGCGTCATTTTTCTTGATGACGATGCAAAGTTATGTCTTTTGTCACCATGTACCAAATAAAAAATACAAAAAATGAAACAAAATTGAAAAAAAATTGCATTTTGCAGTAGTATTGCACACTTTGTATGTATTTAAGTCCTTTTTGTAAATTATTTTAGATACATTTTAGGTTATAATGAAACAAAATGAGAAACATAAACGGAGGCTGTTACTATGGTTTTGAATCGGTTTTGGGCGTTTTTGTGTCCTTAAAAGAGGAAACATAATGACCGTTACCATTCTTTTGTCGTATTCCTTTTATGTTTCCTCCAGATGGTGTGGGGTGAAAGGTGTGGAGTTTTTTCACACATTATTATATATATAATACTCATTATATATACGAGGCTGGTGGGTGAAGGATCCATGAAGATGGGTAAGAAGAGGGGATGTTGGTTGCGTGGTGGCGATAGGGGTAGTAGTGAGGTAGTAGTGATTGGGTTGGCCAAAAACGAGTGCTATTTAACATAACTGCTGTTACGGTGGCGCGAAGCGGGGGCGAAGAGGTTGTTGGGAGAAGGGCTGCGACGGTGTCGCAGCAAAGAGGACGGTGGAGGGAAGGGCAAGAAAGGAGTGAAGAGGAAGGTGGAGGGGGGGATTAGAAGATGAGGGTTTTGGTGATGTAGAGGCAGTAGATGAGGAAGAGGATGGCGCCTTCGTAGCGGACAATCTTGCGGTGGGTGCGGAGGAAAAACCAGAGGAGGAAGCCGAGGAAGAGCATGACGGCGTAGTCGATGGCGAAGGGTGTCCAGGCGTTGTGGATGGGGGTGATGGCTGAGGCAATGCCGACGACACAGAGGATGTTGAAGGTGACGGAGCCGATGATGTTGCCGACTGCCATGTCGGTTTCGCCTTTTCGGGCGGCCATGACGGAGGCGAAGAGTTCGGGGAGGGAGGTGCCGACGGCGACGACAGTGAGTCCGATGATGCGTTCCATCTGCTCTTTTTCCACGCCGAAGTATTCACCCAGCTGCATGGCGATAGCGCTGGAGCCGTCGATGAGGAGGTCGGCGCCCCAGACCATGGCTGCCAAGGAGATGAGGACGAGGAGGATGGCGCGCCAGAGGGGCATGAGGGGGGTGGACTGCGACGAGGTCGCAGCAGAGGAAACAGGGGAAGGGGAAACGGAAGGGATGGTTGCTGTGAGCGGGGAGGATACAGGGGAGGAGGAAACGGAAGAGGGGGCGGTGCGTTTGGATTGGCGGCGGGAGCGGAGGATTTCCCAGGTGATGAAGGCGATGAGGAGGGAGACCATGAGGATGCCGAGCCAGCGGTCGATGGTGCCGAAGAGGAAGGTGCTGAGGACGAAGAGGGTCATGGCGAGAAGCATGAAGGGGATGTCGATGAGCAACATCATGCGGGTGGAAGGGAGGGGATGGATGAGGGCTGTGAAGCCGAGGATGAGGGCGATGTTGGCGATATTGGAGCCTGCGACGTTGCCGATGGCGAGTCCTGAGGAGCCGACCCATGCTGCTTGGGTGCTGACGAGGAGTTCAGGCATGGAGGTGCCGAAGCCGATGACGGTGATGCCGATGACCATGTTGCTGAGTCGTGCTCGTTGGGCGATGGCCACGGCTCCGTCGATGAGGAAGTCACCGCCTTTGACGAGGAGGAGGAAGCCTATGAGGATGAAAAGGATGTTGAGTAGCATGGGTTGTTGCGTGTTTTGTGGGTGCAAAGGAACGGATTTTTTTTGATATGAGCAAGAAAAGGGCAGGAAAAAGAGGGGGAGATGGGGGGAAAGAGGGAGGATTGCTGGGGGAACCGGCAAGCGCAAGCGGGGGAGGAGGGGACTGCGACAGTGTCCAGCAAAGGGAACAAAGGAGGAGAAGGGCAGACAGGAAGAGAGGCGGCCATTGGGGTGGTCGCCTCTCTTGGGGGGGGGGATGGGAATTCCCTTTTGGTTTCCTTTATTGGGGGAAGTGGTTAGTTCACGTTCAGCGTGATGGTGACAGTCTGTTCGGGATTACCGTTGGCGGCAGGTGCGTAGAGGGTGACAGTCTGGGTGCCGGTGCCTGTCACGTCGAATCCGATGCATGCGTAATTGTAGTATTTGTTTGTACCGATGGAGTAGGTCTGGCCGTTATAGGTGGCGGTGAGGCCATCTCGGTAGGAATCGCCCCATTGGTTCCTGCTGTGAATCAAGAGGTAATCGCCAGAGTTGAGCGTTACGGTACTGTTGTCATATTGAAGCGCACTTGTAGAAGCTCCATTGGTGCGGATGACTTCCGTTATATAGAGGATGGCTCCGGCTGGTGGGGTCACGCTTGCAATCACTGTGCCGAAGGCAGGTCTGTAGGTGTCGGTGCCTGCTTGGCGGATGTAGATAGGCACATCGCCCACTGCCGCGCCAGTAATAGTGATGGACTTTCCGCTGACCGCTACCGTGGCGATGCTGGGATTCTCGCTCCAGGCAGTGATTTCACCGTCGCTTTGGGTGTTGAGGGTGATGGTCTTGGTTCCGCCTTTTCCCATGGTGGGATTCCATTCGCTGAGCCATGCACCGGGTTCTGCTCTGTTATCATTCATTCCAGTGCGCACAGTGATATCCATCGACTTGCCGCCGAATCCGTATTGGGTGATGGTCACCTTGGTTTCCTTACGGTCCATGAGGGAGATGAGGACAGTTTCGGAACCATTGTAGTAGTTGATTTCGCCCGTGCTGTGGGACTTGCACCATACTGGGAAGTTGGTGTCGATGTAGTCCATGATGTTGAATACTTGACCGATTTCCACGTCGATGGTGGTGCCGCCGTTCTTCAGTTTCAGGGCAGGAGTTGGAACAGGTTCCACCTTATAAGTTGGGATGCTGATGGCCATGGGGTTGGCAGTTGCGCCAGTGTTGCAGGCAGCCACCTCCTCTTCGGTCATGTCTTCTTCCTCTTCCACCACGTTGCCGTTGCTGCCCGACACGTTCACGGTCAGCTCGCGGTTAGGTTCGGTGTACCAGTCTGTACCTTGTGTGTGGTCTTCCACCCATTCGCCGAATTTGCTGTACACCCGGGTGATGTTGACCATTTCTTTTGGCCACACCCATGGGCAGACGGTCTTCTTGCCCACGCTCGGAGTGTTGATGCGGGTGTAGGAGTATGGGAGACAGAGGATGAAAGGTGCGTCGCCAGCATCGGGAGCCTGCACGACAGACACTTCAGAATTATCGAAAATGGGGTCGTAGAAATCGAGGGTGTTGCTCATGGCCTTGGTGCCTTTGGGCAGCACCTTGATGGTGAAGCCACCCATGTTGCCCTTTGTCTGTCCAGCTGCGTTCCACGAGCTCGTGCTGTAGTTGGCCAAAGACCAGTTTACCCCCACTTTCACGGGTACCGGCTCGCCCACCACAGTGTTGGCGTCGTCCAGGTTGATGGGATAGTACTGGCCGCTGATTGCAGCGTGGGCGCCCAGCATCTGGTGGATTTCGCCTGCGCAGACTTTCTCTCCATCGGCATCCTCAAAGAAGAGGTAGCTGGCCAATGTACCACCTGCAGCCAGTGGGATGATTTTTGCCGTCTGCTGTCCGGTCAGGTGCTCCACCTTCACCACCACGTCGTTGTAGTCGATGTCGAGGCTGCTGCCGAGGTCCTCGCCAGCCAGGATGTAGGAAGAGACATCAGCGTTCTTCAGCACCTCCTGTGGCACGATAGCGCCCTGTCCTGCTATCACCTTGATAATCCAGTCGTTGAACACCCAGTCACGTTCCACGCGCATATTCTTGTTCACCGTTTGTCCGTCTGGGAGAGTGGCATAGAAGTCGAAGCCGAGGTAGAGGTTACCGTCCACCACCTTATATATATATTCGGCATGATACTTGCTGTCCGTGCTGTTGTGGTAGAGCCACTGCTTCACCCAGTTGATGGTCTGTCCGTCCACGCCCTGGATGGTTTCCGTCACCACGTCGGTGGGGTCGATGTCATACATGTAGGTGTCGCCGATGATATCGCCGTAGTCAGCATGCTGGTCTCCGCTGTTGAAGTCGTTCACGTGCTCGTAAGGCCCCACGGCATCCTCATTGTTGCCATACACCTTCTGCGTCTGGCTGGAGTTCTTGTTGTAGATTTGCAGGTGGTTCATCTGGTTGCTGCCCAGAATCTGCTCATTGCCAGCCTGGTCGATGTAATGGACGTCGCCCTTATGCACCTGCTGCACGAAGAGCTTGTCCCAAGTGAGAATCACCTCGTTATAGGCACCGTAGTGCACCTTGCTGAACTCCTCCACCACACGTTCTCTCTCCTCCTCCGTGATGTTGGCAGGGATGATAAACTGGCTGGGCCACTCGTTGCGGTTCACGTTGTGTGTACGTGTGCCGTCGTTCTGTCCGCCCGCCGAGGAGGTTCCCGCGTCGAAGTCCACCACGCCGCCCACCAGGCAGCGGTAAGCGGTTGTGCCGTCGTTCACCACGATGTTGTAGGTGTTCTCAGGCATGTCGAACGTCAGTTCCTGCGTACCCGACACGCGGCTGTAGCTGGCCACCTGTGTGTAGGAGCCATTTTTCTCGGTATAGATGGAGATGTCGCGCGGAGAAGCCGTCATGACCGTCACCTTTGCCAAGGTTGCATAGTTCCAGTCCTGTTCGGTGTCGATATTGCCGAACTTATTTTCGAATTCAGAGCGGAATTGTATTTCCGATGTCTTGAATCCGTTGTCATATTCGCTGCATCCTGTCAATAGCAGCACGATCGCGATAAGCGATACAGTTAACAATCCTTTCTTATACATAAACTCTGTTATTTTTAGTTTCTAATTAGGAATAGATGTCACTGTTCAAAAATAGATAATACAAAATTAGGTGTTTTAGTTTACATAAACAAACTTTTGAACAAAAAAGGCGGTAAAAAATACAAAAAAGGTGATATAAAAATACAAAAAGGACGATTAGAATATATTTTTGGAAGATTAGGTTAACGAAAAGAGGGGTTATCCTTCACTTTGTCGTGCAAAATACTTCTGTTTGTCCAGCTGTTGACTGTGGCGGGCGAGGATGAAGCTGGTGGTGATGCCCGCCATCTCCAGAATGTCGTAGATGTCCCTGCTCACATTCCGCATCGTCACCTTCTCGGGCGACTTTTCCTTCTCCACCATGAGCAGCACCCTGAGTCCGGCACTGGAGATGTATTTCAGGTTGCTTGCATCGAAGAACACCTTCTTGTCGGGGTGTTCCGCAATGAGAGCCATAATCTCTTCCTTGACGCTCTCTGCATTGTCCGAGCGAATCTCTCCCTCCAGGGCAATGACGATATGTTCGTTTTCTGTCGTGAATTTCATACGAATGGTCTTTTTGGGTGGTTTCGTGACATTTCGCCGCAAAGGTACAACGAAAAAACGAGTTGATGATACAGATGATGCGTATTTTCTCGTTCAATCCCCACTTTTTTTCCTCTTCATCCAGTACGTCGTACAAATTGCAATAGCAACGGCGTACTTATTATAATAGGTACGGCACACCATTTAGAAGTGCAACGGCGTTGCACGTAGGGAGGAAGGGTCGCACGGAAAAAAGAGAGCATTTCACACAGAAAAAGACATATTGCCACGAGTTAATTATTTTTGTTCTAAGGAGGAGAGAAGGAAAGGAGTGAAAAAAAGGAGAGCCATCAAGGCTCTCCCAATTCGTCCGATTCGTAGTCAAGAAAATCCGTTTAATCCGCTTAATTCGTGATTAAATCCCTCAATTTTTGTGAAGGGGTAAAAAAGAACCCGTGCAACCAACGCTGCACGGGCTCATTCACTCTGGAAGATTTTGAATCAGATTTTTGTCGATTTTGAGCGAAGCGACCAAGAATTTACTTGATCACGACTCGACGTCCGCCACAGATGTAGATGCCTGGAGCAGTTGGCTTACCATCGAGTTTCACGCCGCTGAGCGTGCACCATACGTCGGCAGCCTCGTCGGCGGTCACGCTGTCGATGGCGTTGCTGCCGGGTGTGAGGGTAAGAGTCTCGTCGCCAATCACGCTGTTGAGGTTGGGGCTGATGGTGATAGTGCCGTGTGAGCTTTCATAACCTGCGCCGATGTATTCATCCGCCTGAGGGCCTCTGTAGGACACCACCTTTGTGATGCCGTCGGTGATGGTGATGTCACCGCAGGAAGTACCATCGCCAGCGCCGATGCCTACTCCACACAGGCTATTGCTCTTGGCCTCGATGGTGCCACCGCTGATGATGATGTCACCGCAGGAAGCAGAAAGACCGCTGCCGATGCCGGCTGCACACTGTCCGCCGAATGCTTTGATGTCGCCGCCTTCAATTGCAATGTCGCCGCATGTTATTTCATACCCGCTACCAATGCCGGCTCCCAAGGCTCCACCACCTTGAGCCACGAGCGAGCCGCTACCCTTGATGGTGAGCGTGGTGCCACTGCCTCCTGCCTGAATGGCAGGACAGAATTGGTGGGATGAGGTTACGTAGTTCTCGCCCTCGAGGATGATGGTGGCATCGCCCAGACAGGTGATGCTGGCCCATTGGCGGGTATCATCGGAGCCACCGGGGTTACCGTCGATGGTGAGGTTCTTGAGTGTGACGGTTGCGCCGTCTGCTATTTGGATGTGAACTGGGGTAGTCGTCGTGCCAGTGAGTACATCGCCATCGTTTGCAATGTATTCATTCTGCTGTGCGACGTCGATGACGGCAACTCCGCCAGGGAGGTCGCCCACGAAGGTGACGTTGGCGTTGGGGAACTTCTGCTGGTAGGTAGCAAGGTATTGGGAGTAAACGTGGAACAAGGTACTCTTGGGTGCCCGTGCATTGAAGGCTGTGACACCGCCGTCCAGCCATGTCAGATAGTCTGGATCAGCATAACAATAGACGTTTTCAATTTGGGGGAATCCCTCGAAGGCGCTGTTGCCGATGCCAGTCACGCCGTCTTGGATGGTGACGGTGACAATCTCGCACTGGGACTCGAAGCCTATAATGGTGGATATGCTGGTCATGGCGTCGGGGGTGCCGTCACCATCAGTGTCCACCATTTTATGTTCTATTTGATAGATTGTCTTGAGTGGACGATTCCATGGAGCGAAATTCTGCACTACACCTACAGGGGCGACGTATGACAGTGCATCATAATCCTTCATCATGAAGTCGCTCTTGAGCGAGACGGTCGGATTGGAAGCGATGGTAAGTGCCTTCTGACCGCCATCGGACTCGATGACGTAGTAGAGGTTTTTATTGACGACACCGCAGTAGCCACTTTGGTTGTCATCGGAATAATAATCGTGGTCGAGGTCGCCCACGAAGGTGACGTTGGCATTGGGGAACTTCTGCTGATAGGCAGCGAGTTGACCTTCCTTGACGTGCATCGTGGTGGACTTGGGTGTGCTGGTATTGAAGTCGGAAGTCCCGTTGCCGCTCCATGTCAGCGAGGCTGCATCGGTGAAGCAATAGACATCGGTCACAGTTGTACAGCCCGAGAAGGCATCCGTACCGAAACTCTTCACGCTGCCTGCGATGGTGATGCGCTTGATGCCAGTGCATCCCTTGAAGGCCTCGCTGCAGAGACTGCTGACACCTTCCTGAATCTCGACCTGCGCGAAGTCGGTCTTTCCTGCCCAACCCGTGAAGACGCTGCTGTCGTCGCCATCGGCCTTGCTATATCTGCTGACAACCAACGCCTTCTTGCCACTCGAACTCGTGACAAATTCATAATAGACGTTCTTACCGTCGTTCACAGCGGGATTGCCGCACCAGCCGCCCACGTTCGTGCCCCAAGGATCCAGAGGAACGGGCACAATCTTCTGACCGTTGATGTTGTCGAGGGTGGCGACAGTGGTGGTGCCATCAAGGAGGAAGGTCTTGCCCTCAGCAAACTGAACCTTGTCGATGGCATAGGTGGCAGAGATGCAGTCATCATCAGAGGTGTAGCCCAGCGTGATGGTGCCGCAGGAGGCATCCTTACCGTTACCAATGGCCGGAACTCCAGTGCCACCCGTGGCATAGATCTGACCGCCTTCGATCACGATGTTACCGCAGTCCATCTGGTAGCCACCACCGATAGCAGCAGACTTCGCCTCGTTAGGCTTCATGCCATAGGGGCCACCATAGGTGGCATAAAGTTCACCATCACCCTTGATGGTGAGCGTCTTGCCAGCAGGCACGAAGATGCCTGGATAGTTCACTTCACATCCTCTCACATTGTTCGTACCCTTCAGGATGATGGTCGCATCGCCCTCGCAGGTGATACCAGCCCACTTGGTCCAATCCTTGTTGTAAAGGGTGATTTCAACGAAATTGAGCGTCACCGTCGCACCATCGGCAATGGAGAGTTTCACGTCATCATCGGTCAATGCACCCATCAGGATATCACCGTTCTGAGCCGTGTAGCTCTCGTTGAGATCAGTGAGGTAAACCCAATTCTGTGCCCATGCCCCCACTGCGGAACAGAGCATCACGAGGAGCGCCATCAACGCCCTCGTCAATTTTCCGAAAGTAATTGTTTTGCCCATAATAGTAAATAGAATTGTAAAACACGTTAAAATAGCTTTCAACTGCAAAGGTAAGTATATTTTCACAAACAAAAAACAAAGGGTACGAAAAAAAATTCCACCCTGCCATAAACCTAACCTTTATGATGGTTTTTAAACCCAAGGGTAACCTTAGGGCACCCCTACGGCACGTTTTTTGTCAAAAAGAACCCGTGCAACCATCGCTGCACGGGCACTTAGAATAAGGAAAACAAGAGAGGCGAACCTGCCGATGAATCGGTGCAGGTCCGCCTCGCCACTACTACGGAAAAAGAGATGTTATGTTATGAAATGATCATACGTGGAAAGAGTGTGTGCCGCAACGGATCAGTTGCCTGTCACATCGACGGGAGAGAGGGTGAAGTTGAACACGCTACCGCCCGTCTTGTCCATATAGACCGTCTGGCCATCTGCCCAAGAATTCACACCTACATACACAGGCGTGGTGACATTGTTTCTGTGAAGTTCGAGGTCACGCTCATAGTGGCGCAGATAGAGCTGAGTGAGTTCCACTCCTGAGCCGTTCGTCCATGTCGTGAGCTTGAATCGGCCATACTCGTTGTTGTCAGGCCTGTCTTCTTGCAACAGACAAGCCCATGGGTTACTGCCAGCTGCCGAAACGAGATACTTAGCAGCACCGGCGCTATAGATGAAGCTGTAGGCACTCTTGCCACCTTCGCGCTCTATACCCCAAATCTGATTGGGATCAAGATAATTCTCATTCAGAGGCTTGATGATGACTGCACTATTATCGCGGGTCAACGCCCATTTCTGGCCATTCACTTCTGACACGAAGCGGTAGAGCTTGCGCTCCTTCACGTTGATGTAGATGATGATGTCTTTCGCCTGATAGGTGTCATCGCCCGAGAAGTGGACGGTCAGTGTGGCTGAGCCGCTGGTGTTGCCACCCGTCACATAGAATTCGTTGCCGCTGTTGGTTGCGACCGAACCCGTCTCGCCTGCGCTCAGTCTTGCGGAGAGGCTGCCAGAACCGCTGTATTCGGTGAGGTAAGCAGCGACCTTGATCTTCTCGCCCGTGTAGAGGGTGACCGTGTGGCTTTCGGCGTCAGTCTGCCATGCGTTCGTATAGACACCGGCTGTATTGATGGTTTGACCGAAAGTAGAGAAGAATGTAGGAATCAGCTTATCGGTCGGCACTTCCGTCCCTTCTGTCTCGCCTTCCACGGTGGCAGCGATTTCCTCGGCGGTCATGTCGGTCACAATCTCCAGTGGGTCAACCGTTCTCGAGTTGGCGCGGCGGTTCTTGTACCAGTCGCCGTGTGTGGTCATGTCGCCCACCCATGCCGCGAATTCGGGATAGCAAGAGGTGATGCCGACAAACTCCTGTGGCCATGCCCACACATGCTCTGTCTTCTTGCCCACCGAAGGAATGTTGGTGGTGGTGTAGGAGTAAGGGAGGCAGATGATGAAAGGAGCCTTGCCCTTGTCGGGAGCAGGAATGCGCGATGCACCGCTGAATTTTTCGCTGTTCACGCTGGCGGGACCGAGGTCGGCATTGCTAATGGGCGCCTCGCCTTTGGGGAGTGTGCGGATTTCGAAGCCGCCCATGTTGGGGGCATACTGGCTGCTTTCGTCCCAAGTGTCGGAGCTGTAGTAAGCCATGCTCCAGTCTTCATCCACGCTGAAGCGTATTTCGCGACCCTGTGGACCACGGTTGTTGTCCAGCACGTTGATAGCCTCATACTCGCCGCTTGTCATGGCTTCGACACCGAAGAGCTGGTGAACCTCGCCGAAGCACTTGTCACGGCTGCCCGCACCCTGGGGGTCGATGAAGAAGATGTAGCTGGCCAGTGTACCACCTGCTGCCAGCGGAGTGATGGTGGCGTAGTCCTGTCCGCTGATGTGGTTGATTTTCAGCACCACATCGTTGTAGTCAAGGTCGAACGAACCCCCGAGGTCCTCGCAGGCGAGCATCCAGGTGCCGGCAGGTGTGGTGTCTTGGTTGATGATGGTAGGCGTGGCACCCGAGAAGGCGAAGACCACGTCGTTGAGGTCGAAGTCGGAAGCGTTGGCTGTGTTTGGCCAGTCCTCAAAGCCGAGGAACATCTGATTGCCCAGTGCATTCACGTGGAAGGTAGAGGCATAGCAGGGGTGCATGCCCTGTACTTCCGTCACGTGGCCCTGGTTGTCATCGGTCACACCATTACCGCACAGAGCGGGGTCGTTGAGCGAACCTTCAGAGTAGAAGGTGTAAGGAGACTCTTCGTTATTCACCCAGTCACTCTTCTTCAGATACATACCGAAGACAGTGCCCACGGGGATGTCGATGACGATGCCCTGTCCGCGCATCTTGTCACTCTCATATTTGGTGAAGATTTCGGAGCAGAAGATTTCACCATAGTTCTGCCAGCCGCCATCAGAGTTGGACTCGAAGTAAATGTCATTGATGGTGATGTCGCCAATCACACTCGTGCCGATAGGCGTGGAGAACTCAGTGGCTCCGTAGTCGTAGTTGTTACCGGCAATACGCACCTCCGAGCAGTTCTCCAGGAAGTCGCGCCAAGAAGCGTCACTGTTCACGAGCGACTGCAGGTTGATGGTCTGCTGCAAATGATATTCACCGCTGGCCGATGGGCTTGGGTTAGCAATCTGGATGAACTTGTTGGTGCCATCGCTCTTGTAGAAGAGCACACGGATGGCAGGTGTGTATTTCTTCATGGTCACATCCACCGTGAGGGTGGCGAAGCGGCTGAGCAGGTTGCCGTTGGGCAGACCCATGTTCTTCAGCAGGTTGTCGTTGCGGTCAGTCCAGGTGAGTTCCTTATAATCCCCGTACCACTGTGCATTGCCGCCCGTGCTGGCATCCTCCAGGTTGCAGGAAGAGCGATAGACACCTACCACCTTGTGGAACTGCAGTTCGCTGCCTTCGCGGATGGTATAGACATCCACCTCCTGACGCTGGCCGCTGGCATCATAGTAGTAGATGCCGATGGTGTTGAGCGAACTGGTTTCCCAGTAGTAAGGATAGATGATGAACTTACCCGTGGACACGTAGGTGAAGTCGTGCGTCACACGGTTCAGGTTGGTGTAGGTCTTGCGGTTGCCGATTTCGGGAATGACTTCCTTCATGGCCTCGTAATGCTGGGCCGTGGCTTCCTTATACATAGGATAAGTGACACCGCCGATCGTGACGCCGTTGGGGTCGGTGATCTTGGCCACCTTCACGAAGTCGTTGCCAGGATAGACGGTACGGGTGTCGCTCAGGTTCGCCTGTCCGCCCGGCACGGTCTGCACAGCGACACGTCCGTCGCTCACCATGATGCTTTCGGTGCCTTCGAGCATGTCAAAGCCCAGTTCGCGTGTGCCGCTCACATCGCTGTAGTCACCCACGATGCAGTAGGTGCCGTTCAGCAAGGCATAGATTTTCACTTGTGACGTACCAGCTGTGGTCACAGTCACAAAAGAGCGTTCGGCGAGATTCCAATCCTGTTCAGGATCGATGTCGTCGAATGCGTTGACAAACTCTTTCTCGAAAGAAATTTTCTTTTCGTCGAAGCCGTTGTCGTAGTCGCTACAAGCTGTCATGCCACACAGGGCGGTGGCAGCGAGCAACCAATTAGCAAATTTCATTCTCTTTTTCATCTTTTGTCCGTGATTAGTAGTTGATAGTAATATGATTAAATCAGTTGTCGGTGCAAAGTTACGCTCTTCTCTATCAACGCATTATTCACGATGATACACATAGTTTTGGGAATGTTACCTATTTCCTTTTTTTAGTCCCCAGGGAGCAAGAAAGCTTTCATCGTTTATCGCGATACAAAAAAAGCGACCTCCCAACCGAGAGGCCGCCCACAAAGAAAGGGAATGTTATTATTATTAGTAGTTTAGTTATTCGCAACGAATCCACATGCCGCCAAATCCTGCCTGAAGCGTCTGCTGGTTCCAGTCGGTCGTTTTGGTAATACCGTATTGTTTCAACTGAGTGATATAGCCAGCATCGTTGTTAATCTCATAAGTCACGTAGGTGTCAGTATCGTATTGCCAACGTTTCAGTTCTAACACATAGTAACTATCTGTACAATAAATGGCAGCATAAGCATCCTGACCTGCCTTATAGAGCACTGTGACATACACCTTGGTCGTGGCATCGGCAAAAGCACTGGCAGGCACCGTTGAACTGGCCGAGATAGAGGTCAGCACCTGTGTACCATAGTTATTGTCATTATTGTCATCAGTGTCACCTGCATCATTACCGCTGTCGGTCGAGACTTCGCTCTCGGAGAGGATGAGTTCATCCACGGTGTTGCCTGCGGGATACATGTACCAGTCGGCATTCACCGTGCGGTCTTTCACCCATGCAGCAAACTGAGGATAGGAGCCGTCACCGTAGCCCTGTCCGCTGGAGAGCGAGCAGAGTTCACGCGACCATGCCCACACGTACTCCCTCACCTTGCCGTCGGTGCCGGTCTTCTTGTAGGTGTAGGGCAGACAGAGCATCATGGGAGCCTCGCCCTTGTCGGGAGCCGCGATGCGCGAACCAGCGCCGAAGGCCTCGTGGGAACTATCGAACGTGCCTGTGAGAGGCTCTGTGCCTTCGGGGAGCACACGTATCTCGAAGCCGCCCATGTTGTAAGTGCTATATTGCTGAGCGGTGTTCCAGTCGGCGGCACTGTAGTAGGCCATGCTCCAGTTGGCATCCACCTCGATGGTCCGGGGTGTGCCGGCGGTGCCGCGGCTGCTGCCCACGTTGATGGGTGAATAGCTGCCGCTGGTGATGGGTTCCCTGCCGAAGAGCTGGTGAATCTCGCCCACGCACTGCTCGCTGTAGCTGTTAGCCAGAGGGTCGTTGTAGAAGATGTAGGAGGCCAGCGTACCGCCTGCCGCCAGCGGAGTGACCTTGGCTGTGGTCTGACCGCTCACGTGCTCCACCTTCAAGACCACGTCGTTGTAGTCGGTGTCGAACGAGCCGCCCAAGTCCTCGCAGGCCAGAATCCAGGTGGCCGCCTTGGGGTCTTCGTTGATGATGGTGGGCGTGGAGCCTGAGAAGGCGAGCACGAGGTCGTTGAGGTCAAAGTCAGAGCCGGGGTTGCCGTCGCCTGCAGTGCCGTTGTCGGGTGCGTTGGTCCAGTCTTCGAAGCCGAGGAACATCTGTTCGCCCACATAGAAGGTGGAAGCATAGGAAGGACGAAGGCTGGTGTCGAGAGTCACGTTGCCATTGCCGTCGTCGCGTACGCCATAGCCGCACACGCTGGGGTCGTTGTTGAGTTCGCTCTGCGAATAGAAGGTGGTGGAGCTGGTGCTGTTCGCGGTGGTCAGATACATGCCGAAGGGTGTGCCTACAGGAATATCGACGATGATGCCCTGTCCGCGCCGCACGTTGCTCTTGCCTGTTGTGATGGCATCGTTCCAGTCGCCGAGCTTGTCGATGCGCAGGTTCTTGAAGGACAGCCAGTCGCCCGTCACGTCGCTGAGGTTAAAGCCCACGGTAAGCTGTCCGTCGGTGCTGACGGTGCAGCGCACCAGGCAGTCTTTGTAATAGACGAGTTCGCTTGTGCTGTTGTAGGTGGCCTTGTTGCCGTTGGCACAGAGGTCGAGGGAGCCTTCGTTGGCAAAGAAGGTGATGCCCGAAGGGGAGGTGGTGGAGCCTTCGTTGTAGGCACGGGCGTCTATCCACACGCCATAGGTGCCCGGCTCCAGCCCGGTGAAGGTGCGGCTGATGGTGCCGTCAAGCAGGTTGTTGCCTGTGCCGCGCCAGTATTCGATGAAGGGGGTGGTCATCTGTGAGCCGTCGGAGTTGCCCTCCGTGCTCCATCCGTTCACATGGAAGTGGTCAAGGCCCTCACCATTGTCAATGGTCCACTCGCCGGCCGGGAGTTTTTTCGCCCATGTGCTGGTGCCGTAGTCCGACATGTTCTCGGTGTAGATGCGGTCGCTCACAGTGTAGGTGTTGTTCTCATACTGCAGTTCGTCGCCTTCCTTGATTTTGTAGATGTCCACCTCCTGACGCTGGCCGTTGGCATCGTAGTAGTAGATGCCGAGGGTGTTGACGGCCGAGGTCTGGTAGTAGTAGGGATAGATGACGAACTCTCCTGTGGATACATAGTTGAAGTCGTGGGTCACATTGTTCAGGTTGGTGTAGGTGTCGCGGTGGCCAATCTCGGGCACGATGGCCTTCACCGCCTCGGTCTCGGCGGTGGTGGCATAGAGATACATGGGGTAGGTGATGCCGTTGATTTCATAACCTTCCGGCGATTCAATCTTGCTCACCTTCACCACACCGTTGCCGGCATAGGTGGTGCGTGTGCCGCTGAAGTTCGCGCTTCCGCCCACGGTGGTCTTCACAGCCTCCTTGCCGTCGCTCACGATGAGTTCGGTCACGCCCTTGCGCACGTCGAAGCCCAGTTCCTGAGTGCCGTTCACGTTGCTGTAGTCACCCACGATGCTGTAGGTGCCATCGACGAGAGCGTAAATCTTGATTTCAGAAGTCTGCGACGTGGTGACGGTCACGCTGGTGCGCTCAGCGGCGTTCCAGTCCTGCTCGCTGTCAATCTCGCCAAAAACCTCCTTGAAGTCCTTGGCATACTGCAGTTGCTCCTGCGTGTAACCATTGTCGTAATCACTACATGCTGCCAATGACAAGGCCACTGCCAAAGGCATCAACAGATAAGTAAGCTTTTTCATCGCTGCTTATAATTAGTTTGTTAGTTAATTAGTCGAGGGATATCTTTCCCGTTAGTTAGTCGAGAAAACTCTGCCCGGAGTCTTTTCCTATCTCTAGGAATCTTTCTTCCATGTTTGATGATGCAAAGTAACAACTTCTCAAAGAAAAACACAAACTTTTTCGCCATTATTTATATAATATGTGTAAAAAAAATGCTTCAGGAGGTTTTTTGACCTCCTGAAGCACCATTTTTTCGTCTGTGTTACATGGCCTTGTCGCTATGTTACATGGCTCGCTAAGGTTCTCCCAAATAACGGAAAATCAGCTCTACCTGTCGGGGCGAGAGTTGACGTGCATGTTTTCGATAACCCGTCAGACGAAGTGCCTCCGTCAACTGCGGATTGTAGGCAATCCATCGGGAGAGGCGGTTCAGGGCTGCGTGGGGAGAGAGGTCGGGCGCGTACATCTCGGCCAACTCACTCTTGGCCATCCCCACCACCTCCATTTCATAATCAGCATTTCTCATGGTTTTTTCATTTGAAATCAAAATTTTTTACTAAATTGTTTGGTTAGTTTTGCGATTCTCACTACATTTGCACCGTTTTCCGTTGCAAATGCGTCGCAAAGGTACGCATTTTCTTCGATATACACAATAATAAATAATAAAAAATCAAGTATCATGAACGACAAAGAAAAACTCCACGCACTGATTGAGAAGTTTGCCAACGGCAACCAACAGGCATTCGCCAACATCCTCGGTGTGCCACGCAGCAGCATCTCCACCTGGATGCACCGTGGCAGCATCACCGCCAACGGACGAGAAGCCATCCTCGACGCCTTCCCACAGGTGAGCCGCGATTGGCTCATGGACGGTTCCAGCACCGCCAACGGACGATCTTCCAGCTCGCCCTACTCTCCCCAGGCAGCCAGCCATGCCGACCTGCCCATGTTCGTCAATGCCAGCGACGCCATCCACTTCTCGCGCCGAGACCTCATCCCCTACTTCGAGAGCTGCCGCGCCTCATGCGGCATCGTGGAACAGCTGGAAAATCCTGAATACATCAACGACTACGTGCTCATCCCCGGCATTCATGCCCGTGCTGCCATCCCTGCCGAAGGCGACTCGATGCTCCCCACCATCCACGACGGCGACATCTGTCTGGTAGGCGAAGAGGTGCAGCTCGCCGACATCAGCGGACGCACCATCTACCTCATCATCACCACCGAAGGACACTGTATGTTCAAGCGCATCTATGACGAGGGGCGGAAGAGCGACCACATCCTCGTCCTGAGCGAGAACCCCGACTACATGCCTCACGCCAAGATGCTGCCGAAAGAGGAACTGCTCCACCTCTACCCCCTGCTCCACGTGGTTCACAGCGTGATGGACTGACGAATCTTGCCGCCATCAGGCACGATTGGCACCAAAAGTCCTCAGAAGTCACATTCTCGTGAGGAGAATGTCGTAACTTTGCAGCGTCAAAAGAAAAAGCAGGCGGAAAGTGGAGCTTGCGAAAACACATTATTAATATATATAGGAGAACCTTACCATGAAAAACAACACCATCTGGAGAATGATTGAATTGTTCTGTTACATCCTGCAAACCATCGTAGAGCACTATGACACGAGGACAAAGAAATCATAATCCGCTGAACATCCGGCGAGAGAGCGGCACCCACTGGCTGGGACAGAGCCGACAACAACGAGACAAGGAATTTGTACAGTTCGAGGCTGACCTCTTCGGCTTGCGCGCCGCCTTCCGCATCCTGCGCAGCTACCTGACGGTACATGACCTACAAACCCTACGACAGGTCATCTACCGCTGGGCGCCGCCAGAGGACGGAAACGCCACCCGAACCTATGTGGAACTGGTCGCCGAGTACACGGGCATCTCACCCGATGCCCTGCTGCGATGGAGCGACAAGCAGAAGCTCATCAGCATCGTGAAGGCAATGGCCTGGATAGAGAGCCGCATGGAGAACATCGACAACGGGCTGCTGGACCAGGCGTACGAATTGGCAAGATGACTCCCCAACTCCTCAACTCTCAACTGTCAACTGTCAACTACCATGAAACTCACACTCACACGCTATTATCGTGACAGCCACAGGGCGAAGGGCATCCTCACCCTCGATGGCCGTCCCTTCGGCGAGACCCGAGAGGCTCTTCCTGTGGGAGTGTGCCGGCGCAAGCTGGGCGCACTCCTGCCTCCCGGCACCTACACATGCCGACCCACTGCCACGATGCTCTCGCCCATGACGCTGAAAGTCTGCCAGGCGGCTGGACACACGAGGCTGTTCATCGCCTACGACCCTGTCAGGCAGGAGATGGCAGACCGCATCCTGGTGGGACAGGCGGATATGCTGCTGCAGCCCGAGGAACGGGAGCTGGTACAGCAAGCAGCCACCTTCGAAGCACTCACCCAACGGGTGTATCAGGCATACGCCGCCGCAGAGAACATCACGCTGGAGGTGGCGGAAGAGTACACCCCATGAGCAACGCAACTAACTCAACTTTCGGGAGTAATAAAAACCACAGATTAAGCCAATTAAGCAGATTATGGCTTCTTGGCGAAGCCCCATGCGGCCAGAATACCCAAGAGTCGTCCACGACTCTCATCCGTTAAATCCTTCAAGAATCGGCTAAATCGTTAAGAAACCAGCAGAAAAAATCCGTTTAATCTGCTGAATCCGTGGTTGAAAAACGTCCGAAACTTTTATTATTCACCTTTTTAAATCTATTACAACTATGGGAATTCAAGTTCGTAAGGCAAAGATGCGCCTCACTTTCCGTGAGGAGAAGCCTGAAGTGTTCAAACTTCGTCAGCTGACCTACCCTGCCGTGACGTTCGCGCAGCTGGTCAACGAGTGCAGTAACTCGTGCGGTGTGAACCCCGCACAAACCAAGGCCGTGATTGACGCGCTGGTGAACCGTCTGGTACACTACATGGAGATTGGCCACGGCGTGAAAATGGGCGACTTCGGTTCGTTCAAACCCACGTTCAACGCCAAGACCGCGCGCAGCCTGAAGGAGACCACGCTGGAGACCGTGACCGTGAAGAAGGTGCAGTTCTACCCCGGCAAGGCGTTCAAGGACATGCTCAGCAACCTCAGCATCACCGAGGCCGAGGCTGTGAGCCTGAAGGACGACACCGACGGTGAAGGCGGTGGCGACGATGGCAACGGCAATGGCTAAACACGCGAAGAGCCTGTAGCTATTGCTCTCAACACCTTGGCGGTGTCTCGAAAAACGATAATTGACAATAATTTCCGATAATTGGTTCCAATAATTATTATTGGATAAAATTATTGGATAAAATTATTGGTAATTGTTGGTAATTATCGTTTTTCCAAGCCGCCTTGGCGGCGAAGGAGCAAGAACATTTTCTTATACCGAACTGACGTAAACGAAAATTAAAAAAACGTACATATTTTTGTTTCACGGCGTCATTTTCTGTTCTTTTTTCCTTTTTTTGCCTTTCATGATTCCTTTTTTGAAAAAAAGATGTAACTTTGCATTTACTCTTAAAAAGAAATCTTTATCAAAAAAACAGAAAACCAAAATGATAAGAAAATTCACTATCGCCATGCTGCTCTTGAGCACGCTGGTGGCACAGGCTCAGGTGGAAGAGACTGAGGCCGAGAAGAGAGCTAAGGCGGAACGGTCGGCTGCTGCTGCCCGTGAGGCTGCGGAAAAGGCAGCCAAGGCTCGCCAAGAGGCAATGGGAGACCGCCCTCGGATAGGCTCGGAAGATTTTTTACGCATTGTGGAGGAACAGCAGCGGCAGAAGGATCTGGCGAAGGCAAAACGTGAGCGCAGGGTGAACAAGCACGGCGAGAGTGACTCGGTGCGCTGGGCGAAGAACCAGATGAAGCTGCACACGTGGAAATATAACTGGTTCGCCGGTGGCAACCTGTCGAGTAATCTCTCCGTTGCCGATAACATTACCGACCACCCGCCATTCCGCTATTTCGGTGATGCCGTGGGACTGGGCATAGAGGCATACGTGGGTAAGTATATCTCCAAAACGGTGGCGCTGCGCTTCGGGGTGGGCTACCACAACGTGAAGAACCGTGTGGACCGCGAGACGGTGGATGAAGCATGGCGTCCCACAAAGGTGGTGCGCGACCTGCCCGGAGGGGGCACGGAACAAGTGCGCATCTACGACGATAACGGTTTCCTCCGCTTTGGCGCACTGGAAACGTATGCCGACGTGATGTTCAACGTGAGCGGACTGTCGGTGGCAAACCGCTTCAAGCCCTTCCATGTGCATGTGCTGTTAGGTATCGGCATGATCTATACGGGCGAGAAGAAACTGAAAGACGAGGGGCTGCTCTACACGTTTGAGCGCAACGAGAAGGGATTGCTCATCATTCCGAACGCTCTGCGCGACGAGGACGCACCCGACAAAAAGCCTTACACCTATGGAGGTGCGGCAAGTCCTGAGAACCGCTTCAGCAAGAAGTCGCACGTGGGCATTGCCGGACGTGCCGGCCTTGCGTTTGACTACCGCTTCAACAAAAATATGTCGGCCAACATGGAACTGACTGCCACGGTGACCGACGATAAGTTTGAGGGTATTAAGTTTGACGAACCTTTCGACATCCTGATGAAGGTGTCGGCAGGTTTGAAGTATCACTTCTGATTTTTCTGCGTAAGAAAGAATCTTAGAAATGAACCTGCTCGGGCAGAAGGGTGTGGACTGGCACGGTTTTGAAGTCGCCCTTCATGCTCACCACGGTGGCATGCGGCTTGTTGTACATCACCATGACCACACGTGACGGGTCATTCTTCGACTGGAACATACGCACGTGCAACCGCTTCTTTCCAGTGGGGTCTGAGGGGTCGGGCTGGTCGCCGCTGTAACGCTCCTGGAACCCCTTTCCCATGAGTTGCTTGGGCAGTTTGGTGCCCATTTCCTTGCCGACCTTGTCGCCACGGGAAACGAGGATGGTGATCGCATCGATGCGCGAGGCCATTTCCTGCAGTCCGGGCACGTTGAACTGGTCGAGGGGCACCTGCTCCAGCATGCCTTTCGACACGTAGGTGGTGTTCACATCACCATTCTCGGTGTATTTCTGCAATATCTCATCTTGTGCGCTCATCGTCAGCGTGGCGACGAGCACAGTCAATGTCAGGAAAAATCTTTTCATTTCTTGTATAGAGAGACAAGGCCTCCCCACCCTTTTTTAGATAAACTCGAAGAGGCTGGTGAAACCAGTGATGGCGAAGACGCTGCGGATTTCCTCGCTGATGTTGCGGATGCGTACCTTACTGCCCACTGTCTTGGCGTTCTTCAGGATGCTGAGGAAGATGCGGAGACCGCTGGAAGAGATGTACTCCAGCTTGCTGCAGTCGAGGATGATGTCATGACCCTGGCAGTCGTAGAGCACTTCTGTTTCGGTGGCTGTCTGAGGTGCAGAAGCGGTGTCGAGACGGCCTTCAAAATACATCACATAGTCGTTGTTTTCTTTCTGAAATGTTGTTTTCATTGTCTTCTATGTTTTTAGCTGTTAATAGTAAATGCTTTCTCAAAGGGGGATGCCCACCAGCTTCTTGGTGAGGGTGAGGATGTTCTTCCCCTCGGTGCGCTCGTAGATGACGGAGTCCATCAGCTGCTTGACCAGAAAGATGCCCAGCCCGCCGATGGGACGATCCTCGGCAGAGAGCGAGGTGTCGGCATCTTCTTGGGCTGTCGGGTCGAAGGGGGTGCCGCTGTCGCTGAGGACGAAGGTGATGGTGTCGCCCTGAACAGAGGCTGACAGACTGACTTCTCCCTGTGTGCCTGCTGGGTAAGCATAGTTCATCACGTTGACCACCGCTTCCTCGATGGCGAGGTTGAGCTGCATGGCAGTGGCCATATCGACACCGGCTTCGTCGCAGACGGTTTCGATGAACTCGGCCATACGTGGCACTTCCTGCACATCGTTGGGCAGGATGATTTGGCGTTGCAGGCGCACTTCGGAGGAGGCTGCCGCCTGTGATGCTGGGACTTTCTTCTGTTCTTCCATATTCCATGCAAAGGTACAATAATTTTTCCCCTTGTCAAAGGAAAGAGGGAAAAAATGACGAACAATAGTAAAAGAGTTCCCTTTTTTTCGTAACTTTGCAGTCTGAAAAGTAAAAAGAAGAATGAAAAAAGGCTTTTCCAGACGGAGGGGGATCACCCCCGTGCTGATGGCCGTGTTGCTGGCCTGGATGCTGACGGGTTGCTTCTCGTCGCGCAAGGGAACGGGCAACAAGACGCCTCAGACCTCCATCCTGCCCTCGGCCAATCCTTTTGCCAACACCAACGAGGTGACCATCAACTTCAAGAAATACAAACAGAAGGAATGGCACTGTCCACTCGACGGCGGCAAGGTGATCAGTCCTTTCGGCGGCAAGCGTCCTAACCACAAGGGGACGGACATCAAGACGAAGGCGAAGGACAAGGTGAGGGCATCGTTCGAGGGTGTGGTGACTTTTTCCGGTCAGATGCGCGGCTATGGGAACGTGGTGTTCGTAAGCCACCCGAACGGACTGGAAACCCGCTATGCCCACAACTCGAAGAACCTCACCAAGCAAGGTGACAAGGTGAAGGCGGGCGATGTGCTGGCACTGGAGGGGAGGACGGGCAACGCCACGACGGAACATGTTCACTTCGAGACACGCATCGGCGGACAGGCCTTCGACAGCGAACTGATTTTTGACCACCCACGGAACCAACTGCGGCCCGTGAAGCTGGTGGCAACGAAGAGGAACGGCACGGTGGAGGTGAAAGCGAAGTGATGTTCAACTACTTATAAAAAAGAAGAGCGGCAACCCGTTGGCTGCCGCTCTTTGTGTGGTATAGTGGAATGCTGTTTAGTGAAGCATGCCGGTGTTCACGCTGGTGGTGGTCCAAGGCGTTGCACCTTCGAAACCATAGTCGCCGTCAGGATGCTGTACCCACTCGTTGAAGTAAGGATATGCACCCTCGGCATAAGCACCGACGTAAGAGCTGGTGCCCGAACCCAGCTGCTTGTGTTCCTGCGTCCAGCGCACGGTGTTGCCTGGGACACAAATCTTCTGTGGCGTGCTGCTCGATGTAGAACCCACACGTGGCAGCAGAATTGTTGTCTTGGTGCCTTCGGCTGACTTCTTGCCCACGTAGATGTCCACAGCGTCGGGGTTAGCCTCCGATACAGGAATCTTAATAATGCTGGATGGAGCGGCAGATGAGCCTGCATCCACGTTAACAGGAATGCTGGTAGAAGCCTGACCGAGCAGCTTGTGAGCCTCGTAAGCCTCGTCGCTGTCGTAGCCTACGTAGATGGGCAGAGTACCGCCGGCAGCCTGTACGCGCACGTTAGCATAAATCTGTGAAGATTCCTCACTGAAATACACGTCGAAGACGAGGTCGTTGAAGTCGAAGTCGTAGGTGTTGCCCAGGTCTTCGCACATCACACGGTACCACTCATGGTCTTTGAAATCAGGATTGGCTGGAGAGAGCTTCACAATCCAGTTGCTGTAGTAGCCGTCAGGCAGTTGCTGAGAATACTTGTAGGTGGTCTCGCCTGTTTCTGGGTCGGTGCTAGTGCTGTGCTGCTTCACATACTGGTAATCGAAGGCCAGATAGTAGCCATCGTAATGAAGACCAGAGCGTGGGCCAGTGAAGGAGAGATGAACAAGCACGTAATTCTCGTATTTCTGGCTTTGATCTGAGTTGTAATACATGAAGCTGGTTGTATAGCCACCGTTGGTGGTCCAGTATTTCAGTGTACGATTGGGGAACGTGGTGCTATTGGTTGGTAGCGTTCCGCCAATCTTGTTGGCCTTCTGGGCGTTGAAGTTGTTCTCATGCTCCCATTCGCCCTCGCTGGTCTTCACAGCGAAGTAGTCCATGCCATAAGACAAGGGGTCTGTTCCGTTGTCGGCCTCGCCGCCCTTGTAGAAGCCAGGATGAGCGGGGTCGGGCTGACCATTCACATACACCTGCAGATTAGGGTTGATGGCAGCACCGTTAGGATAGGATACGCGGTCAACATCCTGAGAGATGTCCTGAATGTAGAATTCGGTGAATTCTGGCACTTCGGAATCGGGATACTGGTGCGTGCGGAACCACTCCGACACATACTGGATTTCCTCGTCGGTCACGTCGCCCACGGGGAGGTAGGAGTCCTGGCCCTTCTGGATGAGCACATCCTCCGTATAGGCCATGTTTTTCGTTTCATACACGTCGTAGCCACCCCACTCGTTGTCCACATGCTCGCCAGTCGGCACATTCTCCTCAATGTGGTAGAGACCGTCGACAGAAGATGGGAAGCCTGGCACGACCATAGTCTTGCCTTGGTTGTTCGTCCATGTGGTGTAGCCTGTGATGACACCATTCTCCTTCACAGCTTGATTCCACTGGTTGCGGTTCACGTTTACAGAACGTGTCTGAGCGTTGGCTGCACCTTCCACACCCACTTCGCCGAAGCCCCATGTGTGGTTCAGGGCAGGTGTGCCGTAGCGGTCAACAAAGCTCTTGTCATACTCGGCCAACGTTTCCAACTCTTTGTCGGTGAAAGGTTCCACGTTCCCAGACTGTCCAGGGTCGTAGTCGCTGCAGGCACCGAAAAACACAACGGCAGCTGCGGCTGAAAGTAAATGCTTGATCTTCATAACATGTTATTTTTATGAGTGGTTTAAGAATATTATTTGATCAGTACCGATTTTGTTATCATTCAATTCTTTATTTCGGTGCAAAGGTACGATGTTTTTCATGCATAGACGTTAAAATATGTATCATTTTTTTTGTTTCGAGGTGTTTTTTCATCTTTTTCTTCCTGTTATGTATTTTTCTTGGGAGAAAAAACGTACCTTTGCATACTACTTTATTATAAGGATCAGAAAATATAGAAAGAATATAATTATTAGTGAGACTGGAGAGACTCGTATCACTAGAAAAACATAAAAGAAAATGAAAGAAACACCTGTGCTGCTGCTCACCGGATATCTGGGCAGCGGAAAAACGACTTTGCTCAACCGCATTCTGAAGAATGAGCAGGGCATACGCTTCGCGGTCATCGTGAACGACCTCGGAGAAGTGAACATCGATGCCAACCTTATCCAGCAGGGCGGCATCGTGGACCAGAAGGACGACTCGCTTGTGGCCCTGCAGAACGGCTGCATCTGCTGCACCCTGAAGATGGATTTGGTGGAGCAGCTGACGGACCTGGTGAAGATGCAGCAGTTTGACTACATCGTCATCGAGGCATCGGGCATCTGTGAACCTGCACCCATCGCCCAGACCATCTGCTCTATCCCGACGATGGAACCGAAGTATTGGGTCAATGGCCTGCCGAGACTCGACTGCATCGTCACCGTGGTGGACGCCCTGCGCATGAAGGACGAGTTTGGCAATGGCGAGAGCCTGACCAAGCCCAACATCGATGAAGAGGACATCGAGAATCTGGTCATCCAGCAAATCGAGTTCTGCAACATCGTCCTGCTGAACAAGGCGGCCGAGGTGGAACCACAGGAACTGCACCGCATCAAGGAGATTGTACGTGCCTTGCAGCCCAAGGCGGAAATCATCGAATGCAATTATGGCGACGTGGACTTCGGCAAGATTCTCCACACCGGACTCTTCGACTTCGACAAGGTGGCGACCAGCGCTGCCTGGATTGCTGCCGTGGAGAACAACGAATGGAACGAATCTGACGAATTGGAGGAAGAAGAACACCATCACCACCATGACGAGGAGGAAGAGGGACATGAGCACCACCACCATGACGATGATGATGAGGAGGAACACGAGCATGAAGAACATGAACATGAGGAGCATGATCATCATCACCACCACCATCATCATCACCACGATGAAGGCGAGGCGGAGGAGTATGGCATCGGCACCTACGTCTATTTCGCCCGCAAACCCATGAACTTAGGACATTTCGATGACTTTGTGGCGCGTCTGTGGCCCAAGAACATCATCCGTGCCAAGGGCATCTGCTGGTTCAAGGGCGAGGAGGACATCTGTTACCTCTTCGAGCAGGCGGGCAAGCAGTTCTCGCTGAAGAACTGCGGACAGTGGTACGCCACCATGCCGAAAGACCAGCTGAAACGCCTGTTGGAGGCCGAACCGAAAATCAAGGCTGACTGGGACGAGACGTATGGCGACCGCATGCAGAAACTTGTCTTCATCGGGCAGAAGATGGACTCGAACATGAAGGCTTTCCTGAAAGAAGCCCTCGACATGTGTCTGGCCGAGTGAAAGAATCTCGAAATAACGTCACCTCGAAATTTCGACATCACACAAAAGAAGCGGATTTTTCTGACTAACACAGTATCAGAAAAATCCGCTCCTTCTTTATTCGTTCACGCTTAGCGCTCTGCCTTGATGTACACCTTGCGGAAGGAACCATCGGCATATTTCACCACATAGACACCAGGAGTCTGTGGGGCACTGATGCTGATGCTCTGACCCGAGAGGCTGTAGTAGCCCACGACGGTCGTGTGGGGCGAAATGCCGGAGGTGAGGTCGGCTATGTCGGTCGGGTCGGCAGTGCCGATGTGGAAGGCGATGGGTGCAGCAGGTGTACCCTGCACATCGGCTGTGAAGGTGAGGGTTTCCTGCACGGGATAGGCGGTGCCTGTGTTCTCGTCAAGCGCTACATACTGAAGGGTTTCTGTACCCTCGCCATAGGTGGTCAGGTAGAGCTGATCGCCTAACCACTTGCCCACGCCTCGACATTCACCACCTGCATAGGCAAGCAGCGTGAAGCGGTCGGGGTCGGCGGGTGTGCCATCGCTCTGCGTGAGGGTGCCGATGACACCCATCACGTTGGGATAGGCGTACTTATCCGTTCCGTAGATGCTGGCAGCACGGCGAGTGAGGCGCACCTGACTGAGGTTGACCGCGTTTTCCGGACGATGGAAAACGAGGGACTTGGCCTTGGAAGTGTAGAACAGATAGCCCTTGCCTGTCTCGAAGGACGAGAGGGTGCCGACCCACTGACCACTCGTGTAGGTGGCAAAACCATCTTGCCCGATGAGTTTGTCGCCCTCTTGTGCCTTGTAGGAAGCAAGGGCGGCGGTGAGGGTCTGTGTACCATTCACAGGATAACCAATCCAGTTCCAGCCTGCTGTCAGTGCGATGGGCAGGCTGCTGGAGCAGTACTGACGGTCGCTGGTGTAGGTGTCGGCCTCAGACATCTGCACCTTGAAAAGACGGCCTGCATCGAGGTAGTTGAGGGTGCCTGTCATGCGGGTGCCGTTGCGGACTGCCTCGGCATTCTGAGCCACGATGCGCTGTGCATAGGACGAGAGGGTGACAGGCTCGAAGGGCGTGTAGAGGCAGTGGGAAGTCCAGTTCCATCCTTTCGCCAAATCGAGGGTGAAGGCATCGGGCAGGAGCGGCATGAGGCTCTGGTCTGTGCTCACCTGCTCGTCGCCTGTCAACAGGGTGTTGGTGCGCTCGATGGTGGGTCTGCCCATGCGGTAGATGCTATTTCCGCCATCGGGGTATCGACCTACGGTTTCATCGCCTCGATGGGCGTTGTAGGTGATGCCGTCGATGAAGTTGCGCATATCGGGATGTGCCTCGAAGTAGGCTGAGTTGTTGTTCACGAAGTCATCGCCACTGAGCAGGAGCACCATCTGGTTGTCGCTGTTGGAAAGCTTGAAGTTGGCATGCAACTGGGTGAACGATGTGGCAGGGTTGGAGGTGTCGATCTTGTCGGCCCACACAATGAGGTGTCCCCCTGCCGGGATGATGGTGTTGCAGGCTTCGGAGGTCTTCTGAATCTGGAACTTCAGTGGCTGGTCGGGGTCGTCACTCACGAAGAGTCCTGCCACATCGAGCGGCGTGTCGGTGGTGTTGTAGAGTTCGAACCAGTCGCTGCGCTTCCAGGTCTCGCCAGCGAAGATACTGTTGCCGGCACTCACCTCGTTCACCTTGATGGGCATGGCGATGTCGGCCTTGCGCTGCTCGTCGGTGGCCAATGGCTCATAGATGGCTTGGAAGGCAAGTGTGGTGTTCTGGGCCTCGCTGCTGCCCAGCACACTGAGGTTGAGGGTTTCCGAACGTCCGAGCCAAGAACCGTCGGGAGTTTTCCATCCCTTGAAGGTGTAGCCTTCGGGTGCTGAAGCCTTGAGCACGGCAGGAGCGAAGAGGGTGCCGTCGAAGTTGGCGAGTGGCACGGGCAGACCGTTCACTTGCAGTTGGGCGCCCTCGATGTTGGCGGAGAACTTCACCTTGTAGGCCCTTGTGCCAGAGAGTTGCGAGTAGCTCCAGTTGCGCAGGGCAGTAATCATCGTGTTGCGGCGGGTCTCGGAGAGGGTCTGCTTCATATATTCAGCTGTGGGCGAGGTGGAGAGACCTTCGAGGGCGAGGGCTGGGTTCATCTCGTCGGAGAGCTGGTCGATGATGGCGTGAGTGCGTTCCACCTGCATCACGCTGCCCCCGAAGAGGCTGAAGGAGTCGATGAAGAGCTTGCGGAAGGTGGAGTTGCTGAGCATATTGCGGAAGAGGACGATGATGGGCGCATTGCTGTTGGTGATGCGGTCGAAGGCCCCCTGGTCGAAGCGCAACGCCTGATCGACATCGAAGAAGACGATGTGGAACTTGCCGTCGTTGCCCTTGAAGCCCTTGCAGTTGTTGCCGGGCCAGTCATCGCCTCCGAGATAGAGTTCGGCTGCCATGTAGTTGGCAAACTCATCCACATCGACCAGTTCGCAAATCTGGGCGTAGGTGTCTGCGTCGGAGGCTGAGTAGGTCAGGTTCCGCCATTCGTTGTAGGCATCCAATGTCCCTTCCTTCAGTGTGACACCACCGCCAAACTCCATCGCATCCATCTCGTCGGTGTCAATGCCGTAGTCGGCGAGTCCGTAGTGCTTGTTGCTGGGTTCGCGAAGGTTCTGCATACCATAGTATTGGCCGTTGATGTAGCAGTGGACAGGCTGGTAGTCGAGGCAGTCGAGGTAGAAGCCGCTGCTGAGAATCATCTGGTGAAGGGCTACGTCCTTGATGCGGCAGAAGACATCGTTGCCGCCGTTGCGCACTTGCAGCACCTTGTGCTTCAGGTAGGGCTTGCTGTCGGCAAAGAAGGGGTATTCGAGGTATTCCTTGCCCTCATACTGCTTTTGTGCCTTTATCTTAAAGTTATAAGGCACCCACGAACGGCTCCATCCACCGAAGCGGGCGATGTTTACATCCTGACGGAAGAGAGAGTTCCCCTCGCTGTCGAGCAGTTCCATGTTGGCAGAGCGATCCCAGTCGAGGTTCCAGTTGCAGGGGTAGTTGATGCCCGAACCCGTGACTCCCTTGGTACCCGTGACGAAGATGCCTCGCTCGTCGCTGTAGAGGTCGGTGGGGTCGGCAGTAATCATGAGCACAGGCAGGGCGTGGCGATGGGTTTCTGCCGAATAGGTGTAGGTGACCACGGGGCTGGGCAACTGACCTGGCTCGAAGGCACGGAGACGCAGCACGGTGGTCTGGTTGAAGGCTGGCAGCTGGTCGATGGTCAGGCTGTTTTCCTCGGTGGGCACAGAGCCATCGAGGGTGAAGCGGATGGTTCCTTCGCCTGTGACGGTGGGTTTGAAGTTCTGCATGGCGTAGAAGCCCGAAGCTGGTGTGGCCACAGGGGCTTCCAGACGGGCGGCACCGAGGCTGAGAATCTCCTTGCTGCCGCTGTTGCTGGCACCGGGTGTGGGATAGGCGGTGATGCCCCACTCACCCTGTCCGTCGGCAAGACGGGCATAGGAGGTGCGAGAGGGGATGGCTGGATAGTTCTGGCTGACGAGCGGGTCACCATTGCTGCTGTAGAGTCCGATGAAGCCTCCGTCCATGTCGAGCTTGTAGCTGACATTGCCACTATAATTACCGCTCTCGCCACTGCTATGGTCGAACCACACGATGGCAAAGCCGTGGGGAGGCACGGCACCACTGTTGGAGTTCAGACGATGCATGATGGGCACGGCTGGGTCGTCGCTCACGTAGAGGTTGCGGAGGGAAATGCCCTTGTCGGTGGGGTTGTAGAGTTCGATGTAGCCGCCATAGTTGCCGGAGGGGTCGAGATACTGGTCGAGGTTGGACACCTGAATCTCGTTGATGACGAGGTCGGCGGCATTGCCAGTGCTGTTCCCGACGGTGACGGTCACTTCCTTGACCACGTTGGTGTGGTCGGAACCGAGGGCGGTCACATAGATGGAGGCGGTGCCGGTAGCTTTGGCTGTGAGCATTCCGTCGGCATCGACAGTGACCACATTGGTGTTGGACGATGACCAGGAGATGGAGGGGTCGGAAGCGTTTGTTGGCAAAGCGGTGGCGATGAGCTGCCGCTTTTCTTGTATGGTCATGTCAAGGGAGGTGACAGGCGAACCCGTCTCAGCAGAGGGTACGGAGGTGGCAGGCGAACTGCTGCCTGCCAGCACCTGCACGTCGGTGGCATAGACAAGGTTCTGCTGGCCGAGGTACTGGAGCTGGAAGTCATCGAAGCAGGACCAGTCAAACTTGTAGCCGAGGGTGGGTTTTTTCACACCAAGACGGAGGGTCTGGTCCACCACCGGCACAAGGAGTTCCACGCCGTACTCGCCTTGACTGAAGGCTTGGGCTGCACCGGCTGCGGTGTTGGGCACCCAGCCAAACTCAGTCTCTATGTCTCCCGAATGGGTTTCAGCCTCGTGGGCACCGTCGAAGATGGAGGGAAGCCCCACCTCGCAGTTGTTGCCAAAGAGGACGGCCAGCTGACGCTCGATGCCGAGGCGGTGCGTGATGGTGGCATAGGGGATGGTATAGACCGCCCACACGTTGTTCTGGGCATTCTCGTTCCATCCGCCGTAGGAGTTGTGTTCCTCCATCTGCACATCGCCAAAGCGGTAGAAGCCTTTCGCCTTGATGCGGTACCAGCCGTTGGGGATGTTGGTGAGGGTCTGATAGAGGTTGAAGTTGATGTTCTCCACGCCCGTTCCGCCATAGGAGGCGATGGAGTTGGAGCCGTCGCTGCCACGTTGCAGACTGCCTGTCCAGCCGTTGTTGGCATCGAACTGCGGATTCTGGATGAGGGCGGTGCAATCGACTGGATTGTCGGGGGTGGCACTGGCGAAGTCGATGTCACCGACGGGCAGGTCATCCTCATACTGGTAGTCAGTGTTGTCTCCAGATTGCAGAAGGGTCAGCTCAAAGTTGTCCCAGCAAGTCCAGTCGGTGCCAGGATGGTCGGTCTTGCGCACTCCGACGGTGAGGCGGTTGTTGGACACCTCGATGGTGAGACGGTTGTCAGCATAATAGCCCCATGAGAAGTAGTTGCCAGCCTCATTCATCCCCATGGGCAGAGAGCCGGAGAGGTCATCCTCGCTGGCTATGCTCTGGATGGGGGTGGATTGTTCGGAGGAACCAGACTTGGCATAAAGCTGTGCCAGCAGTCGCTCAGTGCCGTTGGCGTGGGTGGCCACAGCACGGTCGTTGCTGTTGTCTGAGGTGTCGTTGTAGCGATAATAACCCTGCACGGAGAGCTGGTAGCGTCCGTTGGGCAGATAGGTGACGAGCTGGTTCACGTCGAAAGTATGGTAGTTGCCGTTGCCGCCCCAGGCTTCAGCCACCTGATTGCCATAGCCCGACCAGCCGTCGATGCCGCCCTGATCGAACGCACCGTTCCAACTTCCGCTGTTGTAGCTGCGGTCGAAACGCGGATTGGCAATCATGAAAGTGGCATCGGTGTCGGTGCCGTCGATGAGTGCCTTGATTCGGTCGTGGCGCGATACAAATTCCCACAAGGCTCCATCGGCATCGGGGTCGGTGCCAGTGGGGATGACTTCCTCAGTGTCTTCATCATAGGCCAGGTAACCGTAGCCGCTCTGCTGAAGGGTGAAGTAGCCCTCGGTGCTGGCGGGCGCGATGGTCCACACTTGCTGCGAACCGTCGAGGAAAAGTATGTTCTCGTTGTTGGCACTGAGCCAGTGGATGTCGCCATTGTAGTAGTCGGTGGACAGGGAGAAACGGTTGTCGCTCACCTTCTCTGCCTGGAAAGGCACACCATGCTCGCCCATCACCGCCTGAGTGCCCCACTTTCCTCCTGCCTGCAGATAGGTGCCGGTGGCCTTGTTGCGCAGATAGTATTCGCCTGGCAGGAGGGAACCATTGCCCCCCAGATAGTAGAGTTTCACGTCTTTCCAGGCCACCCAGTTCAGTTCGGTCTGGGAAGCACCCGACACATTGATGCCGAAGTCCAGTTTTCCGTCGCTGCCCACCTCGAAGGTGAGTTCGGGCACGGAGGTGACATGTGCCCCACCCGAATAGCTGGTGGTGTTCTTTCCGCTCAGGAGGTCGTCGGAGGTGCTGCCGTTGGCATAGAGCTTCACTCCCTGGAACGAAGCCAAGCCGTTGTAGGTCTCGGCATAGCAGCGCACCCTCATGGAGAGGCGGTACTTGCCGGCAGGCAGTCCCGTGATGGTCTGGTGGCGTAGCTCGGCATCAGGCAGGTTGCACAGTCCGCCGTGCTGGTTACGCGACTCCTTGTTCTTCCAATATTCCATAAAGGGTGTGGTCATCTGCGAGCCGTCGCTGCCGCCACGTCCCGACCAGTTGTCCATCTGCAGCACGGCATCATAGCCGTCGCCCACAGAGCGGTAGTATTGGCCGCTTCCATTGGTCGAAGCATCCACGATGTACCAGTAACTGGCATCGTCACACGCTGCACCTGCCACCCGGCTGGTGTAGTCCTGCTGCTGAGCCATCGCCGTGTTCACACACAGGCACACGAGGCTCCACAAAATCCAAGTAGTTCTCTTCATAAAAAAATAGGTATAGTTAGCGATTGTGCTGCAAAGGTAACACATTTTTAATAAATAAGGAAGAATCTGTTTCTTTTTTCTGCTGAAACCGAATCCAAATAGCTTTTCCCCACTTCTCTGTCTTCACAGGAAGTTGCACTGCATCGTTTTAGAGGGTGTGTCAAAATAGGCACATCCTCTTTTTTTGTTTGCTTTTTTCTATTGCGTGATGATTCTCGCAAAGAGGAAACGCTTGAAGAGGTTTTTATAGAAGAAACGGACAAAACGATATTCCAGATAGGAATGTCCTGTCATCTGCTTAAGCAATGCCACCGCCTTTCCTGCCAGTGTGGTTTCCTGCGACATCAAGGATTTATCACTCATTCTAAGTACATTCTGCACCTGCGTGTATCGTTTCCATTCATTGTATGTCAAACTGACGCTCAGTATTTTCTTATAGTAAATCCTCTGAAATCCATTGATCAGTCGGTTTGCAGCAGGAGCCAACTCCTTCTTTCCTTCTTCCAAATAACGCTGAATGCGTTTTATGTTGTAGTAGAGGTCATTCAAGTGTACGAGCACCGATTCTTTGTCTGCTGTCTTTTGAATGGAATTGGCATTGCCATTCTCATAACGGACAATGTTGCTGCTGACAACACGAGTGTGAGGATGCAGACAAAACGCATCAAAACTGAACAATGAGTCCTCATAAACGACATTCTCCGATTCGATGTGATGCCCTTGGAGGAAGGAACGCCGATAGAAATTCGTCCACACGGTCACCTGCGTCCAACGGTTGAAAGCATCTACACCATCACCCTCAAACATCATCTCTCCATCTGGCTTGGCATCAGGGTCTGCCAGCGTGGAACCATCGGTATAGATGGGACGGAAGGAATAGCACAACACATCCACCTTCACTCCTCCCTCGTCCTCGCCGCAGAAGTGGTCGAGCAGGTAGCGATAACCGCCATCTACAAGATAGTCATCACTATCCAGATAAGTCACCCATTCACCTTGTGCCATCGCCGTTCCTATGTTCCGTGCCACACCTAATCCCTGGTTCTCTTGCGTGATGACTCTGAAGACGTCGGGGTGCTTCTGCTCATACTCCGCCAAAATCTTGGCACTCCCGTCGGGCGAACCGTCATTCACGCAGATGACCTCCCACTCCCCCACTTCCATGCCTTGGCGCAACAGGGAGTCGAGACAACGGGGAAGGAACTTCTCCACGTTATAGACGGGAACGATGACGGATAACTTCATGTGGAAGTGTGTATAGGGTTTACTATTTCACAATAATCTTTGAGAAGAGGAAACGCTTGAAGAGGTTCTTATGGAAGAAATGAACAAAACGATATTCTGGATAGGAATGTCCAGTCATGTACTTGAGCAATGCCACCGCCTTGCCCGCCAGACTGGTTTCATGCAACAGCATGGATTTACCACTCATTTTATGTACATCCAGCACCAGCGTGTATCGTTTCCACTCATTGCGTGTCAGGCTGACACTTAGCATCTTCTTATAGTAATTCTTCAGAAAGCCATCTATCAGTCGATTTGCCGCAGGAGCCAACTCCGTCTTTCCTTCGTCCAAATAACGCTGAATGCGTTTCATGTTGTAGTAGAGGTCATTGAGCTGCACAAGCACCACCTCCTTGTTCGTTGTTTTCTGAATGGAGTTGGCATTGCCATTCTCGTAGCGGACAATGTTACTGCTGACAATGCGAGTGTGGGGATGATGACTAAAAACATCAAAGTTGAAAATCTGGTCTTGACAGACAACTATTTCCGACTCAATATGATGCTCCTGAAGAAAGGAACGACGATAGAATTTAGACCACACATAATGCAGGGGCCAATGGTTGTACGCCTCCACCCCATTGCCCTCAAAAATCACTCCCCCATCTGACTTGGCATCAGGGTCTGCCAATGTAGTGCCGTCAGTATAAACATTACTGAAGAAATAGCACAACACATCCAGCTTCACTCCTCCCTCGCCATCTCCACAGAAGTGGTCGAGCAGGTAGCGGTAGCCGCCATCCACCACATAGTCATCGCTGTCAAGGTAGGCAATCCATTCACCTTGAGCCATAGCCGTGCCCACATTTCTCGCGCCGCCCAGTCCCTGGTTCTCCTGGGTGATGACTTTGAAGATGTCGGGATATTTCTTCTCATACTCTGCCA
>CAMVIM010000025.1 GCA_947167515.1 uncultured Prevotellaceae bacterium | reverse complement strand
TCCTCTGGTTGGGATGCCCCCACGTTGCAGCATGCCCACAGGGTGCCGGAGGGAAGGCCGAGGTCTATCATGTGGGGGTGGTTGGAGTCGGGACAATACAAATAAGATTCTATTTCTTTTTTTGATGGTGTCCACCTGTCAGCAGTCTTTGCGTGTCCATCAGCATCGTGCATTGTTGCTAAGATATAAGCATCTTTACCATCCGTCGTTTCACGAGACGGTGTCCATTCCATCGTGACGAGTCCCGTAGATGGGTCCACTAAAGCAAAATCGTTGCTTAATGTTCCGCTGTTGGTCTCGAATTTCACGGTAAAAGGAAGTGTTACATGATGACTTTCATCGAAAACATAATCATGCTCCGTCACATAAAACGTGACTTGAATTGGTTCGTCAACTGTAAGGTATTCAGAACTGGCTTCTTGGAATTTTATTTCTTTGGGCGACTCTATCATCATCTTATCAATAACATTCCATGGTTTGGACTTCGTAACCAGTTTCTTTTTCACAACTGGCAAGAAGTTTACGCCGACGGCTGCATCATATCCTCCATAAGCATCGCATTCTGCTCCATAAAAATCCTGTTTGTTTGAACCCATTTGGTCATAAAACCCTGCATCTATCACAGGACGAAGATATGGTTTTATGTCGAAAGATGGGCCTGACACACCAAATAGGGAGAAATTGATACGTGGGAATACGGAAACCTTGTATTCCAGGTGAGTACGTCCCTCCATCGTGGGTTTATGGAGAGAGAAAGACGTGTCGAATGCCGCATGAGGTCGGATGTTTTTGCTTTGAGACCAAGAGAAACCTAATTCAGCAGTGGTGGAAGTGGCGAAGCCTGAATAGGCGGAAAATGAGCCTTTGGCTTCCCATTCTCCGTCAGCGAACAAGTGCGTGTTCATTACAACCCAAATAGGTACGCCAGCCACCACAAACTTTGCTTTTACAGGTTTATGGATATTCTTCTTGAGCAGTATTTCATCAAACTTTCCTTTTTTTTCTGCACTTGCATCAAAGCGGAGCATGAAATCTGTAGAGACATTTCCTTTTACAGCGGCTTTCATTAAAGCCAAATCACCCCTCATGTATTTGCCGATAGCCTCACCTTTACTGCTGAAATTGCAACTGATGATAAGGTCAAGGTTAAAGTCAAACGTGCATTTTTCCAGATATAATCTTGTATAATCTGTTTTATGAATGTCATAGCCTGAATAATCCAACGTTTTAGTATAGAGTCTTTTCGTAAAATTCGTGTCTGCTCTTCGAACACGGTGCCAATTATTCTCTGTATCATAGAAGGTCACTTCGACAGGAGTAAACACACGTGTTGGTGCCAATGTGGGTGATGTCGCTTCTGTAGAAAGCGTGAAAGAGCCTCCCATGAAGACTTCACCAAGCGATGCACGATTGGACTGGATGCATGCATGGTTTTCATCGGGATAGGTGACCTTGCTAATCCTAACCATCTCTACAAGAGTATCATTTACAATCGAAATGATATTACCTTCTTTCAGAGATGGACCATCTTTAAGAAAACGAAGAATATATTCACCATGGAGAGTGTCTGCTTTTTCCACCACATAGTTTTCTTCATCAAATACAATGTAATCATCAGACACAACAATTTTGTTTACATCAAAGGCAACGCTATCTATTGCCTCTAACGGTATCCGATAGATGCTGTCGGGGGTATAAACCAATTGCGTCACATAGTCGTCGTATAAAGTACCGTCGAGGTCATAGCAGGAATAGGCCATGCTGTCAATCTCCTCACGGAAGAAGGCGTTGAACTCGCCGTCGTTGCGGTAGATGTAGAAGGCATCGCTGATGGTCTGTGCGGCGGCAGAAAGTGAGAACAATGTACTGAATATAATAAAGTGTAGATGTTTCATCGCTTCATGATTTTAGAGGTTTTACCATCGACCGAGAGAAGATAGACACCCGAAGGGATGCCGGAGAGAGAAAGGACTGCACCTTGTGCGGACTGCTGGAGAGAGACGGGAACACGTGCGCCATCTGCTGTGTAGAGAGCGATGGAGGATGGCTTCACGCTGCTGTCGAAGAGGATGCGCTCGCCGTCTTGACGATAGGACATCGCTGCCTGAGGGCTGTTGATGGCGGTAGTGAGACCTTCGTAGGTGAACTTCAGCACATCGGAAGCGGGATACTGCACGTTGAGAACGGGAGAATTGAAGCAAATCATATCGCCATCGAAAGTGACTTGGGGCTTCTTGAAGAGTTCGATGCGTGTCTGGGTGCCGTCGGCATGCCATAACACGAGCGTGGAGTTTTTCTGTGCGTGGATGATGCTTGCCGTGAAGAACAGGAAGGCAAGAATAATCCACTTTTCCAAGAGATGCGGGAATGTTTTCATTTGCTCATATTGTTTAAGTTAGTACTAAGGTTGTTTCGTCCGCCAAAGGTTGCACTAACTTATGGGCATAAGAAAAGCGCAGACCTCAATCTTACGCCACTCAGGCCTAGCACAAGCCTACAAGAGATTCGAAGAAGTCTGCGCAAAGCGCATCTTCAACATCTCTTGTTTTTCTGCCCGTTGAGTCTTTCCGAGGTGCTAGTTCGAGTGACGATTGAGCAAATGAAATGTCATGTTCCGAGGAACACGGGGCAAAGGTACATGATTTTGAGAAGAGAACAAAATTTTGGAAAAAAGAATTTTCCTTTTTATCCACAAATTTCAATGATCATATAAATTAGTGGGCTAAATTAAGGTTCATCCGACAAATGCATAGGTAATCAACAAAAGAAAAACGTGGATGTATCAGTGTCGGACGTCCACGTTTTTAGTGAATCCTTATGGATGTGAATGCTGCTATGGGCGTGAAGGCTGTTTTTCAGAACCGTCTTGATTTCAACCACAATGCCATCAGGGGGTCGGCAATAGAGTAGCATCCTTCCTTTCGGGTCAGGAGGTCGTATTCCAGCAGTTTCTTTGAGGCGGCTTGGGCGGCACTGGGGGATTTGAGGCGGTGGCGTTTGACGAATGATGAGGAGGTGATGCTTTTGACGGGCTGAGATTCTTCGTTGATGGCATACAGCAGTTCTTTCTGGGCTTCGGTGACAAAAGCTAGTTGCTCACGCAGACGTGGGTCACATTCCTGTATGTAATCATCGATAAGGTTTTTCACGGTGGAAATATCGCATGTCTCTCCTTGTGGGGTGCTGTTGAATGCGTCCTTCATGATTCGTTGGAGGTACAATGTGACTCCAAGGAATGTGTCATAGACAACCTGAATGGCTTCGGCATCAATTGCCCGACCATTCTCTTGGAAAAGGCGTTGCGCAAATTCTTGGTAGATGCTTAACTTGATGGGGAAGAGTGTGATAGACCTTGCATTCATGAAGAAGGGTCTTTTCTCTGAGAAGAACATCTCTTCCATCAGTCTTCGTTGGCTGCCAGCAAACACAAAGTTGGCGTTGGCTAAGTTTTGTATGTATGACCTTAATAGGGCTTCCGCGTTTTTCTCGGGATATTTGGTCACTTGCTGGAATTCATCTATCACAATGAGGCACCGTTTCTCGGTTTTCTCAATGTATTGAAAGATTTCCTTGAGTGTGTATTCTGGCATTGTAATGTCGCCCAACCGTATGTCGAATGTGGGGGTGTTCTGAACAGGGTCGTAGCCAAAACTGGCACTCAATGAACGCATGGTGGCAGTAAAAAGTTTCATCATCTTCTCGCTCTTGGTGGCTACCGCATCAAAAACAACGGCACCAAACACTTGGATAAACTCACGGAAGGAGGTGGTGTGGAGAATATCTACGGTCATGGTAATATAGTCCTGCTGGATTTGGGGCTTGTTGAAACAGAACTCAACCAGTTTGGACTTTCCCATACGCCGCTGAGACATTAGCACCACATTCTCTTGGTTTGTCAGATGCTTGATTAAGTTGCCGGCTTCTTCTTGACGGTCACAGAAGTATTGGGTAGGAATCCTGCCTGAAACGATGAACGGATTGATGTTGGTTGTCATATCATATTTTTTGTTTTCGGCACAAAGATACGATAATTTTATTCAAAAAAAATAATTTTATTGGAATAATTTGTGTGGCGTGGGTGGATTTCACACAGAAAGCACTCTAAATCACAGAAAGAAACAAAAAAACTTTCGGAACAAATTATCGGTAATTTGTTCCGAAAGTTTTTTTTGTGTTTTTCGTCCGCCGAAGGTGTAAATGATGGAACGTCGTGCAGATTGCAATAGGAACGGTGTACAATTTGCAATTGGAGTGGAAGACAATTTGTATGTGCAACGGCGTAGGACGTAGGGGGAAAGTGGGGATGTGGTTGGGGCGTGAATTCTCGTTCATTGCATGGTCTTTACAAGCGATTTTGGAGAAAGATGGAGGGGCAAAAAGGGGAGAATTAAAAAAAATGAATGGAAATGTTATGGTTTTTTAGAAAAATGTGTATCTTTGCAAGTGAAAAAATGTCTTCCTGTACATATTTATATTATATATAGGGAAAGACGATTTTGTAAATATACAACAATCATAAATTTAATCATACATGAAAAGAATGTATTTTGCTAAGTGTGCTTTGGTGCTCGGCGCAGTGGTCGGTGGACTGACCTCGTGCGGACCGGAAATGCCCAAGGAAGTGCTAACGTCGTTTGAAACGATGACTGTCAAAAAAACAGACATTGAGATTCCTGCTAAGTTCAGTGCCAGGATGAAGGGTCAGTCAGACGTGACCATTACGCCTCAGGTGAGTGGTCAGCTGATGAAAATTTGTGTGAGTGAGGGTCAGCAAGTGAAGGTGGGGCAGACGCTCTTCGTGATTGACTCGCGTAATGCTCAGCTGGAACTGGAGGCGGCTCAGGCCAATTTGCAAGCAGCTTTGGCTCAGGAAAACTCGGCAAAGCTGGAGTATGAGTCGAACAAAAACTTGTTTGATAAGAAGATTGTGAGCAGTTATATGCTTGACAACTCACAAAATACTTATCGTCAGGCTCAAGCTACGGTGGCTCAGGCTCGTGCGGCAGTGAACCGTGCAAAGGTGAATCTTGGTTTCTGCACCATTTCGGCTCCTGTGTCGGGTATTATCGGTGAGATTCCTGTACGTGGTGGTGACCAGGTGTCACCGATGACTCAGCTGACCGTGCTGAGTGGTAACACGAAGATGGAGGCAGAGTTTTCGGTGACTGAGGCTGTCGTTGAGGCAATGGTGCAAGAGGGTATCAATGCGGAGGACAAGGAGAGGTACATTGCCAATCTGCCTGAAGCGACATTTGTGATGAAGAATGGTACGGAGTACCCTCACAAAGGTCGTGTCACCAGCCTGACGGGTGTGGTGAATGCAGCCACTGGTTCATTGACCTGTAGGGTGTCGTTCCCTAATCCTGATGGTCATCTGTATTCAGGCATTCAAGGTACGGTTGTGCTGCCTTTTGTTGAGAAAAACGTGATAGTCATCCCTCAGAGTGCAGTGGTGCGTCTGCAGGACAAATCGTTTGTTTATAAAGTGCAGGCTGACAGTACGGCAACAACTATTGACGTGACAATGGAAGATGTCGGCAACGGTAAGGACTTCATTGTGAAGAGTGGTCTGAACGTGGGTGACAAGATTGTGACCGTCGGTGCTAATAACGTACACGAGGGACAGAAGGTGCTGTTTCCTGCTGGAGCGAAGAGTGAAAACTGATCAGTGAATAAAATGGCTTCTGCATTATGAAGAATAATATATTTATTAACAAATACGTGATGGCGTGTGCCATCTCGATTGTGATTGCACTGGTGGGCTACATCTCGATGGGTACACTTCCAATTGAGCAGTATCCCGATATTGCGCCGCCTACGGTGAATGTCAGCACCAGTTATTCAGGTGCTGATGAGAATACAATTATGAAATCGGTCATCCAGCCACTTGAAGAGGCTATCAACGGTGTGACCGACATGACCTACATGACGTCTAAGGCTTCCTCTGACGGTAGCGTGGAGATAAACGTTTACTTTAAGCAGGGTACCGATGCTGACATGGCTGCGGTGAACGTGCAGAACCGCGTGAGCCGCGCACAGGCTCTGCTGCCAGCCGACGTGAACAAGGTCGGCGTGAAGGTGGAGAAACGCCAGAACAATATCTTGCAGATTTTTGCTGTGAGGAGTGCCGATGGAAAGTATGACGAGGACTTCGTGTCGAACTATGTCGATATTAATATCAAGCCTCGTTTGATGCGTATCACCGGTGTGGGTAACGTGCAGAGTTTTGGTAACACCTATGCCCTGCGTATCTGGCTGAAACCCGATGTGATGGCTCAGTATGGCCTGACCCCTAACGATGTCTTTGCAGCGATTGGCGGACAGAGTTTCGTGTCGGCTGTGGGTACATTGGGTGAGCAGTCGGGCAACTCCTACCAGTACTCCATGCAGTACAAGGGTACGCTGAAGACGGTCGAGGAGTTCAATGACATTGTGCTACGCACCAGCGGTGGCGGTATGCTCCATCTGAGCGATGTGGCTGAGGTGAAGATTGGTGCCATGAGTTACAACTTCACCTCGAATATCATGGATAAGCCGGGTGCCATGTTCTTGGTGTTCGCTGCACCAGGTGCCAATGCCACGCAGGTGAACGCCAGCATCAACAAGACGTTTGAGGAGTTGAAGGAAACGATGCCTGCCGGATTGGAGTTTGTAACTTTGATGACCAGCGATGACTTCCTTTTCGCAGCCATCCACAATGTGGTGGAGACGCTTGTCATTGCTATCATCCTCGTGATTCTCGTGGTGTACTTCTTCTTGCAGAACTTTAAGGCCACCATCATTCCATCCATCTCTATTATTGTGTCACTGTTGGGTACATTTGCCATCGTCTCAATGGCGGGCTTCTCGCTCAACATTCTGACGCTGTTCGCACTGGTGCTGGCCATCGGTACGGTGGTCGATGATGCCATCGTGGTGGTTGAGGCGGTCATGGCGAAGATGGAGGGTGGCATCAGCGATGCCCGCGAAGCCACCCGACAGGCGATGAGTGAAGTGTCGGTAGCCGTTGTCTCATGTACCTTGGTGTTTATGGCTGTGTTTATTCCCGTGATGTTCATGCCCGGCACTTCTGGTACATTCTTCACTCAGTTCGGTGTGACCATTGCTTCGTCCGTCGGCCTTTCGTGCGTATCGGCTCTGACATTGTGTCCTGCCCTCTGTGCCATCATGATGCGCGTGACAGAAGGCAAGAAGGAGGGAAAGAACCTGAATTATTATACCAAAAAGGCCTATACCATCAGCTACAACGCTATATACAATAAGTATAGTAAAGCAGTACAGAAGTTCATCAAGCGTCCCGTTTTGGCATGGGGTCTGTTGGTTGTGGCCGCTGTGCTGTTGGTGTTCTTCATGAAGAGTCTGCCGTCTGGTCTCGTTCCTCAGGAAGACCAGGGTGTGTTCCTCGTTGAGATACAGGCTCCCGAGGGTACCACGCTGAAACAGACACGTGAGATGGTGAAACAGGTGGAGGAAAAGGTGAAGAAGATTCCCGAACTGGAGAGCTTTGCTGTAAGTTGTGGTTACGGTATGCTGACGGGTGCTGGTTCCAACTATGCCACTATGGTGGTGCGCCTGAAGAACTGGGACGATCGCCCAGGCATGGATCATTTGCTTGCTCTCGTTGCAGGGCGTTTCTATTATGACTGTTTAGACCTGAAGAACTTGGTGGTGATTCCTTTCGAGATGCCTCAGATTCCTGGTTATGGAACGAGCAACGACATTATGTTGGCTGTCGAGGATCCCACCGATGGCAACCTGTCGGAGTTTGCCCGGCAGACTGAGCATTTCCTTGCTAAACTGTCTGAGCGTCCAGAGATTAGTTCCGCTGTGTCAACTTACTCAGAGCGTTTCCCGAAGTTTCAGGTTGATGTCGATGCCGCCCAATGCGACCGTGCTGGCGTGACACCTGAAATCGTACTCAACACCCTTGGTTCTTTCTGCGGTGGTGCGTATATCGGCAACTTCAACCAGTTTGGTAAGGTCTATCGTATCATGGCCGCTGCATCGCCCGAATATCGTCTTGACCCGCAGTCGCTGCATAACATCTTCGTGCAGGTGAAGGGCGGTAAGATGGCACCCATCTCCGAGTTTGTCTCACTGAAGGAGATTGTTGGTCCATCGAACATCGAGCACTTCAACTTGTTCCAGAGCATTACCTGTATCGTGAAACCGGGCAGTGGCTACACCGAGGGTGATGCCCACAAGGTCATTGCCGAGGTGTTTAAGGAAGAAATGCCATCAACGGCTGCCTATGAGTACAGCGGTATGTCGCGCGAGGTCGAGGAGGCTGCTGGTTCTAATGCCACAGCTGTCATCTACATCATCTGTGCTATCTTGATTTATCTCATCCTTGCCTCTCTCTACAACTCATGGTTCACACCGATGGCAGTGCTCTTAAGTGTTCCCTTCGGATTGATGGGTGCCTTTGTGTTTGCCTACCTTGGTTATACGCAGGAGATTCCCGGCATGGACAACAACATCTACCTGCAAACGGGTGTCATCATGTTGATTGGTTTGTTGGCCAAGACTGCTATTCTGATAACGGAGTTTGCTTCTGAGCGTCGTGCTCAAGGTATGAGCATAACCGAGGCCGCTTTCGAAGCCTGCAAGGAACGTCTGCGTCCTATCCTCATGACGGTGGTGACCATGATTGCAGGTATGATACCGCTCATTATCGAAGGAGGTGCCGGTGCCAACGGTAACCGTGCTCTTGCTCTTGGCGTGGTGGGTGGTATGACGATAGGCACCATTGCCCTGCTGTTTGTGGTTCCTGCCTTCTTCATTGTGTTCCAGAAGTTGCATGAGAGATTCCAAGGTGGAACGAAGCAGCCGGAAAATTAGTATCGATGATGTCAAACTGAAAACGAGTAAGTTATGAAAAGAATAGCATATATTTTTGCCGCAGCCGTTTGTTTCGTGCTTTCGGGGTGTGGCATCTACAACAAATATCAATCAACGTCAGAAGTGCCAGCAGATGCCTATGGGGCTGATGTCGTGAAAACAGATGGCGTACAGTTGGCGGAAATGTCTTGGCGTGAGTTCTTTACGGATCCATTACTCCAGCAACTCATTGACACCGCATTGGTGCGTAATACCGATTTGAACTCTGCTCGCATTGCAGTGGAGAAGTCGGAGGCATCGCTTCGTGCTGCCAAGCTGGCTTATTTGCCATCGCTCTATTTTTCTCCATCTGGCACTTTGTCGAGTTTCGATAATAGCCCCGTTTCCAAGGCTTACGATTTGTCCCTGCAAATGAGCATGGATTTGGATGTGTTTGGCTCCATTACCAGCCAGAAGCGCAAGTCGAAGGCTCTGTTGTTGCAGGCCCAAGCTCAAGAGGAAGCGGTACGTGCCAACTTGGTTTCTTCTGTGGCTCAGCACTACATTCTTTTGTTGGTGCTTGACCGCCAGATGGAAATCCTTATGGCGACCGATAGTCTGTGGAATGCTTCGTTAGAGACCCAAAAGTCGCTTTGGGAAAACGGCAAGTCCTATTCGACTGCGGTCAATCAGATGGAGTCTTCTTATCTGAATGTAAAGACCCAACTGGTTGATACGAAACGCAACATCCATCAGGTTGAGAATGCTCTTTGCCGTTTGTTGGCCATCACACCTCAACACATCCAGCGCAAGCGTTGGGGAAACTATGAGTTGCCTCGTCGGTTCAGTGTTGGTGTGCCTGCTCAACTGCTTACGAATCGTCCGGATGTACGCATGGCTGAGCATGCAATGGAAGAAGCCTTCTACAACACACAGGCTGCCCGTTCCGCTTTCTATCCTTCCATTACCTTGCAGGGAGCATTGGGATGGACGAACAATGCAGGTGTTGTGACGGATCCTGGTAAGTTGTTGTGGACAGCAGTGGCTTCGCTCACGCAGCCCATCTTTGCACGTGGCAGGTTGCTCACGAATCTCAAAGTCAGCAAACTCACTCAGGAGGATGTGCAGAACAAGTATGTGCAGACTGTCATTGATGCAGGTAACCAAGTGAATGAGGCGATGGCTGATTGCCAAGCGGCGCTGGAGAAGGACGGCTATTACAAGCGTCAGGTGGCAGTGCTTCAAGATGCTTATATCGGCACTCACGAGCTGATGGATAATGGTAAGGCAAGCTATCTCGAAGTGCTCACGGCACAGGAGAGCTTGCTCAGTGCCCAACTTAGTGAAGCCATGAATCTCTACGATGGTTCTCAAGCTCTCATCGCTTTGTACATAGCCCTCGGCGGTGGCACAAAGTAAGTGGGATAGAAATAGCTTCCTTCGTGTGAAGGAACGAAAATGAAGAAGGGGGTGTGCCTCGGTAGGCACAACCCCTTCTCTTTTGTTACCATAGGGTTATATGGCATCTTGATGCGAGACCATTACTTCATCATGACCTTCTTACTATGATTCATATAAAGGTCTGGTGATTGGTCTTGCCATTGTTGGGCTCATGTTATTTTTGGAGTGTGGGCTGTTTGGGTGCCTCTTCCTCTGTCGTTTTCTGCTCGTCGGTTGCATTTTCCTCTTCCTTGCTTTCAAACTCGGTGATGCCGTTGGCAGTGAGAATGTTGTACCATGAGAGGACTTTGCGCATATCAGATACACGCACTCTGTCGGTGTCGTAGTTGGGAAGCACCTTAGAGAAGAAGGCAATGATGTCGTTCTGCGAAGCTTTCTTAGGTGAGAGGTCGAGGGGCTTTTCACCATAGTTCTGCTTGATGGACTCGAACACGGAAGCGAGAGGAACTTCGCTGTCATCGTTCGTGTAGATGGAGATGTCGCCGAGTGATACGACGCGGTCTGCCCCGAAGGCTGGGATGCGTTTCTTTTGTTCGTCAACAGTCTCAACGATGAGGCTCTTGTTGCCTCGTGATACGAGCTTGTAAAGCCCGGGTTTGCCAGAGATGGCGAGAATTTTCTTAATCATAGTTTTATTTACGATTTGACAATTTATTGAGCAATTTGGTTTTTTTGCAATTGAGTGAGCAACCGCTCTATCTGTTCGTCGAGGTTGGCGGTGCCGTCGTTGAGGATGCAGTAATCAGCACGGAGGCGTTTTTCTTCCTCATCCATCTGCTGTGCCATGCGGGCTTCTATTTGCTCGGAGGTGGCGTGGTCGCGCTTCATGGCTCGCTGCAGGCGGAGGGAGTGGGGAGCATAGACAAGCAAGGTGACATCGACGGTGTCTTGGAATCCTGCCTCGAAGAGAATGGCACTTTCTTGAGCCACAATGGGAACATTTTGCCGTTGTGTCCACTCGGTAAAGTCTTTCCGTACGATGGGGTGGATAATCTGATTCACTTGAGTGCTATGTTGGCTGTCTGCAAAAAGGAATTGTGCGATGACGGGCTTATTCAGTTCCTGTCCGATGTAGGCGTCGCTGCCAATGAGCTGGCAGAGCTGCTCCCTGATGAAAGGGCTTTCCTGCATGAGGCGTTTTGCCTCATCGTCACAAGAATAGACGGGAATGCCTCGTTGCTGCAACAGCCGACAGACGTAGGACTTGCCGCTGCCGATTCCTCCAGTGATGCCGATGCGTATCATTCTGCCACTTTCTCTATGATGAATTCCACGTATTCAGGATTGATGCGCAGGTTTCGTATGTTCTTGGGCTGTTGGCGAATGTGGACTCGGCAACGGTTCGAGTTGGGAATCACTTCTTTGTAGTCAACCACCAGCAAGAAGTCATTGGTGGTGATTTCATCGTAGAGGGTTGCACTGACCAAAAAGGTGACACGAGTCTTCAGCGGAAAGGTGCGCAGGACTTTGTTGCTTGGCACATTCTCACTGTAGATGGGCACTTGCAGGGTCTTGTCAGTGAAGATGTCAACACAGATTTGTGCCTCGATAGAGTCGGGGACGGCTTTTGCTCCACGCGGAACCAAAAGTGCCAGCTTGGTTTCGAGCGTGTCTTCGAGTTCGTTGTAGGTAACGTTCTCGGTCTTGACGCTCTTGATGCTCTCATACAGATGTTTGGGGGCATATACATCGACGGAGTCGGGGGTGAGGATCGTGCCGCACTGATAGCGTCCTGATGTGGTGAAAACCCGTCCGTTGAAGATGACAGGCACCCGCTTGTGTTGTCCGTTGGAGTAGAAGGCTTCAATCTTGTTGGGCGAAGTGGCACGGAAGGTGAGTCCTTGAGGTTTCTTCTTCAAGACGGCTCGCCGCAGCACGTTGGCATCGATGACAACTTTTCCCGCCTTGGTGTTGATTTCCTTGAAGTTGATGACCAGTTCGTGAGACTCATTCTTCATGAACTTGTAGTAAAGGGCATCCCATCCTTTACCTGTATAGACCACATTCACTTCGGAAGGAATGTCGCCTGTGAAGATGACATTCTTGGGCATATCCTCAATTTCCAGTTTGTAGGGGATGATTATTTCCGCAGTCTCTTTGATGGACTGCATGAACCAGAAGATGATGGATACCAGTAGGAAAAGGAGGAACACAAGAAAGTCGCGGTTGAGTTTAATCAACCGCAACCTCCGCAGGATGACTTTGAAAAAGTCTGTGTTCATGTGCCTTTTTTACTACATTAAGGGGAAAGAGAAGAAATGTTCTTCTTTTTTTACTGCTGTTGAGGCTGCTGGCTGCCTTCGGCATAGACGTAGTTACGGTCTATCTGCACAGTGACCCCTTTGGCAATCTCGATGGTGATGTAGGGCTGTCCCTCGTTGAGTGACTTGACTGTACCATATACGCCGCTCGCTGTGATGACCTTGCTGCCGATGGCGAGTCCCTTGCGGAAGTTCTCAATCTCTTTCTGACGCTTGCGCTGTGGCTTAATCATGAAGAAATAAACGATGGCGAACATGGCCACAATCATGATAATCATGCTCCAGTCGAAGCCGCCTTTTGTAGCACCTTGTGCTGCTTGAATCAAGTTGAACATAGTTGTATCGGTTGTTTTTAAAAGTTTTTTACTCTATTAAAATATAATATGTGTGTACGATATGTGTGTACGGGAGAATGTGAGGGACTATGCTTTGGTAATGATGTTTTCCTTTTTCAGCATCTTAGCCACAGCGTCGATGATGCCGTTCACATAGCCGGCACTCTTGGGGGTGCTGTACCACTTGGCTATCTCGACATACTCGTTGATGGTGACAGAGATAGGAATCTGTGGGAAACTGAGCAGTTCGGCTACAGCTATCTGCATGATGATGACATCCATGTAGGCCAGACGGCTGAACTCCCAGTTCTTGATGCACTTGCCAATGAGGGAACGGTAATACTCGTCGTTCATGATGGTACGGCGGAAGAGGCGGGTAGCAAACTCTTGGTCTTCGATGTCCTTGTATTCGGGCACGAGTTCCTGATTGGCACCCTTTTCAGGATTGAACCGCTTGATGGTCTTCAGCACGAACGTGTCGATGACTTCGCGGTCGTCGTTCCAGTAGAGACTTTGCTCTTCCAGAATGTCATCGATGCGCTCGTCCTTCATGATGATGTTCTTGTAGAGCTTTCGCCACAGTTCGCGGTCATCGTCGTAGGTTACATTCTCCAACGCCATATACTCGGCATAATACTCGCTCTGAATGATGTCGTTATACAGCTTTTTCACATAGTCGAGGTCATTGTCCCAACTCTTTTTCTTCGTGTCGACAAAATCAAGGAGCTGCTTGTTGATTTCAAGCTGCGCCGTGAATTGGTTGTCGATGAAGCGGTGGCTCACTTCGGCATCGATGTGGCCGACCTTGTTGAGGTGTTCCTGATGCTCCACTTGCTGGAACGCATAGCGTGACACGCTCACCATGAGGAGAAGCATGTAGTTGTAGAGGTCGTATGCCTTTGAGAGGCTAAAAAGCAATTCTTTTTCGGCTGTGTCTATGTTTTTCCCGCCATTTTGATAGTATGCGTACATGAGCTGTACGATTTTCAGACGGATGAGTGTGCGGTTAATCATAATGCAAAAAACTCTTTTTTTGTGTTTTCTTTGCAAGAGGCCAACAGGGTGGTCTGATGCTTTGTTACTATTGTTTAATTCTTTTCAAATCGAGTGCAAATTTAGTGATTTAATCTGAAAAAACAGCCCTTTTAGTGGGAATGATTGCATGAAACTGAAAAAAATGCCCCAAAATCTTGTGTGGAACAAAAAAAATTGACAATTTTGTAGCAAATTTCAATCAAACACTAAAAATAAACAAAGATTTAACATGGGTGAAATTGACAAAGACTTGATATACTCAGAAGGTGTCAAGGCGGGCAAGCGCATCTATTATTTTGATGTGAAGCAGAGCAGAAACGGTGACAAGTACATTGCCATCACGGAGAGTAAGAAAATCAATGAGGGTACTCCTGAGAATCCTCGTTTCACGTTCCAGAAGCACAAGCTATTCCTATATAAAGAGGATTATGAGAAGTTTGTGGAAGCCTTGAACCGCACATTGGGTGTGGCCAAGGGCGAGATTCCAGTTGCAGAGGCTGCACAAGCTTCAGCTAGTGCAGAGACCGCACGTGCTGAATACGAAGCTCAGGCAGAGGAACCAGCTCCAGCTGTAGAGTCTGCTGACGACAAGCAGGAAAAGAAGAGCTTTCTCGACAAGGTGAAAGACATCTTCTGATGCGAAAAAGCAGGGGTGTTGTAGGCTTTGAAAGCCGGGTAACACTCCAAAAACAACGGATTTTATAAAAAACAAAGGGAAAACTTTTGTCATGTCTGGCAAAAGCCGTACCTTTGTGCCGCTTTTTTGGGCAACACATTAGCCCCACCGCGTGTGGAGGGCATCGTGTGATGGCGAATTAAGCGTGAGATGACCCCTTGAGACTCTTGAGGAGGTGTCTCGAAAAAACTTAATTTATAGTAACACAAAAAATTAAAAATGAAAGAAATTACAATCAATGCACAGACTCGTTCAGAGTATGGCAAGAAGGCCAGCCGTGACCTTCGTCGTGCTGGTATGGTTCCAGCCGTGTTCTATGGAGTAGAGAAAGGTGAGGATGGTCTTCCTGTGGCCAAGACCATCAAGATTTCAGAGAAGGAGCTTGCCAAGCTGCTCTATACTCCTAACGTTTATATCGTGAACCTTGTGGTTGACGGCAAGGCTGTAAAGGCTATTCTGAAGGATCTTCAGTGCGACTTCGTAACAGACCGTCCTGTTCACGTTGACTTCTATCAGATTACAGAAGACAAGCCTGTTGTGTTCGAGATTCCTGTGAAGCTCAATGGTCTTGCAGAGGGTGTTCGTGCCGGTGGTAAGCTCGTGCTCAACGTGCGTAAGCTTGCTGTGAAGGCTCCTTACACTCAGTTCCCTGACACACTCGACATCGATGTGACCGAACTTGGTCTTGGCAAGTCGATGAAGGTCGGCGCACTTTCTTACGAAGGACTCGAAATGATCACTTCCAAGGAAGTTGTGGTATGCGCAGTTCGTATGACTCGTGCCGCTCGTGCTGCCGCTGCTGAGGTTGCCGAGTAATTCTGGACGTGATTACAATGTAAAAAGCATGAGAGTGTATCGGTGCCTCTTTCGGGCGTTCCGATACACTCTTTTTGTTCCGTAAAACTTATGTGGTTGTTCGATTTGTTTCGGCACAAGAAGGCCGAAGAGGCAGATAATAGTATGAAGTATTTGATTGTGGGGCTTGGTAACATCGGCAGCGAATATGTTGGCACTCGCCACAACATCGGTTTCCGTGTGGTTGATGCCTTTGCCCAAAAACAGAGTGTGGAGTGGATGGACAAACGCTATGGAGCCATCGCCAAAACACGTGTGAAGAATGCAGAACTCATTTTGCTGAAACCCTCCACCTACATGAATCTCTCGGGGCAGGCCGTACGCTATTGGGCACAGCAGGAGAAGATTCCCGTAGAGAACATCCTCGTGATCGTTGATGACCTCAGTTTGCCTGTTGGCAAGATTCGTATGCGTGGCAGTGGCAGCGATGGCGGACACAATGGTCTGAAAAACATCGCTTCATGCATGATGACCCAGAACTATGCCCGCATCAAGTTCGGTATTGGCAATGACTTTCCGAAAGGGACGCAAGTCGATTTCGTGCTGGGCACCTTCAGCGAGGAGGACAACCAAATCGTAGAGGAGAAACTGGAATATGTAGGCGAGATGATTAAGAGTTTCTGCCTTCAAGGGCTTGACCGAACCATGAATCAGTATAACAAGAAGTAACCATGGAAGCAAGATTGGACAAATGGCTTTGGGCGTCACGTATTTTCAAGACACGCTCTATCGCGGCTGATGCTTGCAAGAATGGGCGTGTCACTATTGCTGGAGTCAAGCAGAAGGCTTCCAAAATGATAAAGGAAGGTGATGTGATAGAAGTGCGCAAGCCTCCCATCACGTATGCTTTCAAGGTGCTCAAAGCCATCCAAAACCGAGTGGGCGCCAAACTTGTGCCTGAAGTGCTGGAAAATGTCACTCCCAAGGAACAACTGGAACTCTTGGAGATGAACCGCATTAGCGGTTTCGTCGGTCGGGCAAGAGGTACTGGCCGTCCCACCAAGAAAGAGCGTCGCGACCTCGATGAGTTCATCCAACCAGCCTTCTTCGGAGACTTCGATTTTGATTTCGATTTCGATGATGAGGAAGAGATGGACGAGGAGGAATTGTAACATCACAACCTCTCAATCGACGTGCCCCATGTCGATTGACCGATGTGCCCCACGTCGACGAATCGATGTGGGGCACGTCGATTATGAGGTTGTGAAAGCACCTTTCAAAGGGCAATTCCGTTGAGTCTATTGTCCGAGTTCCTTTTCTGTGATAGTGCAGATGTTGACGACCGTCATCATCGCTTTCTCCAGACTCTGCACAGGACAAAACTCATGAGGGCCGTGGAAGTTGAGACCTCCAGCGAAGATGTTGGGGCAGGGGAGTCCTTTGAAGGAGAGTTGTGCTCCGTCTGTTCCACCTCGAATGGCTTTCACTTTAGGTGTCATGCCTGCTTCGGAAATGGCTTGCTTGGCAATGTCGATGATGTGCATCTTGGCTTCCACCATCTCCCTCATATTGTAGTATTGGTCTTTCAGTTCGAGGGTGGCTACGTTGCCGTATTTCTCGTTAATAGCCTCCACAATATCAGACATTTCTGACTTTCTGCTCTCGAAATACTCTCGGTCGTGGTCACGGATGATGAAGGAGAGCTGGGCTTTCTCGCAGGTGCCATTGAGACTGGTGAGATGGAAGAAGCCTTCATAACCTTCCGTAGTTTCAGGCGTTTCGTCAGCTGGCAGCATGCTCGCTAACTCTGTGGCGATGCGAGCGGCGTTTATCATTTTATCTTTGGCATAACCTGGATGCACGGAACACCCGTTGATGGTGATTTTTGCAGAGGCGGCGTTGAAGTTCTCAAATTCAATCTCGCCCACTTCGCTGCCGTCCATCGTGTAGGCAAAGTCGCAACCAAACTTCTCTACGTTGAAATGATGCGCGCCAAGGCCAATCTCTTCATCAGGATTGAATCCAACACGAATCTTCCCGTGCTTGATTTCTGGATGCTCTTGCAGATACACCATCGCTTGCACGATTTCGGCAATGCCCGCCTTGTCGTCAGCGCCGAGCAGGGTGGTGCCATCCGTCACGATGAGGTCTTCCCCTTTGTGTGCCAACAGTTCAGGGAACTTTTCCACAGAAGTGACGATGCCCTCGGACAGGATGATGTCGCTACCGTCATAGTGCTGGATGATACGTGGTTTCACATCCTTTCCCGATGCGTCAGGACTGGTGTCCATGTGGGCGATGAAGCCGATGGTGGGCACCGACTTGTCGGTATTGGCAGGCAAAGTGGCGTAGAGGTATCCAAGTTCGTCTAGTTCAACCTCTTGCAAGCCCTCCTTGATAAGCTCTTCTTTCAGATATTCAGCAAAAACACGCTGCTTCTCGGTCGAAGGAGTTTTGCCAGTCTCCTCCGATGACTGTGTGTCGAACGACACATATTTCAAAAAACGTTCTTGTAGTTTCATAATCTCTCATTTCATACAAATCGCCCAGTGCGTGGGCAGGTTATTCTTCAGCGGAAAACATGGGATCCCAACAAGGCAGCAGGGTGGGCTTCTGCTGGCTGGCTTTCAGTATTTTCTCGGATGCGTACTTTTTGTTGATGACGAGGCGGAACATATAGTTGTCAAACCATTCATCGGTCATGATGATGTGTCCTTGATGTCCGCTGCCTGCTCCCCATGAGTTTTCGACCATCCATTTGATAGGCTTGCCGTTGTCGTCGAGGTCAACAGCCTTCAAGGTCATGGCATGAGTGGAGCCTGAATCGAAGGATTTGATTCTCTGTGCTTTGTCCATGCCAAAGTGAACGCCGAAGATGGCATCATAATCGTAGTTGGCTAAGTCGGCAATGCCGCGTGAGCGGTCAAGAAATTTGTTCACGTCGCAAGAGAAGTACATCATGGTGCTGTCCTTGATAGATGCGATGGCAACCTCTTTGATGTCCTGCATCGGCACGTTGAGATACAGCCAGTTATGACCGTCGTAGGTGTGGCGGTCGTACTGGATTTCGTAGGTTTTCCAATAGTCGCGGGTGGGGTCGTTCATCAGCATGATGTAGTCGTTGTGTAAGTCGAGGTTGATGTATTCCTTGTAGAACGACTGCGGGGTGTAGCGTTCGGGTGTGTTGACTATGCGTCCATCGCGGTCTTTCGGTGCCCACATGAACTCTGTGACGGGAGAGCCAAACCCCAGCGTGAGCATGTGGTAAATTTCGGAGAGGTATTTCTCTTTTTGTGCCATCAGCTCTTTGTCTGAAGCCTTTGTGTTGTCGCGCAGCGCCAAAGCGTCCTCTCGCAGTTTGCGCGAGAGGAATTGGGTGAACTGGTAGGTGTGGTTGGAAGTGTAAGTTTCAGGCATCACCCCCTTGGGAACTAAGCCATACTTAGCAATGAGGTCGGCTACACCAGTGAAGGTACCACCATCAGAGAGAGGATTCTGAAAAAGCCACCTTACCGTCTGGTCATCCATCGGTTTCTTGCGTGTGTCGATGATGGCTTGCAGAAAGAGGTTGGATTTCTCCAGTTGGTCGTAGAAAAACAGGTAATTCTGCGAGAACTCCATGCTGGGCAGGGAATGTTCCTTCATCATCTTGGCTCTCAGCACGTTCAGACCAGTGAAAAGCCAGCAACGTCCAGACGATTCTTGGTCGGTGATGCCTTTTGAGGGTACTGTGTTGGAGAAGTATGTGTTCTGCTCCACTTGATTCTCTTGATTGAGAGCCAGTGCCGAGACAGGACCCGCCGCCAGAGCGTTCTTGATGGCTTTTTCACTGCCAGTGATTTGATTTTCTTTTGCAAATCGTGCCAGCATCTCCTGTGAGATGTTTTGTGCCGATACTCCAGTGGCAAAGCATAGCAAGGCACAAGTCAAAATGTTTGTTTTCATGTCTATAAAAGGATTGCTCAATCATTAGTTGATGCGAAGATACGTAAAAAACTTTGGAAGTACATCGTTAATTCACCATTTATTCGTAACTTTGTCGGGTTTTTGGCGTTTTTTAATATAATAAATGTCAAAACCGTTCGTTATTGAATAATAAAAAAGTAGAAAAGAAATACGACAGATGGGTGTTGAAAAAGAGTCTGTGAACATAGATGGCATGAATGGATTGGAACGAGCGTTAAAACGCTTGGGTGATGTTGTTGGAGCAATGGTGCTGCTGATAGTGTTGTCGCCAGTCTTTTTATACATATATATCAGGCAGAAGTTGGATGCTTCTGGACCGGCCATTTACAGCCAAGAACGTATCGGGAAAGGTGGTAAGCCTTTCAAAATCTATAAGTTCCGTACTATGGTGGTGAATGCAGAGAAAGATGGGATTCCTCAACTGGAGCAGGAGGATGATCCGCGTTTGACGGACTTCGGAAGGAGGTTGCGCAAGCATCATTTAGATGAGTTGCCTCAGGTTTGGAACGTTTTGATAGGTGATATGTCCTTCGTGGGCTATCGTCCTGAACGCAAATACTTTATCGACCAGATTCTGCTTCATAACCCGGATTATCAACTGTTGTATCAGGTGAGTCCGGGTGTCACGTCAGCCGCAACCATCCAGAATGGGTACACTGACACGATGGAAAAGATGCTTCGCCGCTTGGACATGGATCTCCATTACCTGCGGCATCGCAGTTTGTGGCTTGACATCAAGATTCTGACCAAAACATTGTTTAATATCTAAAATCTTATATATAGAAGAAATGAACCTATCGTATTTAAGGAAATTTCTATTGATAGCCGGACTCACAATTGCGGCTTTGCCTGTTTGTGCACAGTCCATGTCGGACAATCAGGTGATAGAGTATATGAAGAAGGAACAGGAAAAGGGCACTTCGCAGCAGCAGATTGTGACCAGTTTGATGAAGCGTGGCGTTACGACAGACCAGTTGCGTCGCATCCGCAAAAAATATCAGGCAGAACAACAAAATCTCGGTGCTTCCGACCTGACGGGAAAGAACGCAGGTAAGTCGGAAAGCCGTTTGCGCACAGAACGGCAGCAGCAGGGGGAACAGGCGCAGATGCGGGATCAATATATGGTGCAGTCGCAACAGCGCATGCAGAATCGAAATTATGGAACCTGGCAGGATCGGCAGAATGATATGAACGATGAGTTGACCAATTGGGACATGGATTTTGCCGCTGATGAGTTACAGGTGCGTGATGAGAATCAAGTGTTTGGTCGCAATATTTTCAATAATCAGATGTTGACGTTCCAGCCCAACATGAACATGGCGACTCCGACCAACTACCGCTTGGGGGCAGGAGATGAGGTAATTATTGATGTTTGGGGAGCTTCGCAGGAAACTTTTACCGAAACGATTTCTCCTGATGGGGTCGTGACTATTGAAGGTATTGGCCCTTGTAAGATTGGTGGCATGAGCTTGACAGAAGCCACATCCTATCTGCGTTCACGTTTGGGACAGTATTATCAGGGCTCCAACATCCAGTTGGCTGTGGGCGGCACTCGCAGTATTCAGGTGCAGGTGATGGGCGAGGTGAACATGCCTGGTACCTACACGCTTAGTTCTCTTTCTTCGGCTTTCAACGCCCTCTATGCGGCAGGAGGCATCAACGATATTGGTACACTTCGTGACATAAAGGTGTATCGTCAGGGACGTATCATCTCCTCCATCGACGTGTATGACTATCTGATTAACGGTAACTCACGTGGAGATGTTCGCCTCAACGACAACGACATCATTGTGGTGGGTCCCTATGATGCGTTAGTGGAGATTCACGGTAAGGTGAAACGTCCCATGTTCTATGAGATGAAGAAAAATGAGAGCTTGTCCACCATCCTCGACTATTCGGGTGGTTTCACAGGAGATGCCTACAAGAAGAGCATTCGTGTAACTCGCAAAAACGGAGTTGAATATTCGATGCATACTGTGGGTGAGTTTGACTGGAGCGCATTCAACTTGGCAGATGGAGATTCCATCTATGTGGATAGCGTTTTGGCTCGCTATTCTAACATGGTGGAGGTGCGTGGTGCAGTCTTCCATAGCGGCATGTATGAGTTGGGAGGGAATATTTGCAGTGTAAGAGAACTGGTTGAGGCTGCCGATGGACTGCGCGAGGATGCCTTTACCAATCGTGCCGTGATGCATCGGGAGAAGGAGGACTTGACTCTGGAGGTTCTTTCCGTGGATATTCGCGGCATTATGGACGGCACGGTGGCAGATATACCTCTGCGTAAAAACGATGTGCTGTTTGTTCCCAGCAAGCGGGATATGGAAGGCGAACGGACACTTTCCATCACAGGTGAGGTGCGCTATCCTGGCACATACGTCTATGCCGACAACACAACCATTGAAGACCTTGTTTTGCAAGCTGGTGGCTTGACAGAGGCTGCATCGGTGACGAAAGTAAACGTGTATCGTCGAAAGAATGATTCTCACTCTTTGATGAATGATGAACAGCTCACTGAAACATTTTCTTTTGCTCTGAAAGATGGTTTTGTGATAGATGGTGAACAAGGCTTCATATTGCAACCTTACGACCAAGTGGTGGTGAGAACGAGTCCATCATATTCAGCCCAGAAAAACGTGCGCATAGAAGGTGCCGTCAATTTTGCAGGTTATTATGCTATGTCAGATAAACGCTATACATTGACAGACCTTGTGAAGGATGCTGGCGGATTGGATAGTTTTGGCTATGCCAAGGGAGCACGTCTGGAACGTCAAATGACGGAAGAGGAAAGAAAGCAGCAGGAAGCATCGCTCCGTGCAGCACAGATAGCACTCTATGAAGAGGCCATGCAGAAAGAAAACGGTGGAAACTACAACCTCGAACGTGCAGACTCTCTCTTGATGATGAAACTGGACATTGGCAACACATTCCCTGTGGCCATCGACTTGGAAGAAGCCCTGAAACATCCGCAAGGAACAGAAGATGTCATTTTACGTGAAGGCGACCGCCTCATCGTTCCTCAGTATTCGCCCATCGTGAAGATTTCAGGCGATGTGATGTACCCCATCTCCATGAACTATAAGAAAGGTGAGTCACTGAAGTATTACATTAAACATGCTGGTGGGTATGGTGACAACGCTCGAAAAAGGCGTGTTTATGCAGTCTATATGAATGGTTCTGTGGAATTGCTGAAACATTCAAGTAAAAAAGCCGTCCAACCCGGATGTACCATTGTGGTGCCATCGAAGAAGCGCAAGGACAAGATGACAACTGCCGAGTATGCAGCAATGGGAACATCGGCTGCGTCAATTGCAACCATGATGGTCACGATTGCCAACATATTGAAATAGCTGAAGTTTACGATTTTGATATAAGAAAAGATGAAAACAACAGATACCCCCAACGTGATAGATTTATCAAAGATTTGGCGCATTTTGTTGACCAAGAAAAAACTCTTTTACAAGGTGTGGGCATGGACGTTTGTGCTTTCTTGTATTTGGATTTTTCCGCAGCCGCGCTTTTATTCCTGTGAAGTGAAGCTCGCTCCTGAAATTGGTGGAGAAGATGTGGGTGGGGGATTATCCAGTATAGCTTCATCTTTTGGCCTTAACATTGGTGGAGTGGGTGGTCAAGATGCCATCTATCCGGAATTGTATCCCGACCTCTTTGAGAGCCCAGAGTTTATTGTTGGACTCTATGGTATTCAGGTGAAGACCAAAGATGGTGAAGTAGCCACCAACTATTTCACCTATATGAAGAAGCATCAGAAGCCCAATTGGTTGATGGTGCCCTACATCAAAGCACGTGACTGGGTGAATGGTTTGTTCGAGGAAAAAGACGCAACTCCTCGTGGCACAGGCAACGGAGACATCAACCCCTTCATGATGAACAGGGACGACTATAACCTGATGACTACCATTATGGGGAATATTAACTGCTCGGTGGATACAAAGAACAGTGTAATAACGATAAAAGTGACAGACCAAGACCCTCTTATCTGCGCCACGATGGCTGATAGTGTGAAGGAGCATCTGCAAGCATTTATCATACGTTATCGAACTAGTAAAGTGAGCGAAGATGTTACCCACTATCAGCAGATGCGTGATAGTGCGGAACTGGATTATGACAAAGCAATGGAGGCTTACAGTCGCTATTGCGATGCACATAAGGACATCATTCTGCAAAGTTTTCAAAGCGAACGCGACAAGTTGGAGAGTGAATTGACTCTCAAACAAAATTCTTTAGGTGCTATTGAGGCGCAGTTGCAAAGCACCAAAGTGAAGTTGCAAGAGAAGACTCCTGCTTTTACCACGTTGAAGAGTGCCATTGTTCCAGTTAAACCTGCAGGTCCCAAGCGCATGCTGTTTGTCTTGTGCATGCTGTTTCTTGCTACTGTCATCACGATGGGATATGTGTTGCGTGATGATCTGAAGAAGTTTATTGTCATCAATGGTAATAAATAAAAGCCTGTGGAAATAAAGTTTGTAGATGGAGTCAGTATAACCGTTAGAAAGGATTTGATGCTTAATGTAACATTATGTGTTATCTGGGCATCTATGTTGCTGATGTATGTCAAGGGAATTCTAAATCGTTTTCCCGTAATTGGCGAATATTCAGCAGAAGTGCTTATTGCTGGTGGTGTATTGTCTGTTATACTATCTATACCAGCAATACTGAACAAATTTTGTTTGATTGATTATCTCTTTTATGGACTCAATGTCTTTTATCTTTTATCTTGTTATGTATTCTTTCCCGAGAATGCAGCTTATTTAGATGAAGAAGCGCTTACATGTATATTTTGTGTTTTTACGTATTATTTTGTGGGCCGTTTAGTAAATATTGATGACTTTTTCAATATATTTCTTTTTTTGTCAGCGGTTTGTATCGTAATGGACTTGCTCTATTTCTTACTATATGCCCAAGCGAATAAGAATATGGAAGAAGTGGCAGGAGAAGACAATATGTATGTGGCATATCGGTTGCTTCCGCATGTTGCATTGTTGTTGTGGTCAACATTGGAGAAGTTTCGGTTATGGAAAGCTGCGGTCTTCTTTGTAGGAGTTTTGTTCCTGTTATCTTGCGGAACAAGAGGTCCGTTGGTGTGTTTGGCCTTTTTGGGCCTCGTCTATTTTTTCTTTTTCATGAAGTTCAAGGGTGCTATTTATGTAAAAATGGGTATTGTGTCATTGTCTCTTTTGCTGCTCATCAATCTGGAGGGTATTCTTCTCTCGTTAGCCAGCACTTTTACGAACTTGAAGCTTAGCACTCGAATTTTGGAGAAGATGATTACAGGAGAACTGGGTAATGATTCGAACCGAAGCGTGCTGCGTAATGAACTGGAACATGTGATGAGTGAAGGTGAGCATTTCTGGGGGCTTGGGGCTTTTGGTTGCAGAAACTATGACATCATTTATCCTCACTTCCTTCCACTTGATTTTGCCTGTACTTATGGATATGTACTGGGGTATGCGCTACTGATGCTATTGTTTGTTCTCATAGGCTATTCTCTGTGGTTATCAAAAGGTACAAAGGCACAGATATTTATTGTTCTTCTGATTTCAATAAGCATTGTGAAGTTGTTTATAAGTAACTCGTTTCTTTTAGAACCTTATTTTTATATGTTGATAGGTGTGTGTGTGAAAGTCGTTCTTGATTGGCATTCTGGCGTTCATGAGGACAAACACAATCATTCTATCGTACAAAGTAGTGATGCGTTATGATTCAGAAGCAGAAGATAGTGCACTCATTTTTGTGGAAATTGCTTGAGAGATTTAGTTCCCAAACGATTTCTTTGCTCGTGACTATTCTACTTGCACGAATCCTCATGCCAAGTGAATATGGTATTATTGCCATTATCGTGGTGTTCATTGACTTGGCGAATGTTATCATAGACGGAGGACTCAATACGGCACTTATACAAAAGAAAAAGGCGGATGACTTAGACTTTTCGACAATTTTGTATGTAAGTTTGGGCTTGGCAGCAGTCTTGTATGTGATACTTTTTTTCTCTGCTCCATGGATAGCTGCATTTTATGATAATGCACTCTTGACTCCCGTTGTGCGCGTCTTGAGTACAATCCTTTTCTTCAACTCTTTCAATGCCATCCAGCGTGCTTACATAGCCAAGCACATGCTGTTCGACAAACTTTTCTATTGCAGTTTGGGGGCTACGATAGTGTCAGGGGGCATAGGCATCTTTATGGCTAATGAAGGATATGGAGTGTGGGCATTGGTTGCTCAACAGATAACCAATCAGATGGCCACAACTCTTATCATGTGGTTCACTATCAAGTGGAGACCCATTTGGGCTTTCTCTTTGGAAAGATTTAAAGGTTTGTTTGACTTTGGATGGAAGATATTCCTTGCCAACTTGATTGTTGTGGTATATGAAGACATCCGAAGCCTTATTATTGGCAGGGTCTATCAGCCAGCCACTTTGGCTTTTTTCGATCGTGGGAAGCAGTTTCCCAATCTCATCATGACGAACATCAACATTTCGCTTCAGGCAGTTCTGCTCCCGGCATTTGCTGATATACAGGATGAGCGGGAGAAGGTGAAGTTGATGATGAAGCGTTCCATTGAAGTGACCCATTTCGTTATCATGCCCATTTTGATGGGGCTTTTGGTTGCGGCCAAACCCTTTGTTGTTCTGCTGCTAACCGAGAAGTGGTTGGGTGCAGTACCTTTTATCCAGATATTTTGTGTCGCGTTCATGCTGATGCCGATTCAGAGTTCTAATATGAGTGCCATCAAGGCATTGGGATATAGTGACATTATTCTGAAGATAGAAGGTGTCAAGAAGGTTATTGAAGCTATCATACTCGTGGTTAGTTTCCTCATCGATGTGTATGCGGTGGCGTGGGGTATTGTGCTGTATAATGCTATATGTATCATCGTCAACCTCTATCCATGTAGGAAAATTCTGAACTATGGAGTAGTAGAACAACTCAAAGATGTTACTGCACCAACGGTGATTTCAGTCATTATGGGCGCATCTATCTACTGGATTTCATGGATGAACTATCATCCGGCATTGTTGCTGTTTGCTCAGATGCTGATAGGGACAATTGTATATATCACGCTTCATGCCGTGATGAAGACAACTGGATTTATTTATACGAAAGATCTCTTGTTGAAAAGGGTTCATAGAAGGAATTTTGTTTATCAAGAAAATAAGACAGACAAATGAAACGTATCATGTTAGTGTTTGGCACTCGTCCAGAAGCCATCAAGATGGCTCCGCTGGTGAAAGAATTTCAAAAGTGCCCTGATCTGTTCGAGACTATAGTGTGTGTCACAGGTCAGCATCGTGAAATGCTGGATCAGGTGCTCCGCATCTTCGACATCATCCCTGACTTTGACCTGAATATCATGAAGCAGGGACAAGACCTCTATGACATCACCGCTCGTGTGCTGACTGGTATGCGAGATGTCTTCAGGGAGTGCCGCCCCGATGTTGTGCTGGTGCATGGTGATACCACAACATCCACCGCTGCAGCATTGGCTGCTTTTTATCAGCAGATACCTGTGGGGCACGTGGAGGCAGGGTTGCGCACCCACAACATCTACAGCCCTTGGCCAGAGGAGATGAACCGTCAAATTACGGGGCGCATAGCCACCTACAACTTCAGCCCCACACCTTTGAGTCGCGACAACTTGCTGCGAGAGAATGCCCATGGGGAGATTTTCGTTACTGGCAACACGGTGATAGATGCGCTCCACATGGTAGTGGGGAAGTTGAAGGCCGATGTTTCCTTGGCTCAGGAACAAACAGATGTGCTTATGAAAGCTGGATATGATGTCAATCGCCTGTCATCAGGTCGTCGTCTTGTGCTCATCACAGGTCATCGTCGCGAGAACTTCGGACAGGGATTCATCAATATGGTTACAGCCATTAAAGATTTAACGCTGAAATACCCTGATGTCGATTTCGTCTATCCCATGCACCTCAACCCCAATGTGCGCAAGCCCATTCATGAGGTGTTTGGCGAAGACCTGACAAATCTCGGCAACATGTTCTTTATCGAACCGTTACAGTATCTGGAGTTTGTCTATCTGATGGAGAAATCCACGATTGTGTTGACCGATTCCGGTGGCATTCAGGAGGAGGCACCCGGACTGGGCAAGCCTGTGCTTGTGATGCGCGACACTACCGAGCGTCCCGAAGCACTGGAAAGCGGCACCGTACATCTGGTGGGTACCAACCATGACCTTATCGTTAGCGAAGTCAGCACTCTGCTTGAAGACCCTGTGGCTTACGAGAGGATGTCAAAGGCTGTCAATCCATATGGTGATGGCAAGGCTTGTGGCCGAATCGTGGAGAGCTTGCGCAAATAGACTATACAACAGAATGTGTAGGCCCATCCCTGTTCCTTCCCCACATACAACCATTTAAGGCTTGCGAGTTCCACTACATTGGACTCGCAAGCCTCGTCTTATGTAGCTTGTATCCACTCTGTCCTATATCTCACAAGCCCTTTGATGCATAGCTTGTATCCTCATCTTTCTATAGCTTGTATATCCATCTTCTTTTCACTTATATATCCTTTATATTTTGGCTTGATTACACCTTTTTGTAATCAAGCCAAATGCTTTTTTGTAATCAAGCCAAATGCTTTTTTATAATCAAGCTAAATGTATTTTTGTAATCAAGCTAAATGCATTTTTGTAATCAAGCTAAATGTATTTTTGTAATCAAGCTAAATTTATTTGTATAATCAAGCTAAATCTTTTTATGTAATCGACCTAAATTTTTTAATGTTTGTGGGTTACTTAACAACCTTAGAGACGAGTGTGATATAAAGTAACTATCCCGTTGCCTTTACAACTAAAATAGTTTGGGGCTTGCAAGCGTCGTAACACAAATTGTGTGTAAAAAAGGAATCATTGTATTAGGCGGGCTGGGAAATTCCACAAAAAGAATTATGCTAATTTGTGTAATTGTGAAAGAAGTGCTAACTTTGCAACGAAAAGAGAGTCGAAGCCGCCTCCAGTAAATGGGGGCGCTCCTCGCTATCAGTAGAACTCGTTATGCATGCACACGTAATATATTTCAACTTCCTCAAGCCAGATGGCAACGGCATGTCTATCGGAGGCATCCAGACTTATCTGACCCATCTGATTCCTGTGTTACAGCAGTGTGGATATTCCGTGACCATCTATCAACGTTCTTGTGAAGACTTTCATAAAGACTTTACAGATTACGATGTGTATGGAGTGGGGTGTAGTCTCAATTATGGTCCGAAGGTAGCAATGGCTCTGCTGAATGCAGCCCTTCCACATATTGATATGTCGACAGATCTCCTGCTTTATGGTTGTGAGACTTGTATTACGAAGAAAGTTCCCTGCAAGACCATTGCCATCCAGCATGGTATCTCTTGGGATGTTCCCCTGACATACGAATTATCGAAATTTCGTTATCTGAAGGCCTACATAGGGAAAGGGTATAGGGCGTGGGAAACGATGCGGCGGGTGAATAAAGTGGATCATCTGGTGTGCGTGGATCATAATTTCGTGAATTGGCACAAGGCAGTCGCCCCTTATCCTGAAGTGAAACATGTCGTCATTCCTAATTTCACTATCATCCCTGACTCGCAGCCCCAAAAGAATGAAAAAACATTGAATATCATCTTTGCAAGAAGATTTTTCATTCACCGTGGCACACGCCTGTTTGCCAATGTGGCAGAGAGAATTTTGATGGAGAGGAAAGATGTTCAGATAACAGTGGCGGGCACAGGGCCAGATGCTGATTATATGCATGACAAATTGGATCGATTTAAGAATGTTCTATTCACCACATTTGATAGTAACGATAGCTTGGACATTCATAGGGACAAGGATATTGCTGTCGTTCCGACTATAGGTTCAGAAGGAACGTCGCTTTCTCTGTTAGAGGCGATGGCCTCAGGATGTGCTGTTATTTGTACCAATGTGGGCGGCATGACCAATATTGTGCTGAATGGCTATAATGGCTTAATGATTAGCCCTGAAGAAGAGGAGTTGTATAGGGCTCTCAATCAAATCCTTGACAATAATCAGCTGCGGTCAAGTTTGCAAAAACATGCCTATGCTACCATCAGGAGTTCATTTTCATTGGCAAAATGGCAGGAGAAATGGATAGAAGTGATTAACAAGGCTCATGTAAATCATATAAGATGAATACGTCAGTCCTTTCTATCGTAATGCCAATTTTCAATCATCCTGACTGGGTGAAGGTTATGGTGGATTCCATCCGTGCGAATGACTTTGAAGACTGGGAGCTTTGGGCTGTGGATGACGGTTCGGATGTGGAAACTGTCGCTATGCTTGAACGTGAGTTCAGCGATGAGCCTCGCATCCATTACATCAGCCGTGGTAATAGATTGCCTAAAGGTGCCCAGACATGTAGGAATATGGGGATGGAGAAGGCAAAGGGAGAATATATCATTTTTTTTGATAGTGACGACTATGTTGCTCCCTATTGTCTCCGGCAGCGGGTGGAGAACATGAGGAGGCATCCAGACCTGGACTTTATGGTGTTCCCTTCGGGTACTTATAATGGGGCGTTCTTGCCCAATGGTTCTGAAAAGTATGGCTATCCCGTCTATAAGGATGATTTCAAGGCGTTTCTTCACCGTACCCTGCCCTTTATTGTCTGGACGAATATCTATAGGACAGAGGTTCTGCGGAAGCATCAACTGATGTGGGACACCCATCTGCGCTCTTATCAGGATTCTGATTTTAACATACAGGCGCTGTTGCATGGTTTGTGCTATGAATATGCTGTGGCTAAACCTGATTATGGATACAGGACTGAAGGGAATGCGGACTCTATTTCTAAAAAAATCCAATCTGAGGCTCATAGGAAAAGCATTTTATACTTTTTGGACAAGCAATACAGGGAAACTCAACGTGTTTGGGGCAAAAAGTATGATAGGGATGTGTATTTGTGTACACTTTTTCTCTATTCCAATCTGATGGCATCTAAGGTTGATGTCTCCTTTGCCCAACAAATGGCTGCCGTTGTGATGAAATACGATTCAATTCGCGGAAAGCAGTTGTTGTATAAAATTAAATGGTACTTGTTCTTCTCTAGATTCTTGCCGGAAAAGCTTTCAAGGCAGTTGATTATGCCGTTCTACCTGATTCGTAAGAGATGGACAGAAAGACGTACAACATACCTTCTCTCGAAATTTTGGCAAAAGTATGCCGTTGCAAATAATATCTAGTAAATGTCATTCGTTATCAGTATATGAAAGCTCGTGTTATAGCATTTTATCTACCTCAGTTCCATCCCATTCCAGAGAATGATAAATACTGGGGACCGGGATTTACGGAATGGACGAATGTGGCTAAAGCTCGCCCACTGTTTAGAGGGCACTATCAGCCACGTATTCCAGCTGATTTGGGATTTTACGACTTGAGAATGCCTGAAATCCGTGAAGCTCAAGCTGAACTGGCTCGAGAAGCAGGAATTGAGGGATTTTGTTATTGGCATTATTGGTTTGGTAACGGAAAACGTCTCTTGGAACGCCCATTCAACGAAGTGGTGGCTTCAGGTAAGCCTGATTTCCCTTTCTGTTTGGCTTGGGCTAATCATGACTGGAGTACTTCAACATGGAAGAAGGGCGTGAAGGACGGGATGATTGCTGAACAGCTCTATTTGGGTCATGAGGATAATGAGCTGCATTTTAAGACTATGCTGACAGCTTTTCAAGATAAGCGGTATATCAAGGTTGACGGAAAACTGCTGTTTCTGATTTATGACCCTTATCGTTTTGTACATGTGGAAGCCTTTATGGAAGATTGGCAACAGTTGGCGAAAGAGCATGGTTTGCCAGGATTCTATTTTGTGGCGATGTGTAACTCCACCAATACTGTTGTCCGTTTGGCGGAAGGAGGAGTTGGGAATGGACGGGTCATGCCTAATTTGAAAAGTAGTGCTAAAGTTTATAATGATATGTTATCTTTAGGCTTTGATGGCATCAACTCGATGGGTAAGTCAAGAGCCGAAATGATAACTTCTGGAAAAATCGTGCGTGCCATTAAGTTTAAACTACATGAGAAGTTCTCATTCCTCCCGGCCATCAAATACGACTATCCCAAGGTTGTTGGCCATTTCTTCGCTCCAGAAGACAGCTGGGAAAATGTCTTTCCCAGCATATTCTCAGGATGGGACAGGACACCAAGGACGGGCGATCAAGAAGGAGTTTATATTCATGCAACACCAGAAAACTTCAGACATCATATTGAACAAGCTTTGGATGTGGTTAAGATGAAACAGCCTGAACACAAAATATTGTTCTTGCGCTCTTGGAATGAATGGGCCGAAGGCAACTATGTGGAGCCAGACCTCAAATATGGACATGGTTTTCTTGAGGCCATCAAGAAGGCTATTGTATGATGGAGGAACATGACAGAAACATCAATCGAAAAATGTAAATACTCATTGATATATGAAAGTAGGAATTTTGTTGCCGACCAATATATATTTTGCTCCTTATTCACGCCTTTACACAGATATTCTTGATGAGGCTAATGTGGAATATGATATTATCTATTTTGACAAACGTGATATGGATGAACCGGCTGCATACCGATTCTCTGCAACTGTTAGTACGACAGATGGAATGCTAAAGCGGTTATGGGGCTATTTGCGATATTCTTTCTTTTTGAGGAGAGTTATTAAGAAAGAGAATTATGATAAATTGATTGTATGCGGTCCACAAATAGCGTTGTTTCTGTATAAGTTTCTCAAGAAGAAATATGCGGGAAAGTTTATTATGGATTATCGCGATTTGTCTATCGAGCAGCGGTTTAAGTCGCGATACAAGAAAATTCTCTCCATCAGTGCGTGTAACGTTATTTCATCGCCGGGATTCAGAAGATGCCTTCCGGAAGGTGAGTATGTTTTAAGCCATAATATAAGGATGGAACTGCTTGAGAAAGGATTTGCAGAACAGCGGAAAGATATGTCACATCATCTGACATTGATAGATGGAAAAATTGTAGTCTTAACGATTGGAGGCATCAGAGATTTTGAACAGAATGCGGCTATTATGCAGGCATTGGCTAATCAGCCGGGATTCGAAACTGCATATATAGGAAGAGGAGAAGAGGGCGCTGATGTGAAGTTGCGAGATTTGGCCAAGAAAGAATCAATAGAGAATGTGTATTTTTCAGGATTTTATAAAAAAGAAGATGAGCCAAACATCATCAGGAGATGTACTTTTTTGAACATTTTTTACCCAAGAAAAATGTCGCATGACACAGCGTTATCCAACAGATTCTATAGTTCTTTGATTTTCCGAAAACCAATGATAACTACGGCAGGAACTACTCAAGGTGATTATGCTTCGAGATATGGTGTAGGCGTTGCGATTGTTGACAATAGGAATCTTTGTCGTCAACTGCATGATTATGTGGAGAATTTCAATGATGAGGTTTATGAAAGAAATCGCAATCAGTTGCTGAATGAGATATATAAGGACTGTCAAACCTTTCGAAATGCGGTTATATCCTTCCTGAAGGATGAACGATGAGTGCGAGTGCTGGAGTTGAATCTTGTAAAGGGGATTTTTTTTGTTCCCATTGTCACATTCTCAATTCGAATATTTTGTAGAAGAATTTCATGCAAATCATTAAGGAATTGGTGTAGATGCCATTTTCGCGGCATGCACGTACATCGTCCTTGATGATTTGACACCGGCTTTGGATGTCACGAGTACTGGCTCCCCCTGTCCGCATGGTAACGAAATCCATGGGGAGGTAACGTGCATTGATGTGATGCACCCAAAACATTCGTACCATCATGTCGTAATCAGAGCCAATTTTGTAGTTGGTCTTATAGAGGCCGACTTTCTGGTATATGATTTTGCGGCAGTAGAAAGATGGGTGAGCGGGCATCATGCCAAAACGTAGCCACTTGGGACGAAAGTGTTTGGAACTATAATAGCGAACACATTTGTTGGGTTCTCCGTCTCGGATGAAGTGTATGTCCCCATAGACAGCATCAAGTGCTGAATCGTTAAATGCTGCTACGATTCGTTCAATGACATTATGGCTGGTGAAGTAGTCATCGGAATTTAAAAGACCAATCACGTCGCCTGTAGCCATTGTGATGCCCTTGTTCATCGCATCGTAAATTCCATGGTCTTTCTCGGAAACCCATCTCATTCGACCCTGGAATAGGGGTTCGTATTGTTTGATTATCTTTGGAGTTTCATCAGTGGAGGCTCCGTCTATAACGATGTATTCTATGTTGCGATAGGTTTGGTCAAGCACAGATTGAATGGTGTCTGCTAATGTCTTGGCACTGTTGTATGTTGCTGTAATAATTGAGACCTTCACCTTGGATAGTTTTATGTGTTGTTTGAGATGTACTAATTGAGTTGTACATTAAGTTTCCCTACCACCCAAATGAAGAGTGAATAGATGGCAATGTCAATGCCGATGATATATGTGGTTTCAAGACCACCAACGTATAGTCCGTAGTTGATAAAGCAGATGGAAACGAAGAGAGTGATAATAACCGCGAGGGTTTGGTGCATGTCAAGTCCCATCTGCATGATGCGGTGGTGAAGGTGGGTCTTGTCGGGGGCAAACATGGCTTTGCCGTTAAATTTGCGCCACAAGGCTACTCGGATGACGTCGATGCATGGGATGAAGACAAGGGTGAATGAGACAAGGAGGGATTCCTCACGATAGGGGAAGCCGAGAGGTTCTTGTGACATCTGGTATTTGATGGCGAGATAAGCAATTACATATCCCAAGAATAAGCTGCCAGAGTCGCCCATGAAAGTCTTTAGGCGTCCCACTTTCCCGTACATGTTAAAGAAGAAAAAAGCGAGTGTGGCACCTGCCAGACTAATGCTGATGAGGCAAAAGAGGTAGGCGTTGAGTTCGTAGTAGAGGTAGGCAAAGGAGCCGAGGATGAGGCATGCGAGTCCTGATGCAAGTCCATCAATGCCGTCGATGAGGTTCATGGCGTTGACAATGAGGAGGATGGCAAAAACGGTGAGAGGATAGCCCACCCCAATGGGAATCTCGTGGATGCCGAAAAGACCGTGCAGGTTGTTGATTATGAGGTTGCAGAGGGGAAAGATGAGTGCTGCAATGGTCTGGATGATGAATTTGTGGGTGGCTTTGAGTCCTTTGAGGTCATCGAAAAGACCTATCAAGTATATCATGATGGCACCTACCGCCATCATTACATTGGAGATCCCGATGTTGAATCCTTTGCTAATGCCTTGGTACATGATGAGCAAGGTGATGAGAACGCCGACGCTTAGTGAAGGCATGAACAGGATCCCACCTAACCGGGGAATGCCATGCTTATGCACTTTTCGTGCATTGGGAAGGTCGAGCAGTCCTCGTGTGTTGCAGAGTTTCACCACCAAAGGAGTCCCTATCAACGAGAAGATGAGACTGATGGCAAAGGCTATGATGATGTAGGCGTAGTTTAGAATCATATAGTTTAGCTCTCTCTTACTTGTAAAACGTGAAAACTTGTTATTTATTGTGAAAACATAGGACTATTTTCTTTATAATTGCAAAAAAGGATTCCGTTGGAAAAAAGTACGGGTGTTCCTCTTTACATGCAAGCCCGTACAAGATGTAATTTGTATGGGCAACAAATTACATCTTGTACGGGCTTCCATTTGAATGTGTAACGGGCTTGCACGTAGGGGAAATGTGAAAGTCCGTTTTCACAGGAATGTCAGTATTTTCGGAAGTAAAGCCTGAAGCGTTCGTTTTTCAGTGTCATGTTTCCGCTGCTGAGAGTTTCGACGATGAAGGCGTCTTCTGTCTCGATAATACCCAATGGGGTGAGCAGTTCTGCATCTTCCAGTGGTTTCAGCTCGTCTTTGGTGATGACTTGGTGGGGACTGTGGATGGTCAAGTGGTCTCCCTGCTTGTCGAAACGGAAGAGGATTCGAAGGTTGTTGTTGTCAATGTCTCTCACTTGGAGCAACTTGTTCTCGATGCCCCAATAGATGTAGCTGTATGTCATGTCGCAGACTCCTCCTGTCGAGAGAGTGTCGATTTGGCGCAACTGCCAGTTGCCATCGAGTTTTCCGTTGTCTGATGTCTCTAAATCACATGAGGTGAAGAGGAAACAGGATGAGAGGAACGTGCAAGACAGAAATATGTAAAGAATCTTTTTCATGTGGCTATCGTTCTAATCTGAGTGTGAGCATTCCGCCCGTGTTATCTCCCATCAGCTCGCCGCGGTCAAACCCGAATGCGGCTCCGATGCTAAGTCCCTTGCAGAGTTGGGAGGCGTTGTAGTTGGTTTCGAAGCCAAGGCTTACGTTGCGCTTGGGGTTGCAATAGGGCCTGTCGTAGGTGCCAAGTCCTTCTTGCCATGAGGCACGGAGGCGGTAGTGGAGGTTTTTGCAGGGTTGTCCAGCTATACCGATGTGCCATGCCACAAATCGATTACACTGGAACTGGAGTTGACGATCTTCATTGTAGATGGGGGAGAGGTAGAGCGGATTGCCCAATGTCTGCCCCCAATGTTGCCAACCGGGCGCTATGGCATTATTATAGTAGTTGTCCATGCCGCCGATGTGGTCGGGAATCTGTGGCGTTCGTTCTGAATAGACGGGACCACTCTGGTACTTTGTGTAGATATATTCCACCACGGCATCGCTGATCCAAGGGAATTGCTTCAGATGCACATCGGCACCGAGCATGATGTCCTTGAGCGGGTAGAGCAGATAGCGGTGCTTCTTCTTTTTCATCTGTCCATCCTCATAGGCATAGCCGTCGTAGTCGAGGTGGAACATGGCGGAGTGGTCTTCAAAGAAGTGGTCGGCATAGAGTCCGTATTTGGCGGCCTTGGTGTCATAGTTCAGTCGTAAGACCCAGCTGCCCAGCATGTTGCCTTCGTTGTTGCGAGTGGCTCCATCGGTGGAGTCAGAGCCTCCTCCTGCAAAGGCATGCCAAAACGACTTGAGGCTACGGCCGTTCTTTGTTACCAAGTATCCAGCGTTGGTGTATTGGTAGTGGGTGCCGCCAAACTGTGAGGCTATTTCGAGTCCCAGTTCTGCATTGAAAGGCTTTTCCTTCTTGCCGACTCGGAAGTAGCCTGCCTTGGTGTGCATGAGCACATCTTGGTCGTAGTCGCCAAACCCTCTGGCTCGGTATTCTTGGAAACGGTTGTCGGTGTACATGCCCAGAGCAATGTGTCCCTTGAACGACAGAAAGCCTTTCGTGCCGGGAATTTCCCAATAATCGGGCAAAGCCAGCCGCACTTCGGGGTAGGGGCGGGCGTTGATGCCGAAGGTTTGTGAACCGCTGCTCAACTCGTTGTTCTTGAGTTGCATGGGCTGCTGCTTCTGACCTATGGTGAGCACCCCTTTCAGCCATCGCACATCGGCATATAGCTGTTGCACGGCGAGATCGCTGGTGTGGTTGATGGGTACGACGAAATCGGCTCCATAGCCAATGTCCCATCGGCGGGTGGAGTCGTTCATTGCACTGCGGAACACGCCACCTCGCACATAGCCAGAGTTCCGTTCTACGGATGAAAGGCCGTACCTGTTGGCTGTGAGCCAGAATGGGGCATGGCTGCCGTCGGAAAAGGTTCCCGAATTTTCGACAAAAAAAGAAGCACCTTTGCCCCAATCGGGTGACTGGGCAAAGGTGCTTAAACTTGTTGTGATGAACAATGTAAAAAGAGCCTTTTTCATTGTCTTTGTATGTGAGGGGTTCTTTATTTGGCAAAGGCCACAGCGCGTGTCTCGCGGATGACCGTAATTTTCACCTGTCCAGGATAGGTCATCTCGTCCTGAATCTTCTTGGCGATGTCTGCGCTGAGTGCATCAATCTCCTTGTCGGAAATCTTGTCGGCACCCACGATAACACGGAGTTCACGACCAGCCTGAATGGCGTAGGTCTTTGTCACGCCTGGATAGCTTGCTGCAAGGTTTTCGAGGTCGTTCAGACGCTTGAGGTATGCCTCGACAATTTCGCGGCGGGCACCAGGACGGGCACCGCTGATTGCATCGCACACCTGGACGATGGGGGCCAGCAACGTGGTCATTTCCATTTCGTCGTGGTGGGCACCAATGGCATTGCAGATTTCGGGCTTTTCCTTGTATTTTTCGGCAATCTGTGCACCATAGAGCGCATGAGGAATCTCCAGCTGTTCGTCTGGCACTTTGCCGATGTCGTGGAGAAGTCCTGCACGGCGAGCCTTCTTGGGGTTGAGACCCAGCTCAGCTGCCATCACAGCACAGAGGTTGGCTGTTTCGCGGGCATGTTGGAGCAAGTTCTGACCGTAAGATGAACGGTATTTCATCTTGCCGACAATGCGAACTAACTCAGGATGCAAGCCATGTACGCCGAGGTCGATGCAGGTGCGCTTTCCTGTTTCCACAATCTCGTCTTCCACTTGCTTCTTCACCTTGGCAACAACTTCCTCAATACGTGCGGGGTGAATACGTCCGTCGGCTACGAGCTGATGCAGTGCCAGACGGCAGATTTCGCGACGTACGGGATCGAAGGCGCTGATGACGATGGCTTCGGGTGTGTCATCCACCACAATCTCAGTGCCTGTCGCGGCTTCGAGTGCACGGATGTTACGGCCTTCACGACCAATCACACGACCCTTTACCTCGTCGGAATCAATGTGGAACACGCTGACGGAGTTCTCGACTGCCGTCTCGCTTGCTACGCGTTGGATGGACTGGATGACAATCTTCTTCGCTTCTTTGTTGGCGGTCATCTTTGCTTCGTCCATTATTTCGTTGATGTACTGCTGGGCTTGGGTCTTGGCTTCATCTTTCAGCGATTCGATGAGTGACTCGCGAGCCTCCTCTGTCGTCAAACCGGAAATGGCTTCGAGTTTAGAGCGCTGGTCGGTAATCAGTGCGTCAAGGTTTTCCTGCTGCTTGTTGAGGCTTTCACGCTGCATGTCAACTTCTCGCAACTTCTTCTGTACTTCCTCATGTTGCTGATGCATGGTGAGTTCACGCTGTTTCAGCTTGTTCTCGTAGGCCTGCATCTTCTGGTTGCGCTGGTTGGCCTCTTTGTCGAGTTCTGACTTGCGGTTTAAGAACTTCTCTTTGAGTTCTAACTGCTTTTTCTCTTTGAGTGCTTCTGCCTCAATTTCAGCTTCTTTGATTATCTGGTTGTACTTCTGCTTGATGATGTAGCGGAAAAGGACGAATCCGATGACTCCGCCTAAAATCAGACAGCCAACCGCAATGCTTATCGCTAATATTATGTCCATTGTTTTTAGTTTGTTAGGGTTATACAATAAAAAAACACAACTCAAGTCGTTCACGTCATTGCTGACTAGTGAAGAACTGAAATTGTGCCTATAAGTTTTACGATAAGGGACTGCCACCCCAAAAGGCGAACAGCCATATACTTACTTTATCCCGAGAGATTCTATCTCTTTCTCAAGGTCATGCATCATTTCTGTGAATGGCTCATTGTTGGCTCTTTCCGAAGCCTTCTCGGCTTCAAACGCCGTGTTGAGCATTGCCATTACATAGTAGTACTTATCATTTGGCATGTTTGGGTAAGCATCTCGCAAGCGTTGAATGCGACGCTGTATGCTGGCTGCTGCATCGCGATACATCTTCTCTTCTTCTGCGGTGGAAACCTTCAGCGGAAGTTGGATGCCTTCAATGGTTACGTTAATGTTCAGCTTGTTTGCCATGATAGATGTACTTTACTTTATCTGCAAGCAGATTCTTTCACATACATTTGGAAATGTTGTCAGTCCACATCACTTCCGTCACCTTCTGTGCCAGTGGACAGGATACTGATACATTTGTTGATTTCACGAACCAGGCGGGTGATTTTCATCTTCGATTCCTTGATGTCGGCATCGCTGATTTCAATCATTTTGGCCAATTTCAGATTGTTGTAATCATTTTTGCTCTGGGTCAACTGGGCTTTGAGCAGCTTGATTTCTTCTTCCTTGCTTTCGATGTCTTCGTATAAGTCGGCATTTTCTTGTTTGAGCACACTAAATTGAGCGATAAGTTGGCGTACTTTCGCTTCAAAATGTTTCATTGACTGTTTTTCTTCAGTTGTCATAATGTGTGTGCATCAATCGCAGGGTCGTACAACAATTTTATGCAAAATTATAGATTAGAGTGGACTTAACCAACCTTTTTGCAATTTTTTTCATTCACTTTGATGAAAAAGTTTATGAAACATTGCTTTTTTCGCTATCTTTTAGGTTTTTAAGTGACTATTTCTTCATCTTCGCTTCGGCTTTTGCCACCTCCTCGTCAGAAGGATTGGGCTCTTTCTTTGCCAAGGTGATAAGATTATAGACGTATTCCTGAATCCATGCTTCGCTGAATCCCAGCATCTGCTGGTAGCGGCGCACGGAAAAGACCGACTTTCGGATGCCGTCATCATTCCAAGTGTCTTTGGAGAGGATGTCGTGGACGGTGCTGTCTGTCAAGTTCTTCACCATCTTCTTCATGAAGCCTGGAATACGGAACTTCCATTTCAGAAGGTTCCCCATCAGCATCATGGTCTCTTGGGTAAATCCTTGGAACGTGTAAAGATAGCGGCCTACGTCGTTCTGTGTGCGGCATCCTTTCTTTACACTTGCGTCAATCTCTTTGAAGAAGTTGTCGCTGATGCCATACAGGTCGTGCAGCATCTTAGCGCAAGCTTTCTTCTCGCCGATGCCCAGCCGGTTGTTGACGGTGGCAACGTGGAGTGTGCGCTTGAAGGTCAGCAGGTCGGGGAGTGCAGAAAGATTGGATATGCCGAGGTTGGCCGCCAGCACACTTTGGAAATAGACACGGATTAGTGTCATGAAGTCTTCCATCCCACCCACGTTTTCCTTCTTTTTCTTTTTGAAAATATCTAAAAAAGCCATTGTGTAAATTACATTTATATATATAATGTAGAATTATTATTGTTCATGTAGAAGCGTTGTGGATTACGTATTCACGATACTGCTCGTGTGCAGTGTTGTGCCTCCGTGGAAGCGTAGTGCTTCCGTGGTCATCGTATTCGCTTACCGTAAAGCTTTGTTGCTCATGTGAATGATGCTGGCTTGATACCATGCAACTTGTTTTGACGCTTAATAGGCGTTACCTTTTTCTTTCCCGAACATATTCCAGACTGTTTGGAAGATAATCTTGATATCAAGCAGGAACGTCCAATTCTCGATGTATTCGATGTCTTTTTTCACGCGCCCTTCCATCTGGTCAATGTATCGGGTTTCTCCACGGAAACCTGTCACTTGAGCCAATCCTGTAATGCCAGGTTTTGCAAAATGGCGAACCATAAAGCGGTTGATGAGTTTGGAGTACTCGTTCGTGTGTCTCAGCATGTGTGGACGTGGACCGACCACAGACATGTCGCCAACGAAGACGTTGATAAACTGGGGCAGTTCATCAATATTTGCCTTGCGCATGAAGTCACCGAAGGGAAATTTTCTTGGGTCGTCAGCGGTGGCTTGCACCTTGTCTGCATCGTCATTCACCTTCATCGAACGGAACTTGATGCACTTGAATATCTTGCCGTCCAAGCCTGTGCGCTCTTGCAGGAAAAAGATGGGGCCAGGCGACTGTATTTTAATGATAATAGCCACTATGATGAACATCCAGGGGAATATGAGAATCAGGACAAGGGCAGAAAATATGATGTCGAACGTCCTTTTGATAAATTGGTTCTTCACATTCCTGAGAGGCTCTTCACGACGTGCTATGACTGGGACTCCCTCCAGAATCCTAAAGGCCATGTTCCCTTTGAATACATCAATGGTTGGTATGTAATAGAAACGAATTAGGTGATTGTCGCAGAACTTGCTGATCATGTTGACAATATAGTGCTGATCCTTAGGGAAATGTCCGTAGATTTCATTCACGTTCGAGTTCTTGGTTAGCCATCCGTAGATGTCGCCGATGCTGCCGATTCTCTTGGATGCAAGATTCTCATAGGGACATTCACCATCATAAAAAGTGCCAATGATGTCGTATCCGTAGAGAGGAGTGTTTAGTATGCTAAAGAGTTGACTGACAGTCTGGTCGCATCCAATGAGTAAAACTCTTTTCTGATTGCGCTTGTTGGAACGCAAATGTAAGAGGTAGGCTCGAATACAAAAACGCTCAATGAACAGAAATATCATGTACAGTCCGATTGAAATGAGCAGGAATTTTCTTGGGAAATGGGAGGAAGGGTGTGACAGCAGCGTTATCAGAGAGATGAACAGCAAAGTCATGAAACAAGTGGTGATAACGCGGAGAAGGATTGCTTCCCCTTTTACAAATCGTGATTGCGTGATGGATGGGAATAGGAATGCACTAATCGAGAAACTGAGAAGATAGGTGAATAGTAACCATGGAACATTGTCTATGCCATTCAATGATGCAGGCGAAATAATGGCTACAAGTTTATAAAACCCTAGAATAAAGAGGGTTAATAATGTGATGTCTATGGCATAAATGCCAATCCTCAAGTTCTTATCTGTTCCCATTCTAATTCCGTGTGTAATCCTTCTGCTCCATGCGTCGAAACCAAGGGCAAAGAAATATATAATGTGGAAATCTCTTTCCCAAAAATACATTTCCGCAGAAATTTTGTGCAAAGTTACACAAAATAATGTCATGCGAAAAACTTTTTGGGTTTTAATTTTCGAAACGGCTGCTTTTTCTTCTCTTGTTTACTTCAAACTCTATTAAAAGAAGTAGTTCGGAACCATCTTCTCTTTTTGGGTATGGGGCAAGTAATGACGATAAAACGTATATTTTTGACAGAAAACCTTTCTTATATAAAAAAATGTCGTTATCTTTGCACAAAAATATAAATAAAAGATGTCAAGAAATAAGGAAAAAGAGTATTCTGCCTATGAAGCAGAGTACGGAGAGGATCCGAAATTTGATCTGAAAAACCTATGGGTAATCATGCTGAGGTATAAATATTGGTTTATTGCCTCAGTTCTTTGTTGTATGGTGGTGGCTGTGGCATACTTATGGTATGCAACACCTAAATATAGCGTTTCTTCCAAGATCCTCATCAAGGATAAAGAGAATACCTATTATTCGAATCAGATGAACAAGTCCTTGTCTGAGATGGGTATGACGAATAGCAGTAATGGTTTCGAAAATGAGCTGGAAATCATTGGCACCAAGACTTTGAACAAGAAAGTGGTGAGAGACTTGAAGCTCTATTCGATGTATTACACTAAAAATGGGCTGAAAAAAGTGGAGATTTATGGAAAATACTCTCCATATCTTGTGGATATCCAAGAAGATATGTTGGACTCCCTTTCAATCCCCATTACAATGCAAATGCAGCAGGAAGATAAGAATTTGGTGGTGGCCTTAAAGGCTGGTGATTTTGAGACAGAACAAACTCTTTCCTCATTCCCGGCCCATGTCTCAACTCCTTATGGAAATGTTGTGATTCAGAAGAATCCGACAGGTTTGATGGCGTATATGGAGAATGAACTGAAAGCTACTATCTATCCGCTGGAATCGGTGGCTTTGGCTTATGCCGCAGCCTTGTCCGTAGAAGCTACATCCCGTACTACCACTGTGGCAGAACTGACTCTGACGGATAATCTTCCCGAGCGTTGTTGTGACTACTTGAACAAGTTGGTTGATGCTTATAATGAAGATGCAAACATCGATAATAATATTGAGGCAACTCGTTCTCGTGACTTCATTGATGAGCGTCTGGCAGACATCAGTAAGGACCTCAACATGACGGAGGCGGAACTGGCTCAGTTCAAACAGAATAGTGGTATTGTCGATTACACGGCTGATGCTACGGTTGATGTCAGCCAGAACATCCTCTATGAACAGAAATTGGTGGATGTGGGGACACAGATAGACCTCATTAACTATCTGATAGAATATTGTGATGATAAACGCAATGAGTATCAGGTGGTTCCTGCAAATATCGGATTGAATGATAACGCTCTGAACGCTACTATTCAAAAATATAATGAGAAAATTCTGGAGCGTAATCGTTTACTTCGTTCCACTCCAGAGTCAAGTCCTGCGGTTGTAAGCATTACACAGGAAGCTGATGGATATTTCTCCGCATTGCGTACGTCGCTTCAGAGTGCTAAGCGTCAGGCAGCCATGCGCCGTAATGACCTGCAAAGTCAGCGGAGCAAGTATAGCAGCCGCATTTCGTCTGCGCCATTGAGAGAAAGGGCTTTGGTTGACATCAACCGTCAACAGGATGTGAAGTCTGGACTTTATTTGATGCTGCTGAAAAAGCGTGAGGAAAATTTGATTCAGCTTGCTTCTGCCGCTTACAAGGCAAAGTTGATAGAGGAACCCATTGTGTATGGTCCAGTATCCCCACGACGCAATCTGATTCTTTTGGGTGCTTTGGCACTGGGCCTGATTTTGCCTTATCTTTATTATTTCCTGCGTAATTTCTTCCGTTATCGTATTGAAAACGAAGAAGAATTGGCTTCTCTTTGCAAAGCACCTCTGTTGGGAACCATCCCCTTCGTGAAAGTTTTGGCAAAGGAGAATCGCACCATTGTGCTGAAAGAAAACCGCAACAGTGTCATGATGGAGGTATATCGTTCTTTGCGCTCCAACCTTCCGTTTGTGCTCAAACCCGACCAGCAAGTGATTCTTTTCACTTCCACCCAGGCTGGTGAAGGTAAGACCTGCGTGTCCTCTAACTTGGCTGCCAGTATGGCTTTTGCAGGAAAGAAGGTGCTCATCATGGGACTCGATATTCGCAAACCTCGTTTGGCAGGTATTTTCAACCTGTCTGAAACGGAAAAAGGTCTCTCGGACTTCCTTTCACGTATGCCCGATGATTACAAATTCCTTGAATCCGTCATTCAGAAGACTACTGTCAGTGATAATTTGGATATTATACCAGCAGGAACAATTCCTCCCAACCCTGCAGAGCTTCTTGAACGCGAGAATCTTGCCAGTGCCGTCAACTACTTGAAGAAAAAGTATGACTACATCTTGATGGATACGGCTCCTGTAGGTCTTGTCAGCGACACCTTGACCATCGCAAAATTGGCAGATGTGGTTCTTTACGTCGTTCGTGCCAACTACACCTTGAAGGCAGATATGGGCTTTATCAATACACTTTATGAGAACGACCGACTCCCCAACATTAATATTGTCTTCAATGCTGTGAAGCAAAATAATTCAGCGCATTCTTATTACAATCAGGGCTACTACTATGGCTCAGGGAAGAACAATAACGTTTATGGTTACGGCTACGGTTATGGTGATGGAGCCAAACTGGAAGAAGTGTGATTGAAAAAGGCGAAATCTTGAAAAAAGGAGAGGATATGATTATTGCGGTAGATTTCGATGGTACAATCGTAGAGCATGAATACCCGGAGATAGGGGAGGAACGCCCTTTCGCCACCGAGGTGCTGAAAATGCTGATGGCTGACCGTCACAAGCTGGTGCTTTGGACCATGCGGGATGGCAAACTGCTCGATGATGCCGTGAAGTGGTGTGCTGACCGAGGGGTTGAATTTTATGCTGTCAATAGTGATACATCGGCTTTGTTTCCGGAGGGGAAGAGTGAGCATCTTTCTTGCAAGTTGAGTGCCGACATCTTCATCGATGACCGCAATGTGGGCGGGCTTCCTGATTGGCCCACTATATATAAAATCATCTCTAAGAGGATGACTTGGAAGCAAGTCATGAGAGCCGATCTCATGCAGGAACATGAAGACTATGAACCTCCATATCCTAAGTGGATGTTCTGGAAATCTGCAAAAAAGAAAAGATAAACCTTAAAAAAGAGAATACAATGAAAGTAGTCAACTTTGCAAAGCAAAATACTGTAATCAATCAGTATATAGCTGAGCTGCGCGATGTGAACATCCAGAAAGACCGTGCACGTTTCCGCCACAATTTGGCTCGTATCGGGCAGATGATAGCATACGAAGTCAGCAAGACTTTGAAATATTCAGAGAAGATCGTTCAGACACCGCTGGCTGAGGCAAAAGTGTCTGTGCCTGCTGATGAGGTTGTGCTGGCCACCATTTTCCGTGCTGGTCTTCCTTTCCATCAAGGCTTTCTTGACATCTTTGACCATGCCGATAATGGCTTCGTGTCCGCTTATCGCTATTATAGGGATAAGGAATGCAAGACCGTGGATGTGAAGGTCGAGTATATCGCATCGCCCGATCTCACCAACAAGGTGCTCCTTATTGCCGACCCAATGCTGGCCACGGGAGCCAGTTTTGAACTTGGCTACCATGCCTTCATTACGAACGGAAAGCCCGCTACCGTGCATTTATGTTGTGCTATCGCGTCGCAGAAGGGAGTCGATAACATCAAGAAATCATTCGGCAACTATGAGAATGTGACGCTTTGGTGTGGTGCCATTGACCCTGGACTGGACGAGCGTAGCTACATTGTGCCAGGTCTTGGTGACTGCGGTGACCTCGCATACGGCAGTAAACTTTAGTATTAACCAATTCAACTTTCAATGGACTCAGATAGTTATCCGGCGGAAAACAGTAGCCGCCTTATAAATTTTATTGTATCTAACACATTGAACAACAACAAGGGAGGTGAAATAATATGGATTCGCAAATAACCCTCCTTCTTATCTACATGTTGTTGTCGCTCGTCATTTCAGCACTCTGCTCTGTGCTCGAAGCGACTATTCTTTCAACCCCCATGTCATACGTGACCACCCTCGAAACACAAGGAGTCAAAGGGTGGGAGCGTCTGAAACAGTATAAAACCAACATCGATCGCCCCATTTCGGCTATCTTGATTGTCAACACGATAGCCAATACGGTGGGCGCATCCCTTGTGGGTTCGCAGGCAGCAGGCTATGCGGCAACTCACTATTCTACATCCGACGAGACCAGTCTTTTTGTGGGTGTGGTTTCGGGAGTCTTCACCTTCCTCATCCTCGTTTTCTCCGAAATCGTACCCAAAACCATTGGCTCAACATATTGGCGCAAACTCGCATTGCCTGCCAGCAGCATTATCCATATCTATGTGGTTATCACCTATGTGCTGGTGGTTCTTTTGGAGAAAATCACCCATGTGGTCGGCAATACTTCCACTCAGGAGTCGGTCACACGCGACGAAGTGGCGGCGATGGTTACGGTTGGCACCGAGGAAGGTGTGCTCGAAAAGAAAGAGAACCGCATGATTCAGAACCTGCTCAAACTCGACAGCGTGGCAGCTCACGAAATCATGACACCTAGTGTGGTGGTGGCGATGGCTGAGGAGGAGATGACCCTGAGCGAGTTCTATCATGATGAAGAGTACAAGAACTTTTCGCGCATTCCTGTCTATAAAGGTGAGGAAAGCGACTACATCACGGGATATGTGTTGCGTCAGGAAATCCTCGAACGTCTGGCTGAAGATAAGTTTGACACCAAACTGGGCGAGTTGGCACGTCCCATCCTTTCCTTTTCCGAAGACGAAGATGTCTCCACCATTTGGGAGAAACTGCTCGAGAAGAAAGAGCACATATCCATCATCATTGACGAATACGGCACCTTGCGTGGTATTGTCACCCTCGAAGACGTGATTGAGACTATGCTTGGTTTTGAAATTGTCGATGAGAAAGATGAGGTGGTGGACATGCAGGAGCTGGCCAAAGCCCAGTGGAAACAGATGCAAAAAGAGCAGCATAAGTGACATCCAAGACATTTGCATGAAATGAGATTGCAGCCCTTTCGGAGAAGAAATCTTCTTTTTCTCTGAAAGGGCTGTTTCGTTGCCTCAAAATCGGTGTGAGTCACACCCCTGTATAGGGTGTGACTCACACCTATGGTAGGGGTGTGAGTCACACCGATTTTGAGGCTGTTGCTTTATTTTTCCCTTTTTAATTTTTTTAGCATGAAAGATTTGGCAGTGAAGAAAATAGAGCGTATTTTTGCCCCGTATAACTAATATTGTTGATTATGAATTTCAATCATCGTTTTTTATCCATGGCTCTTTTTTCTTGTTTCTTTTCCTTGAGTTTTCTGAACATCTTTGCCCAGAAGTCGGATTTCGCTGCGAAAGTGAAGTCGGATTTGGTGCGTGTGGAAAAGGAGGCCAACAAAGACCCCGACACGTTTAAGGACAATATTGCCAAGTTGGAGAAGTCTTGGGCGAACCGGAAAGACCCCGTCGAGCAGAGTGTGGCGCATGCTATGCTGGCTTCGGCATATAAGGAGATGAAGTGGACTTCCATCACCGATTATGACGAAGAAACGCGCGAGGATTTTGACCAGTTGATAGATGAACATTTCAGCCATGTGCTGGACGATGTGGAAGCCCTGTCTCGTGCAAAGTCGAGTCCCTATTCCGTGTTGTTGGAGAAAGGAAAGGACAGCGATTTGTATAATAACGACATGCTGTCTGTGATGATTGATTTTCTGGATAGTGAGAGTTCCTTTTCTGCCGAGAAGAAAGTGGACATGTATAAGAAGGCCTTTGAACTCTATCACCGTCGTGGCAACATGAATGGTTACGGGCTGATGAAGTACCGATGGCTAAAGGCTCGCCGCTATGTGGAAAAGGGGAAGGACTGGCTGGATTTTCAAGGCGGCAAAGAGGCGCTCTATCAGTTGGTTCAGGAGGTCAAACGTGAAGAAATCGGGGCTGATTTGGCAATGGAATACGCTGAACGCTTTCTGAATCGTGATGATGCCATTCTTTTCTTGAAGTGGGCTGTCGATAATGTGGGAAGTTCGCATCGCAAGGCGGCTCTAAAGTATGCTTTGGACACGAAACTTCGTCCTTCGGTGAACATGTCAACCATCTATGATTTGATGGCCAATCGTCCCAACTCCGTGCGTTTGAACTTCTGGAACTGCGAACGTGCCACACTCACCATCCGCAAGTATGTAGGGCGGAAGATGACTGAACGTGGCCCTGCTGACCTGTTGCTGACGGGAGCTGTTGTGGATAAGCGGGATGTGGTGCTTGCCATCGATTCTGTCAATGCGGCGAGAAAAGCGAAGGGACTGCCTGTGGAAGGTCATTCTGTGACGGAAGTGACCTTGCCCGCTGGACGCTATGTCTATGAGGCAGAGTGCTTTGGCCATAAGACGGTGAATGAACTGATTATCACGTCTCTGCGCATGATAGAGACGGATAAGGACAGAAAGACCTATCGCCTCCATGTGGTGGATAATGAGACGGGACGCCCTGTTGCAGGAGCGAAAGTGCAGTATCGCGAGAAACTGCCAGAGATGAAAGAGCGAACGGCAGGTTGGGAAAATGAAGGCATCGAAAGCGAAAAGGTGACAGGAGCTGACGGTGTGGTGGACATCGAGAAGAAGGGCTACATACGTGCCGTGAAGAGCGATGATGATTACACAGACTGGGTGTACCATTCCCTCTACTGGCAAGGCGATCCGGGCAAAGATGTTGACTCATATTGCCGTGTGATGACTGACCGCAGTATCTATCGTCCGGGACAGACGGTGCAGGGTACCGTATTCCTCTACAAACAATATGGCGACAATGCAGAAGTGGTGGAAGGGAATGAACTGAAACTGGTGGTGCGTGATGCCAAGTGGAAAGAGCTGACAACGCAGAAGTTGACCACTAACGAATACGGTACAGCAGCTTTCGACATCGCCCTGCCGGAGGATTGCGAGGTGGGGACTCTTCATCTGAAGATTGAACAAGGAGAAGAATCCTTGACGACAGTTGACGTGAGGGTGGAGGAGTATAAGCGACCCACTTTCGAGGTGACTTTCGGTGGAAATCAGGTCGGCCACTTCGGCGACGTGCTGGATGTGGAAGGCACCGCGATGATGTTTGCAGGTGTTCCCGTGCAAGGAGCGCAGGTTCACTACACGGTGGAATATGCAACGGTGGATTTCAAGCGCTGGTGGTGGAACACGCTGTGGCGTCACATGGATGAAGGCGACTTGACGACCGACGATGAGGGCAAGTTCCGTGTGCCGGTCACGCTGACCGACGAACACATGACGCATTCCTATGGCATGGCGCGTTTCCGTGTGAAGGCAATCGTCACCGATGTGAGTGGCGAGACTCATGAGGCTGAGTGGACTGTCAATGCCAGCCATCAGGAGTTTGCACTGGAGGTGACAGTCGATCAAGTGCCTGATTTGGCCAAGGATGCTGTCTTCAAGGTGCAGGCCTATGACGTCAACCACGAGAAGGTCTGCGTGAAAGGCAAGTATGCAATTACGAAAAGCATGAAGGTGATTAAGGAAGGTGACTTTACCTCTGGCGATTCCATTCTTTTGCCCAAGGATTTGACGCTGGGTGCTTCCTACACGGTGGAACTCATCGCCTATGATTCGAAGGAGCACAAGGTGACGGATACTGCCCAATTCACTCCCTTCAACTCCGCACTGCCTCTGACAGACGTGGCGCGATGGGGCATGGGCGAGAAGCGACGTGATGAGAAACCCGTGCAGGAGGATGACTTTATGTATTCGGAACAAACCACATTCACCGAAGGCGGAAATATTGACATTTTCTTCACGACCCGTGAAACGGATGCCTATATTATATATAATGTGTATAATACGAACGGATTGCTCGAACAGCATGTGGGTGTGATCGATGGCACGATGAAACATTTGCGCCTTCAGCATCGGAAAGAGTGGGGCGATGGCATTCAGGTCGATATACATTATGTTCGCAATGGCATTTATGCCGATATGTCGCGCAAATTCAAATTGGCCTATCCGGAAAAGAACCTGAAACTGGAGTGGTCCACCTTCCGCGATAAGTTGCAGCCTGGTCAGCAAGAGCAGTGGACCTTGAACGTTACCAATCAGAAGGGGAAAAAGGTGAGTGGTGCCGAAATGATGGCTGTGCTCTACGATGCCGCACTCGATCGCCTCTGTTCCCATTCGTGGAATTTCGACCTCTTCTTTGTGCGCAATCTCCCCGATGCTCGCTATGGATGCTCTTCCTACAACAAGTTCCCCACCTTCTCGCTCAGTGGAAGTCTGGATTATGTGGACTCTCGTGCGCGTGTGTTCACAGCCCTGAAAATCTACGAGCATGACCGTTTCGTACGCTTAAAAGCAGCAGCGGGGATGGATGGAAGCGTGGCCATGTTGGCGGAAGAGTCAATGAATAGCCGTGCAATGGCGCAAGTCAGACGATCACAAGTTGCGACAGATGAGGACGGATTTGTGGCAGAAGAAGAAAGTGAAGTGCCTCAAGAGGACTTCGAGAATGCCACGATTCGTGAAAACTTTGCAGAAACGGCTTTCTTCCTGCCGCATCTCGTGTCCGACTCCAAGGGTGATGTCAACATCCAGTTCACGTTACCAGAGTCGTTGACCGAATGGAAGTTCATGGGTTTTGCCCACACGAAAGATGTTGACTATGGTATCATCAAGGCAACGGCTACAGCCAGAAAAGACTTTATGCTGCGTCCCAACATGCCGCGTTTCGTGCGCTGGGGGGACCATGTGGTGCTGGCATCGTCGGTCATCAATCAGAGCGAACAGGCTTTGAAGGGTGCGGTGAGAATGAGGTTGCTTGACCCAAAGACTGGCGAGGTGGCGCTGACTCAAGAAAAGGCCTTCACCGTAGAAGCAGGAAAAACTATTGGAGTTGACTTCACGTTCGATGTCGAAAAAGAATGGACAGACCTCGACTGCGAGATAATCGCGATGTCGGGCAATGTGAGCGATGGCGAGAAGAACCACCTTCCTGTGCTTTCCACGAAGAAGGAAATGGTGGAATCGGTGCCATACTACATCGTCGGTAATGCCGACGGCACTGAGGTGGCGAAGACGATGGATTTGAGCAAACTTTTCAACGGAAATTCTGCTACAGCCACCAACCGTACCTTGAAGGTGGAATATACCGACAATCCGGCTTGGATGTGCATCGAGGCATTGCGAAGCATCAAGAACCCTGCTGATGATGATGCCATCGACTTTGCCGCATCGCTCTATGCAAACACCCGTCTGCTCGAACTCATGCAGACCTTCCCTCTTTTGGAAAAGCAGGAAAATGCAGACGAACTGGCGAAGAGGACTGCGTTGGCAGAGACGAAACTGAACGCTCTGCAGAATAGTGATGGCGGTTGGAGTTGGTTCAAAGGCATGTCGAGCAGCTATTATACCACGTTGTCCGTCTGTGGTCACTTGGCAAAACTGCCCAACCCGAATGAAAAGGTGAAGGCAATGCTGGAAGCGGGCATGAAATACCTCGATCAGCATGAACTGGATGACTATAAACGCATCAAGAAGAACAAGCGGAAAATCCAACTCTACGATATTGACACCCATTACCTCTATGTGTCAGCGCAGATGCCAGAAAGGGAGGTGGACAAGGATGTGCAGAAGATGCGTCAGGAGTATCTGAAGAAACTCGAAGGCGAAGTGCGTGACCTGACCATTCATGGTGTGGCCAACATGGCCTATACCTTCAGGGCTTTCGGCCGTGTGAAGGCTGCCGACAAGTTTGTGGCATTTTTGAAAGACTATACGGTGGAGAAACCTGGGCAGGGACGTTTCTATGCAACCGATGCCGCTTACTACTCATGGATGGACTACCGCATCCCGACTCAGGTGGCAGCCATGCAGGCCATTTGGCAGAAGGATAAGCACGATGCCTATTTGAACGACATGCAGTTGTGGCTCATTTCACAGAAGCAGGTGCAGAAGTGGGACAATCCGATGAACACCATCAATGTGGCTGACTTCCTGCTGAAGGTGTCGCCTATGGAAACTTTCCACGAAAGTAAGAAACCAGTGCTGGCAATCGATGGCAGCCAGCTGAAAGAGATGGACTATGGCACCATCAACACCGAACGTGACGAACTGGAAGGGCGTGAGAGCAATCTCATCATAGAAGGCAATGTGCTGGCTTCTGTTCCCGAAGAGGAACTGAATGACGGAGTGCGACAGCTGGAGGTGAAAAAGCAGACACCCAGCATTTCTTGGGGTGCAGCCTATGCTACCTACCTTGAAGATTTGGACCAGCTGAAACTTTATGCCACCAGCGAACTCAAGATTGAGCGCAAACTCTATGTACAAAGTCCAGGCAGCGACAAGTGGACAGATTTCGATGCCAGTCAGCCACTCAAGGTGGGCGACAAGGTGAAGATTCGTCATATCATCACAGCTGACCGCGATATGGATTTCGTGCGCGTCTCAGCTCAGCATCCAGCCTGCCTCGAACCAGGCCGAACATTGTCGGGCTACCAGTGGATGGGTGGACGAGGCTGCTACCTCTCGCTCCATGATTCCCATTTCGACCTCTTCTTCGACTGGTTCACACGTGGTACTTCGACCGTTGACCTGGAATATTCTGTAGTTCGTGCCGGCACCTATCAGATAGGCGTTTCGACTGTCGAATGTGTCTATGCGAAGCAGTTTGGCGGACATACAGAAGGTCTGAAGTTGAACGTGGAAAATGGCAATTGATAGTCTCCATTTTTATGGTTGCCCCCAAATGACAGAAAAAGCCGCTGCTGAAAATCAACGGCTTAACGATTCTTGTCGAAAAAAGTTGAAAAAAAAGTAAGGAAACATTTGGCGGTTTGCCAAAAAGTCCCTACCTTTGCACTCGCTTTCGGGAAGGAATACGAAAACATTTATGACAAAGTCGAGTGAGACAGCGTCATTTCGGAGGAACTTCTCAACATGGCAAGAGGGCGCTTAGCTCAGCTGGTTCAGAGCGTCTGCCTTACAAGCAGAGGGTCGGCGGTTCGAATCCGTCAGCGCCCACGTTGGTGACTATGGCGATTCGTCAAAACCCATCCACACTTGGCATGAAAAGAGCAAATAAACTCATTTGGCTCGCTAGCTCAACTGAATAGAGCATTTGACTACGGATCAAAAGGTTACAGGTTTGAATCCTGTGCGAGTCACTTCTGAAAGAAGGTATGGGTAGGTAGGTAAGTGGTTAAAACGGGCAGACTGTAAATCTGTTGCCTTACGGCTTCGGCGGTTCGAATCCGTCCCTGCCCACAACGAGAAAGCCTGGCAAGGTCTATTCGGAACGGAAAAATGAGAAAAGTTGCGGAAGTAGCTCAGTTGATAGAGCACTAGCCTTCCAAGCTGGGGGTCGCGGGTTTGAGCCCCGTCTTCCGCTCTACAATCGGAACTTCCGATACAAACAAAAGAAACATCCTTCAATGGAGAGGTGGCGGAATGGTAGACGCGCTACTTTGAGGGGGTAGTGGGCTCAGCCCGTGGGAGTTCGAGTCTCCTCCTCTTCACACAAGGAACGCCAAAAAAATAAAAATGCTTCAGTAGCTCAGTTGGTTAGAGCACATGACTGTTAATCATGGGGTCGTTGGTTCAAGCCCATCCTGAAGCGCAAAGACATAACGATGCGTCCTTAGCTCAGTTGGTAGAGCAATTGACTCTTAATCAATGGGTCCAGGGTTCGAGCCCCTGAGGGCGTACAAGGAAAGGGATTGAGACAGCATCAAAATCCCTTTCTCTTTAGGAGGGATGGTAGAGTGGTCGATTACAACGGTCTTGAAAACCGTCGTGCTGAGAGGCACCGGGGGTTCGAATCCCTCTCCCTCCGCTTAAAAATAAGATAGTTGAATATCAGTCAGTTATAAGTCTCAAAAAAGACTTTTGGTGACAAAAGTGTTACACTGACAGTAAAGTAGAGATTAACAAGACTGATAAACAACGTATTAGGAGGAGAGTTCACAATCCTCTCTCTCCGCGAAGAGCAAATTTGATGACTTTTAGGGTAGTCAATCAAAGTTCAACCCAAACAGGTCATTAAGTTGCCAAAAAACAGAATAGCGTTGTAAGTCTTTGATTTACAACGCTTTTATTTTGCCTTAAAAGTCCCCTTCTCTACTCTTGAATGATGGCGTGACCATCTTCTGACTACCTGACATGGGGTCAAATAGTCATCTGTTAGTCAGTCTTGTGTTACACGTAGTGTTACACTTTTTGTGCTACAGAAAAATGTAACACAAGACTACAAAATGACTACGATATTGACTTCGCTAAATCTTTGAGCGTTAAATATTTATGTTTAACTTTGCGGTTTGTTTCGGGCAGGCGAAAGTGGTTTGATTTTAAGCGTGTTCTGTAACACAAGGAATCCATTGGGGCACGAATAACTGCATAAAAAGGATTTATCGTATGAAGGCAAAATTGAAAATCTCGTTCTATCTGAGAGCGAACTACTTTAACAGACTAGGAGAATCCCCCATTAACATAAGGGTATTCTTGAATGGTGAGAAAAGATATTTCGGTTCTACAGGATTCTTCGTAAACCGGAATATGTGGGACAATAATGCCGACCGTGTTATAGGTCGTACTCCCAGTGCGCGAACCATCAACATGGCTCTTAATGAGATAGAGCTTAAGATCCGTGACATAGCCAGGTCTCGTGAAGGAGATAGCGGCTTTACTATAGAAAAGCTCTATAGCCTCTATGCTGGCAAGGACAAGACTATAACTAACTTCGTCGAGTTCTTTGAGGATTTCATTGAGAGCGTCGAGCAGCAGGTTGGTCATGGAAAATCTGCCGCTACTGCACAGAAATACAAAACCACGAAGAAGCATTTCCTAAGTTTCTTGAAGAGCAAGCATGGCTGGACTTCAGTTTCTCCTTTTGATATGACCCCTGGCTTAATTTCAGATTTTGGCATCTATCTTCGTACAATTGGTGGTATGCAGGAAAACACAGCGACCAAAACTCTGAAGACATTGAAAACCGTAACGATTCAAGCTCAGAAGGTAGGATTTTTGGATCACGACCCCTTTATCAATTTAAGATTCCATCTCAAACCAGTTGACAGAGGATTTCTTACTGAAGAAGAGATAGAAGTCCTGATGTCAAAACATTTCGACGTTAAGCGTCTTGAACATGTTCGTGACATATTTGTATTTTCATGCTTTACTGGTCTTGCATATATAGATGTTTCCAATCTTACAGAAGAGAATATTGTTACCCTCGGAGGAACGGACTGGATTATGACCAAAAGACAAAAAACGAGTATCACGGAGAATGTTCCGATACTCGATGTGGCAAGGGAGATTATAAACAAATACCATTCATCAGCAGATAGAAACGGTCATCTACTGCCAATACTCTCAAATCAGAAGATGAATGCATATCTGAAGGAAATAGCCGATTTGTGCGGCATAAAGAAACGGCTCTCCTACCACATGGCCAGACATACTTATGCCACCCTGCTACTTTCCAAAGGCGTACCAATGGAAACAGTTTCAAAGCTTCTTGGGCACACCAACATCAAAACCACGCAAATATATGCTCGAATCACCAATAAGAAGATCGAGCAGGATGTTATGCGTGTTGCAGACCAACTGAATGCTTTTAGCAATTTTGGTAAAGTATAGCTGTTCTATAGTCTGGATTTCTGCATTTTACTTGATAGTCCCATCGGACATGAAAATGTCTGGTGGGATTTTTCTGTCCAAAAGAAAAAGACAAATTCAGTCTATATATTTGTTTGGTTTGCTCTGTTTATATAGTACAGAAGATTGGAGTAAACAAACGAACATGTTTTTGTCCAAAATCATTTGTGTATATAATCACAATGGACAAAACTAAACCAAACCATCGAACAATAGTCTTTTTTCTTTTCGCAAGGAATAGTTTTGCTATTGTGTTGTACTTCGTTTAAGGATAATGCCAGCCGTTTCTACTTTCGAGAGTTGATGAAATTAGGTTGCAAAGGTAATTATCGTGCCTACATATACCCAAGGTGATCCGTTGGTATGTCTCAAAATCTCCACACCGAACGGGTTGTATTTGGAGCCATAACCTTGTGCTTATGGTCACGACACCTTGTGAAGCAACATAATTTCTAATCACTCCCGAAAGTAGAGAAATCTACAGTAGGGAAAT
>CAMVIM010000024.1 GCA_947167515.1 uncultured Prevotellaceae bacterium | reverse complement strand
ATTTTAGTGCAAAAGCAAACAATTTTAATATGCCTTACTTTTTAAAGTGGGCTCAGTCATTTTTTTTAGACATTCTTTTTGGAGGGATGGTTGCATGGGAATGTAGCCATCTTTTTTTTGTAACTTTGTCATTTTGTAACTTTGTCATTTTGTCATTTTTCCATCCTGCTTCATTTCGGAAATAAAAAAAGAAAAGGGGCTTTCTTTTGTACTTCTCTTGACTTTTCAGTAACTTTGCACTCGTTATGACACAGCAGGAAAGACTTTGGAATGCGAATTATGTGAAGGTGTGGGTGGCGAACTTCATGATTTTCTTTTCGTTCATGATTGTGACACCCTTGCTGCCGCTCTATCTGAGCGAGACCTATCAGGCCGACAAGGAAACCATCGGTTTTGTGCTGTCGGGCTACACGCTTACGGCTCTGCTGGCACGTCCGTTCTCGGGATTCTTGGTCGATAGCTTTCCGCGCAAGGTGGTGCTGCTCACCTGCTACTTCCTCTTCTTTGCCCTGTTTGCTGGCTATCTGATAGCAGGCACCATGACCCTCTTTGCCATCATCCGCACCGCACATGGGGCACCGATGGGGGCGGTCACGGTGGCCAACAGCACCTCCGCCATCGATGTGCTGCCTTCCTCGCGCCGTGCGGAAGGCATTGGCTATTATGGTCTTTCCAACAATCTGGCCACGAGCATTGCACCCACGGTGGGATTGCTTATCTACGACACCATCGGCAACTACAACATCATTTTTCTCATTGCCCTTTGTGCGGCAGGAATCGGACTTACGGTGAATGCCACCGTGCATTTCCCCACGAAGGAAATCGTTCCCAACAAAGACCCCATCTCGCTCGACCGCTTTTTCCTGCTGAAGGGATGGAGTGAAGGGGCGGTGATGGTGTGTGTCGGTGCATCCTACGGAGTGCTGGCGACCTATCTGGCCATCTATGGGAAGGAGGTGCTGGGCATGACTGCTGGAACAGGCGCATGGTTTGCCGTCCTGAGCGGAGGGCTCATCCTGTCCCGTCTGGTCGGTGCCCGTTCGCTCCGCAAGGGGAGGGTGGTGCAGAATGTCAATCACGGCATCCTCATCAGTCTCTTTGGTTACCTGCTCTTTGCCGCCTGGAAAAGTCCCGTCGCCTTCTATGCGGCAGCCCTCATCATCGGTCTTGGCAATGGTCACATCTGGCCTGGCATGCAGACGATGTTCATCAATCTTGCCCCCAACAACAAGCGTGGCACGGCCAACTCCTCGCAACTGACCTGCTGGGACATCGGCATGGGACTCGGTGTCGTGCTTGGCGGTTTGGCTATCCACCACACTGGCTACTCTTCCGCCTTCTGGTTTGCCTTTGCGGTCAACATGCTGGGTGTGCTCTTCTATTTTATATATGTGAAGCGGCATTTTATCAGGAACAGGCTGAGATAATGTCATTTATCATTTATCATTTACTCAACTTTCGCAAGTTGTAGAAGTTATAGAAGTTAAAGAAGTTATCGCTTCGCTTAGAAGTTAAAGACGATACCTTCTGACAATGAATACAGCAGCATGACATTCGTCTCTAACTTCTTTAACTTCTCTAACTTCTTTAACTTCAAAAAAGTGGAGCTTGCGAAACTTTAGTCATTTATCATTTAGCGCAGCGCTGTCCATGTAACACGATTTGAAGTTTTGGAAACATACACAAAAGCGGGTTGAAGACGGAAGGCGTATCTTTGCACACAAAACCAAAATCCTATTTTGACAATGAGAAAACTATTGACTTTGGGGGCTTTGAGCCTCTCGCTTTGGGGTGCTGTCGGAACGGCGTCAGCACAGAACCCTTTTGTGCAGACATGGTGCACATCCGACCCTGCGCCGATGGTGCATGGCGACAGAATTTATGTTTACACAGGGCATGACGAGGACAAGGCTGACTTCTTCTGGATGCAGGAGTGGCGTGTGTACAGTTCGGCCGACATGGTGAACTGGACAGATCATGGAAGCCCTTTGGCTTTGGAAAGTTTCAGTTGGGCAGACGACCGCGCATGGGCAAGCCAATGCATCGAGCGGAATGGCAAGTTCTACTGGTACATCTGTGCCCACTCCCGTCTGTCGAATGGAATGGCCATTGGTGTGGCTGTGGCCGACAAGCCAGAAGGTCCTTACCGCGATGCCATTGGCAAACCTCTCTATGAGAACGGCAGCTGGGATCACATCGACCCCACCGTATTCATCGACGACGATGGCCAGGCGTGGCTCTATTGGGGCAATCCACGAGTGTATTGTGTGAAGCTGAACGAGGACATGGTGAGCCTTGCTGGCGAAGTGTTCAATCTGGAGATGACCGAAGAGGGCTTTGGTGCTCCCGACATGACCAAGCGCGAGAAGGGCAAGAAGTATAAGGACACCTATACCGAGGGTCCTTGGATTATGAAAGCCCCCTCCATCTCCCCCAAGAGGGGAGGGAAGCCAACAGCTGGCAAGCCTGCTGGACGCTACTACCTCCTCTATGCAGCAGGTGGTGTGCCTGAGCACATTGCCTATTCCGAAGCTCCCACACCAACGGGTCCCTGGACATACAAGGGCACCATCATGCCCGAGGGCGGCACAGGTTCCTTCACCAACCATTGTGGCTACGAGCACTTCAAGGGTCACGACTACTTCTTCTACCACACGGGCAAGCTCCCTGGTGGTGGCGGCTTTGGTCGTAGTGTGGCTGTGGAAGAGTTCAAGTTCAATCCAGATGGCACGTTCCCAACCATTCAACCTACCGACAAGGGTGTTGACCCCGTTGGCACGCTGAATCCCTACGAGCGTGTGGAAGCCGAGACGATGGCTTTCTCCAAGGGCATCAAGAGCGAGTGGAACGACGAGACTGGTGTGTATATTTCTGAAACTCATGATGGCGACTACATCAAGTTGCAAGCTGTGAACTTTGGCAAGAAGATTCCTCGCACCTTCACAGCCAGCGTGGCAAGTGCCCTCAGAGGTGGTGCCATCGAAGTGCGCATCGACAGCCTCGACGGCAAGGTCATCGCACGTCTCGAAGTGGGTCACACAGGTGGCTGGGAGAAGTGGGAAGAGAAGGTGGTTGACCTCCGCACTCCTGTGGTGGGTGTGCACGACCTCTACTTCGTGTTCCGTGGCCGTAAGGGTGTGAAAGTGATGAACTTCGACTGGTGGAAGTTCCGTGGCATCGAAGAGTGCAACATGCCGCTCTTCACTACAAAGTATACCGCCGACCCCTCTCCCTTGGTGGTGGGCGACACCTTGTTCCTCTACACCTCTCACGACTCTCATCCTGAGGACATCCACGACCAGAACGAGAAGAACTCCGCAGGTTTCTTCATGTACGACTGGCTGCTGTGGTCGACGACCGATATGGTGAACTGGACAGAGCATGGTGCTGTGGCTTCCCTTCGTGACTTCGAATGGCGCAGCCGCGAGAATGGTGCTTGGGCCATCCAGACCGTGGAGCGCAACGGCAAGTACTATCTTTATGCACCCCTCCACGGACATGGTATCGGCGTGTTGGTGGCAGATTCTCCTTATGGCCCCTTCAAAGACCCGCTGGGTCAGCCGCTCGTGTGGCAGAAGGAGCATTGGGATGACATCGACCCATCTGTGTTCATCGACGAGGACGGACAGGCATACATGTTCTGGGGCAACCCCCACACCTACTATGTGAAGCTGAACGAAGACATGATTTCGACTGATGGCGACATCTACGTGCTCAATCAGAAGGACGGCATGATGCGTCCCGTGAAGGAGGAAGGTTCGAAGATTAACCTCCGGGTGCCTTGGTCGGAGAAGTCCACTTGGGCTGTGCAGCACTATCAGGAAGGCCCCTGGTTCTACAAGCGCAATGGCCACTATTACATGGCCTACGCTTCCACCTGCTGTCCTGAGGCTTTGGGTTATGCGATGGCTGACAACCCCAACGGAAAGTGGACGGAGATGGGTTACATCATGCGTCCGACGGAGCGTGACCGCGGCAACCATCCTGGCATTTGCGACTACAAGGGCAAGAGCTACGTCTTCGGTCAGAACTACGACTTCATGCACATCGACACATGGGAGCACCACGAGCGCCGTTCTGTGAGCGGTCAGGAGATTACCTACAATGCCGACGGCACCATTCAGGAGCTTCCTTACTGGCTCGACCAGGAGCCCATGAAGCAGATTGAGAACCTCAATCCCTACAAGCGTGTGGAGGCAGAGACGATGGCTTGGGGCTTGGGCTTGAAGAGCTCGAAGATGGGCTTCAAGAACACGGGCATCGTGAAGGATATGCCTTACTCGCAAGGACGCATCAACATGTACATCACCGACATCGACGAGGGTGAGTACATCCGAGTGCGTGGTGTCGACTTCGGCAGCGTTGGTGCCAAGAAGTTCCTCGCCAGCGTGGCATCGGCCAAGGGCAGCGGCAACATTGTCCTGCGCATCGATGGCATTGAGGGTCAGGAGATTGGACGTGTGGCTGTGAAGGCCACAGGAGCCGACGAGAAGTTCACGACCGTCAGCGGCAAGGTGAATGGCGTGAAGGGTGTTCACGACCTCTACCTGCACTTCGAGAATCTGAACGGCACCTTCAACTTCGATTGGTGGCAGTTTCAAAACTAAAAGTGAAGAGTGAAAAGTGAAAAATTTGCTACTGCTCATGATGCTGACGTGCTTGGCGATAGGTGCCCAGGCACAAACGTACAAACCTTGGGACAAAGGTGCCTTTGAGACGAAGAAGTATCGCAACCTCTTTGTCGAGATGGGCTACTCCGAGAAAGACGTGGAAGCCAAAGTGCAGGAGGTGTTCAACGACGTCTTCTATGGCCCCAACAAGGTGTATTTCGAGGTGGGCGATTCGATGGGTTATGTGTCTGACATCAAGAACCACGATGCCCGCACGGAAGGCATGTCGTATGGCATGATGATTGCCGTGCAGTTCGACAAGAAGGATATCTTCGACCGTCTGTGGCGCTGGAGCAAGAAGTACATGCAGCATCAGGAGGGAGCTCGTGAGGGCTATTTTGCCTGGAGCTGCAAGACCGACGGAACCCGAAATGCTGCGGGGGCTGCGTCCGATGGTGAACTCTATTTCATCACGGCACTCATCTTCGCTTCCAACCGTTGGGGCAATGATACGGGCATCAACTACAAGGCTGAGGCGAAGCGCATCCTCGATTGCACGATGCCTCGTGAGGCCGAAATGCCTGCCCCTCGCAGATTTGGTGAGCTACAAGGGGAACCGAAACTGGAGAAGCAGACGATTTTCCTGATTGACCCCGAGACAAAGCTCATCACTTTCACGCCTGATGGATTTGGACAGCGTTTCACCGACCCTTCTTACCACATTCCTGCATTCTATGAAGTGTGGGCGAAGTGGGCAGATGATGGACGTTCCGCTTATTGGACGGAATGTGCTGAGAAGTCGCGTGCATTCCTGCATAAAGCTTGTGATGAAAAAACAGGTCTGAACCCTGATATGTGTCAGTATGATGGAGGTGAGATGCAAGGGTGGGGCGGTCGCCGAAACGGAGGTAACAATTTCCGCTATGACTCATGGCGTGTGCCGATGAACATCGCGCTCGACTATGAGTGGAGCTGTGCCGACCGCGAGTGGCAACAGCAGTATGGTGAGAAGATTCAGAACTTCTTCTATTCGCAGGGAGTGAATGACTTCGTTGACCAGTACCGTGTGGATGGGTCGCTCCCCGAAGAGGATGAGATTCTTCAGGCAGGTGGATTCCGCAAGTTGCGTCATTCCATTGGCCTTGTGGCTACAACCGCAGCTGCATCCATGATGTGCAGCCATCCGAAGAGCAAGGAGTTTGTGGATGCCCTGTGGAATGCCAAGCATGTGCCGTTCGAGGATGGCTATTTCGATGCTTACTATGATGGGTTGTTGCGTTTGTTTGCTTTCATGCATTTGAGTGGTCATTATCGGATAATAATTCCTGAACAGAAATGATGTATAAGAGATTTTTTTCAGTTTGTATAGACCTGGCCATTGTGTGCAGTGCCTTCGCTCAGAACGTACAGTCGCCTAATGGCAAGATTTCATTAGAGAAGAAGGGTGAAGCCTACGAAATCCAGTATATGGGAAAGAAAGTGCTGAACCTTTCTGCTATCGGTGTTTCCACTTCGGCAAAGGAGGGGTTGACCTTCTTGCGGATGAATAAGGGAAAGAAGGTGAAAGCCGATTATCAGATGCTGTCGGGTAAGCGGACATCGTGTACCAATAAAGCTAACGAGTATGATTTCCAATATCAGTATGCTGATGGCTCTCCGATGCGGTTGGTCATGCGTCTTTACAATGATGGCATCGCCTTCCGCTATGAATTGTCGGACTTGAAGGAAGAAAAGTTGAAAGAGGAAAAGACCACCTACTTCATCCCTGAAGGAATCAAGCGCTGGATGTTGCAATGGAGTGATGGCTATGAGGGATTCTACCCTATGTCCACCACTGCCAACGTGAAAACGCTGGGTGGCTTTGGCGGTTCTGTGCCTCAAAACGACCTCAACACTCATTGGGGCTATCCTTTGCTGATGGAACCTGCTGACGGTGTGTTTGCCCTCATCACCGAGGCCAACATCGAACGTCGGCAGAGTGCTTCGAGCCTGTTTAATAAAGGCGAACTCTTCAACGTGAAGCAAGACCAGAACGACCTCTCTTTGAGTGGCGAATGGCACACTCCTTGGCGCGTCATCATCATCGGTTCGTTGGCTGATGTAGTGGAGTCGACCCTTGTCACCGATGTCTCTGAACCCAACCAACTGACCGACACCCAATGGATTAAGCCAGGCGTTGTTTCATGGGTGTATTGGGCATATAATCACGGCTCCAACGACTTCAATATCATCAAGAAGTATGTGGATATGGCTGTCACCCTGCATCTGCCATATGTGCTCATCGATGCCGAATGGGACGAGATGGACAAGGTGGCATCTAACGAAGGCAAGACCATCGAGGATGCTGTTGCCTATGCCAATTCCAAGGGTGTGAAACCACTGATCTGGTACAATTCTTCTGTTGGGTGGATTAACGGGGCGCCAGGTCCTAAGTTCCGTCTGAACAAGCCCGAAGACCGTGAGAAAGAGTTTGCATGGTGTGAGAAGATTGGGGTGGCTGGCGTGAAGATAGATTTTTTTTCGGGTGACAATCAGATGAATATGGACTACTGCATGGACCTCTTAGAGTCAGCTGCCAAGCATCATCTAACGGTGAATTTCCATGGTGCTCCCATCCCTCGTGGTTGGCAACGCACTTATCCGAACCTTCTTTCCACAGAGGGGGTGTATGGGGCTGAATGGTATAATAATGTAGGCTCTTTCACGAACAAGGCGGCTGCACACAATGCTACCTTGCCATTCACCCGTAATGTCATTGGTCCGATGGATTACACCCCATGCGCCTTTTCCGATTCACAACATCCTCACATTACCACTCATGCCCATGAACTGGCACTCACCGTGCTGTTCGAGTCTGGCTTGCAGCATCTGGCAGACCGTCCAGAGAGTTTCCTTGCACAGCCGAAAACCGTGCAGGACTTCCTTTCTCAGTTGCCCAATGTGTGGGATGACACCAAACTCTTGGGTGGCTCTATTGGTGAATATGTGGTGTTGGCACGTCGCAAAGGTGCAACTTGGTACGTGGCGATGATTAACGGCACCGATGCTGACAAGACCATCAGCATTAATTGGTCGCGTCTCAAGAGTAAGGCAAAGCGTGTGAGAGTTTATGCCGACAGTGGACGCTCCGTGGCTCCTTGGAATGTGTATGAAACGCCAGTCTTGCCTCAGAGTGTTGACTTGAAGCCACGAGGAGGCTGTGTCATGATTCTTAATGAAAAATAAAATAATAGATATATCAAGATGAAAAGAAAACTTTGTTTGTTGACAATGCTCCTGTTCTGTCTGATGGTCAGTGCAGAGAGCCTTCCCTTCGGGAAAGGGAAGTTGACCATTACCGCACTCACTCCCACGGCTTTCCGTATTCAGTACGAGGAGGAGGCCATGCGTGAGTTGCCCGAATGGATTTATGTGAATGAAGCTTCGGTGTCGCTCAAGAAGAAAGTGCAGGGACATTTAACTACTCTGACTTCATCGGCTGGTGTTGTGCTCCGTGTCGATGCCGACCTTCTGACCGTCAGTGTTGCCGACAAGACTGGCAAGGAAGTGTTCCGTGCCACCGAGCACTCTCTTCAGTCCTCCTCACTCTCTGGCGAACCCACTTATGTGGCTACTCTGAAAATGAACTCTCCTGCCGACGAGCACCTCTTCGGTTTGGGGCAGTTTCAGGATGGCTACACTGATGTGCGTGGCATTTCGCGTCGCCTCACTCAGGTGAACACGCAGATAGCCGTTCCCATGTTCCTGTCGAGCAAGGGTTATGGTGTTTTGTGGAACAACTACGGTATGACAGAGTTTAACCCTTCTGACCAGCAGGTTGCACTCACCAAGCAGGAAGGGGAGGGTGTGCAGGAAGTGGTGAACGTCACTTCTACCACTGGTGGTAAGAGCGAGGTGCGTGTGCGCAATATCTTCAAGGGTACTTTCACCGTTCCTGCCGATGGCATTTATTCCCTCCTGCTCGATGTGGGGCAGACGATGGCGCGTCGCCACAATCTCTGCATCGACGGACAGACTCTCATCGACCATCGCAATGTATGGCTTCCACCCACAGTGTCCATCCTCTGCCGTCTCACCGCTGGCATCCACACCGTCGAGGCAGAACTGGAACGTGGCGACAAGCCCGTGCTCTACTATCAGCCTGTGCAGGATGCCACCGTGCTCCGCTCGCCTGTTGCCAATGCTGTCGATTATACTGTGTTCGTCGGTTCACCAGACGAAATCATAGCTGCCTATCGCCAGACAACAGGCCCTGCTCCCATGATGCCCAAATGGGCTCTTGGCTACATTCACTGTCGTGAGCGTTTCCATAGTTCCGACGAGATTGTGAAGACTGCCCAGCGTTTTCGTAATGAGCAGATTCCTCTCGACCTCATCGTGCAAGACTGGCAGTGGTGGGGTAAGTATGGTTGGAACGCCATGAAGTTCGATGAAGACCACTATCCCGACCCACACAAACTTGTCGAAGGCCTGCACCAGATGGATGTACGCCTAATGCTCTCCGTGTGGTCGAAGATTGACAAGCGTTCCGATGTGGGACGTTCCATGCAGGAACAAGGCTACTACATTCCTGGCACCGACTGGATTGACTTCTTCAACCCCGATGCCGCCGCAGCCTATTGGCATAACTTCTCTACCAAACTTTTGCAGCCTTATGGCATTGACGCATGGTGGCAGGACGCTACCGAGCCAGAGAATGATGACCTGAAGGGCAGGAGAGTGTGGGGCGGAAAGTATGCTGGCGAACAGTTCCGCAATGTCTATCCCTTGCTGGTCAACAAGACCGTCTTTGAAGGTTCGCGCCACGATGCTCCCGAACACCGTGCGATGATTCTCACTCGTTGCGGCTTCCCTGGCATTCAGCGTTATGGAGCTGCCATGTGGAGTGGCGATGTGGGCAATGATTTTGAGACCCTCCGCATCCAAATTTCGTCAGGACTCGGCATGCAGGCAGCAGGCCTGCCTTGGTGGACTTACGATGCAGGTGGTTTCTTTCGTCCTGGCAATCAATACAACGACCCTGCCTACATCGAGCGTATGCTTCGCTGGATTGAGTGCAGCGTCTATCTCCCCTTGATGCGTGTACACGGATATATGAGCGACACGGAGCCTTGGCGTTACGGCAAGGAGGCACAAGACATCATTACCCAGTGCATCCGTGAGCGTTATCGCCTCCTGCCCTACATCTATTCTAACGCAGCCGAAGTGTCCATGAAAGGCAGCACCCTCATGCGTCCGCTTATTTTCGACTTCGCCTACGATGAGACCGCCCTCAATCAACAGAACGAATACATGTTTGGTCGTGCCCTCCTCATCAATCCAGTCACAGAGGCAGGTGCAACCCAGTGGAAGACCTACCTGCCCAAGAATCGTGGCGGTTGGTACAACTATGCCACAAGCACTCACCACGAAAGTGGCACCTCCATTGATGCGCCCGTCACTCGAGCCTCCATTCCTGTCTTTGTGAAGGCTGGCAGCATCCTCCCCATCGGAGCCGACCGCCAATCTTCCGCTCAGCAGGTGGATGAAAAGATGACGCTTCGTGTCTATCCTGGCAATGATGCCGAGTTTACTCTCTACGAGGACGAAGGCACCAACTATCACTATGAGCAGGGTCAGTTCACCACCATCCGTATGACGTGGAATGATGCCAAGCGCACCCTCACCCTTGCTGCCCGTCAGGGAGCCTACAAGGGCATGCTCAACACCCGCACCTTCCAGGTCGTTCTGCCCGATGGCACACAAAAAACAGTGACTTACTCGGGCAAGAAAGTCACTGTGAAGTTCTGAAAAATAGAGAACCTTCCGTTCGACGAAGTCAAACTCTTATTCAAGTATCTGATTGATGGTCGTTGTCCAATCTTCTGAGGGTGGGGCAACGACCTTTCCATTTTGAGTCTTCGACACCTCCACCTTCGTGGCATGGAACCCCAATGCCCTTGCCGCCTCCACATTGGCAGTCGAGTCATCGAGGAAAAGGCAATCCTCAGCTTTCGCGCCGATGTCTTCCAGCACCTTCAGAAAGATGTCATCGTTAGGCTTTGCCATGTGCATCTCCTGCGAGAGGAACACTTGGTCGAAATATTTGTCCATGTTGGCTTGTCCTCCCATGCAACGTGTCTTGATGTCCTGCCAATGTGCGTCATTCGTGTTCGACAGCATGAAGATGCGATAGCCCTGCTGACGTAACTGTGCAATTTGGTCCAGCCGGTACTGCGGAATGCCTATGCAGCAGGTGTTCCAAGCCTTCAGCACCTCCTCACGTGTGGTGCCAGGACGGCAATGCCTTCTCACGCCCTCCAGAAACTCCTCCGTCGAGATGCCACCCACCTGATAGAGGTGCATCACACCGTTTGCCACCAATCCTTCGCCCAGCACAGCGCCCTTCACACCAGCAGGGGTGGGGCCTCCCTTCGTTTCCAACGCCTTCAAGTCAACACCCAACGCCTCCATTTGGCGCATGCAGTATAAGAGGTCGATGTCGAGCAACACACCTCCTAAGTCAAATATAATGTTTTTGATCATCTTTTCGCTATATGGTCAATTATACATGGTCATTTGTCTGATGGTACATCATTTCATGTGTACATCAATCTGCTGGAATGGAATCTCGATGCCTGCCTTGCCCAGTTCTCTGTACACCTTCTCCGTGGTCTCAAACTTCACCGGCCAAAAGTCGGCAGCTTTGGCCCACACACGCATCTGGAACGTGATGCTGCTTGTCCCCATCGTTGTCATGGGCAGGTAGGGGGCCTTGTCGGCAGGAGTCTTCATGATGCGCTCGTCGGTATCGATGATGGCGTTCAGCACCCTCCTCACCTCGTCAGGGTCAGTGCCGTAAGCCACCTCCACGTCGATATCTACTCGTCGGATAGGTGCTTTCGTCGAGTTCTTTAGGCTTCCCGTCGCTAGTGGCCCATTGGGGATGATAATGGTTTGATTGTCGGGCGTGGTGAGCACCGTGTTGAAAATCTGAATTTCCCTCACCGTTCCAGCAAATCCCTGTGCCTCGATGAAGTCGCCCACCTTGTAGGGCTTCAGTATCAGTATCAGCACACCACCCGCGAAGTTCTGCAACGTGCCACTCAAGGCCATGCCGACGGCAATGCCCGCCGAAGCAAACACTGCCAGGAACGAACTGGTGTCGATGCCTAAAATGCCGATGATGATAATGGTGAGCAGAAGATTGAGCGAGATGGAGATGAGACTGTTGAGAAACGACGTGAGCGAGGCCTCCACACCTCGTTTTTGAGTCACGGCCCTCAGCGCCTTTATCGTATACTTGATGATAAATCGTCCCACGAAATAGACGATGATGGCCAAGAGAACATTCTTGCCAAACTGCACCAGATAGCCGATGATGTCGCTTATGGCTATCTTGCTGAAATCCAAATTGCTCAGTTCCGACACGATGTCATTTCCCGTGCCGATAGTATTGTCTGCACTCGTTGTGCCCATGATTGCTTCTTCCATATATTTAATTCATCATTTTGCGGTTATGAGCTTAACTCTCAGCTCTTAATTCCTAACTTTTAGCTCTTAATTCCTAACTCCTCAACTCCTAACTCTTTCTCCTCCTCTTCCGGAATCGGATATTTCACATTCTCTTTCACACCCAACTTCTTCAGTTGGTTAGCCTTCTGCACGATGCCCATGCGGCCGTTGTACTTAGCCTCCAGCTCGGCACAATCATCGTTGGCACGACGCAGGTGCTCTTTCAGAGTGTCAAACTCCTTAATGAATGCACCCACACGCTTCAGTAGTTCCTCTGCCATCACAAATACCTGTTTCTCGTTCTCGTTCTGCAAATACTGCCGCCAAGCCGCATGAATCATGGTCAGAATCGCCATCAGGTTCTGCTGCCCCGTGATGAAGATTTTCTTGCCGAACGCCTCGTTCCATAACCCAGGCTCCGTTGCCAAAGCCAGTTGCAGCGCACCCTCGTAGGGGATGTACATGATGACAAAATCCACCGTCGTGCGTGGAGCCTTCACATAGCGGCTGTACTCCTTGGCAGAAAGCTTCTTGAACTGCTCCCTCACGCTCCTCACCACCTCCTTGGCCAGCACCTTCCGCTGCCCTTCGTCATCCGTCTCCACATACTTTGCGTAAGCATCAATCGACATCTTCGCATCGATAATCACGTCCTCATTGTTCGGGTAGTGCAGAATCGCATCGGGCACCATCTTCGCTCCGCTGTCCTCGTTCAGCACAGGGTTCCCGTACTCGTCCGTCAGTGTGTTCTGCAAGTCGAAGTCACGTCCCAACACCAACCCCTGACTTTCCAGCAAGTTCTTCAGCGTAATCTCACCCCAGTTGCCTTGAATCTTGTTGCCGCCCTTCATTACATTCGTCAAATGAGTGGCAGTCTCGTTAATCTTCGTGGTCTGTTCAGCCATCGACCTCAGTTGCTCCGACAGCGAGGCCGTATGTTTCGCCGTTTCCGCGTTCGTGTTATGGATAGCCTTCTGCAATTCTTCAATATGTTGCCGCAGCGGGTTCGTCAGCGCCTGCATCGACTCAGCATTCTGCATCTTCAACTTATCAGCCTGCTGATCCAGCACCTTTGTGGCCAGATTCTGAAACTGTTCCTGCACCGTCTTCAACTGTTCCGCAAACTGCTCCCTCAACGTCCGTTGCTGTTCGGCAAATCGTTCCTCCTTCATCCTTGCCTCACTTGCTGACCGCTCCTGTTCAGCTTTCAACTGCGTGGTGACCCGTTCCTGTCCTAATCGCGCCTCTTGCAACAGGTTCTGCACACTTTCCAGCTCCTTCTTCAAATGTTCCGCCGCCACTTCCGCCTGCTGCCTCATCTTCCTCTCCTGCTCCAGTTGCTGCTTCGCCAGCAGAAGACCAGCATCCGCATCCTTCCGCTTGCTGTTAGCCATTAGCCAGCCCGCGAAGGCACCTACAGCCACTCCGATTGCCAAATAAACCATTTCCATCATACAATACAATTATTTCTAAAAAACGCTGCAAAGATACGGATTTCGTTCGGAAAATCTCAAATAAATTTGTTTTTTCTCTCACTTATCCGTACCTTTGCATCGTGGTATGTTATATACAGCACTTATTATTATATAGTAGAGAAAAAACATGAACGTACTTGAACTTTCGGAACAGGAGATGAACCGTAGGGCGAATCTCCAGGCATTGAAGGAGATGGGCATCAATCCGTATCCTGCCGCTGAGTATCCAACTGACGCTTTTTCAACGGAAATCATAACAAACTTCAAAGACCCCGAGGTGGACGAGGAGGGTAAGCCCACGGAACCGCTTCGTGAGGTGTGCATCGCCGGGCGCATGATGAGCCGTCGTGTGATGGGCAAGGCAAGTTTTGTGGAGTTGCAGGATTCGAAGGGCAGGATTCAGGTGTATGTGACCAGGGATGACATCTGCCCTGAGGAGAACAAGGATTTGTATAACGTGGTGTTCAAGAAGTTGCTCGATCTGGGCGACTTTATTGGTGTGAAGGGCTTTGTGTTCCGCACTCAGACGGGCGAAATCAGCGTGCATGCCAAGGAGTTGACGGTGTTGGCCAAGAGCTTGAAGCCGCTGCCTGTGGTGAAGGAGAAGGACGGACAGGTGTTTGATGCGTTTGAAGACCCGGAACTCCGTTACCGTCAGAGGTATGTGGACTTGATTGTGAACAACGGCGTGAAGGACACGTTTCTGAAGCGTGCCACGATTCTCCGCACGATGCGCCAGGTGTTTGACGAGGCAGGTTTTACGGAGGTGGAGACGCCTATTCTTCAGCAGATTGCAGGTGGTGCATCGGCTCGTCCGTTCATCACGCACCATAATGCCCTGAACGTGGATTTGTATCTGCGCATCGCTACGGAGCTGTACTTGAAGCGCCTCATCGTGGGTGGTTTCGAGGGTGTGTATGAGATTGGCAGAAACTTCCGCAACGAGGGTATGGACAGAAGCCACAACCCTGAGTTCACGTGCATGGAGCTGTATGTGTCGTATAAGGACTATAACTGGATGATGTCGTTCACGGAGCAGTTGCTGGAGCGGATTTGTGTGGCTGTGAACGGCACAACTGATGTGAAGATTGGCGACCAGGTGGTGAGCTTCAAGGCGCCTTATCGTCGTCTGCCCATTTTGGATGCCATCAAGGAGAAGACAGGCTTTGACTGCGAAGGCAAGTCAGAGGAGGAAATCCGTGCATTCTGCCTGCAGAAAGGGATGGAAGTGGACGAGACGATGGGTAAAGGTAAGCTGATTGACGAGTTGTTTGGCGAGTTCTGCGAGGGCTCGTTCATCCAGCCGACCTTCATCACCGACTATCCTGTGGAGATGTCGCCGCTGACCAAGATGCACCGTTCGAAGGCAGGTCTCACCGAGCGTTTCGAGCTGATGGTGAACGGCAAGGAGTTGGCCAACGCTTACTCTGAGCTGAACGACCCGATTGATCAGGAGGAGCGTTTCGTGGAGCAGATGAAGCTGGCCGACAAGGGTGACGACGAGGCGATGGTGATTGACCACGACTTCCTGCGCGCCCTGCAATATGGCATGCCTCCCACATCGGGCATCGGCATCGGCATCGACCGTCTGGCCATCCTCATGACCGGTCAACCCACCATTCAGGAAGTGCTCTTGTTCCCCACCATGAAGCCTGAGAAGAAGGCACCTCGTGACGGCGTGGACAAGTTTGTGGCACTCGGATTCAGCGAGGACATCGTGCCTGTGCTCTACAAGGTGGGTTACAACCTCGTGAGCGACCTCGAAGGTGGCAACGCCCAGAAGATTCAACAGCAGATTGGCGAGGTGCTGAAGAAGTACAAGTTGGACATTCAGAAACCGTCAGTTGACCAACTGAACGAGATTATCGCGAAAGTGAAAAGTGAATAGAATTGCGACGGGTCACCGAAGAAAAAATAATAAAAAACAAGTAAAAATAGATAAAAATAAACATCGCCCTTCGGGCAAATTAAACAAATTTATTCCAATCAATAATAATTCGTTCTAATTCGTTCAATTATTGCGCAGCAATATGTTTTTTCTTTATTTTTTACTTGTTTTTACCTGTTTTTTCTTCGGCGGCTTACGGTAACCAAATATCTGACTCAAATTAGTGTAATATGCAGTTTCAATCTTGTGGCAGAGTGGCAGTTTTGGGAGGTGGTAGCTGGGCAACGGCTATTGCCAAGATTGTCATGCACCATGAAGAAAAAATAACGTGGTATATGCGCAGGGATGACCGCATCGAGGACTTTAAGCGCATGCACCACAACCCTGCCTACCTGACGGGTGTGCATTTCGATGTGGACAGAATCACCTTCTCCAGCGACCTGAACGAGGTGGTGAAGAACAACGACACGCTCATCTTCGTCATTCCGTCGCCCTACATCAAGAACCACCTGAAGAAGCTGAAGACGAACATGAGGGAGAAGATGGTGGTGACGGCCATCAAGGGTATCGTGCCCGAGGAAAGCCTCACCGTGAGCCGATACTTCCAGCGGCAGTACAACGTGCCTGAGGAACAGGTGGCGTGCATCGGTGGCCCCAGTCATGCTGAGGAAGTGGCACTCGACCGTTTGTGCTATTTGACCGTAGGATGCCGTGATTTGGAGAATGCGCAGGTGGTGGCCGACTTGCTGGCCAATAAGTATGTGAAGACCAACGTGTCGCCCGATATTGAGGGAATTGAGTATTCGTCGGTGCTGAAGAACGTCTATGCTATCGCGGCGGGCATCTGTCACGGCTTGAAGCTGGGTGACAACTTCCAGGCGGTGCTGGTGTCGAATGCCCTGCAGGAGATGAAGCGTTTCCTCCGTGCCGTTCAACCCGAAGACCGCCACGTGAGTGATTCTGCCTATCTGGGCGACCTGCTCGTGACGATGTACTCGAACTTCTCCCGCAACCGTGTGTTCGGTACGATGATTGGACAGGGATATTCTGTCAAGACCGCGCAACTGGAAATGGAAATGATTGCCGAGGGTTACTACGGCACCAACTGTATGAAAATCCTCAACAAGCGCTATCACGTGAACATGCCCATCCTGGATGCGGTGTACAACATCCTCTACGAGAAGATTTCTCCCAGCGTGGAGATTAAGATATTGAGTGACTCGCTGAGATAGGAACCCCCCAACCCCCAAAGGGGGAGGACTGACGCGGTGCGTAAAAATAACAATCGAATTTTCAAAAAATAATAATAACCATAAAGCCATTTTACCCCCAACCGAATGGCACGCCCCCTTCGGGGGACGGGGGGCTCTAACTATGAAAATTGACATTACGAAGGCTGCCTCGTTTGTGAAGGCAGGAGCGATTGAGGCTTTGGAGCCTCAGGTGAAGGCTGCACAGAAGGCTCTGGAAGAGGGCACTTGTGCTGGTAACGATTTCTTGGGATGGATGCACCTCCCAAGTTCCATCACCCCCGAGTTTATTGCTGAGTTGAATGCCACGGCCAAGGTGCTGCAGGAGAATTGTGAAGCTGTGGTGGTGGCTGGTATTGGCGGCTCCTATCTGGGTGCCCGCATGGTGATTGATGCCCTGAGCAACACGTTCGGATGGCTGAAGCCTTCGAAGACTCCACGCATCCTGTTTGCAGGCAACAACATCGGCGAGGACTACCTCTCGGAGCTGATTGACTACCTGAAGGGTGTGAAGTTTGGTGTCATCAACATTTCGAAGTCAGGCACCACAACGGAGACAGCCATCACGTTCCGTCTCCTCAAGAAGATGTGTGAAGACCAGCGTGGCAAGGACGAGGCAAAGAAGGTGATTGTGGCGATTACGGATGCCAAGAAGGGTGCTGCCCGCACGACTGCAGATAAGGAGGGTTACAAGTCCTTCATCATCCCCGACAACGTGGGTGGTCGTTTCTCTGTGCTGACTCCTGTAGGCTTGCTGCCTATCGCTGTGGCTGGATATGACATCGCGGCACTCGTGAAGGGTGCACAGGATATGGAGAAGCAATGTGCACTTGATGTGCCTTGTGCTGAGAACCCTGCTGCTGTTTATGCCGCTACTCGCAACGCCATCTATCAGAGTGGCAAGAAGATTGAAATCATGGCGAACTATCAGCCAAAACTCCATAACCTCGGTGAATGGTGGAAGCAACTCTACGGTGAGAGCGAGGGTAAGGACGGCAAGGGCATCTTCCCTGCATCTGTCGACCTCACGACTGACCTCCACTCGATGGGCCAATGGATTCAGGATGGCGAACGTACCATCTTCGAAACCGTCATTTCTGTAGAGAAGCCTAACACCTCTCTCGCTGTTCCTTCTGATGCAGAAAACCTCGATGGCTTGAACTTCCTCGCAGGCAAGCGCATCGACGAAGTGAACAAGATGGCAGAACTCGGCACTCAACTCGCTCATGTGGACGGTGGTGTGCCCAACATCAAGATCAGCATTGAGAAACTCGACGAGTACAACATTGGTCAACTCATCTACTTCTTCGAGAAGGGTTGTGGCATCTCAGGTCTCATCCTCGGTGTCAATCCGTTCAATCAGCCAGGTGTGGAGGCCTACAAGAAGAACATGTTCGCCCTCCTCAACAAGCCTGGATATGAGGCAGAGAGCAAAGCCATTCAGGAGCGCTTGAAGTAAGGTGACACGAAGCGAATTGTGATGTAATGCGGCAAGCCGCATCGTTTTCAAACAATAATTGCCAATAATTACCAAAAATTGGTTCCAATAATATTATTGGATAAAATTATTGTCAACCTTCAGCTCGGCGTAGCCAATTATTGGTAATTATTGTTTTTCCAAGCCTCAGAAGGAGGCGAAGGAGCAGAAACACAATTTACACATTAATATATAATATTATTGATAGAAAGATGAAATACGACATGATTGCACCGGATGTGAAGTACATCGGTGTGGATGACCTTGACATAGACCTCTTCGAAGGTCAGTACGACGTGCCGCTGGGTGTGTCCTACAACTCCTATCTGATTGACGATGAGAAAGTCGCCATCATGGATACGGTAGATGCCACGAAGACTGCTGAATGGGAGAAAAACCTGGAGGCAGCACTCGGAGGTAAGACACCTGACTATCTGATTGTGCAGCATTTGGAACCCGATCATGGGGGCAGCGTGCAGTTCATCATGGAGAAATATCCCAACATGACGGCTGTGTGCTCGCAGAAGGCTGTGGCGATGTTCAAGCGTTTCTTCGAGACGGATTTCTCAGCACGTATTCAGGTGGTGAAGGAGGGTGAAACCCTCTCGTTGGGACAGCACACCTTGCAGTTTTTCATGGCTCCGATGGTGCATTGGCCAGAGGTGATGGTCACTTACGACCAGAAGAGCAAGATACTCTTCTCTGCCGACGGTTTCGGCAAGTTTGGTGCGCTTTGCAAGGAGGAAGAGGACGATGAAGGATGGGCATGTGAGGCTCGTCGCTACTACTTCAACATCGTGGGTAAGTATGGTGCGATGGTGCAGAATCTTTTGAAGAAGGCTGCCACGCTCGACATCCAGCAGATTTGTCCGTTACATGGTCCTGTTCTTTCCGAAGACCTTGGCTACTACATCGGCCTCTACGACACATGGAGCAAGTATGAGCCTGAGAATGAGGGAATTTTTATTGCTTACTGTTCTCTGCATGGCAACACGGCACAGGCTGCTTTGAAGTTGGCAGACATCATCAAAGAAAAGAGCAATGTGAAGGTATCTACCTCCGACATTGCCCGTGATGACCTGCACGAAGCCGTCGAAGATGCTTTCCGTTATGACCGCATGGTGCTCTGTGCACCTACTTACGATGGTGGCATCATGCCTATCATGGAGGACTTCATCAATCATCTGCGCATCAAAACCTATCAGAATCGCAAGGTGGCATTCGTCGAGAACGGTACTTGGGCACCAGCGTCAGGCAAGAAGATGCGCGAGCAGATGGAAGCGATGAAGAACATCACCATCATCGAGCCACTTGTCACCGTTGAATCCACCGTGAAAGCCAAGACGATTGAAGACCTGAAAGTGCTGGCAGACGCGCTGATTGGGTAAGGAATCACGAAATGGACACCTTTTGTTGGCACAGGCCTCGAGAAAGGGGTCGGTGCCAACATTTTTTATAAAAAACTCTCCTCTCTATGCTCAACAACAAATGGTTTCGTGCTGCCATTCCAGCCTTGCTCATCCACTCCTGCATCGGCAGCGTTTATTGCTGGAGTTTGCTCAAGGCAGACATCGCCTCTCTAATGGAGTGCCCTGTCTCGTCTATCGAGTTCGCCTTCTCCTTGGCCATCTTCTTCCTCGGCATGTCGGCAGCATTTGGCGGACGCTTTGTGGAGAAGAATGTCACCTTGGCCACCATCACTTCCGGACTCTTCTTCGGAGCAGGGTTGCAGGTGTCCATCCTTGCCATCAACTTCAAGGATGTCAACCTCCTCATGTTGGGCTATGGATGTCTGATGGGGGTGGGGTTGGGCATCGGCTATCTGTCACCCGTCAAGACCCTCATGCTGTGGTTTAGCGAACACAAGGGACTGGCGACGGGCATCGCCATTTCTGGCTTCGGACTCTCCAAGGTGCTCTTCTCACCCTTCATCGAATGGTGCAACGTGGCTTATGGCGTGAAAACCACCCTTGCCCTCATCTGCGCCATCTCCGTGGTGTGCATCGGATTGGCGGCTCTGCTCATCAAGAAACCCCTCCATTGGAAGGAACCCAAGACACCTTTCAAGATTCAGGAATACTACCGGGTGCTGCAGAATCCCACCTATATCAAGATTTGGATTGTGTTCTATCTGAACATCACCTGCGGCCTTGCCCTCATCGCCTTCGAGAAGAGCATCGCAGTTGACATCGGTGTTGGCACGGCTTTCATCGCCTTGCTCGCCTCGGCCACAGCCTTCTTCAATACGGCTGGCCGTTTCTTCTATTCGATGTCCTCCGACTACACCCAACGCAAGGAGACCATCTACAAGATTATCTTTGCCAGCTCGCTGATTGTGATGGCTTTGGCCTCTGTGTCCTACACTCTGGTACCTGTGGTGGTGATGCTCATGACCGTCAACGCAGGTTATGGCGGCGGATTCTCTACGTTGCCCACCTTGTTGCAGAGCAAGTTCGGCATGGAGAAAATTAGCACCATCCACGGACTTGCCCTCTCCGCTTGGGCTTGGGCAGGACTCAGCGGCAACCAGCTCTCCAACCTCTTGGTCAACACCCTCGGCCTTGACTACGTGGTGCTCTTCATCGTGCTGGCAGCCCTCTATGCCCTCAGCCTCGGCATCACCTACAGCATCAAGAAAACGTGAAATGTAGCGGCAAGTCGTCGAAGAACGTGAATTGTTGCGACAAGTCGCCGAAGAAAAAACTATTCGTAATGTCTGATTCTCACGTCAATCCCGTCTGCCTTCAGCGAGGCAGGTAGGGTGCTCACATCCGTCTGTCCGTAGTGATAAGGGAAGAGCACTTTGGGTTTGACGATGCGGGCAGCCCTGATGAGCTGCTCTGGAGTCATGGTGTATGGCTGGTTACAAGGCAGGAAAGCAATGTCAATGTCTTGTATGCCAGCTATTTCTGGAATGTCCTCCGTGTCACCTGCGATGTAGATGCGCAAGCCGTCAAGCGTGAGGATGTAGCCGTTGTCACGTCCTTTGGGATGGAACTGGGTGCGCCCTTCCGACGTGTTGTAGGCAGGTACGGCCTCCACCTTGATGCCCGAGTTGAGGTCTTCCTTGTCGCCATTCTTCATCACAAGCCCATAGCCCTGCATGTCGGCACATCGCTGGTTGGTGATGAACCGAGTGCCCACCTTCGTCAGCCGCTTGATAGCCTCCTTGTCGTAGTGGTCGCCATGCTCGTGCGTGACGAAAATAAAGTTCGCCTGAGGCATGCTGGTGTAGTCGATGGTGCGATTGCCCAACTTGGTGACAGGGTCGATGTACAGCTCCATGTCCCCATACTCGATGCGGATGCTCGAATGCACCAGCGCGTGAAACTTCACCATTTTCCCACTCTCCGTCTCGAAGGTGTCCACCTCCGGCTGCCGAGGTGTCTGGCTGCATGCCGAGGAACCCAGCCCCAGCATCACCATGATTGATGCGATTGTCTTCTTCATGTTGTAACATATTTGGTTTGTGCTGACAAATGTACGGATTATTTACGTACGACAAAAGAAATTCATCAAAAAAATGCCGATTATCCTTTTTGTGTGTCGTCTTCTCCCTTCATCGGTTCCATGCGGTGTAGGAGTATGCCCCAGCGTTGTGTCTTCCACAGATGTTAAAGCATTTAGCTTTAGCATAAGAATCAATTTAGCCTTATTACAAATTTTAATTTAGCGTTGGGACACGATTCAGTTTAGCGTTGGAATACATTTGTGTCCCAACGCTAAATCACTTTTTGTTCCAAAGCTAAATCACTTTTTGTTCCAAAGCTAAATACTTTAGAGGACCACCCATACACACCATAGGAGCTTACGGCAAGGAGTCTTGAAGGTTCTGAAAGAGAAGGAATGGAGGCTTAAGGTACACCATCGAATGGGAGAACGAGGAAGACTTTTCCCCTGAATTTCAATAATGTGAAAAATAGCAGATTGAAAGTTTGTGTATGTGGAGACATCAAGCATAGTGTGATGGAGGGGTTTCTGGATGGGAGGATGAGAGCGCAGAAAACAAAAAATGCAGTGGAAGGGTGTGTTTTTTCTATGAAATGTGTAGTGGTTGCATGCTTTTTTTCGTATCTTTGCAAACAAGAAAAAGATGGGGCGTTTTGTAGGTGGCAGAGATAAAATAGGACTTTTCAACACTGAGTGAATATGCAATACATCAGCTTTTATAAAAACCGACTTCCGTTCAAACCCAAAACCAACGTGGTCATCTATTTTGATGCGATGAACATTGGCGTAAAAAAGTATTATGAGATTCTCTATGAGCATTATGACATGCTTGTGGAGGCGTTTAGGCGTGGCGGACTGGAATTCTGTTTCCTGCCGATGATTGCGCACGACATGGATCTCGGCAAGATTTACCGCTATTTCAATCCCGATGCCGATGAGAATGCCGCCATTCCTTATGCCAGCCATTACCGTGATAGTGACCTGTTGAAATATGTCGTTGCTGGCTTCGACGAAAGACGCCTTCAGCCCGGACTGATTCAATATAAGGGTGCGGATTTTGACGAGGAGGACACCTACATCTATGCGTTCACGCCCATGACGGATGTTTACTCACTGTCACCCTACGAAATGGCGGAGAACTACATACGCATTCATGGGGTCAGTGATGATTTCTTCGGCAGGAGACATGATAGGCAATTTGACCGTCTGAGGTACGAAGAGGAACAGCTTCAGCAAATGCAGATAGAAGAGGCGTTTTGCGAAGAAGCGTGTGCGGAATCTCCTTCCACACCATCCCTGTTCGGCAGGCTGACGTCGGCTTTCAAGGAGAGGCTAGCTCCACATAGAAGGACTTCCAACTCTGAAAGGATGGTCATTCGAGAAAATGACGCTTGCTGTGACGAGTGCCGTTCGTTGCCGCAGGAGGAGGATGTAGAAGCCGTGATGAGTGAGGTGCAGATGCTCGTGGAACGTCTTCGCCAGAGTGGGGTGGGCGAATGGGCGCTTCAGCAGCTTTTCCAACCCACACAGAAACTGAGCCGTCTGCATGTGCGCTATGGACGCATCTTCCTGCCCGATTACAATAATGTGGAAATCAAAATGCCTCCGCTCTCGAAAGCCATCTACCTGCTCTATCTGCACCATCCCGAAGGCATCAAGTTTTCCTATCTGCCCGATTACCGCAAGGAACTCCTCTCCATGTACGAAATGATTTCGGGACGCGACAACCGTGAGGACATCCGCAGGAGCATCGACGATGTGACCGACCCCACACGCAACTCCATCAACGAGAAATGCTCCCGAATCAAGCAGGCATTCCTGAGGGTTTTCGACGACAGCATCGCCCGCAACTACTACATCACTGGTGAAAGGGGAGAAGCTAAGAAAATCCTTTTGCCTCAAGACTTGATTGTTTGGGAAAATTTCCGTTAATTGCCTTATCCATAATAAAATAAGCAGTATCCCTGCAAGGCTTGCGACGTTTGCAAGGCTTGCAGGGATTTTCATGTGCAGTCTATTATATAGTAACTTTGCATCGTCAAAAGTTTTTTGTCAAACCTCTAAAAATTGTTTTAATTATGGATTATTCATTGAAAGATTTGAAGAACGCAGCAGTTTTGATTCAGAAGAGCGTATTCGGAAAGAAGCGCGAGTATGACCTGAAATTCAACCACGAGGCAGACGGATGCTGGTATGTGGATTTCCCCGGCTGGCCTTTCGAACATCACAACCTGATGATGGTGGCTGGCGCCGACCTGCTCTGTGCTTACCTCTCCAACGATGATGTGGAAACACGCGTCAAGGTGATTCCCACTTCCAAGCAGGAAAAACTCCAAGGCTATGCCGAATTGCGCCGACTCGACCACTCGCTCACAGGTGGAGCACACTACGCGGTGAGAGGGCTGGACGGATTCACTCAGAGGATTTGGCTCTGTCCCGTCACCCTCTTCGTGCTGGGAAAGTATCCGGCTTACATTTATGTAAAGAAGGCATAATGCTCACTTCTGCATCTTTAGCATGACAAAGTCAAAACTTTAATCACTTATTACATTTAACCACTTAAAATCTCAAGCGACATGACACAGAAAGTTTACAACCTCATCGTTCTGGATGCCTCTGGCTCCATGTATTCCATCCGCAGAGAAGCCATCGCAGGTGTGGTGGAAACGGTTCAAACCATCCGTACAGCACAAGCGGAGAGTCCCAATCAGGAACAGCTGTTCAGTCTGGTGGTCTTCAACGGGCGTCGTATTTCCACCGTCTATGACCGCATGCCCATCACCAAGGTGCCCGACTTGAACGAGAACGACTATCAGCCCACCGACAACACGCCGCTCTACGACGCAATGGGAAATTCCATCACCCATCTGCGTCAATATATCGACAAGGGCGACAACGTGTTGGTAACCATCATCACGGATGGTTATGAGAATTCCTCGATGGAGTGGAATCACCAACGTGTCTTCCAGCTGGTTGAGGAACTGAAGAGGGGTAACTGGCTTTTTACCTATATCGGTGCTAACCAAGACGCCATGGCGGTTGCCAAGGATATGGGCATAGACCACAGCCTGAACTTTGATGCCGACATCGAAGGCACGAGAGAGATGTTCCGGAAAGAGAAAAAGGCCCGTAGCGCTTTCTACAGCAAACTGAGCGAAGGTTGCGATTTCTCTCGTTTGCAATCCGACAAGTTCTTCGATGACGATGAAAGGAGTTGACATTAATCGGATGATAAATGACAAATGACAGTCTTATAAAAGAGAGTGGAGGTCGCTTTGTGTGGCTTTCACTCTCTTTGACACAAAAATTGTCTCACCAAGAAAAATATTTTGAAATTTATTTGTGTGGTTCGAGGAAAAAGCGTACCTTTGCATCCGCAAATTGCGTGGGCTATGTCCGTGCATGATGTTTTGTGTGGCTGAGCCATGCGTAAAACTCTGAGTGGATGAGACCTGAGAGAAGGACAGAAGTCCATGAGAGGATGGTCCGGTAGCTCAGCTGGATAGAGCAACAGCCTTCTAAGCTGTGGGTCTTGGGTTCGAATCCCAACCGGATCACAAAGACTCTTTGAAATGAAGAACGGAAGCTTGCTTACAGTTCTGAAAGAGAAAAAGAGAATTTGTTAGATGGATAATAAGAAACACCCCTAATTTTCAAAAACAAAAAGGGTTGAGCGTTCCAAATTTCGCGAGGTGGGCATTGCGGGCCTGCCGGAACTGTGAAGACCTGTACTTCTCCAAGTAAAATTAGATTTGAAAATTAAAAAAGTATAATAAGAAAATGTCAAAAATTTGTCAGATTACAGGTAAGAAGTCGGTAGTGGGCAACAACGTGTCTCACTCACTTCGCAGAACAAAGAGACGTTTCGACGTCAACCTGTTCACTAAGAAGTTCTACTATGTAGAGGAAGATTGCTGGATTGTGCTCAAGGTGAGCGCCGCAGGTTTGCGTATCATCAACCGCATTGGTCTCGACGCTGCTCTGAAGCAGGCTGTCGCTAAGGGTCACTGCGAATGGAAAGACATCCAGGTTATTGGCTAATCTTCAGAAGAGAATTGAAAAATTGGAAAATTGAAAAATTGAAGAATTATGGCAAAGAAAGCTAAAGGCAATCGTGTGCAGGTCATCCTCGAGTGCACAGAAATGAAGGATAGCGGTCTTCCAGGCACATCAAGATACATCACTACAAAGAACCGCAAGAACACTCCAGACCGTTTGGAGCTGAAGAAGTATAACCCCATCCTGAAGCGCATGACTGTGCACAAGGAAATCAAATAAGTTTAGACTATGGCAAAAAAAACCGTCGCAACCCTCCAGAACAAGGATGGTCGTTCTTATACGAAGGTCATCAAGATGTTCAAGTCTCCTAAGACTGGTGCATATGCATTTGATGAGAAGATGATTCCTGCCGAGTTGGTGAAGGATTATCTGAAGAAGTAATCGGACAGTCCTCTGATTTGACGGTGCCGACTCGTGGGTTGACACGTCGATGAGGAACGTTGAAAACATACGGTTGTTGGACATATTTTAGGTGTTCAACGCAAAAAAATGGAACCTCTCCAATTTTTGGGGAGGTTTTTTTGTTTTTATTACAGAAACTCTGTATCTTTGTAACTTTAATAGGTGAAGCTGTTCCTATGCGGATGACTTCGGAACGAAAGAATCGCATCATAAGTAGTAAGAATTAAAAGGAAAGAGATATGGGATTTTTTGATATGTTCTCCAAGAAGAAGAAGGAGACGCTGGATAACGGATTGGCAAAGACGAAAGAAAGCGTGTTTGGCAAGATTGCCCGTGCTGTGGCTGGTAAGTCGAAAGTGGATGATGATGTGCTGGACAATCTGGAGGAGGTGCTGATTACGAGTGATGTGGGCGTGGACACTACGTTGGAGATTATCCGCAGGATAGAGGAGCGTGTGGCTCGTGACAAGTATGTGGGTACAGATGAACTGAACAGGATTCTGCGTGAGGAGATTGCAGGTCTGTTGACCGAAAACAATACGGATGATACGGAAGGTTTCCAGATTCCCGAAGGGGCTCACAAGCCTTACATCATCTTGGTGGTGGGTGTGAATGGTGTGGGCAAGACGACCACGATTGGTAAGTTGGCTTATCAGTTCAAACAGGCAGGCTTGAAGGTGTATCTCGGTGCTGCCGACACGTTCCGTGCTGCTGCTGTTGAGCAGATTTGCATCTGGGGTGAAAGGGTGGGTGTGCCAGTGGTGAAGCAGCAGATGGGTAGTGATCCTACCGCTGTGGCTTTCGATGCTGTCAGCTCAGCGAAGGCAAATGGTGCAGATGTGGTGCTGATTGATACGGCGGGTCGTCTGCACAATAAGGTGGGCTTGATGAATGAGTTGACGAAGATTAAGAATGCCGTGAAGAAGGCTGCTGGTTATGAGGCAGATGACGTGATGCTGATACTGGATGGTTCGACAGGACAGAATGCCTTTGAACAGGCAAAGCAATTCACGAAGGCGACAGAAGTCACTTCGATGGCTATCACGAAGTTGGACGGAACTGCCAAGGGTGGTGTGGTCATCGGCATCAGCGACCAGTTCAAGATTCCTGTTCGCTACATCGGATTGGGTGAGGGCATGGAGGACTTGCAGGCATTCAATCGGAAGGCGTTTGTGGAGAGTCTGTTTGGAGAGTAACCAGCCCACGCGCTGGGCGAAGGTCATGATTGAAGATTGAAAATTGAAAAATAAAGTTGAGAAAGAATACGATAGATATCATCACGCTGGGTTGCTCGAAGAATCTGGTGGATTCGGAAAGACTGATTCGTCAGTTGGAGCTGAATGGCTATCATGTGACGCATGACAGTGATAACCCGCAGGGTGAGATTGTAGTGGTGAACACGTGCGGATTTATTGCCGATGCTCAGGAGGAGAGTGTGAACATGATTCTCGAACTGTGTCAGGCAAAGGAGAAGGGGAGAGTGAAGCAGGTGTATGTGATGGGATGTCTGTCTCAACGCTTCATGAAGGAGTTGGGGCATGAGATTCCGCAGGTAGACAAGTTCTACGGCAAATTCAACTGGACGGAATTGCTTAATGACTTGGGCAAGGTGTATCAGAAGGAACGTCAGTATGAACGGCGTTTGACCACGCCGAAGCACTATGCCTACCTGAAGATTTCGGAAGGATGTGACCGTCATTGTGCCTATTGTGCCATTCCGTTGATTACGGGTCGTCATCAGAGCCGTCCTATGGAGGATATAGTGGCAGAAGTGGAGCATCTGGTGAGTGAGGGCGTGAAGGAATTTCAGGTGATTGCGCAGGAACTGACTTATTATGGATTAGACCTTTATGGCGAACAGAAGATAGCAGAACTGGTGGGGAGGATTAGTGATGTGAAGGGAGTGAAATGGATACGTCTGCACTATGCCTATCCGATGAATTTCCCTTGGGAACTGTTGAAGGTGATTCGTGAGCGGAAGAATGTGTGCAAGTATCTCGACATTGCTTTGCAGCACATCAGCACGAAGGTGCTTACCAACATGCAGAGGCATGTGAACAAGGAAGGGACCTACGAGTTGATAGAACGCATCAGAAGGGAAGTGCCAGGCATTGCATTGCGTACCACTTTGATGGTGGGTTTCCCTGGAGAAGGTGAGGCAGAGTTTGAGGAATTGAAGGAGTTTGTGCGTTGGGCACGCTTCGACAGGATGGGCGCTTTTGCTTATTCAGAGGAAGAAGGAACGCCGGCCCAGAAGAACTTCACGGATGAGGTGCCAGACGAGGTGAAGCAACGGAGGTTGAGCGAATTGATGGACTTGCAACAAGGCATTTCTGCTGAGGTGCAGGCAGAGAAAGTTGGAAAGATGCTGAAGGTAATAATCGACAGAAAGGAAGGCGAGTATTACGTGGGAAGAACTGAGTTTGATTCGCCAGAAGTTGACCCCGAAGTGCTTATACCTGTGGCAGACGGGGCATTGAGGAAAGGATGCTTCTACAATGTGCAAATCGTTGATTCCGACGATTTTGACCTGTATGGAAAAGTCTGCCGTCCTAATGGGTGAAAGTAACACCGAGAAAGGTAATCAATAACAATCTTCAAATTACAACCAAATAGATGACAAACAAGGATTTATTGGAAAAGTTGTCTCGGAAGACAAACTTCGGGATGGACGAGGTGAAGAAACTTTCTTCCTCTCTCATCGATGCTGTGCTGGAAGGTATATCTGATGGCAACTCGGTGTCGATACAGGGATTTGGTTCGTTTGAACCGCGTGAGAAAGCGAGTCGCAAGATTTATAATCCTACGACGAAAACTTATATGGTGGTTGCTCCTAAGAAAACGGTCGGCTATAAAATGAGTGCGATTCTGAAAGATAGGCTTAATACGAAGTAATATGAACGAGAAACTTTCATTCCAGAATATAGTTGATTTGATTGCTCTAAAAGCAGACATTTCGAAGAAGGCTGCAGACGCATTTGCAAAAGCTTTTTTCGATACGATTACAGAGACACTTGATGCAGGCGATGAGTCAGTCAAGGTGAAAGGACTTGGCACATTCAAGTTGGTGGCTGTAGGTAGCCGTGAAAGCGTGAATGTGTCGAATGGAGAGAGATTTGTCATTCCTGGGTATAAGAAAGTTGCGTTTACCCCAGAAGAAAGAGTGATTGAGTTTCTGAATGGAAAGAATGCAGGGGAGGATGAAACTCCTGCTATAAAAGAGACTCCAGCTGTTAAGGAGAAGCCTTCTGCAGATGCGAAACCTGCGGCCGAGGAGGCACCTGTAGTAGAAGAAGCGAAGACCATTGAAGAACTTATTCAGGTGTCAGATCCTGAACGAGTGGAGAAACCCAAAGATGCTTTTGCAGGAATAGACATGATTATTTCTACGCCAGAAAGTGTGGAGGAAGTTCGCCGACTGTATGAGCAAGCTAAGGAGAAGATGGAGGTGGCTGTGGAGGAAGCTCGGAAGGCTAATGCTGAAAAGGTGCGGCTGGAGAAATTGCTTGAAAGACTGGAAGCTCATACTGTGCCAGAAAGTATGGAAGCTCCCAAGGATGAGAAAGATGCGGTAGAGGTGCTTGCCCCTAATGAAAGCACGGAGAATGAGCTGCCAAGCGGGGAAAATCTGTCAGAAGAAAAGTCTGGAGAGGAAAAACGTCAGGAGGCATTTGAAAGACTGATGAAAGAGCCTTCGAAGACTGACGTAGTTCCTCAAAAAGAAAAGAAGACAAAGCGTTTTTGGACGATTTCTATTGTTGCGTTTGTGGTTGTCATAGGTTTGCTGCTTTATCAAATTTTTCGAAACATTGAAGCTGTAGAGGAGGTTGCTATTGTGGAACAACCCACAAAAACGCTCGCAAAGCCTAAAGTGCAGCCAGTAAAGCCCGTAGCTGCAACGCCTGTGGTGCAGTCCACGAAACCTTCTGAATCATCGAGAAAGTCAACGGAATCTGCAAAAGCGGAACAGCATACAGAGCATGTAGCTCGGCCCGTTAATCCGAAAACTCAACCCATTGAACCGAAACCTCAGCTAGCAAAGCCTGTCCAGCCAACACAGCAGCAAGACAAGATCATTTCACCCCAAAAGGATGAGAAGAAAGCTGAACAGAAGAAATTTGAACAGAAGAAGGTGGAACAGAAACCTGCTGAGAAACTTGCGCAGAAATCCACGGATAAATCTGCACAGAAACCATCTCGCCCTTCCACTCATGTGATGCAGCGAGGCGAATCTCTCACCCGTGTTTCTCAAAAGTATTATGGAACGAAGGATTCCGTTCAGGCAATCATTCGTAAGAACAAACTGAAAGATCCTGATAATGTGCCTCTGGGCTATGTGATTAAACTTCCGTGATAGTGCTTTTGTAAAGACTTCAAAAATAAGGTTCTAAAAAGAGATTTTCTTTCATAGGGAATCGGCGTTTCTTACGTCGATTCTTTTTTGTAATAGAACTAAAGCAGTTCTTTCATCCCGCTTTTCGCGCGCCCGAACTTTTAACTATTCTTAAAAACGGCACGATACAAGGTTTTTTCACATTTGAGAAAGGGGAGAAGTGGATAGAAAGGCGTATCTTTGCATAAGATAAGCAAATAAAACAATAAAAATATGGCAGAATCTATTGATATTCGCGAGTTGAATGAGCGAATCGAACGTCATAGTGCGTTCGTGACAAACTTGATGGCAGGTATGGATCAAGCCATCATCGGTCAGAAACACTTGGTGGAGTCCCTTTTGCTGGGACTTCTTGCTGATGGGCATGTGTTGCTCGAAGGTGTGCCTGGTTTGGCAAAGACAAAGGCCATCAAGACATTGGCTTCTTTGATTGATGCGCAATTCAGCCGCATTCAGTTTACACCCGACTTGTTGCCTGCTGATGTTATTGGTACGATGATTTATTCTCAGAAAGATGGCGAGTTTAAGGCGAAGAAGGGGCCTGTGTTTGCCAATTTTGTGTTGGCGGATGAAATTAACCGCGCTCCAGCGAAGGTGCAGAGTGCATTGCTCGAAGCTATGCAGGAACGTCAAGTGACCATCTCCACTCAGACCTACGAACTGCCCAAACCTTTCCTTGTGTTGGCTACCCAGAACCCTATCGAACAGGAAGGGACCTATCCTCTGCCAGAAGCTCAAGTGGACCGTTTTATGCTGAAAGTTGTGATTGACTACCCTAAATTGGAGGAGGAGAAAAAGATTATTCGTCTGAATATAGGTGGTGAGCACCAACGGATTCAGCCTATTATGGGAACAAAAGAAATAGAAGATGCTCGCAAGGTTGTTTGTGAAGTATATCTCGACGAAAAGATTGAACAATACATTACAGACATCGTGTTTGCTACCCGTTATCCCGAGAAATACAACTTGAAGGAATTGAAAGGGTTGATAGGTTTTGGCGGTTCTCCGCGTGCATCTATCAATTTAGCATTGGCATCCCGTGCCTACGCTTTCATCAAACATCGCGGTTACGTGATTCCTGAGGATGTGCGTGCTGTGGCTCAGGATGTGTTGCGTCACCGCATCGGCCTTACCTACGAAGCTGAGGCAAGCAATGTGACGAGCGAGGAAATTATTAGCAAGATTCTGAATAAGGTGGAAGTTCCATAATGGAAACGGAAGAACTGTTACAGAAGGTCAGGAAAATCGAGATCAAGACGAAGGGGCTCTCGAATAATATCTTTGCAGGCGAATATCATAGTGCCTTCAAGGGTAGGGGTATGGCATTCAGTGAGGTACGTGAATATCAGTATGGAGACGATGTTCGCGACATTGACTGGAATGTGACCGCTCGTTTTGGCAAGCCCTATGTGAAAGTCTTTGAAGAGGAGCGTGAATTGACTGTGATGCTTTTGGTCGATGTGTCAGGCTCTCTCGATTTCGGTACGCAAGTTCAGTCGAAGCGTCAGCTGCTCACCGAAATTGCGGCTACATTGGCTTTTTCTGCGATCTTGAACAATGATAAGATTGGTGTGATTTTCTTCTCTGACAAGGTGGAAAAGTTCATTCCTCCTAAGAAGGGGAGAAAACATATCCTTTTCATCATCAGAGAACTGCTGACATTTCAACCTGAAAGTCAGAAGACTGATGTGGGGCAGGCCGTGGAGTTTATGACTAATGCCATTAAGAAACGTTGTACGGTCTTTTTGTTGAGCGACTTCTTTGATCCGAAGGACTACACGAACCAGTTGACCATCGCTAATAGCCGTCATGATGTGGTGGCTGTGCAGATTTATGATCGCCGTATGGTGGAACTGCCCGATGTGGGCATCGTAAAGATGCTGGATGCGGAAACTGGTCGCGATGCTTTCATAGACACGTCATCTGCAGCAGTTCGTCGTTCTCATCATGAATGGTGGGTGGCGCATCAGTCGTGGCTCAAGAGTGCTTTCACGCGTTCCAATATTGATAATATCTCAGTGCGTACAGATGAGGATTATGTTCGGGCACTGATGAATCTGTTCAGAAGACGCGCATAAGGCATCAGCCGAAACGAATTAGATGAATAAGAAAGTTTACGAATAGGAAGATAATAAGAATGGTGGCCATGAGGCTTTTGGGAAATTATATGGTTTTGTTTATCTGTTGCTTGTTGTGTTTTGTAGAAGCAAATGCTCAGGTGACAGTAGATGCTAAACTGGACTCTGCAGGCATTTTTATTGGGCAGCGTATTGGATTGACGTTGGAGGTGAGTGCTGATGCAGGTAAGGATGTTGTGTTGCCTGAATGGGATTCTCTGCAGCAGGTGACGCCTGGACTGGAATTTGTACGTGCCGAGAAAGCCGACACGAGTATTCTGAATGATGGCAAGCGTATGATGCTTTCTCGGCGTTACTACTTTACCTCGTTCGATTCAGCCCTTTATCTCATTCCCGAACTGAACGTGAAAGTGGATGGCAAGGAGTATCAGTCGAAACGGTTGGCTCTGAAGGTTCTGACCTTTGATGTTGACACGCTTCATGCTGACAGTATCTTTGGCATCAAGGAAGAGTTGGCTCCTCCGTTTGATTGGGCAGAGTGGGAGCAAGTCATCTGGTTTTCAGTCTTGTCGTTGTTGATTGCTGGTTTGTTAGGATATGTGATTTATCGCCTGAAGACGAATAAGCCCATTATTCGCCGTATCCGTAACAAGAAACGTCTGGCTCCTCACAAGGTTGCTATGCAAAAGATTGAGCAGATTAAGGAAGACAAGATGTGGCAGAGCGAAGACTCGAAGGAATACTATACGCAACTGACAGATACCCTGCGTAATTACATCAAGGAACGTTATGGGTTCAATGCGATGGAGATGACATCTTACGAGATTATTCAGAAGTTGCAGGAGGTGAATGATGAAGATGCCATCAATGAACTTCGTGAACTCTTCCAGACGGCTGACCTTGTGAAGTTTGCGAAATATAGTACTCTCATCAATGAGAACGACCGCAATCTGGTGAATGCCATTGAGTACATCAACCAGACCAAACTTGAAGAACCCGAACAGAAGCCACAGCCTGAAGTGATTGTGGTGGAAGAAAAGCGTTCGAAAGTGGCAAAGTGGACGCTGATTGGAAGCATTGTTGTGGCAAGCCTCGTGCTGCTGGGAGTGCTGATATTTATAGGTTATAGAATTTACATGTTGACGTTATAAGATGGAATTTAAGAATCCTTTATCTTTCCTGCTGTTGCTGGTGCTGATACCATACATTGTGTGGTATGTGATGCGATTTAAGCAGAGTCTGCCATCGCTGAAAGTGCCTGACACCACCAAATATGTGAAGGTGCCCAAGACGTTCCGTCTGTACCTGATGCACTTGCCATTTCTGTTGCGCATAGTGCTGATTTCTTTGGTGGTGTGCATAATGGCGCGTCCACAGAGCAAGCACTCATGGAGTGATACTGATGTAGAGGGCATTGACATCATGCTGTCGGTGGATGTCTCAACTTCGATGTTGGCTCAGGACTTTAAACCTAACCGTGTGGAGGCTTTGAAGGAGATTGCCCAGCGATTCATTGAGAAGCGTCCGAATGACAATATCGGTCTGACTATGTTTGCGGGTGAAGCTTATACGCAGTGCCCGCTCACGACGGATCACACAGTGCTGATGAATCTTTACAATAGTGTGGATTGCAATATGGCGGCTCGTGGTATTATAGACGATGGTACTGCTATTGGTGACGGCATTATGAATTCCATTCTTCGTCTAAAGGAGAGTCAGGCAAAGTCGAAGGTCATCATCCTTTTGACTGATGGTGTTAACAACTCTGGTAACATCTCTCCGCAGACGGCTGCAGAGATCGCTAAAAAATATGGCATCCGCATCTATACGATCGGAATTGGTCGTAATGGCATGGCTCCTTATCCACTGCCGACGGGTGGAACAGCCATGTTGCCTGTAGAGATTGACGAACAGACAATGACAAAGATTTCGACGGAAACAGGTGGACAGTATTTCCGCGCACAGAAAAATGATGAATTGGACGCTGTCTATCAGGATATCGACAAGATGGAACGTACTAAGTTTAATGTCAAGCAGTTCAGTCGTCGCGGAGAATTGTATCAACCTTTTGCCATTGCGGCTTTGGTGGTGCTGTTGCTTGAGATTTTGTTGCGAACTGTGGTGTTGAAACGTTTGCCATAAATAGAAATGTAAATGATTAAAAAGGAAATAAGAAGGTGTTTAGATTTGCAAGCCCAATATATTTTTATCTGTTGATTCTCATCCCGATACTGACGGCAATCTATGCGCTGGTTCAGTATCGGATGAAGCAACAACTGAAAAAGTTTGGTGATTTCAAACTGATGCGTGACTTGATGCCAGATGTGTCGCCTTTCCGCCGACATGTCAAGTTCTCTCTTATGATGCTGGCATTGGGATTGTTGGTTGTTGTCTTAGCTCGTCCTCAATACGGCACAAGGAATGAGGAAGTGAAGCGTTCTGGTATAGAAGTGGCTATCGCTGTCGATGTGTCTAACTCTATGCTTTGTAAGGATGTGAGTCCGAGTCGTTTGGATAAATCGAAGATGATTGTCAGCAAATTGGTTGAACAATTCGATGAAGACAAGGTGGGGCTGGTTGCTTTTGCTGGAAGTGCCATCACTCTTTTGCCAATGACCAGCGATTATGTGTCTGCCAAGATGTTTCTTGATCAACTTAATCCTGCCACCATTTCTATTCAGGGAACTAATATGGCGGAAGCTATCACTCGTGCCACAGCCGGTTTTTCAAAGAAAACCAATGTGGGACGAGCCCTCATTCTCATTACTGATGCAGAGGACAACGAACCTGGTGCTATTGAAGCTGCTAAACAAGCCCGAAAAGAGGGAATCCAAATCTTTGTCCTTTCTGTCGGAACAGCAGAGGGTGGTCCCATTCCTATGGGGGATGGATTTAAGAAAGACCTTTCGGGCAATGTGGTGACCACCAAACTGAACGAGCAAATAGGAAAGAGTATTGCACAAGCAGGTGGAGGCATGTATGTTCATGTTGACCAGACAAACTTGGCTCAGTCCCTCTTGGAAAAGGAGATTGAGAAGATGCAGAAAGAAGACATCTCGCAGTCGATGTATTCAGAGTATGACGAGCAGTTTGTGGCAGTTGCCTTGTTGCTCTTCATCGTGCTGGTAGTGGAGTTGTGTGTGATGGAAAGAAAGAATCGTTGGCTTGGTAAGTTCAAACTTTTCAGTTAATCTAAAATCAATATAGCAGAAAATTCAAACCTTTTGTTCGATGAGAAGATATTTCTTTAGCATAATACTGTTGATGGTTGTCTTACCTGTGGTTGCTCAGAGTGCCCGTGACTTCATCCGTATGGGTAATAAGGCCTATCGTGAGAAGCAGTATGATAAGGCTGAAACCCTTTACCTAAAGTCGGTGGCGAAGAATCCTTCTTTCGAGGCATACTACAATTTAGGCAATGCGTATGTGATGCAGATGAAGGATTCGACAGCGTTTGAGAATTACAAAAAGGCAGACTCCATTGGCACGGCAGACCCCATTCGTAAGGCGCGTAACTATCACAACATGGGGAATATTTGGTACGCACAAGGCATGGGAGCCTCTCGTCAGCAGGGAGGTAATGCTGTGGCAGCCTTTCAGAATGCGGTTAACTATTACAAGAGTTCTTTGCGTTGTAATCCTGATGACAACGAAACTCGCTATAATTTGGCGATGGCTCAGCATCAGCTGAAAAAGAATCAAGATCAACAGAAGAACGGTGGTAACAACGACCAGAATCAAGATAAGAAAGAGCAAGAAAAACAGCAGCAGAAGCAGCAACAGCAACAAGACCAGCAGAAGGAAGATGAACAGAAAAAGGAGGAGCAGCAGCAACAACGGCAACAACCGTCTGAACAGAAGAAAGACGAGATGAGTGATCAAGCGGCTGAACAACTGCTTAATTCCGCTCAACAAGATGAGAAAGCGGTGCAACGTAAAGTCAATAATAATCAGAATAGTAAACGTCGCAGCTTAGAGAAAGATTGGTAAAGATGAAACGATTACTACATATATTTATATTCGTGGCATTCTCCATCAGTGCGTTAGCCGATGGAGATGTGGTGCTTCGTGTTTCAGCTCCCTCCACAGTTGAAGCCGGGGGTAAATTCAGGGTGCAGTTCACTGTCAACACGCAGAATGTTTCTAGCTTCATCGCTCCAGACTTCAAAGGTTTTGAGGTGATTTACGGCCCAGCCACTTCGTCGCAGAGCAGTTTTCAAATGATCAATGGGCGTACATCGCAGAGCAGCAGTATCATTTACACTTATGTGCTATTGAGTGATGTGCAAGGCACTTACACCATTGGTAGTGCGTCTGTGCAAGTGGAAGGGAAGACCGTGCGGTCGAAACCCGTCCAAGTGCGTGTGCTTCCTGCTGGAGCTGGTGGCTCTACTTATGGCGGTGGCAGTTCCAACAGCAATGGCTCTGCCAGTGGACGTCAGTCAACAGTGCCTGTCACAACAGGTCAAGGAGTCACATCTAAGGATCTCTTCATGACAGCAACAGCATCACGCACTTCGGTGCATGAGCAGGAAGCCATACTTCTTACCTATAAGATTTACACCTTGGTCGATCTTCGCCAAATGGATGGTAAGTTACCAACACTTGATGGTTTTCAGATTCAAGAGATTCCTTTGCCACGTACTAAGGAGTTTTCTTTAGAGCAATATAATGGTCGGAACTATCGTACCGTAGTGTGGAGTCAGTATCTGCTCTTCCCGCAGAAATCGGGTAAACTGACTATCCCGTCTATCACTTATGAAGGTTTGGTTGTGACACGAAACCAGAACCTTGACCCGATTGAAGCCTTCTTTAATGGTCAGAGCGGTTTGATGGAGCTGAAAAAGAAAATAACCACACCCATGCTCACCATTAACGTGTCACCTCTTCCTAATAAGCCTTCCGACTTCTCTGGAGCAGTGGGTAAGTTCTCGCTTTCTTCTAGCCTCAGTACAAAAGAGGTAGATGCGAATGAGGCTGTCACTTTGAAAATCAGTGTAAAGGGTAGTGGTAACATGAAACTGATAGCCACCCCAGAGGTGAATTTCCCAAAAGATTTTGACACTTATGACGCTAAGGTAAATGACAATTTTCAGCTTACCCCCGCAGGATTAGCTGGCAACAAGGACTTTGAATACCTTTTTGTGCCAAGACATGCAGGTACTTATGAAATACCGGCGGTTAAGTTCACTTACTTTGATACAGATGCTCGTACCTACAAAACCCTTACAACTGAAGCCTATACAATTAAGGTAAATAAAGGTAAGGGTGGGGCAGGGCAGAGTGTGTCCAACTACAGCGGTCAGCAGCAAGACGTGCAACAACTGAACCAAGACATCCGTTTCATCAAGACCGGCGACGTGGCTTTGCATCAGCAAGGAGATACGTTTTTTGGTACATGGAAGTATTGGGCAGCCTATCTTTTGCCACTTCTCTTCTTTGTCCTGTTCATAGTGATGGGGCGTAAGCGGATGAAAGCCAATGCCAATGTTGCTTTGTCGCGTGGAAAGAAAGCCAATAAGGTGGCTCTTCGAAGGATGAATACCGCTAAGAAGCTTCTCGATAGTCACGATACTGGTAAGTTCTATGACGAAGTGCTCCGTGCTCTTTGGGGCTATGTGGGTGATAAGTTCAATATGTCGCAAGAGTCGCTGAATAAAGAAAACATCGAGCAGTCACTTACTTCGCGCAACGTACCCAATGAGCAGATACAGCAGTTCATGAAAGTGCTGAACGACTGCGAGTTTGCTCGCTATGCGCCAGGTGACGTGAATGAGAATATGGAGAATGTGTATAATAGTGCCATTAGTGCCATTAGTAAAATGGAGGACAACCTATGAAAAAAATATGGTCACTTTTTATCATTAGTTTTTCTTTTTTAGCATCCTTTGCGGCAACGAAGGCTGAGGCTGATGCACTCTATGAAAAAGAGAATTATACAGAAGCAGCCGCAGCCTACGAAAGTGTGCAGAAGACACAAGGTGTAGCAGCTGAAGTATATTACAACCTTGGCAACTGCTACTATAAACAGGACAAAATTCCTCTTGCTGTACTCAACTACGAACGTGCTTTCCTGCTTGACCCTGGCGATGGTGACATTCGTGCCAATCTGGCTTTGGCCCGTGGTAAAACAATTGATAAGGTGGTTCCTCCTTCCGAAATGTTCTTCGTCACATGGTGGCGCGACCTGACTAACTGCATGAGCATGAACGAGTGGGCCATTCTTGGCATAGTTTCGTTTGTCCTAATGCTTTTTGGCATATTAGCCTATATGTTCGTTTCTCACTTGGGAGTTCGTAAGGTGGGTATCTACGGTGCTATGGTTTTGCTAGTTGTGGCAGTCATTGCCAATCTTGCCGCCGTGTCGCAGCATATCAGCCAGACCCATCGCGACACTGCCATTATCCTGTCTCCAGCCGTGACAGTTAAGAGTTCGCCCAGCGAAAAGAGTACAGACCTGTTTCTCATCCACGAAGGTTCAAAAGTGGAGATTTTGGATGGGTCGATGAAAGAATGGATGGAGGTGAAGTTTGAGGAAGGAAAGCAAGGATGGGTGCCAATCAAGGCTCTTGAAGTGATATGATGGTAAAAATTGGGACGGCTGTCTGTTGACCGTTGTCCTTAGTCAATAGAAAGATGAACGAAATCAACGAACTGGACCACCAGCTTACGCTAGCCATCAATGGTAGCGACAGCCTCTTTTGGGACAATGTGATGTACACCGTGACCGATACTTTTTCGTGGTCATTGGTCATCATCACATTGTTAATCATCATCTTTAAGAACAACAATTGGAAAGAGTCCGTGATGGTGTATGTCACTATGGCTCTCCTCATTTTTGTCGCAGATCGTATATGTTCTGGCCTTGTCAAGCCAATGGTGGAACGGTGGCGTCCGACGCAAGACCCTCAACTCATGTATTTGGTAGATGTGGTGCGCAACTATCGTGGCGGTCGTTTTGGGTTCTTTTCAGGTCATGCCTGCAACACCATGTGTATGGCCATGTTTCTTTCCTGCCTTTTCCGTAGCGGCAAAGTCACCGCCACACTCTTCTTCTGGTCATTCAGCACCACCTTCACTCGGCTTTATTTAGGTGTACACTATCTGGGCGATGTTACAGTAGGCTTCATCGTGGGTGCTATTCTTGGATTCGTGTTCTATTGGCTGATGGAACGCTATATCCACCCGCGCATTGGTCTCAAGCGTTTTGTTTCAGAGCAATTCACTCCTACGGGGTATCTTAAGAGTGACATGGACACCTTCATGACCATCGTCTTCTTTAACTACATCGGTGTCCTCATCTTTGCCATGACTTTAGGGACTGAATAGACACGACGAGTGTCACCTTGCGAATAGACGCTTCAGCTCAGCTGCCAATTTGACGGAAAAAATGATTTTTCGTTCTTTTTTCTATGCCATCTTAATAATTAGTTATAATTTTGCAGCGGAAAAAGAGTAATAATTACAGATTTGTTCAATTATATCCAATTCAGAGAGAATAAAAACCGCAACGACTATTTTATATGTATAGCATTTATGATTATGCCTATAATGGCCTTCTATACCTGAACAATATCATTCGTCCCCGACATAAGCGACTTTCGCAATTGATGATTTATTCCACCACCATCTGTCAGTCACGTTGCAAGCACTGCAACATCTGGCAGAAGCCTGTGGAACATTTGTCGCTTGAAGACATTCAGCGAATCATGCAAAGTCGGTGTGTCACAAAACGGACGACCGTAGGATTGGAAGGTGGTGAATTTATCCTTCACCCTCAGGCAAATGAGATCATGACTTGGTTTCAAAAGAATCATCCCAACTACACGCTTTTGTCGAATTGCCTCACGCCTAGCCGTGTCATAGATGCTGTGCGAAACTACAAGCCTCGCCACCTTTACGTTTCTCTCGATGGTGGACGTGAAACCTATCAGCGAATGCGAGGAAGGGATGGTTATGACAAAGTGATAGAAGTGATAGAGGCTCTAAAGGATGAAGTGCCCATATCGCTCATGTTCTGCCTTTCGCCTTGGAATGACTTCAAGGATATGGAGTTCGTGATAGACGTGGCAAAGCGTTATCAAGTGGATGTGCGCATTGGCATCTACGGTACCATGGCTTTCTTTGATACGACCAGTGAATTGTTGGCGGCAGATGATTTCGTGAAGCAAATACCCCAACGCATCCATGAGACACAGGAAAATTACGATTTCGTGGCTCTCTACGACGAGTGGCGAAAAGGAAATCTGCGTTTGCGTTGCCAGAGCATTTTGAGCAGCCTTGTCATTCATAGCAATGGCGATGTGCCGATTTGCCAGAATCTTGACGTGGTGCTGGGAAATGTTCATCAGCAATCGCTCGACGAGATTTTCAACGGCAGTGCTGCCAGCAAGACCCAATGCCAATATTCGCATGAGTGCAACGATTGCTGGATTAACTTCCATCGTAAATATGACATCATCCTCTTGCGTAACTTTGAACGTCTGATGCCGAAGTCGCTCATTGAACGTTTCTATGGGCACTATCAATGGACATCCAACCCACGAACCACCTACCGGGAACATCTTAAAGCAATACAATGATACAGAGACTGATAGACCGCTACAAACGAATACGGAGCATGGCCTTCCTGCGCCAAACGCCCCAGTGTCAATATGCTTTCGTGGGTATGGGTCAGCACTCGCTGACCAATCTTTATCCCGTGCTTCATTACCTTGGTGTGCCGTTGAAATACATCTGCGTCACGTCGGAACCCAAAGCAAGGATGATTGAACAAAAGTATCCAGGCGTGAAAGCCACGACGTCGCTCTCCACCATTCTGGAAGATAAAGAAATAAAAGGTGTCTTTGTATCGGCTTCTCCCTCTGCTCATTTCTCCATCACTTCGCAAATACTGAAAAGTGGAAAGTCTTTGTTTGTTGAGAAACCGCCCTGCCTGACTTTGGACGAACTTAACACGCTGATTGCTTTGCAACAACATCACAAGTCCCCTGTTGCGATGGCGGGATTGCAAAAGCGTTACGCTCCAGCTGTTCAACTATTGAAGAAAAAATTAGGCAAAGAACGACTGCTCAACTATGATTTGCATTATCTTACAGGTGATTATCCAGAAGGTGATGCGTTGCTTGATCTTTATATTCATCCCATTGATTTGGTCTGTCATCTTTTTGGTCAGCCTGAAATTCTTTCATGTAAGGAGGTTGCCAAGAATTCATACGTACTCATGCTTCAACACGGTCAAGTGGTTGGTACACTTGAACTGTCCACCGCCTATAGTTGGACGGATGCAGAAGAAACGCTGAAAGTTTGTACTCATTCAGGCACTTATCTCATGCAGCAAATGGAGGAACTGGCTTTCGTGCCAAAGCCACCCAGTGTCTTCGGCCTTCCTTCGGAAAAACTGCGTCAGCATCATCCCTCAAAAGAATATCTCTATCAGCGCAACAACTTCACACCCATTTTGGTGAACAACCAAATATATTCGCAAGGTTATTTCAATGAAGTTGAAGCATTTGTCTCAGCCATCGAACATGGTCATTCAAACATTGTTACAGACCTTGCGGCTTTGCGATCCACATACGAAACCTTGTCAAAAATCAAATGAACATGCTGGGAGAGAGAATGTAACCCCACGATAGAGGTGCTATCGTTCACTCTCTGTGTCATAGAACAAAACGATGACTTTCTTTGTGTCATCATCCACTCGATAGAGTTCAGAACTTCTTCGACCCACCACCCAAGCAATTTCTTCTCCATCCATAAGAAGAGGTTGCTTTTCTTTTTCAAAGAGGTTGAGCTTCTGGTCGGTGAGGAAGTCGCTGAGAAGTTTCCGTCTTCCGCCCATGCCGAAGGGAGCAAATGTGTCACCTTCTTGCGGCATGCGCAGGGTGAGTTCTCCATGTAGTTTGTCGGCATCGAGATAGGCAAAACGAGCGTCTTTCTGGATGTGAAGGTTCTCTTTGGCTACCACCTCCTTGCGGATGAGGGAAATCATGGGATTGGGGGTGTGCTCGGTCTCCACGATGATGTATTGTCTATCAACCAGCATCCTTTTTTCTCCAACCACAAACACTTTTCCGCTTTCGTTCAGTGCAGACAGTAACTCAATCATCTGCACTTTGTTGAATCCCAATGGGGAAAGTACCTCATGTAACACAGAAATGGGGGAGGGCGTACCTCGTAGTTTCTCTATGGAAATGAAAATCTCTCCGTTAACTTTCTTCTCCACGCACAGGTCTATGGCATTCCTCATGGCTTCTTCATATATCTTCATCACTTCGTTCAGGTTCTCCATCGTTGAGGTTAGGTTCTTTGCCGCCCCCAGATTGATGCTTTCCAGCAGCGGAAGCACATCCAGCCTCACTTTGTTGCGGGCATAGTTGTCCTCTAAGTTTGTGTGGTCAGTCACATAGTCCTGTCCGATGCTTTCCAGATAGGTGAGGATTTCCTGCCTTGTCAGGCACAGCAGCGGGCGCACCACCTCACCGTTTTTGGGTTGCATACCGCATAGCCCCCGGATGCCGGTGCCTCTCACTGCATTCAGCAGCATCGTTTCCACATTGTCATCTTGATGGTGACCGACGGCAACGGCTTCACTTTCCGTCTCTTTCATGAGCATCTGAAAGTGCTCATACCTCAGTTCTCTTGCCGCCATCTCTATGCTCATTTTCTGTTCTCGGGCATACCCCTCTGTGTCGAAGTCGGTCTTGTGGAGTTTCCATCTCATCTTTTGGCAAAGTGCTGAGACAAACTCTTCGTCCCTCATGCTTTCTTCGCCCCGAAGATGGAAGTTGCAATGCACTGCCACCACCTGATAGCCCATGCTGTCCAGCATTCTTGCCAGACACACCGAATCGGGGCCACCACTCAAGCCGACCACCACTCGTGCTCCTTCGTTTAAAAGTGCGTTGGTGCGGATAAAACGCTCTACTTTCTCTTGCAAAATCTTCATAAAGTGGCACAAATTTAGAAAAAAAACATTTCTCTTGCAAAAAAAATCTCCAAAAACTTTGCTGATTGTACAATTTACACTACCTTTGCACTCGCTAAAACAAAAGCGACCCTATCTGGTGCGTTGGATGAGTGGCTTAGTCAACGGTCTGCAAAACCGTGTACACCCGTTCGAATCGGGTACGCACCTCCAAAGAACGAGAAAAGAAGACGGCTCAATTGGCAATGCTGGTTGAGCCATACTTATCACCAGAGGCTTGGCGGAGTGCCGCAAAGCGCTGCAAGTGAAAGTCGGGGATGACTGGATTTGACAGCAAGATGAGGTGGTACGTAAGCATGCAGAGAGTCGATGCCCCTCTCTCAAATCTCAGACATCAAAGAATTAATTGGCGAAACTCGTTACGCTCTCGCTGCTTGATCGAAGCTTAGTAAATCGAGCCTAATTCCCTTGTTAGACAGGGGAACGAGACATCGCCCAGAAAGCTACTTGTCCTGAAGCGTTCTGATCAGCGGTGCTATAAAATCGGGAATAGTTGACAGTAGCCTCGTGCTGCCAATGAAATTTTAGAGGATAAGGTCGTGATTGGTGGCTTGGGTCTTGTCACGGCACGAAAAATGAAGGCCAAGATAAGCATGTAGAAAGCGTATGGCTTCCTTGTTTGGACGAGGGTTCAATCCCCTCCATCTCCACAGAAAAGGCGGAGGAGCACTCAACGGTGCTCCTCCGCCTTTTCTGTGGAGATGGGTGAGTAAACCTTTCATTGTTATGCCTCTTCATCCACACACCCGTAAAGCTCATGGGGGTAGTGGAGCAAGGCTCGCGGGCTTTATGGGCATAGGCTCATAAAGGCAACGCCGTTGCATATACAAATGGTATGCCGTTTCATTTGTATATTGTACAGCATACCAATTGCATATTGTACGGAGTCTCATCTATAGAGGAAATGGAAGTGCAGCACCCCGACTGGACGAACTCAGCCGGGGTGCTTTGTATCTGCATGAGATGGAATCATCTTCTCGCGTCTTGTTTCCGCAGAATTTGTAACTAAGAAGCTGACGAAAAGAATTCCTGCATTTTCTGTTTCTCGCCAGCCACGATGATGATGTCATCCTCTTGTATGATGATGTTGGGGTCGGGGTTGGTGTAGAAATCTTCTGCGGGACGAACGAGGCCCATGACGATGCAATTGCCACGTTCGCGAATACCCGATTTGAGGATGCTCTTGCCGAGGAGAGGGGAGTCTGCGGTGATGGTGAAGTTGTCAAGCACAATGCTGGTGTTGATGCTGTTGGGGTCGGGAGTTGTGGCCAGACTGGTTTCCAGCATCTTCTGGAAGGCTGCCACATCGGTGTCGGAACCAGCCAATATGATGCGGTCTCCAGGATAGAGCCGATGATTGCCGCCGGGGATGTTGATGTTGATGCCTCCACGGATGATGCGTACGATGTTGGCTCCTGTGATGTTGCGGATGCTGAGCTCTTTCAGGGCTTTTCCTGCAAAGGCGGAGTTGATGGGCACTTCCACTTCGGCAATGTTCATTTCAAGGCTGATGAGTGTATCTTCCACCTCGCGCTCCAGACCGCGTTTCGACTCGGCCAGCCGCTCGCGGGCATAGAGGTTTTGGTTGAAGAGTCGGAGGAACTGGTTGATGCCAGGTGCCATCGCAATGTGGAGCAAGACGAGCTTGATGATGCGAAGGGTGGGTGAGAACCACGAAGCCTTTTTGGAACCCGCCTTGTTTTGCCGTTTTTCGGTGTAACTGTCCAGCATCTTCTTGGTGTTTTCGCTCATGTGCTTTTCGAGGAAGTCGAGTGTGGGGTAGGCCAGCTTCATGATGTAAGGAGTGAGGAAGGTGGTGATGACACTGACGGCCACAACGATGGGGTAGAGGCTCTTGTCTGTCACATGCAGGCTCTGTCCGAGGCTGGCGATGATGAAGGCGAATTCTCCGATTTGCACCAGCGAGAAGCCTGTCTGCAATGCTACTCGGAGCGGCTGTCCAGAAAGTAGGGTGCCCAAACTTCCGAAAAAGATTTGGCCCACGATGACTACAAGAGTGATGATGGTGATGGGCAGCCAGTATTGCAGCAATAGAGCAGGGTTGATCATCATGCCGACAGACACGAAGAAGATGGCACCGAAGATGTTCTTCATGGGCTGCACCAGATGCTCAATGCGCTCTGCATCGATGGTTTCGGCCAGCACGGAACCCATGATGAAGGCTCCGAGTGCGCTGCTGAATCCAGCCTGCACGGCCAGCAACACCATGCCGAGGCACATACCGATGGAGAAGATGGTGAGGGTTTCGTCGTTGAGGTGCTTCTTGAATTTTTGCAAAAACGTGGGGATGAGCGTGATGCCCAGCACGAACCAGAGAGCAATGTACATGATGAGCTTGCCCACCTGCCAGAGCAGTTCCTTGCCTTCAAACTCATTCTTGACAGCAATGGAAGTGAGCAATACCATGAGCACCACTGCAAAGAGGTCTTCAACAATGAGGATGCCGAAGCACACACCAGAAAAGCGGTGGCTGCGCAGTCCAGCCTCTTCGATGGCCTTGAAGACGATGGTGGTCGATGACATGCAAAGCATACCTCCCAGGAAGATAGCGTTCATGTTGCTCCAACCTAAGAGATAGGCGGTCGCCATACCCGTCACCATCATGCCGACCACGATGACACCTGCTCCGATGACGGCAGTACTGCCCACCTTGAGCAGTTTCTTGAAGGAAAATTCAAGTCCGAGGCTGAACAGCAGGAAGAGTACACCAATCTGGCCCCAAGTCTCGGCGTTTTCTTCGTTGTTAATCCACGATTCGCCGAGTACGTGGGGACCGACGAGCATACCTGCCACAATGTATCCCAGTACGACTGGCTGTTTCAGCAATTTGAACAGCAGGCTCGTGATGCCTGCTGTCAGCATAATGATACAAAGGTCTTCTATCATAGTCTTGATTCTTTTGTGATTCTTTTGTTAACATCTCAGTAATGGCAATATTGGAACTTAGAGCAAAGCATCAAGCTGGGGTCAATTCGTCATTTTTTGCTTCTTCGTCCAAGTTTTTGTTCCATAAGTAGTGCTGAGTTTCTTTCGCTATCACCCTCGAAAGGAGTAGCAGCGATATCAGATTGGGGATGGCCATCAGCGCATTCATGATGTCGGCCAGATTCCACACCAGAGCCAGACTCATGGTGGAGCCGGCAAACACCAGCAGGATATAGACGATGCGGTAGAACACGATGCTCCTCTTTCCGGCCAGATACTCCATCGCCCTTTCGCCATAATAACTCCACCCCAGGATGGTGGAGAAGGAGAAGGTGAGGATGCCGAAGGTGAGGATAGGTGTGCCTACGTAAGGTATCATGCCAAAGGCTTTTTTGGTCAGCATGCCCCCGTCCTCTTGGCTGATGTCAGGATATGCGATGATGCTCGACACGATGACCAGTCCCGTCACGGCACAAATGACCACCGTGTCCCAAAACGTGCCTGTCGATGAGACCAATGCCTGGCGCACAGGGTTTCTTGTCTGAGCTGCCGCTGCCACAATGGGAGCCGAACCCATACCCGATTCGTTCGAGAAGAGCCCTCGGGCAATACCGTATCTTGCTGCTACCATCAGCACTGTGCCAGCCGTACCGCCACCCACAGCTTTCAAGGAGAAAGCCTCGTTGAAGATGAGCGACATCGCCTCACCCAGATAACTGTGGTTCACACATAATATATATATGCAGCCCAGCACATACAGCAACGCCATCATCGGCACCAGTGCCGTACACCAGCGTGCGATGCTCTTCACACCGCCAATCACCACGAAGCCCACCACGGCGGCAAGCAAAAAGCCTGTGAACATCTTCGTGCGTTCAGGTTCCATCCAGTCGGCCATCACCTGCGACAGATTCTCGCTGATGGCATTCGCCTGCACCGTGTTGCCAATGCCGAACGCCGCCACCGCCGCAAACACGCAGAACAGCACGCCCAGCCACTTGTAACCGAGACCCTTCTCCAGCGCATACATCGGGCCACCCAACATTCTGCCATCCTTCGTCTTCACACGGTACTTGATGGCAAGTAGCCCCTCAGCATATTTCGTCGCAATGCCAAATACCCCCGTCAGCCAGCACCACAGCACCGCTCCGGGACCGCCCAGACTCACAGCCGTAGCCACACCGATGATATTACCCGTTCCGATGGTGGCAGCCAGCGATGTAGCCAACGCCGCGAACTGGCTCACGTCGCCCGTTGAGTCTTTGTCTCTCTGCACCGACAACCGGATGGCTGTCCATATTTTACGCTGCGGAAGTTTGAGTCTGATGGTCAAATAAATATGTGTGCCAAGCAACAAAACAATCATCGGCCACCCCCACACGAAGGCGCTGATGTCTTCTGTTATTTGCAGTAGTTGCTCCATATCCGTTAAGTCAGGTTTCTTGGAAAAACAAAGTCTTTTTATAAGATTTTGTAATGAGGTTGAAGTTTCACTTTTTCAATTTCGTTGCAAAGGTAGGAAAAAACAACTAAAAACCCTTGAAAAGTCTTAAAAAAATGCATCTTGGTTCAAGAAATGGCAAAAACAAAAAGTGGCAACTTGCACGGATGCAGGTTGCCACTTTTATCTATAAGGGTTATTTAATAAGTGCGGTAGAGGAGCCAAGCATCGGGGTAGGTGCCACGAAGCTGGTCGCGAGATTGAACGGCAGATGCGCGATCATCGAAAGAAGAGGCGATGACGCGGTACATGCCTGTCTCAGGGTTCTGTGCCACCTGAGCCGAATAGCCTTTAGCCACGAGGGTGTTGCGCAGATTGTTGGCGTTGTCAACATTGCTGAACGAACCACATACTACGTTGAAGGCCTTGAGGGTTCCTCCATTCATGACGGTGAGTCGCTCTTGGCGGTCGTTGGCTGTGTTGGCTTCAACGGTGGCGACAGGGGTGGTGGTGACAACGGGGGTCACCGTAACGGGAGCCGTTTCCACTTGGTCGGTTGTGTTAGTTCTGGACATTTCCTGTGCTTTGGCTTTTTCGTATGCCTTCTTATAGCTGCTTTCAGATGATTTACATGAAACGAAGGCAAGGGCTGCAACGAGTGCTAAACCCATCAATAGATTTTTCTTCATAATTTTCTCGATTTATAATTAGATGGTTTCTTTTTGCGGGGTTCGGAAGCTTTAGGCTTCATGATTGTGTACAAAGTTAGGGCATATTTGTCACACGACAAAAGAGATGTGTGCAAAAAAAAGTTAAACGTGGGAAAATGTCTTGCTTTTTGTGGAGAATGTCGTATCTTTGGCACGAAAATTGAAAATATTTGTTCATATTATTAATCTTAAAACCCAAAGAACTATGACAAAAGGTGATGGTATTGCATTGGCCGCTGCATTTCTTGGCGGTGCAATTGCAGGAGCAGCAGTAGGTCTTCTTTTTGCTCCTGAGAAAGGCGAAGACCAGCGTGCAAAAATCAAGGAAGCACTGGAAAAGCGTGGAATCAAGCTGGACAAGGAAGGCTTTGACAAACTCGTTGATGAGATCAAGAGTATTGGCAAGAAGAAAGAGGCCGTTCCTGCTGAGGACTTTGATGCCGAGTAGGAGTGTGGACTTTTGAAGTCTTATCTTGATTGGACAGGACATGAATGTAGATACATCCAATAGATTTAGCGAAGACTTTCGCCGTTTGGCCTACCGTGTGGAGCGTTATCTGCGCTTGGAGGCGACGGAGCGTCTGACGGTGGTGACCTCGTTTGTGGTGCTGGCTGCAGTCATACTGGCGTTGGCAACGAGCGCCATCTTCTTCCTAAGCACAGGGTTGGTGAAGACACTGACCCTGCTGACGGGCAGCGAGATGCTGAGCTACTACATTGTGGGCGGTACGTTGCTGCTCATTATCCTGCTCGTGTTCTTGCTGCGCAAGCCTCTGATTGAGAATCCGTTTGTGAGAATGTTCAGTGAGCAGTTGCTGAATGTGCCGACTCTGACGGAACAGATGGTGAGCAAACGGCCTAAGGATGAGCAGATCCGCAAGCTGGCCGAGAGTCTTGTGCAGGAATTGGACGACTATGAAGAGGAAGGAGGTGGGCGATGAGAGACACAGAATTCAGGTCGCTAAAGGACATCCGCATCGAGAAAGAGCACACGAAACGCCAGATTCGTTATGGGGTTGACCGTGTGAAGAATGATGTTGAGGACTGCTTTGTGTCGCCCAGCAGCATTTTCCTTCGCTCTTCCAATAAGTACATGAACTACATCGGATACGCCATATCAGCCTATAAAACGTTCACCACTCTGAAAGGGGTGTTTGGATTTTTTTCGAGAAGAAGAAGGTAGTGGGCGGGTGTGTCCGGAATTGAAAGGTGAAAAGTGAAAAATCAGTGTTTCCCTCATATCGTGAGGTGTGAATATGGATTTTTCACTTTTCACTTTTCTGTTTTCACTTATTTTTCGTACCTTTGCACTCAAATTTGGGATATAGCAAAAGTGAGACATGAATCAGCAGTATTCGTCGGCATTGCTTGAACGTGCCGTAGATGAGTTTTCAAAACTGCCTGGTGTCGGACGCAAGACCGCCATGCGACTCGTTCTTCACATGCTGCGTCTGGATGTTGGCAAGATTGATGCTTTCACGGATGCTGTCTCGATGTTGTGTCATGAAGTGCACTACTGTAGTGTGTGTCACAATATCAGTGACGAGGATGTTTGCCAAATCTGTGCCAATCCCATGCGCGATGCATCGACCATCTGTGTGGTGGAGAATGTTCAGGACGTGATGGCGATAGAGCAGACGATGCAGTACCGAGGGCTTTATCACGTGCTGGGTGGGGTCATATCCCCGATGGACGGAGTGGGTCCTGGCGAACTGGAAATAGACAGTTTGGTGGATCGCGTGGCTCAGGGTGGGGTGGAAGAGGTGATTTTCGCTTTGAGTTCCACGATGGAAGGCGACTCAACCAATTTCTACATCTCGCGGAAACTGAAGGATTATCCAGAGGTGAAGCTGACGATGCTGGCGCGGGGCATGAGCATCAATGATGAATTGCAATACACCGACGAGGTGACTTTGGGACGTTCGCTGGTGAATCGTGTACCTTTCACTGGAAAGTGAGAAAGCAGGAATAGGAAATTTTGAACAATGGTTAAATATATACAGAAATTATTGAGTGTTCTGAGAATAGAAATGGGCGTGGCTTGGCTGCTGATGGTGGCGGCGATTGTGCTGGGTGAATTAGATGTGATACCGAATGGGTTGGTGATGCCACATTCGACGGATGAGTTTCAGCTGAATACGGTGGCCATTCTGCTGACGGTGGTTGGTATTCCTGTCGCTCTGAAGCTTTTTACGCTGAACACGACGAAAGGACTGCGCCGCATGAACAATGAGGAGGCATTGAAATCGTACCATGTGTGGAGTGCCGTGCGGCTGGGCATCTTGTGCTTGGGAGCGGTGTTTTCCATTGTAGTCTATTATCTTGCCACGAGTGTGAGTGGTGCGTTTTGTGCGTTGATTGCTGCCAGTTCCACGATTTACTGCTGGCCATCGGGGGCAAAGATTTCTTCCTATCTGGAGGGAGTGAATAAAGAATAAGCGAGGATGAAACTTTCCATAGTCATAGTAAACTACAATGTGCGCTATTACCTTGAACAGTGCTTGCTCTCGGTGGAAAAGGCTTTGGTCGGAGTGTTAGGTGAGGTGTTTGTGGTTGACAATCATAGCACGGATGATTCGGTTCCCTATTTGCGGGCAAAGTTTCCGTGGGTGCGCTATATCGAGAACTCGGAGAATGTGGGTTTCTCTCGCGCCAACAACCAAGCCATTCGGGAGGCTCGTGGCGAGTATGTGTTGCTGTTGAATCCTGATACCTTCGTGGGTGAGCGAACCCTGAGGGAATGTATTGATTTTATGGATAAGAACCCACAGGCAGGCATGTGTGGCGTGGGAATGATGCGTGCAGATGGCTCTTTTGCGCCAGAGTCTCGTCGTGGGGTGCCGACACCTTTTGTAGCGTTCTGCAAGATGACGGGCTTAGGTTCGTTGTTTCCCAAAAGCCGTTTGTTTGGCCGATACTATATGCAGTACCTCAACAAGCAGGCCATTAATCCGATAGAGATTGTGAGTGGTGCTTTCATGTTCATTCGCCGGTCGGCGTTGGATAAGGTGGGGCTGCTGGACGAGACGTTTTTCATGTATGGTGAGGACATCGACCTCAGCTACCGTGTGTTGAAGGCGGGCTATAAGAACTATTACCTGCCCACCCACATTCTTCACTATAAGGGGGAGAGCACAAAGAAGGATTCTCTCAAATATGTGAATGCCTTCCATAAGGCGATGGTGATTTTCTTCAAGAAACACTTCGCCCATTACAGTGCCATCTACTCAGCCTTCATCACCCTAACGGTGTTCCTTCGTGGTGTCATGTCCTACTTGATGCAGAAGTCACGCGCCTTGTCGCGCAAGAAGATGAAGATGAAACGGCAGAAATTCTTGATTGTAAGCGATGGACAAAACCTTGATGACATGAAACAGATTGCCGAAAAGCATGGGTTCAAGTATGATGTATTCCATTCGCGTCTGGGTGATGTGCCGAGCACGGATGTGCTGTACAGGGACTATGACTACATTGTTTTCGATACGAGTCGTTATCCCTTCAGTTCCATTCTGGAGTTCTTCCGACACGACGGCCCTTACCGTCAGACTCCACTTATTGCCACATACATACCTTCGAACAAGTCCATTATGACGCTGCTTCAGGGTGCTATCAATTGAGTCAGCTCGCATAGGGTGAACTCTTCACATTTATAACAAAGAAGTTTGTAATTAGTAAGAATTTAAAAATCAACACATATATGTTACGTATAGCAGTACAATCAAAAGGCCGTCTTTATGAAGATACGATGAATCTTCTGAAAGAGACAGGTATCAAGGTGGGTTCAAGCAAGCGCACACTGCTTGTTCAGGCTTCAAACTTTCCGCTCGAAGTGCTTTTCCTTCGCGACGATGATATTCCACAGACGGTGGCCGATGGTGTGGCTGATGTGGGCATCGTGGGCGAGAATGAATTTGTGGAGCGTTGCGAAAATGCCGATGTCGTGAAGCGTCTGGGCTTCAGCAAGTGTCGTATCTCGCTAGCTATTCCAAAGGCGATTGATTATCCAGGTGTGGAATGGTTCAATGGCAAGACGATAGCCACGTCTTATCCTGTCATTTTGAAGAAGTTCTTGGATGAGAAAGGAGTAAAGACTGATATTCACGTTATTCAAGGTTCGGTGGAAATTGCGCCGGGCATTGGACTTGCCGACGGTATCTTTGACATTGTCAGTTCTGGCTCCACGCTGGTTAGCAACAACTTGAAAGAAGTGGAAGTGGTGATGAAGAGTGAGGCTCTGCTGATTGGCAACAAGAATCTGGACGAAGAGAAGAAGGGCATTCTTGATGACTTGTTGTTCCGCATTGAGTCAGTGCTCATCGCCGAAGACAAGAAATATGTGCGCATGAATGCTCCCAAGGCTCGTTTGGCCGAAATTGTAAAAGTGTTGCCTGGCTTGAAAAGTCCGACTATCATCCCGTTGGCAGACGAAGAATGGTGTTCTGTACATGCCGTACTCGACGAGAAACATTTTTGGGAAATCGTGGGTCAGTTGAAGTCTTTGGGTGCAGAAGGTATTTTGGTTACACCAATTGAAAAGATGATACTCTAATGAACATCATAAAATATCCAAACAGAACCGAATGGACTACTTTACTGGAACGTCCGCATCGTGATGCTTCAGAACTGCGCGAAACGGTGCAGACCGTACTCGATCAGATTCGGCAGTATGGCGATTCGGCAGTGAAGGCCTTTGAGGAAAAGTTCGACAAGGTGCGGCTCGATTCATTGGCTGTGTCCGAAGCAGAGATGGCGGAGGCGAAAGGATTGGTGTCTGAAGATTTGAAAGACGCGCTAAAGCTTGCTCATGCCAACATTGAGAAGTTCCATGCCTCACAGAAGTTTGAAGGCGAGAAGGTGGAGACCGCTCCTGGTGTGGTATGCTGGCAAAAGTCGGTGGCCATCGAGCAGGTGGGTCTTTACATTCCTGGTGGTACAGCGCCACTTTTCTCAACGGTACTGATGTTGGCTACTCCTGCCAAGATAGCCGGTTGCAAGGAAATTGTGCTTTGTACACCTCCTAACCGTGAGGGCAAAGTGAATCCTGCCATTCTGATGGCAGCCAAGATTGCAGGTGTGAACAAGATATTCAAGGCTGGTGGTGTTCAGGCCATCGGTGCAATGGCATACGGAACTGAGTCTGTTCCGAAGGTGAGCAAGATTTTTGGTCCGGGCAACCAGTTCGTAATGGCTGCCAAGCAGCAAGTGAGTTTGCACGAAGTGGCGATAGACATGCCTGCAGGTCCTTCTGAGGTGGCTGTGGTTGCTGACGAAACGGCCAATCCTGTGTTTGTGGCAGCTGATTTGCTTTCTCAGGCAGAACATGGAATTGATTCACAGGTGATTCTTATCACGACTTCCGAAGCGATGGCAGAGAAGGTAAGTGTAGAAGTGGACAGACAACTTGCCTTGTTGCCTCGCAAGGAGATTGCCGAGAAATCTTTGCAATACTCTAAACTCATCATTGTGAAGGATATGGAGGAAGTGGTGGAGATGACGAACGAATATGCTCCCGAGCACCTGATTCTGGCAGTGAAGGATTATATGGCTTTTGCTGAGAGGGTGGTGAATGCGGGAAGCGTTTTTCTTGGCAACTATTCGTGTGAGTCCGCTGGCGACTATGCCTCTGGCACCAACCACACATTGCCTACCTCCGGCTATGCGAAGGCTTATAGTGGTGTGAACCTCGATTCGTTCTGCCGCAAGATTACCTTTCAGGAGTTGACAGCTGAAGGCATCCGAATCATTGGACCTGCGGTCGAATTGATGGCAGCGGCTGAGCAGCTGGATGCTCACAAGAATGCGATGACTGTAAGACTGGAAGATATTAAGAATTAGGAGTTAAGAATTAAGAAGAATGAAAAGTTTGCAAGAATTGGTGCGCCCCAACATTTGGGCACTTAAGCCTTATAGTTGCGCCCGTGATGAGTTTAAGGGACTGAAGGCTGATGTTTTCATTGATGCCAATGAGAACCCGTATTCTAATGGCGTGAATCGTTATCCCGACCCTTTGCAAGAACAGTTGAAACAGATGATTTCTCCGCTGAAGGGAGTTCCTGTTGACCATATATTTCTGGGCAATGGTAGTGATGAGGCTATTGACTTGCCTTTCCGTATCTTCTGTCGTCCAGGTAAAGACAATGTGGTGGCGATAGACCCAACATACGGCATGTATGAGGTCTGTGCCGATGTGAACGATATTGAATACCGCAAAGTTTCGTTGGATGAACACTACGACATTGATCCTGATGCACTTCTGGCAGCATGTGACGAGAACACAAAACTCCTTTTCATCTGTTCGCCTAACAACCCGACGGGCAATGCCTTTCAGCGTGAGAAGATTGAAAAGGTCATTTCAAACTTTCAAGGCATTGTGATTGTGGATGAGGCATATAGCGACTTCTCTGTTCAGAAGCCTTTTCGCTTTGACCTTCAGAAATATCCGAATCTGATTGTATTGGCGACCTTCTCAAAAGCATGGGGGGCAGCTGGTATTCGATTGGGTATGGCATTTGCCAGTACTGACATCATAGCCTTGTTCAACAAGGTAAAATACCCTTATAATGTCAACGTGCTCACTCAGAAGAAGGCGATGGAGATCTTGACCAATGTGACCTTGTTGCAACGCCACATCACTATGATTCTTGAAGAACGTGTGACGCTCATCAAGTCGCTGGGGCTTCTGCCAATCTGCAAGAAGGTTTACCCCACTGATGCCAACTTCATCTTGGTGAAAGTGACGGATGCTGATAGCATCTATCGGTATTTGGTACAGAAAGGTGTCGTTGTGCGTAACCGCAATCGGGTTCATCTTTGTGGCGATTGTCTCCGCATCACGGTAGGTACGAAAGATGAGAACACCAAACTGCTTTCAGCGCTGAGGCAATACGTATAATAAAAAGAGAATTTATCAATGAAGCAAGCACTTTTCATCGACCGCGACGGTACCATCCTTGTAGAGCCTGCCGACGAACAAATTGATTCTTTCGAGAAGTTTCAGTTCGTTCCAGGTGTGATTCGCAACCTCAACTTCATCCGCACCAAGCTCGATTTTGAGTTTGTGATGGTGAGCAATCAAGATGGGCTTGGCACAGATTCCTATCCAGAAGAAGACTTTTGGCCTACACATTACCTCATGCTCAATACGCTGAAGGGGGAAGGCGTCACCTTCGATGACATCCTCATCGACCGCTCTTTCCCAGCTGACAATCTGCCCAGTCGTAAGCCAGGAACAGGCATGCTGGGCAAGTACATGACGGGAGAGTATGATTTGGCTAATTGTTATGTGATTGGCGACCGCGAGACAGATAAGCAACTGGCGTTGAACCTCGGTTGCAAGTATCTCATCTTGGGAGATAATGTGCAGTCGTGGGATGAAATCACCGAAATCCTCTTTGCGGGTGAACGAACGGCTTCCGTGCGTCGCACCACGAAAGAGACGGACATTGATATCAGTCTCAATCTTGATGGAACAGGGGTGTGCGACATCAACACGGGACTGGGCTTCTTCGATCACATGCTGGAGCAAATTGGCAAGCATGGTTCCATAGACCTCCGCATCCATGTGAAAGGTGACCTCAAGGTGGATGAGCACCACACCATCGAGGACACAGGCATTGCACTTGGCGAATGTATAGCCAAGGCATTGGGTGACAAGCGTGGCATCGAGCGTTATGGCTATGACCTCAATGGTACCGCCGACACTTACGGCTACACGCTCCCGATGGATGACTGCCTTTGTCAGGTGGCACTTGACTTCGGGGGCCGTGCTTGGCTTGTGTGGAATGCTGACTTCAAGCGTGAGCGGGTAGGGGACATGCCTACCGAAATGTTCCTCCACTTCTTCAAATCCTTTAGTGATGCAGCCCGCATGAATCTTAACATCAAGGCCGAAGGCGACAACGAGCATCACAAAATCGAAGGAATCTTCAAAGCACTTGCCCGCAGCATCAAGATGGCGGTCAAGCGCGACATCTACAAGTTTCAACTCCCCAGCAGTAAGGGGGTGCTGTGAGCCACTTGAATCTTTTCGGTGGAGTTAAGCAAAAAAATGTATCAGAAACCTCACGGCCTCTGATACACGAATGCTATGAAAAAACGAATGTCTAAATGATGAGCGGAAAACGAGACTCGAACTCGCGACCCCAACCTTGGCAAGGTTGTGCTCTACCAACTGAGCTATTTCCGCACACGTGATTTCTATTTTCACAAACAGGAATCACTAAAAATCCCTTAATTTATTATGAACCATTATTTTGAGCGGAAAACGAGACTCGAACTCGCGACCCCAACCTTGGCAAGGTTGTGCT
>CAMVIM010000023.1 GCA_947167515.1 uncultured Prevotellaceae bacterium | reverse complement strand
TGGCGACAGAAGGAGCAGTTCAGCGACGGTGTGGGCTATTCATGGATTGACACCCTGAAGAAGATCACTTCCGAAGCTGTAAGTGACGAGCAGATGACACATGCTGCCGAGCGCTTCCCTATCAATCCCCCACTCTGCAAGGAGGAATACTACTATCGCAGCATCTTTGAGGAACACTTTCCCAGCGCCTCTGCCGCAAAGAGCGTGAACCAGGAAGCATCGGTGGCATGCTCAACCGCCATCGCCCTGGAATGGGACGAGGCATTCAAGAACATGAATGACCCGAGCGGACGCGCTGTCAAAGGGGTGCATGAACAAGCGTATTAGCATGAAGGAGTTATAGAAGTTAAAGAAGTTATCGCTTCGCTTAGAAGTTAAAGACAAATGCTATAGTCAATGAGTATCGTCGATACCTTCTGACAATGAATACAGCAGCATGACATTCGTCTCTAACTTCTTTAACTTCTCTAACTTCTTTAACTTCAAAAAAGTGGAGCTTGCGAAACTTTAGTAACATATAAACAACTAAACACAGACACAACTATGAGCAAACTAAGATTTGACGTTGTACAGGACGCTTTCAAGAAGAAGGCGGTGCCTGCCGAGACTCCTGAGAAGAAAACATCTGAGTATTTCGGAGAGTTAGTTTTCAACCGCGAGAAGATGCGTAAGTATCTGAGCACAGAGACTTATGAGGCACTCATCGACTGCATCGACAACGGACATCAACTTGACCGCACCATTGCTGACGAGGTGGCTGACGGCATGAAGACTTGGGCTATGGAGCATGGTGTGACGCATATCACACACTGGTTCCAGCCACTGACCGAGGGTACTGCCGAGAAGCATGACTCACTGATGGAGTATGACGGCAAGGGCGGTATGTTGGAGGAGTTTGGCGGTAAGTCACTCATTCAGCAGGAGCCTGATGCAAGTTCGTTCCCAAGTGGTGGTATCCGTGCCACTTTCGAGGCTCGTGGTTACACAGCATGGGACCCTACGTCTCCTGTGTTCATTCAGGATGACACGCTCTGTATCCCAACAGTTTTCATCTCTTACACAGGTGAAGCCCTCGACTACAAGACCCCATTGAAGAAGTCTCTGAAGGCTGTGAGCGATGCTGCTGTGCCTATCTGTCAGATGTTCGACCCGAAGGTGAAGAAGGTGTATTCTTACCTCGGATGGGAGCAGGAGTACTTCCTCGTGGATGAGGATCTCTATGCGGCTCGTCCCGACCTGATGTTGACAGGCAGAACCCTGATGGGACATGAATCTTCGAAGAACCAGCAGTTGGATGACCACTACTTCGGTGCCATCCCATCACGTGTGATGGAGTTCATGAAGGACGTGGAGATAGCAGGTTACCGTCACGGCATTCCATTGAAGACCCGTCATAACGAGGTGGCACCCAACCAGTTCGAGTTGGCACCTATCTTCGGTGAGACCAACCTCTCCAATGACCAAAACCAGATGATGATGAACCTGATGCAGCAGATTGCCCGCAAGCACGGCTTTGTGCTCCTGTTGCACGAGAAGCCATTCGCTGGCATCAACGGCTCGGGTAAGCACAACAACTGGTCACTCGGTACGGACACAGGCACACTCCTCCTCGCTCCTGGTAAGGATGCGATGGGCAACCTCCAGTTTGTGACGTTCTTCGTGAATGTGCTGGTGGCTGTGCAGAAGCACAACGCCCTGTTGAAGGCCTCTATCGCCACTGCAACCAACGCTCACCGTCTGGGTGCCAACGAGGCTCCTCCAGCCATCATCTCTTCGTTCCTCGGACACACGATGACTCAGGTGCTGCACAAGTTGCTCGAAGTGCCATCTGACACGCCTATCGAGATTGCCGGCAAGAAGGAGAAGTCTGTAGGTCTGGTCGAGATTCCTGAAATCTTCATCGACAACACCGACCGTAACCGTACAAGCCCATTCGCCTTCACAGGTAACCGCTTCGAGTTCCGTGCTGTAGGTTCAAGTGCAAACTGCGCTGGTGCCATGACTACGCTGAACGCTGCTGTTGCTGAACAACTCACCGCTTTCAAGGCTGCCGTGGATAAGGAAATCGCTGCAGGCAAGCCAATGAACATCGCCTTCATGGACGTGCTGAAACCCCTCATTTCCAGCATCATCAACACGGTTTGCTTCGATGGTAACGGTTACACCGACGAATGGAAGGCAGAGGCTAAGCGTCGCGGTTTGGACACCGAAATCAGTGTGCCACTCATGTTCGACCAGTTCACAAAACCTGCTTCTGTGGGGATGTTCACCCACACAGGTGTTTATACCGAGGCTGAATTGAAGGCTCGTAACGAGGTGAAGTGGGAGACTTACACGAAGAAGGTGCAGATCGAGGCACGTGTGATGGGACGTATGGCTCAGAACCACATCATCCCTGCTGCCCTCGCCTACAAGACCCGTCTGCTCAACATCGTCACTCAGCTCAAGGCGCTCTATCCAGAGGACTTCGAGTCTATGGCACAGACAGAATTGGCATTGCTCCAGCGTGTGACCAAGCTCATCGAGGAGGTACGCACCAAGTGTGCTGCCATGGTGGATGCCCGCAAGGCTGCCAACAAGATTGAGGATGAGCGTGAGAAGGCTCTTGCCTACCACGAGATTGCTGAATCACTCTTCGCTATCCGTCGTCCTATCGACAAACTCGAAGAAGTGGTGGACAACGACCTCTGGCCACTGCCAAAGTACCGCGAACTGCTGTTTATCAACTAATAAAAAAAATCATTCTTCCAATACGGAAGGGGGGGAACATTCCATATGGGAGTTCCTCCCCTTTTTTCATGCTCGCCACACGAAAAAATAGGCACAAGAAGGTCGCCGATTCAAGGAAAAGCCCTATCTTTGCAACCACAAAAAACAATGAAGGGCATGAAGACAGCACAGAAGAAAGCCATCATCATCGGAGCCACATCGGGCATCGGACTCGAGATGGTGAAGGTGCTCACTGCGCAAGGCTGGCAGGTGGGCATTGCCGGTCGTCGGCAAGAACGACTGCAGCAGATTCAGAGCAAGAACCTCGACGTAGTTGCCACCGAGTGCATCGACATCACCAAGGAGGATGCCCCTCGCCGCCTCCTCACCCTCATCGGAAAGACGGGCGGCATGGATCTCTATTTTCACAGTGCTGGAGTGGGTTACCAAAACCCATCCTTCAACATAGAGAAGGAGATGGCAACTGTAGCCACCAACGTGACAGGCTTCACCCAGATGGTCGATACCGCCTTCCACTATTTCATGGAGCATCCTGACCGTGAAGCTCACCTCGCCGTCATCAGCAGCATCGCTGGCACACGAGGATTAGGGGCTGCCCCAGCCTATTCCTCCACCAAACGCTACATCAACCACTACATGGAATGTCTCACCCAGCTCTGCCACATCCGAGGCATCCATCACATCCACCTCCACGACATTCGTCCTGGCTTTGTCCGCACTCCCCTCCTTTCCGACGGACATCACTACCCTCTCCAACTCGACCCGCACCGCGTTGCCCTCTCCATTACCAAAGGCATCCGTTCCAATCGCTCCATCATCACCATCGACTGGCGCTATCGCCTCCTCGTCTTTTTCTGGCGACTCGTACCCCGATGGTTGTGGGTGAGGTTGAAAGTGGTGTCGAAATGACCCTTGGACTTTTTTCCATTCAAAAACTATACATTATTCAATCAAACATGAAGCTTTCTATTGTAAAGAAACCACATTGCTTTTTATTTGCCATGATGCTCTTTCTGTTGAGCGCATGCAGCGGCAACGACATCATGGACACCTATTGGCGCAACGACAAGACGGGCGAGTGGCTGATAGGACTGACCGAGGACAGAGTAATCTACGACTGCAAGGTGTGGGGCATCTCGAAGATGGAAGAGCGCGATGGAGCGTACACCTTACAAGCAAACTATGGCTTGAACAGCATCGACATCAGTCTCGGCAGCAATCAGGACGGCAAGCGCACCATTACCATCGGTGACAAACAGTATGATTGCAGCCTCATCGACAATGGCTGGTATATGCCCGACTACCCCGAGAGGGACACTTGCGACACAATTGCCAACAATAACTATCGTGAGGGTGACAGCGTGACCATCATCGGATGGGTGCGCCCCCTGCCTGCTGTCGTGAACTGGCTGAAGAACAAGGCAGAGGGGAAAGAGGGGAATAGCAATGAGGTGTCCGTCGAGATGATGGCCAACATCCTGACAGACGAAGTGCCATCGTTCACGGCACCGATAGATTCCTACAACCATTTCGAACTGCGGATACCGATAGAGAACACAACATCCTTCTATCTTGAAGGCAACGGATGGTGGGCGAGAGTGGTGGCGGAACCCAACGAGACGTATTTCCTTTGGATTGACCTACAGAACAGGAAGAAGCTCTTCATGGGCAAGAATGCCCGTTTGCAGAACGAGGTCAATGCCCACGACATCTCCATCCACTCATACGGTGGGGAGAGATTGGAGAAGATGGGGACAGTCATGGACATCCTCGACAGCGTCAGGATGCAGACAAAAGAGACCATGCAGCAACTGGACGAAGTGTGCCGCCAGCATTCCACCCTCTCAGAACGTTACCGTGTCTTCTATCGCAACAAGATATTGACTAACTACGCCCGCATCTTGACACAGGGCATGTATCTTGCGCCCAACTATAAGGTGCCCGAGGAATACAGCAAGGCGGTGGAAGAGGAGTATTGGAAAGAATTTGCCGAGCCATATACGATGGATGCATACACATTCTCGCAGTTCTTCAAAGACTATGCTTTCCTTCTGAATAATACGGCTCAGGACAAGATTGACTTTTCAATGAAATGGATCATGGATCAAGCCGAGAGGGACGGCATCGTCAACTTGTCAGCCAAAGACAGGGAAGCCATCAGGCAGTACGACGAGGCATATCCCACATATTGGGAGAAAAGACAAAACGCTCCAGACAGCGTGCAAGAGAAGTTGATTGACGATGAATTTGGCAAGAACGACTTTGTGAAAGCCGTGGTCGCCATACAGAATCGAAGCCCTAAATACGAAGACTACTCACTCCAAAAATTCAGGAAACGCGAATTGGAGCAGATGGTGAAAGAAATGAACGAGCACGAATGGTCAGCGACGGCACAAGACATCATGCTCTGCCGACTCATCCGCCAAGACATCGATTGGAGTCGCAAGCCGCTCAGCAAGGAACTTCTCGCCTTTGCCGACGAGCACATCCACATGCCCGCCGCTCTCCATGCCGTGTATTCCATCAACGACAAATATGAACAGATAGGCAAAAGCAAACTCTCGAACGAGGACAACATAAAATCGAACGATGCCGTGAAGAACATGAGCGACGGCGAGAAGATTTTCCGCAAAATCATTGAGCCTTACAAGGGCAAAATCATCCTCGTCGATATTTGGGGCACATGGTGCGCTCCCTGCAAGATGCGCCTCTCCCACTCGCAGGAGGAATACGAGCGGCTGAAGGACTTCGACATCGTCTATCTCTACCTCTGCAACCATAGCAGCAACGAGTCGTGGAAGAACGTCATCAAGGAGTACAAGGTGGAGGGCAACAACGTGGTTCATTACAACCTGCCCGACGAGCAGCAGAGTGCCGTAGAAAACTATATCGGCGTGAATGGCTACCCCACCTACAAACTCATCGACCGCGATGGCACACTGCTTGACGTCAATGCCGACCCGATAGACCTTGACGCATTGGCGGGTCTGCTGGAAAGAATGAAACAATAACTTCACCACACAAGGAACAAACATCGTACCCCTCGGCTACGCCATGCCGTACCCGAGGGGTACGATGTGGTGCAGTCGAGGGGTACGGCTGTGTGGATGCATAGAAGACGAAGCCCATACAATTCAAGAAGTAACTCACAATCCACTCTATATGAACCACTTGCAAAAAGGTATTGACTTTTGCGAAAAAATGTTGTATCTTTGCAGCGGAAAACGGAAGAAAAACACAGTTGAAAGTTTTCGTTAACCCTCATTATTAACCTTAGTACTAACCCTTAAAAACATTTATTACCATGAGTATTGCTTACCGTAAAGTGAAAAGAAACATTATCAACCCTGACCACACAACACGTGAGGCTTGGCTGATGCAACAGGTGTGTCCGAAACCTGTCTCGTTCGAAGAATTCGTGAAAGAGTGCATGCTGTCACAAGGAGTGGCTCAGGCACAAGTGAAAGGCATCGCTTGTGCCATGTCAGACCGTCTGCGTCACTATCTGACCTTAGGGCATAGTGTACAGATTAGCGGCATTGGCACACTTCGCCCTGTGTTCAATGCGTCGAGTGCCGAGTCACCCGAACAGTTGGGTCGCCAAAGTGTACACACGGTGAAAGTGCGCTTTTATCCCCACAAGGAATTTCAGGAGACCTTGAGGAAAATGGACTTTGAGGACGTGGAAGCCTTGAACGAAGAGGCTTAGTTCCTGATACAACTCGTCACAAATTCATGCAGATTATCCCTGAAGTTTGGTGGATTCAGAAACTATACGTATCTTTGCTGCGCCAAAACATCATACATGGAAATGAAAAAGATGATTGCTTTGGATAACCTGACAAGAAGATGAAAGAGGAAATCAATCCCAAGGACACAAGCAGGGCTCAGGCTTTCGAGATGTGGATGCAGTCGCCAATGCCAATGGTGACGCTTGTCAAGACTTTCGATGTGACGCATCTATATAAGGTGAGCAAACGGAGTGGTTTGAAGTTCAACATGCTCCTGTGCTGGTGCATCGGCAAGGCGGCAAGTCGGATAGACGAGTTTTACCTGCTGCCTCAACAGGGGAACCTGTTCAGATATGACCGCTTGGCCATCAATGTGATTGTGAACAACACGAAAGGGGGCATCAGCACTTGCGACATTCCCTTCAGCGATGATATGGAGCAGTTCAGCCGTGACTATGACTCTCTGACGCATCAAGCAGCAGAGACTTGCCACGACATCACGAATGAAGAGGCGATGATTGTGGGTACATCAGCCATAGTGGAAACGGAACTTGACTGCATCGTGAACCAATACAGCGGCATCTTCAACAATCCTTTCCTTGCATGGGGACGCTACAAGCATGGTTGGCTAAAGACGACCCTCCCCATCTCTTTCCAGTTTCACCATGCCCAAATGGATGGTGGAGACGCTGCACAATTCTTGGAGGAGTTGCAAAAGAGAATACATGAAGTTAAATAAAGCAAAAAAAATTGCAAGCGAAGTGTTTAATTCGTAACTTTGCCCTCAGATAAAACTTCTTCATTTTTCTTGATGATGAGAAAAGAACACAGATACACGCTTTTTGTTTCCCTCATCGTATGGGTAACTTGTCTTTCCACCGCCTCTGCCACAGGACAGGAGGGCGAAAGGATTGTATGGGGTGGAAAAGAGTATGAGATGCTTACCTGTCCTCTTTATGACAATCCTGATATGAAGAATTGGCACGAACGCATGGAGAAGGAGTGGCCAAGCACGGCTCTTTGGCGTGGATATGTCGGACATTGGAGCATTGAGAACGGATGTCTATACCTTGACCATGTCGTGACTGGACAAGAGAAGAAACTCCTGCCCAAGGACATCCCTGAACTCCGAAAGTATTGCAAAGGGGAACGAGCCGTTGCAACGTGGTTTTCAGATACCTTGCGAGTCGTGTCGGGTAACATAATTTTCTACGAGCATATGGGATTTAGCCGCCACTATGAGCATGAGGATTTCATTGTTGTGAAACGTGGAAAGGTCGTTTCCGTGCAACGGTCGGAGAACAAAGTGCTCATCAAGGGGATGGTCAACAACGAACAGGAGAAGGAGTGCATGGATTATCTCAAGAAGTTAGGTGCGGAACTGCACAAACGCTATCCAGAGATAAGTGGGCGCATCCTGTTCCGAGCCCAATACACAGGCTTTGATCAAAACCACATGCCGACAGCCGTAAACATCAAATTTTTGCGAGAGGAACCGTCCAACCAGCAGATGGTTCACGAACTGAAAGAGAAGCTAAGTCAATACATCCTCACGAACGGTCTCATCCCGCTGTACCTCATCAACGGAAAACCGAAACATCTACAGAATTGGACTTTTCCCATCAACATACACTAAACAAGAAAGAGAGGAATGCCGAACGCATTCCTCTCTTGTCGTGATTTTGTGATATTACTTGATGATGAGTTTGTCGCTTCCTGCTGCCTTGAAACTCATATCGAGACCTTTCACGCTATGGGTCAAGGCTCCGAAAGAGATGAAGTCAACACCTGCTTTGGCATAGGGAATCATCGTGTCGAAGGTGATGCCGCCTGAGGATTCGGTCTCGGCACGACCAGCCACGAGTTTGACCGCCTTCTCGGTGTCTTCGGGGGTGAAATTGTCGAACATGATACGGTCGCACCCTTCGGCAAGGGCCTCCTCAAGCTCTTTCCAGTTGCGCACCTCACATTCAATCTTGAGGTCTTTTCCGTGGTCTTTGCAGTATTGCTTAGCACGAGAGATGGCGTTATGCACACCGCCACAAAAGTCGATGTGATTGTCCTTAAGCAGTATCATGTCGAAGAGTCCGATGCGGTGGTTCATGCCACCACCTATCTTGACGGCTTCTTTTTCGAGCATACGCATACCGGGCGTGGTCTTGCGGGTGTCAAGCACACGGGTCTTGGTGCCTGCATCGATGAGTGCCTGCTGATACTTGTGGGTCATGGTAGCGATGCCGCTCATTCGCTGGAGGATGTTGAGCATGAGGCGTTCGGTCTGAAGGAGACTCTGCTCCTTGCCCTTGACGGACATGACGATGTCGCCAGGCTTGACATGGGCACCGTCCTGAATATATACTTCCACCTCCATGGTGGGGTCAAAGCGGCGGAACACTTCCTTGGCAATCTCCACGCCTGCAAAGATACCCTCTTCCTTAATGAGGAGTTTGCTCTCGCCGTAGGCATCAGCCGGGATGCAGCAAAGCGTGGTGTGGTCGCCATCGCCGATGTCTTCTGCAAAGGCGAGGTCGATGAGTCGGTCGTTGAGTTCTTCTACGCTTAACATACTTATCTGTTTTTCATGAAACGGTCATTTCTTTTTTCTCCTCACATAGTCGGACGGCTTCTTGTCGTTGTCGAAATACCAGGCAAGACCCACCTTCACGCCAGCCTTGCTATACTCGGAAAACTTGTTGGTCGAGATGTCATAGAAGAGGGATGGCTCGATGGTGAGGTGGCGATTGAGGAAGAAGCAGTAGCCAATCTCAGGGGTGACTTGAAGGTCGTTGTAGTTGGGCGCACCGTGCAGATAGCGGGCACCTGCCTGCAGGAAGAGGCCATTCTGCTCAATAAGGTAGCGGCACTTCAGTCCTGCATAGAGGGACTGCATGTCCTTGCAGTGGTAGTCGAAGCCCACTTCGGTAAGCAGCATCCAACCATCCTCGAACAGGTAGCCACCGTTCACACCAAGATTGATGCCAAACTTCTCATGCTTACTGTAGGAAAGGCTGCCTGCATTGGCTGTGGCTCCCAGATAATATTTTCCCTTTTCGAACTGTGCAGAGGCACTGCTGATGCCCACTACAACCAATAGTAATGACAAAAGAATTTTTTTCATGACTCTTTTTTGTTTTATGATTTTGAATTTTGTATTTTATCTTGCTTGTAACGTGCCCACGCCAATCCTGCACAGATGAGCGCATAGCCCAAGATGTGGGGCAGATAAGTCATCCAGGTGTTCCACACAATACCGTTGTAGATGTAGAAACCGACACCGACAGCGAAGAAGGCGATGGGTTGCCAAACGTATCTTTTCATGTTGTCAGGTAATGAGGTCTATTCTCAACTCTTCAACCTTTTTGCCCAAAGAATATAGCATAGCAGCACACCCATTGTGATGATGCCACCGATCAAGTAGGCCACCCAGGGGAGCAGTTGGAAACCTTCAGGAGCAATGAGTATGTAGGTGGTGCAGACAATTGTCATCCAAAGGGCAGGAACAAGCGCCACAAGGCAGGCGTACTTCTGTGTGCGCTGGGACACACTGCGTCGGGTCAGCCAAACGGTGATTGTCCACAGGGTGATGACAGCCAAACTTTGGTTGAACCACGCAAAGTAACGCCACAGGATGTCGAAGTTGATGAACATGAGCGCGATGCTCAACGCAAAGATGGGCAATGAAAGTACCACGCGCTTATAAATCTTGTTCTGTTTATAGTGCATGAAATCCGCTGCAATGAGTCGGGCACTGCGGAAGGCGGTATCGCCACTCGTAATAGGTGCAGCCACCACTCCCAGCACCGCCAGCACGGCACCCACACTGCCCAGCCAACTGTGACAGATGGCATTGACCAGTACGGCAGGAGATGGCTTGCCTGTCTCGGGATTCACCATGGCAGCCAGCAGCTTCTCATAGGGCGTATCGCCTGCCACATTGAGGCTGTCGGCAAACTTGATGGCTGCTGCTGCCCAAATCAAGGCCACGACACCTTCGGTAATCATTGCACCATAGAAGATGGGGCGGCCATATTTCTCGTTCTTCAGACAACGTGCCATCATCGGGCTTTGTGTAGCATGGAATCCGCTCACCGCACCACAGGCAATGGTGATACAAAGTCCCGGGAAGATAGGCATGGAAGAGGCGGGATGATGATTGGAGAATGCCTCCGTGATTTCGGGCATCGAACCTTCGTTGGCGAAGATGCCGTAGCAAAGTCCCAGCGCCATGATGAGCAGAGCCAAACCGAAGATGGGATAGATGCGACCTATCAACTTATCGACAGGCAGCAACGTGGCGAGGATATAGTAGGCGATGATGATGATCACCCAGAAGTATTTCGACCACAAGAACCCTTGGTCGGCCACCAGACCATCAAGGATATCGGCTGGGGTGGTGGCAAACACGGCACCCACCAGAATCATCAGCACCAGAGAAAGGATACGCAAGGAGAGACGAGCCACCGAACCCAGTTCGTCGCCTACCATCTCTGGCAAACTGGCACCATTCTTCCGCAGACTAATCATGCCCGACATGTAGTCGTGCACCGCTCCGCCAAAGATACATCCCAGCACAATCCACAAGTAGGCGCTGGGACCGAACAAGATGCCCTGAATGGCTCCGAAGATAGGGCCAGTGCCGGCAATGTTGAGAAACTGAATCAGGAAGACCTTCCATGTCGGCATCGGCATATAGTCAACACCGTCTTGTGAAGTGTAACAAGGGGTTGTTCGTTGGGGGTCTGAACCAAACACCCTATCAACAAATGCTCCATAGAGAAGATACCCTAAAAGCAAGAGCAGTAAAGAGGTAATAAAAGTAACCATTTCTGATTTTATTCTTTCAAATATTCGGCAAAAGTAAGGAAAAATCCTTACCTTTGCAAAAATTTAACGTAAATAATGAATAATCGATACAAAGCACTCCTCTTGTTGGCATTTTTCGCCCTCTTGCCAATCACACTCATAGCACAAAACGAGGAAAGCCACCGAGGCGAATATCTCTACGAAAAACGGCATCCACTTCGTGAAACCCGTGCCGTATGGCTCACCACCATCGGAGGACTCGACTGGCCACGCATCAAGGCGACCGACCCTGCCAGCCGTGAACGACAGAAGGAGGAACTCGTCCACATTCTCGACAACTACAAGCGCGCCAACATCAACACCGTCATTTTCCAGACACGTGTGCGCGCCGCCCTGCTCTACCCCTCCAAGATTGAGCCTTGGGAACTCTCCCTCACGGGCGTGGCTGGAAAAGACCCCGGATATGACCCATTGGCCTTCTGCATCGAAGAGTGCCACAAACGTGGAATGGAACTGCATGCCTGGGTGGTGTGCATCCCCATCGGCACCACCGAACGTCAAGCCAAATACGGATCGGCATCGCTGGTCAAGAAGAGAAAAGAGCTGGTCAAGACCGCCAAGGGAGGCGAAATGTTCATGATTCCTGGCAAGCCCGAAACGGCCGACTACATTGCCAGCATCTGCAAGGAAATTGTGGAGAACTACGATGTGGACGGCATTTCACTCGATTACATCCGCTACCCCGAATCCATATTCAACTTCTCCGACGATGAACTCTATTCACGCACATCGTCCTTGAGCAAAGCCGACTGGAAACGCGAGAACATCAACCGCATAGTGCGTCGAGTGCACGATGTGGTCAAACCCATCAAGCCTTGGGTGAAGCTGAGCAGTTCGCCCATCGGAAAATACAGAGACACCAGCCGCTACAGTGCAGGAGGATGGAACGGCTATAACGCCGTGTGGCAAGATCCCGTGCTGTGGCTGGAAAAGAACTGGCAGGACTTACTTTTCCCCATGATGTACTTCACAGGCAATAATTACTATCCCTTCCTCTTCCAATGGGCAGAAAAAGCCAACGGACACCCCATCTGCCCAGGGCTTGGCATCTATTTTCTCGACCCTCGTGAAGGACGATGGACACTCAACGAAGTGCGCGCCGAGATGCACACTGCCCGCAACAGCGGCATCGGTGGCATCGCCTTCTATCGTGGCGAATTCCTGACAAACAACACAAAGGGCATCTACGATACCACCTGTGACGAGTTCTTCCCCTATCCTGCCCTCACCGCCCGCATGACCTGGATGGGTGACACGCTTGCGCCCCCCTCCCCCACATCTTTATATTATAAGGACGGCATCCTCCACTGGAAAAGCCCCCTCCATACCCTCTCTAACTCCCCCTGCGAGGGGGAGGATTCCATCCGGAAAGTCCCCTCCCCCTTGGGGGAGGATGGGAGGGGGCTTCTCTACAACATCTATGGCTCCAACACCTATCCCGTCGATGTGACCAAGGCCGAGAACCTCCTTGCCGTCCGTGTGCAGGACGACCACTGGACACTCAATGCCCGTGCCCAAAAGGTGCGCCACTATGCCGTCACCGCCATCGACCGTCTGGGCAACGAAAGCCCAGCCCTGCAAGAGGAGAAGCCCACCATTGAATTGCCAGAACACATCAATGTGCCACGGTTGATTAACCGTGATTTGAAAGGTACGTCCAAAGCAACTGGCAAGAAGAACAAGAAAAAGAAGAAAAGATAAACACACCTTCCACGGATTATCCCCCAAACAACCAAGTGAAACAAAAGCCACGGAGCGACAAAGGAAAAATCCTTTTAAAGCATTCCGACCCTGTCACAGAGTGACGTTTTTCGTTAGTTTTCCATAGGCAGAAGGTGGAAAATGGGTGGAAAATGGGAGGGTAATTAACTGATAATAAAGCAAAAGCGGATGGAAAAGAGTTTTCCACCCGCTTTTGTTGTTCAGGTGCATCAATTGCCGTACCTTTGCCACCGAAAACAAATGAAAACTACAAATGACATGATGACGAAGAAACACTACATTCCTCATTTCTCACTAAACATCTCATTCCTCATTCCTGAAGTGAAGACCATCGCGATGCTCTGTTCCATCGTCGGCATCGCCCTTCTTTCTGCCTGCACGAAACAGGAGTTGCTGCTGGCAGAGCGGTTGGCAATGGAGCATCCCGACAGTGCGGCGGCCTGTCTGGCAACCATCGACACGACCCACTTGGGGGAAAGCGAACGGGCGTTATATACGCTCACACGAGGCTTGGTGCTGGAAGAAAAGTGGCAACGTGCCCATGCCGACACGGCGGTGTGTCTGAGTGACAATGAGGAAACTTGGGAGTTCAAGCGTGAGACCCTGCAGAGCAGAGGAAGGATTGACGAGGAGTTGGACAGCATGATGGCTGACTCGTCGCTCCTCCGCGCGTACCATTATTATAATGAGAAGAGCGTGAGCGGAGTGACAGACAACGAGGAAGACTTGCGGCGGTTTGGCCGCATCTGCTATGTGATGAGCCGCCACTATGAGGAGAACGACTCGCTGCTGCAGAAAGACCAACTCTACTTGCTGGCCATCCATTGTGCCGAGGCTTGCGGAGACAGCGAGACGGCCTATCGGGCCTATCAGCAGTTGGGCAGGCATCTGCAATATGCCCACAACTACGCTGCCTACCACGAGGCATACTACTGTCAGAGGCAGGCTCTGAAGCACTTCGGCCGATGCCGAGATAGCGCACAATGGTTGCTCACCCTCGTGAACGACTACGGATTCTCCTACCTGTCTTTGCATCCGCTCAATCCTCGCCACTTCCCCACGTTGGTTCATGCGGCAAGTCTCGCCTGCAAAAGCGGGGAGGCACAAGATACCCTCTACGACTCTGTGGCCACCCTCATCGACAGTGTGGAGAAAGCCCCCGTGCTCCCCTTCTCGTCGCGCACGGAGTTCCAGTCCACCTACGACGGAAAAAAGACTGTCCGTGAACTCGGTGTGCCGAAAGGACTGTTTGAGGATGCTGAGCATGCCTACGAGGAAGAAGCGAAAGAAGGCAGGGCTGCAACGGTGAAGGAGAAGCAACAGCAGTTTGACGAGGAGATGCGACGTGCGGTCAACCGCCTGAATGTGCAGACACGCACCTACCTCTCTGCGGGCTATGCACGTCAGGCCTCCATGCTGCAGACTCGACTCCTGTGGGCGGTCATCGGCTGCCTCATCCTGGCGGTGCTCGTGCTGCTGCTGTCCGTGTGGAATTGGCATGAAAAGGTGAAGCGGAAACACAAGGAAGAGCAGTTGAAGCAGGAGCAGGAAGTGGAACAACTATCGGCCCAACTGCAACAGAAGGAGACACTCATCGCCTCGCTGAGAGGACACATCATCGACAAGAGCGAAATTCTCGAGATGCTGGAACCCACGGCGGGCAAGCGCACCATCATCAATGCCCGCAACTGGCGAGAGATGGAGGCAACGCTCGACATGGCCGACAACCAGTTTGTGAGCCGGCTACGAGCGCAGCACCCCACCTTCAGCGAAGACGACATCCGCCTGTGCATGCTCACCCGACTGAAACTGAGCAATGCTGCCCTGTCTGCCATCTATGCCATCTCGGTGTCTGCCGTGCAGCACCGCAAGCAGAAACTGAAGAAGGAGGGCTTCGGCGTGAGCGACCCGACGGTGACACTCGAACAAGTGATTGAGAATTACTAACATCCCCTAAACATCATCTTTATGAAAACAACCTTTTTCCGATGCGGAAATCTCCGCATCCTGCTGATGCTATGCCTTTTTGCCAGCACAGCAACCTTGCAGGCCAACATCATCAGAGGCCGTGTGGTCGATGCCGAAACAGGCGAACCGCTGGAAGGCGCACAGGTGCATGTGAACGAGGCTTTTGAGTCAACGACTTTCTTCACCAAAGTGAACACCGACTCGCTGGGCTACTTCCACTACCGTTGTGGCGACATGGGGCGACTGACCTTCACGGCCAAATACTTCGGCTATCTTGACGGGACAGAAAAAACCATCGGCATGGAAGGCAACGACACCATCCGGCTGAAGGACATCCGGCTGAAACCCTCACCGCTGCTGCTGAAGGAGGTGGAGGTGAGAGCCAAGAAGAGGCGGTTCTACATGCGGGGCGACACGGTGGTGTTCAACCCTGAAGCCTTCAACATGGAGGAGGGCGCACGGCTGGAAGAACTCATCGAGAAACTGCCGGGCGTGAGCATCAAGGACGGCCAACTGCTCTGGAACGGCGAACCACTGAAACTGATGATGAACGGCAGGGAGGTATTCAGTAAGGACATGCTGATGAAGCATCTGCCCGTAGAGGCGGTGGAGAACATCAAGGCTTACGACCAAAAGAGCGAGTTGGCAGAGCGGACAGGCGTGAACGACGGCAAGGAGGAACACGTGCTGGACGTGAGCATCAAGCCCTCGTGGATGGACAAGATGTATGGCGAGGCAAAGGCCACAGGATATTCGAGCGGACACTATGCCGCGTCGCTGGATGCCTTGCGGCTGAGCGACACCGACCCGCTGCTAGTGTTCGGGCGAGTGTCTGACGAACCTGCGGAAGTGACCATGCGAACCCTCAACTCTAACGGTTCCAGATGGGGGGCTGAGCCTGTGAGGCAACAGATGGCATCGGTGGGGTATCAGCATTCGTGGAAGAAGACTGGCGAGGAACTGCGCCACAACTACTGGAACATCACGGCAAGCCCCAACCACACCGACCGAAGCAAGGACAGTTGGGAGAACACACAGACTTTCCTGCCAGGCACAGCACCCACCGAGAGCCGCACCACCCGTCACGACTACCAACACGCCCTGACGGTTCCCCTTCATGCCGTCTCCTACCTTTATCTCAAGCAGCACACCCTGCGGCTGGAGGGTGAGGTGAAGTATGAAGAGGGACGGAAGGAGAACCATCAGCAGCAAACCCTTTCCGAACAGACAGAAGGCAAACTCTTCACTGTGAATACCTCCACCTATCACGCATCCAACCGCTCCAAAGGCATCACGGCCAAAGGTGAGGTTTCGCTGACACGCCACATCAAAGACGGTGCCGTCTTGACTGGCATCAACCTGAACTTCAGCCAACAGAGCAACAGGGGAGCCTCGGAGGGCAACTACCATTACTACACGCTCGACCCGCACCATACGCTCGACCTGCAGAACTACGACACGGACACGCACCATCTCGCTGCCACATGGCACATGGGTCTCTTTCATGGAGTGGGGAGCAAACTCTCCACAAGCATCAACTTCTCCACCACCTACAGTCGCGACACCCACGACGAAGAGCGACTGCGAGACAACACCCCCGACCTCGCCAACAGCCTCTACAGCCATACCCATACATGGGAAAACAAGTTGTCAACGGGTGTCACCCTCACCTCGGGCGCCCTCACGCTGAGCCCCTCGGTCGCGTTCTCCCATCAGCATGAACATCTCGACTACCGACGCGCCGCCCTCGACACAGTGGCACGACGCAACCTGCTCCTCCTGCAGCCGAGCATGGAGATAAAGTATAAAATCAAGAAGCAAATGACGCTGAGGGGTTCTGTGGGCTACACCACCACCCCAGCCCAACTGCTGGACTGCATCGACTATGTGGATGACACCAATCCGCTCTACATCCGTTCGGGCAACTCGGGACTGAAAAACAGCCACTCGTTCCATGCCGACATCAAGTACAGCATGCTCATCGCCCATGCCAACCAAGCCCTGAGCCTGTCGGCAGACTACAGGAAGCAGCACGACCCCATCGCCACTGTGCTGCACTACAACTCGCAGACGGGAGCCTACCGCGCCACCCAGCAGAATGTGCAGGGAGGGGGACACGTGGGCATCGGACTCGACTACGAACGCAGCATCGGCCAGCACCTCACGTGGCGAAACAAACTCTCGGAGTCATGGGGAAGAAGTTACGGCATCCTCACCCTGGTGGACGAAGATACGGAGGAGACCTACAATCGGCAGAGCCAGTCGGCGTTTTCCTACAGAACGGAGACGGAATGCGGCCTGAAGGACTGGACGCTGAACCTCTCCAACACATTCGGATGGACCCGCTTCACCTACAGCGACGCATCGCAGCAGAAACAAGACATTTTCCGCAACGAGACCGAACTGAACATCCGCTACCACCGCCCCCGGTGGACACTCCGCCTCCACCCCCGGCTCGTCATCGACCGGGGACATCTCGCGCCACAGATGAACACCAGCCAGTTCCTGCTTGATGCCTCCGCCACCTACAAGTTCCTGCGGGGCAAGGCAGAACTGACCTTAGAAGGCAAAGACCTTCTGAGCCAGGTCAAACGCCACACCTACAGCATCACCCCCACCACCCACACAGAAAGCGGCGAAGACTATCTCCACCGCTACGTCATGCTGACCCTCAAGTACAGGTTTGACCCAAAGAAAGAAGAGAAAAAGTGAGGAGTGAGGTTTCCACAACGGATTGCACGGATTATACGGATTTTTTGAGCCTCGGCGGCTCCTGTCATTCGGATTGTTCTGCCCTCGACCATCGTCGCCCCTTGCGACGAGAAATCCGTATAATCCGTGCAATCCGTTGTAAAAAATATCCGAAACTTGAGTAACTTAGATTTTTCACTCTTCACTTTTCACTTAATATCATCAGCCGTCCGTCCTCCACCAGTGCCTGGAAGCCGTGTTCACGCACAGGGGTCAGTGCCACCGTCGCCCCCGAGCCGTACTGCTCATGCAGCAGCAGGGCGAGGATGCCCATGTTGAGGCGCAGGTTGATTTCGAGACAAGGATGGATGCTGCCATCTGCCGTCTTGAGCATGTCGATGCCAACGGGACCGTGATAGGCAGTCTTGGCAAGATGTTCCTTGTGATAGGCAATAAGTTGTTGCAGCAAAGTCTCGTCCACATTGATGCGTCGCAGTAACTCCTCTTGGCTCTCCACATAATTGTAGCCATACACCCCACTTTCCCCTGTCTGAAACACCGAATAGCCCAAGAAGTCCACCACGTGGTCTGTATGGACGAAGAACTCCATCGCAAAGTCCAAGACCTTATCTTCGTAGAACTCATCAGCCACAAAACCGCCCTGCGAAGAAAGGAAACCCTGCACCCTCGCTCTGGTATGTGCATCACCCACACGCCCCACAAAAACACCTCTTCCAGATGAGGACCACAGGGACTTGAAGATATAGGAAGCATCATCACTCTGTGAGGCGGGCATCTTGTTCCAATACCTCATTTCCCATCCCAGCATGTTCACATCCTTCAATGTCCCCAACAATTGTTTCAGATAGAAGCATGAGAACTCTCGGCTCGACAATCGCCTCACCTCTTCCAGCCACTCGTCGGAAGGCAGCAACTCCTCAGCCACCCCCATCTGCCTATATCGCTGCTTTGCGGCAAGACTCCATCCCCATGGCCCTGCCATCGGCGTGTGTTCCCACACACATGACAATGCCGCCAAATCCGCCTCCATCTGCTGGATGCGCTTTGGCGGCAGGTACTGGCGCACATGGGCTGCCAATGCCATGTCGTTAGATGGGTTGAAAATGCTTGGGATAGTCAAAGCAACAGGAGGTGAGGTCTTCACTGATAACAGCCGGCGTTCTCGTTAATAGCCCATTTCCGCGCTGTAGATGATGGCGGTGAGCTTGGCGGTGGGCTTCACCTGATTGGCATTTTGAGGAATGTCTGTGTTGATGAGGTCGTCGCTGCTCATCTTGTAGGTGTAGTGCCCGCTGGTGGCAAAAGCCTCACCGTCATAATAGGTGCTCCACTCCATGCGTTTCTTGGCGAAGAGTGAACGCACGGGATAGCCTACAGAGAAGCCCTCCGGCGTCTTCACAATGGCTGAAGAGCCTGCCTGCAACGTGAGCATGGTGATGGTCTTGCTGTCATCTACATCCACTCGGAATATGGCCTTTCCCGCCAGGGTGAACAGATAATATTCCACAGTCCATTCGCCGTCCATATCGGCCATCGTCTCCACCTTGCGCGTGTATTTGTCGTAAAGCCCCGCGAAGGTTGCTGGGATGTTGGCAAACTTCTGCCCCACCTGAACGGAACCCAATTTTCCATCGGTGAGCACAAATGTCTTAGTGGCGGCTTGAGCACTTTGAACAGTTCTTTGGGGAGTTTGTGCCGACAGAAGGACCGTTCCTGTCATAAGGGAAAAAAGGAAAACTAACTTTTTCATATGATGTCGTTTTTTTTGAATGAATTGATTTAGGTTATTGAAGTTTCAGATATTTGTTATTTTCTTGCTGCAAAGTTATGCCTTTTTTCCCACATCCACAACAAATTCTGCAAATATTTGGGAAGTCGATGTATCATAATGAAAAAAAGATGTTGCGCCAAAATCATGTTGGGACAAAAAAAAAGTTGTACCTTTGCAAACGGAATATAACCCAAATCACCTATTATGAATAAGAAACTATTATCTGTCACTTTGGCTTCGAGCCTCCTGTTTGCAACGGGTGCCTACGCACAAAGCGAGATTTATCCGCAGCACTTCGACCTGAGCGAGGTGACGCTGCTGGACGGTCCGATGAAGACCATGATGGAAGTGAACGACGAGTTGCTGCTCAAGTATGACAACGACCGACTGATGACCCCCTTCATCCGTCAGGCAGGACTCAGCAAGGATCCTTCCTCCAAGTATTACGGATGGGAAGAGAAGCATCCGAATTTCCGCAACTGGGGCGGCGATGCAGGTTTCGACCTCAGCGGCCATGTGGGTGGACACTATGTGAGCGCACTGGCACTGGCGTATGCTGCCACTAATGATGCGGACATGAAGGCAAAAATGAAGGAACGCCTCGACTATTGCCTCAACATCATGAAAGACTGTCAGGATGCCTACAAGGATGACACAAAGGGGCTAAAAGGCTTCATTGGCGGACAGCCCCTCAACCACATCTGGACAGGACTCTATGCAGGCGACCTCACGGAATTCCGCAAGTCGGGCGGATGGGTGCCTTTCTACTGCGAGCATAAGGTGCTGGCAGGTCTGCGCGATGCTTATCTCTACACGGGCAGCACATTGGCAAAGGAACTCTTCAAGGGACTTAGCGACTGGAGCGTGAACGTAGTGAGCAACATCTCCGACGAGCAGATGCAGCAGGTACTTGGATGGGAGCACGGAGGCATGAACGAGACACTGGTGGATGCCTACAAGATTTTTGGCGACAAGAAATATCTGAACGGTGCCAAGAAGTACAGCCACCGCACGATGATTGACGGCATGAAGACGTTCAATCCCACCTTCCTCGACGGCAAGCATGCCAACACGCAGGTGCCTAAGTACATAGGATTTGAACGTGCATGGCAGGAGGACAAGACACTGACCGACTACCGCAAATCGGTGCTGAACTTCTGGACAGATGTGGCACAGAACCGCACCGTCTGCATCGGCGGCAACTCCATCAGCGAGCACTTCCAGAACCATCAGAACGGACACCTCTACATCAACAACATGGAGGGTCCCGAGTCGTGCAACTCAAACAACATGCTGAAACTCACCGAAGACCTCTTCGACGACACGCACGAGGCTAAGTATGCCGACTTCTACGAGGCTACGATGTGGAACCACATCATGTCCACCCAAGACCCCCAAACGGGAGGCTACGTCTATTTCACCTCGCTGCGCCCCCTCTCCTACCGCATCTACTCGCAGGTGAATCAGGGCATGTGGTGCTGTGTGGGCACAGGCATGGAGAACCACTCGAAGTACGGCCACTTCATCTACACCCATAGCGCCACCAACGACACACTCTACGTGAACCTCTTCACAGCCTCAGAACTGAACAGCAAGAAGTTCGGCATCCGTCAGGAAACCAACTTCCCCTACGAGCAGAAGACGAAGCTGACCATCACGAAGGACGGCACCTTCACCCTCGCCATCCGCAAACCAGCATGGGCAAGCAGCGACGGCAAGGCCAGCTACATCTATGAGACCAAGAAGTGGAAGAAGGGCGACGTGAAGGAGGTGGAACTGCCCATGACGCTCCGCTATGAGGAATGTCCCGACTACAGCAGCTACATCGCCTTCAAGTATGGCCCCATCCTCTTGGCTGCCCGCACTGCTACAGAGGCTCAGCTGCCCAACGAATATGGCGGCGAAGGTCGCATGGACCATTCGCCAGGCGCACGTTCCGCTGCCAAGCCCCTCTCTTCGGCCCCCCTCCTCATCGGCGAGCGCTCGAAAGTGCTGGAGAACATCGAGACAAAAGACCTCTCCAAACTCAGCTTCACGCTCAATACCGACAAGGGCACCCTGCCACTTGAGCCTTTCTACAGCATCCAGCACTCACGCTACTCCTGCTATTTCTTCCAAGGCACTCAGGAAGACTACGCCAACTCTGACATGGGTCGCAAAGATGCCGAAGAACAAGCCCTTCAAGCCCGCACCCTCGACTATGTGGCTACTGGCGAACAGCAGAGCGAGGCAGGACACGAAGTCAAGTACTCCACAGGCTCCACCAGCGGAAGCTACCGAGGCGAAAACTACCGCGATGCCAAGGCGAACGAATATATACAATATGTGGTTGAGAACACCGAAGGCGTCAAGACCAATGTTTCGCTGATGCTCCGATTCATCACTTCCGACCGTGGGCGTGTGGCTGACATCTACATCGACGGACAGAAGATTGGCGACATCACCGTGCAACAACGCATGAAGGGAGCTGACGAGCAAGGCTTCTTCAATGTCGAATACCGCATACCTGACGAACTGCTCGTGGACAGCAAGGGCAACGCTAAAAAGAAGCTCACGTTCAAGATTGTGGCATCACCCAACACGATGTGTCCAGGACTCTACTACCTGAGGCTGCTGAAAGACTACAAAGACCACGCCTATCAGTGGAACGCAGCCGATTGGCAAACAGGCGACGGGGGCCGTGTGGCACAAAGCAACTTTACTTACAACAGCGACAACACCATCACCATCAAGGCAGGCACAGGCACAAACAACCTGTGCCTGTCTTTGAATTATGAAAACACGGAAGACGACCTGCTGCAAGCCAACCAGAAATATCTGGTGGTCATTGCCACCAACGCAAAAACCACGGGCGGCTCGGCTTACCTCTGGTGGCTGAATGGGGTCAATCACGGCAGCAGCGTAGCCCCCACCAAGACTCAACGCCTTTCGAACGGCACCGCTTTCGTCTGGGACATGACCACGTCGGGCCTCGATGCCAACAACACGGGAGACCCATTTTCCATCTGCCAAGGAGCCACCATCTTCGGACTCACCTCCACCACTGGCACCTCCATCATCCGCTACATCGGCTTCCTCGACAACATCAGCAACATAGACGAAACTGTCAACATTCAAAGCCCAACAGCACCCTCCATAAACAACGCCATGCGCCAGAAAGAGAAATGGTTCACGCTTTCAGGCACTCCTGTCACTCATCCACTTCCCCACCACATCTACATCCACAATGGGAAGAAAGTGATGAAATAAAACGACATGAAATCATTCGGGAATGAAACCATTCGGAAATGAATGAGCCAGAATGATTAGAAATCATCTTCAGAACCCCTACGCCCCAAGCTGATTGAAAAAGGCTGACAAGAGCCTTTTTCGCTTGTTTTTATCAGCGATCCAAAGCCGGCCCCGCATCTCCAGGGTCTTCCATGATGAAATTGACTGCAGGCACCCATTCACGCACCGTTTTATAAGACTGCAAGGCCTTATCGTTGTAGCTAGTGCGAAGACGAAGCGGGTCAACCTGAAACTTCGTAATCAGCGCCTCTCGCACCACTTCGGCACGTTTCTGAGCCAAACGAAGATGATACTCCACATCCTCATCGGGAATGATGTCTGGATGTCCCACTATGTTAATGTTCACCAACGGATGCGACTGCAGGAATCGCGCCACAAACTCCAGACGTTTGGTCGTGGCAGCATTCAGATAGTAGAACCCCGAATAGAATGGAATCTCCGTGTACATAGCCTCTCCATAGCGAACCGTCTCCTGATAGTCACTCGTATGGTCTATCAGCACAGGGTCGATGTAAGGCGGGCGCACAGGATCGCGGAAACGGCGCAACTGCTGTTTTCCGTTCTTGAAATGATACACAAGGTTGAACATCAAGTCAAGGTAGAAGTCCAATCGATTTCCGTTCGACACGCCATTATACTTATTGTCCGTACCATTGGCGCGCAGTTCCACACTCAAGTCCCAAGGCTCATTGAGGCGCACATCGCACTGTAAGCCTGCGTGTGCCACAATGTAGTTTCCGCCCTTGTTATTTACCGGATAATAAGGTTTTTCAGCACTTGGAGTCACATTCCAAAGATTGACTTTTTCATCGAAATTGAGGGTCTTAATGACACCTGCACCCATAAAAAAGCTCCACGTCATCGGACGTTCCACCTCATAACCAAAGAAGATGTTGGTCAAGTTAAAAACGGTCGATAACGAGGCCGTAAGACACTTAAATGAGTAGCGTCCGTTACCATACACTTCTGGCATCGCAGTTTCCGTCGCCTTGCTGCATCGCGAAACCTGCATATTCAGTCCTCCCGACACCTTAAAACCAAAGGCTGGCGTGAAATTATGTCCAAAAAGGAGGTCCACCGAAGGCACCTGACGAAAAATAAAGTCCGTTCCCTTCGCATTCTCTGCAAGCGATTGGCTGAAGCCTAATCCAGCGCCCCAAAACCAATCCCCATGCTTATGTTTCACTATCTGATTCTGGGCTGAAAGTGTCAATCCGCACAGCAGACACAATACAGCCAGTATGATTCTATTCTTCATTTTTGTCTTGGTAATAGCTCTTGTTTCGATTGATGAGAAATCTCACGCTAACACTCCACACGTTTATCCGTATATTGTGTTATCTTTGCAAAATTAGCACAAAATCTCTAAAATCACACAAAAAAATACGACAAAATCGATTATATCAATAAAAATTCTTAACTTTGCAACCGAAATGCACTTTTTGGCTCGGTAGCTCAGTTGAATAGAGCGTCAGATTCCGGTTCTGCAGGTCATGGGTTTGAGTCCCATCCGAGTCACTTTTCTATTTTGAAGCATTTTATAGACAAAACAAGGTTGTTAATTCATGCACTATTTCTTCCGTAAAATGTTAAGAAATGTCCATGTATTAACAACCTTAAATTTTTGTTATATCGCCTATCGCCCTTCAGGCAGCCCCTTGCAACCTTTTTCAAGGCAAGGCAACTCCCTCGCACGGGAAAGAAGTGCCATCACTTGGCGCTAAAAGTCTCAAATGTGCCATCATCAAAGAAGATGCGCACTTCAACCACCTTACGCTGAGGTCTTTGCTGCTGCTTCAGGGTCTCAGCCACGATTTCCTGCACATTCAGCGTAGCCACAGAGGCTGTAGATGAGTGTCGCGAAGCCGCATGAGGCTGGGGAGAGGCGGTTGGGGAAGCATTCTCATTGGGCGAGAAGGGCAAGAGGGGCATGCGGTCATCATCTGCCGAACCCCGTTCCTCCACATTATTTATATTTATGGGTGCATCATCTGCCACCGCTTTTTCGGGAGTAGGCGAGTCCGCATTCTTGTACATCGGTTCCTCTCCATAGAAGAGCCATGCTGGGTTGATGTCAGGAAATGCCTGAACGATGCTCCGCAAAATATTGAGGGTTGGTTCCGTTCGACCACTACGGATATGGGAGAGGGTACCAGGAGCTATACAAACCTCATTACAAAACTGGGTATTGTTCAGGTGCTTTTCCTGAATGATCAGTTCAATTTTTTCCTTATCAGTCATCTTTTCTTTCAATTTTGTGTCGTTTTCTATTTTTTTACAAAGGTAAGAACTTATTTTCAATTTCCAAAACATTTTCATTTAATTTTGTAATTTTATATTTTTATTTTCTATTTCAAAATATTTACATCCTTAAAGTAGCGACGTCTTTACATTTGTATGCTTTACAAACATGTTGTTTTGTGTTGTAAAATGGTTCTGCTCTATCACTTTCTATCAGGAATATAACTGATTGGTTAATTCCAAGTTATTACTTGATAAATAGCGGTAAAAGTGGGGTACATAGCCAAATAACCTTGAAAAAGGGGTTTTACAACGCTGATATTAAATCAGAAGTGCAGATAATATGGGACAAAAAGCAACAAATCACATAGTTATATTTCATTTCATTTAGGTGAATGTGCTTGCATTTACACTTCTAAAGCCTTTACTCTTCAAAATGTAAATATTCCTCATTTTACATCATTGAACACCTTTATACGATTTCGGGTGTGTTACTTATGTAAACACTTTTTACAAACGAATCCGTTTACTTCTGTAAATCGCAAGAAAATAAAACTTAAAAAATAATAACGTAAAATTTGGGGGACTTTTCATGAAGGAAAAAGGAGGCGTTTTAGCGAGAATCGAACAGGTGATTTTGACCTCGTTTTTGCTCGGAAAAACGCGATTTTCAGAAGCCCTTTTTCATCGTTAAACGGCTGATATTCCGAAGAAAGATGCCCTATTTTTTTGATTTGTTTTTTTGACGAAAGAGATTTTTTTCGACCTTTCAAGAACAAAAAATGACCCCTCCCACAAGATTTTGGGAAGCCTAAAAATGATTTTCAGCATCACTTTTTTGAACAAAAAAATGCCTTCCATTTTTTTCTGCACCATTTTTCCGAGCAAAAAAAACGCGACCTATTTTTTTTGCTCGGAAAAATCAGCAAAAGACAATTGGGAAAAATGAGGGAAAAAGAGAAGGAAGAAAGTCGGCAAAGAGAAAGACAAAAACTGCTGGAAGAGAAAGACGGATGTCAGGAGAAGAAGGACTGATGTTAGTGGAGGATAAAATACAGAAGCTCGTGCATGATGTCCTCATCGGTCAGGTTTCCCCTATTGATTCCCTTGAGGCGCGCATCCGTTTCCCGCAGTTTTCCTATGATTTGCATCGTTTTCAGGGCACTATAGTTGCGCATAGCCGCCAAGTACTCGCGAAGTTGCCACGTGTTCTTGAAGTCCAGATGCTGCACCAGCCCCTGTTCCGAGCGGTCGGGCGCATAGAGAGCCTGCATGACCAACGCAAAGAAATTAAATAATGTGGAAACGGTCATGACAGGAGAATTGGCTTTGGGATTCTGCTCCATCTGATACAGAATCTGATTGGCTTTCGCCACGTTCTTGTTGGCAACTGCTGTACGTAACTCCCACACATTGAACTCCTTAGAAACTCCAATATTCTTCCCGACGATGTCTGTGCTGATGCGTGTCTGTCCTGTTGGTAAAGCCAAGACCAGCTTGTCCAGTTCACCAGCCAGGCGGTTCAGATCGCTCCCCACACTCTCTGCCAGCATCTGACAAGCGCGTTCATCGATGGACACCTGCTTTCTTCGCAGATAATCGACGATGAACTGTGGCAGCATGCCTTCCTTCAGTTTCTGGCTTTCATAGACAATCCCCACTTTTTCGATAGCAGAGACCAACTTCTTGTGTCCATCCACCTTTCCATTTTTGTAGCAAATGACCAAAATTGTGGTCTGCATTGGATTTTGTGCATAGACGGCAAGCTCGTCAATTTTTAACAAATTCTGCGCTTCTTTAACAATTACCACTTGATATTTTGCCATCATCGGGTAGCGGCGCGCACAATTTATCACGTCAGCAACATTCGTTTCGCGCGTACAATAGATGATGGTTTGGTTAAAATCCTGCTCATCTTTTGTCAACACGCTGTCGGCAATGAACTCTGAGATGCGGTCAATGTAATATGCCTCCTCTCCCCTCAGGAGATAAATCGGCTTATACTCCTGCTGGCGAATCTGCGCTACGATTTCGCGATGTGTGATATTTGTCTTTGCCATGTAACGTCTTTTGTTGCTATGCAATCAGGCTTTCTGCCCTACGAAATGCAAAGATACAGCAAATTGAGAACAAGGCAAAATAAAACCTTCTCTTTTTTCGCAACAAGGTAGAACACAAGCCCCCAAAGTTCCACAACTCCACCGATGAAGGGTATTCTCCAATCCAACAAACCCACATCGACGGACTGCACACAGCCCTATTCTACTTGATCTCCCACCAATATCAACCATAAAACATAAGTTACATTTCATCAATTATAATCTATCATTCATCGATTGTAAGTTATATTTCATCAAATGTAACTTATGTTTTATGGTTGATATTGGTGTTGAATAGAACAGGAAGCGCATGTGAGGCTGGGGAAATAGTGAATGACAGGCAAAAGAGGATATGACAATACCGAATATTAGAAATTATGTAAAAATGCCACTTTTTCAAGTGGACTCAAAAATAGAATATTTTTTCATTTTTTGTTTATTTTTTTCGTACCTTTGTGTCTGGAAAGTATTTAAAGTGAATGGACACACAGTGGAAAATCATACACGTCGATATGGATCAGTTCTATGCGGCGGTGGAGCAACGGGACAACCCCGAATTGAGAGGGCTGCCTGTGGCAGTTGGGCATGATGCGGAGCGCGGTGTGGTGGCTACGGCGAGTTATGAGGCACGGAAGTTTGGGGTACATTCGGCACAGAGCATACAGGTGGCGAAGCGGCTGTGCAAGGAGTTGGTGATTGTGCCGCCACGATTCAGCGTGTACAAGGAGGTGTCGCATCAGATTCGCGACATCATGCTTGACTACACGGAGGTGATTGAGCCGCTTTCGCTGGACGAGGCTTTTATGGATGTGACCCACAACAAGAAGGGGATGCCGCTGGCAGTAGAGGTGGCGAAAGACATCAAACGGAGGATTTTGGAAGAGACGGCACTGACGGCTTCGGCAGGCGTGTCTTACTGCAAGTTTCTGGCAAAGGTGGCGTCTGATTACCGCAAGCCGAATGGGCTTTGCACCATCCATCCCGACCGTGCACTCGACTTCATCGCGCGATTGCCCATCGAGCAGTTTTGGCTGGTGGGCAAGAAGACGGCTGAGAAGATGCACCGCATGGGCATTTACAACGGGGCACAACTGCGCGACTATTCCCTGCAAGGACTCACGACGGCATTTGGCAAGGCCGGACAGATGTTTTACGACTTTGCACGAGGCATCGACAACCGCCCAGTGGTGACGGATTGGGTGCGCAAGTCGGTGGGTTGCGAACGGACCTATGAGCACGATTTGACCACCCCACCGGCTGTCATCATCGAAATCTACCATTTGGTGCTCGAACTTTTGGAACGGTTGCACCGCTCACAGTTTCAAGGACATACACTCACGCTAAAAGTAAAGTTTCAGGACTTCACTCAAATCACCCGTTCCGTCACTTCTCCCGAAAGCCTTCTGACCAAAGAACAGATTCTTCCGCTCGCCAAACAACTCTTCCAAAAGGTTCTACTCGAAGGCCACACTATTCGTCTGCTTGGCCTGTCAGTCAGCAACCCCACTCCTACAGAAGAGGACGAAACGCCTGTCCGCCAGCATGAAGAGTGGGTGAACCAATACCTTCCTTTTGAGGATGTTGATTGGTAAAAATCAGGTATTGAATATTAGCTAAGACAGCAACGCCGTAAACGTCATTATGGCAACGACACTAACGTAATTACCCCAACGGCGTAAACGTCATTACGACAACGGCGTTGCTGTGAAGGCACCCACAAAAAAGTTTCCTCCAAGGGTTTAGTAAATCCGTTTTCATGTGTATTATAGATGTATGAAGTGCCCACATCGGTAAAGTTCCTCACCGCTTTCTGACTTTCTTAGGCAGGAACACGATGCCACTGTTTCTGTTCTCCCCCATCTTCACTTTTTTGTGCAAGCCCCTTGTGCCATTATTGCAGTTCGACCCGTCTGGATTGTCCTTTCTTTTACTCTCTCTTCTAATATGCATCGCTGGAAGTCTATTCGTAGAATGGGGCTTGAAAAAGATGGGGCTGTCTCAATATTTCTATGGCAAAAAATCTGCAACGCCACACATTCATGAGATTTCACGATAGGAGGAAGACCGCTTCAGCCTACGAAGAAAAATGGCATAAATGCTCTTGGGTTTGGAGAAAAAGCCGTAACTTTGTGGCGAAAAGGAAAATGGTCATGACAATGCAGCCGCTGAATTTGCCGCCTTTTGAGGCGAACATCAAGAAGATGGACGGGATGGTGAAGATACTGGATGTGCTTCGCCGCCGCTTTGTGGCACTCACACCAGAGGAGTGGGTGCGGCAGCATTTCGTGCATTTCCTCATCGGCCACAAAGGCTACTCCCCCACACTCATGGCCAACGAGGTGGCGGTGACGCTCAATGGCATGAGCCGCCGGTGCGACACCGTGGTGTATCGGCAAGAGGAATTGAAACCACTGATGATTGTGGAATACAAACGTCCCGACGTAAACATCACCCAGAAAGTGTTCGACCAGATTTGCCGCTACAACATGGTGCTCGAGGTGGAGTATCTGGTGGTCAGCAACGGATTGAGACACTACTGCTGCCGCATCGACCTGCAAGGCGGCACCTACACCTTTTTGGAAGACATCCCCACATTTGCCGAACTGTAGTCTTCCGCCCATACACAAACATAAAACTCGCCCTCGAAATTTTTCTATCGCTCCCCCGAATAGACCTTCCACTTTCTCCCCTCCGACAGTTCTTCACAACAGATGTTTCACAACCTCAAAATCGGTCTGAGTCACACCTATGGTAGTGGTCTGAGTCACACCTATGATAGGGGTGTGAGTCACACCGATTTTGAGGCCACGTCAATAAACTCTCATTCTTCTCGACTTATATTCCATATAGCACAAAGGTATTTATCTGTATAATGCCTATCATAATGCTCATTCTCTTAAAGAAAGTTAAACTACAGTACTATGTATTGCAAGGTATTTATATTTTACATACCTTTGCAGCGGAAAATGAAAAGAAGTATCAACTAATAGCTAAAGCGTATGAATGTGGACAATGCAAAATCGCAGATGCGGAAGGGGATGCTGGAGTACTGCATTATGTTGCTGCTCAGAGAAAAGGCATACTACACGTCCGACATCATCAAGCGACTGAAAGAGGCAAATCTGTTGGTGGTGGAGGGCACGCTGTACCCGCTGCTGACACGCCTGAAGAACGATGGCCTCTTGGGTTACGAATGGCAGGAGAGCACACAGGGGCCTCCGCGCAAGTATTACGTGCTGACCGATGACGGCAAGGAAACCCTAAAGCAGCTGGACACTGCCTGGGGCGAACTGGAGGACACGGTGCACCAGCTGAAGGAGCGAAAGCTGCTCATCGAAAACTGAAGAAAACGAATCAACACATTATTAATATATAAGAAGGAACATGCCCCATCGGGGCGATTAAACAGATTAAAAAGATTTGGACAATGAAAAAGAACATTACAATAAACCTTTGTGGCAGACTCTACCAAATAGACGAGGATGCCTATGAGTTGCTCAGCCAGTACATTGACGCATTGCGCAACTATTTCAAGAAGCAGGAGGGTGGCGAGGAAATAGCCGACGACATCGAGGAGCGTGTGGCAGAACTCTTCGACGACCTGAAGGCTCAGGGCATTGAAGCCATCACCATCGAGCACGTGCAGGGGGTGATTCACCAGATTGGTCAGGTAGAGGAGATTGTGGGTGAAAGTGCCAACCCGCAGGATGCCGAGGCACAAAGTGGCCAAACCGCCAGCGCTGCCGCTGGAGCCAAGAAGTCCCAAGGCGGCAAGAAGTTCTTCCGCGACTCCGAGCACAAGGTGTTAGCAGGTGTACTGGCCGGCTGTGCGCAGTATTATGGCGGCAGCATAAATGCCTGGCGCTGGGGCTATGTGCTGATATGTGCGGCGTGGCTCCTTATCGTGGGCATCTTCGGCATAGGGCCTTCCATGGCCTTTGCGCTACCGTTTGAGAGCCTCTTCGGCTTCATGGCGCTACCGTTCATGCTGATGTCGTTACCTTTCGCCATTCTGCCCCTACTACCCTACTTCCTAACAGCCATCTTCACGCCCGAAACGAAGACACCCGAGGACGTGCTGCAGATGAAGGGCAAGGAAGTAAATCCGCAGAACCTTGCAGCAGAAGTACAAGAGGCGAACCTCTCGAAAGACAAAAAGAAGAACAACATCTCAGCATGGGACATCTTTGTGGGTGTCTTGTCCATCGGCCTGAGCACATTCCTGACCATTGGCTTCATCGTGGCGCTCTGTTTCTTCGTGGCATTCGTGGCAGCACATGAGCTGATGGCAGACAAATGGTGGAACATCTACAAGGCAGAAGACATTCAAGCCATCACTCTCCCCGCCATCCTCAGCGGCATCATGATGCTCACGTCCATCGCCATTCCGCTCTACTGCTCCATCCATGCAGCCGTAAGCTCTTTTGGCAAGACCGCATCGTGGCATGTTCGCCAGCGTGTCATCTGGTTCCTCCTGTGGGTGGCATCGGTAGTAGCCTTCGTCGGTTGTACGATATGGGCCGTGGGCAGCCTGGCCAAGACGCAGACTGCGCGTTGGGACAGAGAGGCCGCCCTGCGGGTGGAAGAATCTGTCACCGATGCACTGGGACACGTGTTCAGCAAGGAGGAATGGGACTTCTTCGAGCAGAACGGCTGGGAACTCATCAAGGCAGAGAACACCGACCGCTACACCTACAAAGGCGAATGGATGACGGGCGACAGAAAGGTGCGCTATCTTGATGCCTGCAACAATGACGCTCCTGTCATCTATACAGCCCGCAAGAAGAGAGAAGTGGAACCAGGCATCTATCGTCTCTCGGCAGCGGTGAGGGCCGATAATACCGGCAGGTTCATCTACCTGAACGGACAAACCATCGACCACGAGAAGAACGACACCACACAACTGCCCACTCTGGTGAAGGCGATTCCCGTCTTTGGTGCGGATGGCGGCAACATTGTGGAATATGCACGGTACGGCAGCACATTGCAGGGAAGTACTATAGGGACTAACGGGGAAGCGTTCGTCTATGACGAAGTGGTGAACGAGCTGGTCAGCCATCTCTCTCCACGAGACCGTCAAAATATAAGCAAAGCCAACCTCAGCAAGGGTTTCGGCTGGAGCTACATCTACATCGACAGCATCCGTGTGGAGAAGCCCTCAGAACTCTTCTACGGAGTCACCACCGACGAGAACATCACCGGCAGCACCGCCACGACAGGCTGGTTCTCGGCCACCGACTTCAAACTGGAACGGCTAGGCGACTTGTGAGCCATGCACGATGGAGTTGAAAAACAACAAAAAAAGCTGGGAACACTCTCACGCGGAGCGTTCCCAGCTTCTTTTCTTGATTTGGAAAGGAGAGAAAGTTATTCCTCTTCCTCCTTCTTACGACGTGAACGGCGCTTGGGCTTCTCGTCTGCAACAGGATTCTCTATCTTGACACCCGCCAATTCGGGGTCGATAAGAATACGGCCACAATATTCGCACACAATCACCTTCTTGCGCATGCGCACATCCAGCTGACGCTGAGGTGGAATCTTGGCGAAACAACCGCCACAAGCATCACGCTGCACATACACGATACCCAAACCGTTGCGGCAGTTCTTGCGGATGCGCTTGAAGCTTTGCAGCAGACGTGGCTCAATGGCCGTTTCAAGACCCTTAGCCTTTTCGCGCAATTTTTCCTCGTCTGCCTTTGTCTCAGCCACGATTTCATCCAGTTCATTCTTCTTCACCTCAAGGTCCTGTATGCGTCCATCCAGCTCTTCCTTGCTCTTGGCCAAATATTCTTCACGTTCTTTCTCCAAGTTCTGAGCCTCGCGAATGCGCTTGTTGCAGAGTTCCACCTCCAAGGTCTGGAACTCGATTTCCTTGTTCAGCAGGTCATATTCGCGGTTGTTGCGCACGTTGTCCATCTGCTCCTTGTAGGTGGCCAACTGCGAGTTTGCCAAATCAATCTTACCTTTGTGCTCGTTGATTTTCGCACGCAAATCTGCAATTTCCGACTCTGTTTTACTGATACGAGTTTTCAGACCCTCAATCGTGTCCTCCAAGTCTTCCACTTCGAGAGGAAGTTCACCACGGAGGGTGCGAATGCGGTCAATTTCTGTCAAGATGGTCTGAAGCTGGTAGAGGTTCTTCAAACGTTCCTCCACAGGCATCTCAGACGGATTTTCCTTTTTCTTTGCCATTTCTTTTTTATAAATAATTGATTGGATTGGTTCTTGTCTTTGAGAAAAGCGTTGGCAGCGTGGGATCTTTCTTCAGCAGCACGTCCCTCAGCACTTCGAGCGTGTATTGTTCGCTCTCATAATGTCCTATTTCCAACAGGAGGATATCCTTCTCGTAGCCAAAGAAACGGTGGTAGCCGATTTCGCCCGTGAGGAAGGCATCTGCACCCTTTTCGATGGCCTTCGGAATGAGAGACGCACCCGAACCACCACACAGGGCCACACGGCTGATAGTCTTTTTCTGCGCATAGTTCACCCGCAGCGACTTCAGGCCGAACACTTCCTTCACACGCTCCATGAATTCACGCTCTGACAGAGAAGTCGGAAGTGTGGCAATGACGCCTTCGCCAGCTGTGACGTAAGCCATCCCACGCAGATAAGCCTCTTTGGGCGACAGCCACTGAGGAGCCACAAGCCCCAGCTTCTCGGCAATCTTAAAGTTCACGCCCCCTTGAGCCGAATCCAGATTCGTGTGGGCTGCATACACGGCAATGCCATGCTGGATGGCCTTCACGATTGTGCGCCCCACGTAATCGTCGAACGTAATGCTTTTGAGCGGACGGAACAGCAGCGGATGATGACTCACGATAAGGTTGCAGCCACGCAGGACAGCCTCATCCACGACGTCTTCGGTGACGTCTAAACACAACAAAGCCCCTGTAGCCTCTGCATCCTCTGCTAATCCAATCTGCAATCCCGCATTATCGTAGCCGTCTTGCAGGGCCAGAGGAGCGAACTCTTCAAGGGCACCTAAGATATCCTTTACTTTCATATATGATACTTGAAACGTGTCTGTTGTCATTACCATTAGTCACCGCACCACGTTTCGGGTGCAAAGGTAGTGAAAAATTGGAAATGTAGAACAAGGCTAAAGCCACAAAATGCTAAAACTTTGTTAAAAATTCACATTTTTTCCTTTTTTTGTTTGGAACATTCATCAGGAACGCCCTACCTTTGCGGTGTATTATTAAAGTAGTACACTAATGTCACACATAAACAACGACAACCATGCTACAGATTCAGAACATCACCTATGGCTACAACGCCATGCACAACGTGCTGGAAAACTTCTCGCTCTCCTACGACGAGCCAGGCATCTACGGTCTGTTGGGCAAGAACGGCACCGGCAAGAGCACCCTGCTATACCTCATCATGGGACTGCTGCGCCCACGACAAGGCTGCATCACCTTCGACGGAACCAACACCCAAGAGCGCAATCCCGATACACTCCAGGAAATGTTCATCGTGCCCGAAGAATATAATCTGCCCTCCATCCTGCTACCCGACTACGTGAAGGTGCTCCGTCCCTTCTACCCCCACTTCGACAGCCAGCTGCTCGTGCGCCTGCTCGAAGTCTTTGAGATGCAGGGCGTAAACGGTGCCACCCCCGATGCCGACGGCATTCCACGTATCAATCTCGGCGCCCTCTCCATGGGGCAGAAAAAGAAAATCTACATGTGCATCGCCCTCGCCACCCGCACGAAGCTTCTGCTGATGGACGAACCCACCAACGGACTCGACATCCCCAGCAAGAGCCAGTTCCGCAAGGTGGTGGCACAAGGTATGCGCGAGGACCAGATAGTCATCATCTCCACCCATCAGGTGCGCGACGTGGAGACCCTGCTCGACCACGTGACCATCATCGAGCAGAACGCTGTCCTGCTCAACGAGAAGATGAACATGGAGCAGCCCGTCAATCTGGAAGAACTCTTCATCGAAGCCCTTAATAAAGCTCACCTCTACTCCTAATTCTTAACTCCTAATTCCCAACTATCATGTCTTTCAATAAAACCAGATTTGCGAACTTCGCAAAATACGACCTCGCCATCAATAAAGCCTTCTTCCGCAACATGGCACTCGTCACCCTTGCCGGAATCATAGGCATTGCCATGCTTGGCTTCATCACACGCTACAACATCTATAAAGACGTTGCCGATAGAGCTGAAGAATGGGGCGCTCCACCTGTTCCGGGAGACTTCTCCCACTATACGTGGAACTATATCACCACCCTCTACGAAGCAGGATTCATCTTCCTGATGTTGGCCATCTTCGCCGGCTGCTGGGCACACAACCTGCGCAACAAGCAAGGACGCATCACCGAACTCACGCTGCCAGCCACCAACCTGGAGAAATTCACCTGGCACGCCCTTATCACACTCGTCGGAGGCTTCGTGCTCTGCATAGCCTCCCTGCTCGTAGCCGACGGGCTCAACGCCTTGCTTACCCTCATGGTGTTCGGTGCCAGCAACGGAGTCGGCTCCCTCACCGCATCAGCCTGGCAGCTCCTCACCTTCACCACCCACGACAGCAACTTCATGAGCCTGCCGATAATCAGCGTAAACGGCGACAGCACCCAAATGAACGAAACTGAAGCGCGCATGCTCTATGCCACCACCTTCCTCATTATCTCATCGGTCATCTGCGAGACCATCATCTTCTTCTTCGGCAACGCGCTGAAGTACAAGTACAACATCATCCTCACCTACATTGCCTTGCAAATCATCGGCACCATCGGCACCATCGGCTTCTTCATCTTCACAGCCATCGCCGCCGACCAAGCTATCAGCAGCATCGATGACTGGGAGACAGCCGGCAACGATATGGGCAACTTCTTCATCGGCCTCACCATCACCTTGGGAGTCCTCGCCCTTGCCTTCTCAGCCCTCCTCATGTGGTGGAGCTACCGCCGCTACACCCATGCCCAAATCACCTCCGCATTTAACAAATAACCCTACTCGCATGTTGCACCCAACAAAAAGCCTATGCACTTCAAAGACAATAAAGCCATTTATCTACAGATAGCCGACCGCATCTGCGAAGAAATCCTACAGAGCAAGCTGTTGGAGGACGAACGCATCCCCAGCGTACGCGAATATGCCGCCACGGTGGAAGTGAATGCCAACACTTGCGCCCGTGCCTACGATTGGCTGCAAGGCCAAAACATCATCTACACCAAACGCGGCCTCGGCTACTTCGTCAGCGGAGGGGCCAAAGAATCCATCCGCCAGATGAAACGCCAGGAATTCCTCACCATCACCCTGCCCGAAGTGGCACGGCAAATGGCAAGCCTCGACATCACGATGGAAGAGTTAAACCACGGAATCATCAAACATCAAATGGAACAATAGCACCATGAAGAGCTACAAACTCATCCTCGCCATCTGCCTCGGCATCACCCTATGCAGCACCGTCTCCTGCAACTTCTCGCCAGAGGAACTCAGAACCATCGTCCGCAAGGAAGCAGGAAAAGACGACTTCCGAGACAGCAAAAAATGGGGCAAGGTCGTGACCAAAACCCTACAGCTGGAAGACTTCACACGCATTGACCTGCAAGGCAACGCCGACATCAAGCTCACCCAAGGCGACGAGACGAAGGTGGAGGCATACGGCAACGAGAAAGCCATCAGTGGCAATGACATCTACGTAAAAGACGGCACCCTCACCATCGCCCTCAAGGAGACAGCTGACAAGAGGCAACCCAGCATCAAAATCATCATCACCACCCCCACGCTGGAGCGCATCGACGTGGCTGGTACGGGCGACATTGAGCTGAAGGACACGTTGGCACTCAGCAACGACCTCTGCATCGACATCTCAGGAGCTGGCGACGTAGAAATCAACCGTCTCAAATGCCAGAACTTCAGCCTCCGTATCAGCGGAGCGGGTGACATCAGCGCCGAGAAAATCAAGTGCAAAGGAAATGCCGACGTGCTCATCAGCGGTGCAGGCGACATGAACGTTGACATGAAGGCCAAAGACATCAGTGTGCTCATCAGTGGTGCAGGCGAAGCCAAACTCGACGTGAAGTGCCAGAACCTCAACGTGAAAGCCAGCGGCACCAGCGACGTCGAGCTGAAAGGCGAATGTGCCCAGCTCACCAAGCAGTCAGGCGGGATGGCCAGCATCGACTCACGCAAACTCACCATCCACGAGGGCATCGTCATCCAGTAGAGAACAAAAAGTGTCCGAAAAGCCAAAGTTCCGAAAAAATTTGGAGATTCCAATGTTTTGATGTAATTTTGCAAACTGAAACTTTCCAAGACATGACAGAGAACGAATTTCAAGGGTATATAAAGAAGTATGCCAAGGAACTGGAGGAAATCAAGGAGTCGGCGCATACGCTGCACGAGCACGTGAACCAGCACTACGACAAGGTGCATCCGTATGGGTTTCACCTCGACATGGTGACGGCATCGGTGTTTAAGTACGGCCACTTGGTATGTCAGGAGGAGCGCGATGTGTTGCCGCTGTTCTTCGGTGCCTACTACCACGACAGCATCGAGGATGCGCGGCAGACTTACAACGACATCAACAAGATAGCGCACCGCTGGATGGGTGACCGCCAGTCGTACATGGCAGCGGAGATTGTCTATGCACTGACCAACGACAAGGGACGCACACGCGCTGAGCGGGCTGGTGAAAAATACTATCAGGGCATTCGGGAAACTCCCTATGCCCCCTTTGTAAAACTGGCTGACCGACTGGCGAATATCACCTATTCATGCTCGAACTCGAACGACTCCAACGAGCACATGAGGACTATATACCGCATGGAACTTCCCCACTTTCTGGAGTCGCTCAGCAAGGTGACAAATGACCCTCGCCTCTTGCTGCCCGATGTGATGGTGGATGCGATGCTGGATCTGGTGATTGAAAAGCCTGGAAATTTGAGAGTCATGAAAAAGTGACAATAAGAGATAAACATAAAACACAACACGCTTATGACTACTAACGTAAAACTCTATTCTTTTGATTATGCCGAGGGAAAGACCTACCTCTGGGCGGCTCTGTTTGTGGTGGCCAACATGGTGCTGCCCCAACTGTTCCACCTCATTCCGCAGGGAGGCATCATGTTCGCCCCGCTGTCGTTCGTCATTCTGACTGGTGCCTACAAACTGGGGTGGAAGACAGGGCTCCTGGCGGCCCTCGCATCACCCATCGTGAACAACCTGCTTTGGGGTGCACCCCTCTGGAGCGTCATTCCCCTCATGGCACTCAAACTCGCTTTCCTCGCCTTGGCCGCAGGCTTTACTGCCCAATACTTCAAGAAAGTCAACCTAATCCTCCTCCTCGGCGTCGTGCTCGCAACAGAATTGTTGGGAGGTCTTGCCGAATTAGCCCTCACAGGCGGCATCGCAGCCACCCTCGCCGACTTCACCATCGGCTGGCCAGGCCTACTGCTGCAAGTATTTGGCACATGGGCTTTACTGAGACTTTGGAAGAAGTAACGAAACTTTTTTCCACTTAAACTGCATTTTTTCTGGAAAAGTGTTGGCAGTTTCGGAGAAAGTGTGTACTTTTGCACTCGATTTAAAGCAAAAAAGACAAATGAAGTCATTGTTTAACGCATATTACTATTTTTACTTTTACTTTACAAAGGAGTAAGAGCGGGTAGTTATGTGTGTTCTAACAATCATGTGACTGAAACATAGGAAAGAAACAATATAGCCCCGCTCTGATGAGTGGGGCTTATACATTCTATATAATATATGAGAAAGATTGCGATACAAGGTTTAACAGGCTCGTTTCACGACATTGCCGCTCACCTCTACTTCGAGGGTCAGCAGGTGCAACTGGTATGCTGCGCGACGTTCGAGGAGGTGTTTGCCTCGATGAAGCAAGACCCGACGACCATCGGCATGCTTGCCATCGAGAACACGATTGCAGGTTCGCTGTTGCACAACTACGAACTGCTGAGGGACTCGGGCACGACCATCGTGGGTGAGCACAAACTGCACATCACGCACTGCATCTGTTGTCTGCCAGAGGACGATTGGGACACCATCACGGAGATTCACTCTCACCCTGTGGCGCTGATGCAGTGTCGCCACTTCCTCGAGAAGCATCCACACATCAAGCACGTGGAGGCTGAGGACACAGCTGGTAGCGCGAAGATGATTGGCGAGGGGCAGAAGCGTGGATGGGCAGCCATCTGCCACGCAGAGGCTGCACGGATGTACGGGCTGAAGGTGCTGGAAGACCACATCGAAGACAACAAACACAACTTCACCAGATTCCTCGTGGTGTCGAACCCCAACAAGGCAGACCTGCTCCGTCCGCTGACGGAGGCAAACAAGGCGAGCATCGTTTTCTCGCTGCCTCATGAGGAGGGTTCGCTGAGCCACGTGCTTGCCATCCTTTCTTTCTACCACATCAACCTGACGAAGATTCAGTCGTTGCCCATCATCGGAAAGGAATGGGAATATCTGTTCTATGTAGATGTGCTGTACGATGACCTAACCCGCTATCGTCAATCAATAGACGCCATCATCCCACTAACCAAAGAATTCAAAATTTTAGGAGAATATAAAGATGGAAGACAAACAATGTAAGATACAACCCGCTGAGCGTCTGTCGCTCGTCAGCGAGTACTACTTTTCAAGAAAACTCAAGGAAGTGGCGAAATTGAATGCCGAGGGCAAAGACATCATCTCGCTTGCCATCGGATCGCCCGACATGCCACCCAGTGCAGAAACCATTGACGTGCTCTGTGAGCATGCCCATCGCCCTGATGCCCACGGCTATCAGCCTACAGTCGGTATCCCTGAACTGCGTAAGGCAATGGCCAACTTCTATCAGCGTTGGTACGGTGTGACGCTTGATCCTGACACAGAAATCCAGCCACTCATCGGAAGTAAGGAGGGCATCCTGCACGTGACTTTGGCACTCTGCAACCCTGGTGATAAGGTGCTGGTGCCCAATCCTGGCTACCCCACCTATACTTCGTTGAGCAAGATTCTGGGTCAGCAGATTGTGAACTACGATCTTCTGGAGAGCAATGGCTGGCAGCCAGACTTCGAGCAGTTGGAGGCAATGGACTTGACGGGTGTGAAACTCATGTGGACGAACTACCCCAACATGCCGACAGGCGGACGTGCCACCCGCGAACTGTATGAAAAGATTGTAGCGTTTGCACAGAAGCACAACATCGTAGTGGTGAATGACAACCCCTACTCTTTCATCCTGAATCGCGATGAACACCTGAGCATTCTGCAAGTTCCAGGAGCGAAAGAGTGCTGCATCGAGTTCAACTCAATGTCGAAGAGCCACAACATGCCAGGTTGGCGTGTGGGCATGCTGGCCACGAACAGCACTTTCGTGCAGTGGATTCTAAAAATCAAAAGCAACATCGACTCTGGCACTTTCCGTCCACTGCAGCTGGCTGCTGCACAAGCCTACGAGAACTCGGAAGCATGGCACACTCATGCGAACATTGAGACCTACGCCACCCGTCGCAAGATTGCTGAGGACATCATGACCACTCTCAGTTGCACCTTTGACCCGAAACAGCAGGGCATGTTCCTTTGGGGACGCATCCCCGACAGCATTGCCGATGTGGAAGACTTGACGGAGAAAGTGCTGCACGAGGCTCGCGTCTTCATCACCCCAGGCTTCATCTTCGGAAGTAACGGCAAGCGATACATCCGCATCTCGCTTTGTGCGAAGGATGAAAACATGAAAATTGCATTACAACGAATTGACGAGGTATTCAACAAAAAATAATTGATGAATAATTCATGAACAATTCATGGAAATTCATGTTAAAAGTAAAAACACGAATTATCACGAATTAACCACGAATTTATCATAAATTTTATATTCATGTCCATTAAAAACAATACACAATATGGAATTAGATTTAGAAAAATTAGGTTTGCCAAGCGACAACGAACGCCCATTCGTGATTGCTGGCCCATGCTCCGCCGAGACTGAGGAGCAAGTGATGCAAACTGCACGTGAACTGGCCATGAAGGGCTGTCACAACTTCCGTGCCGGCGTTTGGAAGCCACGCACCAAACCCGGAGGCTTCGAAGGCAACGGCGAGAAGGCACTCCCCTGGATGAAACAAGTGAAGGAAGAGACCCACATGCTCATATCCACAGAGGTGGCTACACCCGAGCATGTGGAACTGGCGCTGAAGTACGACATAGACATCCTCTGGATAGGAGCCCGCACCACAGCCAATCCCTTTGCCGTGCAGGCACTGGCCGATGCGCTGAAAGGCGTGGATGTGCCTGTGTTTGTGAAGAACCCTGTCAACCCAGACATCGAGCTGTGGATTGGTGCACTTGAACGCATCAACCAAGCTGGTGTGAAGCGCATGGGAGCCATCCATCGCGGCTTCTCCAGCTACGAGCAGAAGATTTACCGCAATGCACCGATGTGGCAGATTCCCATTGAGCTGCATCGCCGCATACCCAACCTGCCCATCATCTGCGACCCCTCGCACATCGGCGGCCGTCGCGAGCTGATTGCTCCACTCTGTCAGCAGGCAATGGACCTTGGTTTCGATGGTCTGATTGTGGAGGCTCACTGTGACCCCGACAAAGCATGGAGCGATGCCAAGCAGCAGGTGACTCCCGAAGTGCTTGACTACATTCTCTCCCTGCTTGTCATCCGTGACGAGCACACCACCACCGAGGGCTTGACCAGCATGCGTAAGCAGATTGACGAGCTGGACAACCAGCTCATGGACATCCTCGCCAAGCGTATGCGTGTATGCCGCGAAATCGGTCACTACAAAAAAGAACACAACATGACGGTGTTGCAGGCCACTCGCTACAACGAGATTCTGTCAAAGCGCGGTGTGCAAGGCTCGCTCTGCGGCATGAGCCCCGACTTCGTCGCCAAAGTGTTCGAGAGCATTCATGAGGAAAGTGTACATCAGCAGATAGAAATCATCAACAAGTAAATTGTACATGAAATTATGAAAATACTGATATTAGGAGCAGGAAAGATGGGGTCGTTCTTTACTGACCTGCTCTCGTTCGACCACGAAGTGGCGGTCTATGACATTGACCCCAAGCGACTGAGATTCATGTACAACACCCAGCGGTTCACGTCGCTGGATGAGATTGACGCTTTTGAGCCAGAACTGCTCATCAACGCCGTGAGCCTCAAATACACGCTCAAGGTATTTGACGAGGTGATTCCGCATCTGCCCAAGTCTTGCATCCTCAGCGACATCTCGTCGGTGAAGACTGGCTTTAAGGAGTACTACGAGAAGAGCGGCTTCCACTATGTGAGCACCCACCCGATGTTTGGCCCTACTTTTGCCAACTTGGGCAAACTGAACGACGAGAACGCCATCATCATCAACGAAGGCGACTACATGGGGCGTTGCTTCTTCAAAGACCTCTACTCGCGTCTTGGCCTCAACATCTTTGAATACACCTTCGAGGAGCACGACCAGACGGTGGCTTACTCCCTCTCCATCCCCTTCATCTCCACGTTTGCCTTTGCAGCCGTGATGAAGCATCAGGATGCACCAGGCACCACCTTCAAGCGTCACATGAAGATTGCCAAGGGCGTTCTTTCTGAGGATGACACCCTCCTGCGAGAAATCCTCTTCAACCCTTACACCAAAGGACAGGTGGAGCAGATTCGCAAGGAGATGAAAGAGATTATCGAAATCATCGACACCCGCGACGAGGAGCACATGCAGCAGTACTTAACGAAGATACGGAAGAACATCAAGTGAAGAGCCTGTAATCACGGAATCTCACCATCCTATCAGATTGAACTCCCAAAAAACATCATTATTTTTTGGAGTTCAATCTTTTTTATGTACCTTTGCCACGTCTTTGTTCCGAAGCGGCTACATTTCTGGTGCAGAAGCGGGTGGGCGGAGACATACATAATATGTAAAGGTGTCTATTAGGCGCTTTGTACTTTGACTATTACGAATCTTGCAAATTCCCAATCCTGTCAAAAGCAAAGCAACGGTAGATGTCCGATGGGTATGTATCGAATGACAGCCTACATTGTGCCTTCCCATAGGGGCGCAGAGGAGGGTTGTATATACATACACGTGTGGGCTTCTGCGTTGCTCGTTTCGACAGGATGGGCAATGCAAGAGCCTCGTAATAGTGGAGCGAGCGACTGGTACAGCAACCCACACTTTTTCGTATCATGTACCAAACATATCACACATCTACAAACACGTTCTTGCATCTGGGGTGGCTGGCGGAACACAAACATCTCAAAAAACACATGAAAAAGATTTATCAGAGTCTGGCCACCATCCTCACGATGGCAGTGGCAAGTGTAGCCTTCACGGCTTGCAGTAGTGACGGAGGCGACGAAGACGGAGGAAACGGAGGTGGAACAGGGGGAGGCAGCCTCTCTTCCACCATCCCCACAACCACCCCAAAGGACATCAACGGGAACCTCCTGCGTCTCAAGACCATCGTGGGAGGGCCAGATGGCAACTGCACCCTTACCTACGATGCCAACGGAGTGCCTTCACAGTTTAACTTGGGCAACGAGGGCAAGGTGACCGTGAACGGCAACAAAATCACCTACACCTACGAGGCTTCTTGGGGTAATAACAATTGGGAGAAAATCAACGACGAGTACATCGTGACACTCAACAGCGACGGACTCGTCACGGGCATCGCGATGACCACCAAGGAGGAGATTCAGCAGACATATTTTGAATCCGCGGTGACACAGGGAAGCGTGACATTCAGCTACAATGGACAGAAACAACTGGTGAAAATAACTGGCACTGGCACGACCCATAAAGAAGAGGATGGAGAGAAGTGGAGCTACCAGACGACCTTCACCCAAACCAACACCTGGAACAACGGCAACCTGACCAAGACGGAAGTGGTTGCCAACTATACAGGAGGGGGACAAGCCACCACCACCTTCACTTACACATATGGCAGCCTGGTTAACACGACAAAGCAGTATCCCTACCGTATAGCAGACTCTGCCATCAACTTAGGAGAGGGTATGGCCGTCTTCGCCTTGTTGGGCTACTTCGGTGTCGGCCCCGCCAATCTCCCCACCAGTTATACAGAAAAGCTTGTCGAGAACTACTCTGGCGAAGCCCCCTTCACGGAGGAGAACACCTACACAACGAGCTACACGCTGAACAGCAACGGCAGCATTGCCACCGAGAAAGAGGGTAACCAGACCATCACCTACACCTACACCACTATCAGCGACGACAACAACAGCAACAGCGGAACGGCATCTGACCTGGTCGGCACATGGCGAATCAGCAAAGAGGACGGGGTAAGCATGGATGGAACCAACGGCACATGGTTCATCTTCAATGCTAACGGCAAGGGCTACGAGGAAGACCACTATCCTGGCGAAACTGAGCGTTGGCCCATCACATGGTCGTATGATGCCAGCAAGAAGACCCTCACCGTTGTCGATGTGGAAGATCCCAAAGATACCGTCACCGACGTCTGGGAAGTGGTGTCCTTCACCTCCACCAAGCTGGTGATGCGTATCCACGGCAATGAGTTTGAATTCATCAAAGTAAACTAACCACCCTTCACACATTCAAGGGAGTGTGTCGGGAGGACTGCTTGTTTGGCGCAGATGAAAACTCCCACAGAAGCTTTCATCTGCGCCCAAAATTCTATAATTTGCAAGTTCAAAGTGCTATATTCAATTATTACCGATAAATGTAAACCAAGAAACAATGAAAAAGATATATTTAGCTACATTCGCAGTATTTTTTCATACTGCACCATTCAAGTTTCCGCCCAAGTGAATAGTGGTTTCTCCTTGTCAAACACATACGCCAGAAATGTGGTGGGAAATGATTTCTCTATGGCAAATACAGGTCTGGTAGGCGATTCAAACTTCGGGCAAGTCATTCGCTTCAATGATGGAAGCTGGTTCAAAGGGGCAGTTTCGAATGGCCGTCCCACATCAGGAACGATGAATTATCCGAACGGTGATATCTGCCACGGTCATTTTGATGCCAATAATAAAAGAGACGGTCTTTGTCTCTATATATGGAAAGACGGGGATTGGGAATATTCTCACTATTCTCATGGTATATGCCATGGTGAAGGTTCGACTTTTATTGACGGAGAGTATTATGACTTTATTTATAACAATGGCACACAAGTAAGCATGAGACAAGTTGCCTCTCCGAAGTACAGTAAGACATCCTTTGACCAAGGAGTGACCACTTATCTCAACGCTGGGGCAGACAGCCACTCCAGCTCATCCGACGAGTCTTCGGGCAGCAGTTCCTCAAGAAGGTCTTCTTCAAGTGTTCACGGCTATAAAACCTGCGGCGTATGTCATGGATCGGGCAAATGCAACACTTGTGGCGGCAAGGGCTACTACCACACCATCACGGCAGGAACTCTCAGATGTGGCAGCTGTGGACAAAAGGGCACATGTTCTTCTTGCAGAGGCACAGGCAAACAGATAGGGTATATCGGGCGTTGAAGGGTACAGCAAATCCTCGAAGCATCAAAGTGGCAACCATGAAGCACAATTCCTCTTCATGGTTGCCTTTCATAATTACCCCCTCTGCCACTCCAACGCCCCATAAATCTCTTTCAGTTCCTTCTCTTCCATTCTTATCTCAAAAAATAGCCCACAATGAAAAAGTATCAGCAATGCCCTTTTTCTTTCGTCTTAAACTCTCCGTTGAGTTGGTGGAGCAGGTCGGGGTTGAGGTCGAGGGCATGGCGCATGTCGTCGAGTGCGCCAGTCTTGTCGCCTCGGTTCATGCGGAGGGTGCCACGAAGTTGGTAGATTTCGGCATCTTCGGTGTGAAGAATGTCGATGAGGGTGTTGAGGTCTTGCATGGCCTCATCGTATTGCTGCATCTGGCAGAGGGTGAGGGCACGTTGCTTGTAGGCCTCGGCATCGGAGGGGTTGGCCGCTATGGCCTGAGTGGTTTGGGCGATGATTTCAAAGGGAGTCATAGTATTTAGCATTTGACGATTGACGATTTTCTGTTTACTTTTTCCTATTGAGTGGTTTCGAGACAAGACCAGAGTCTATTCTTCTTCATTCAGTGAGACCTTGAGGCCATTGACACGCAACAGTTCCTCGGCCATCATATAACGGAAAGCCTCTTCGAAGACAGGAGTCTGGATGGGGAGAGTCTTCAGTTCTGCCAGTCGGTGCTCCAGCCCGTCTTGCAAGCAAGCTCTGATGGACTGGATGGCTTGGCGGATGTCGTGAGCATGAGTCTGTTTCGTCTTCTTCTTTTCCAGACACACATCGCACTGACCGCAGTCGCGGTCGGTCTTCTCGCCGAAATAGCTGAGGAGCATGCGGCTGCGGCAGGTGTCGGTGGAAGTGGCATAGCGAGCCATCTCGTCAATGCGCTGCTGGAAATCCGCCTTGCGGTCTTCATAGACAATGGGAGGAAGGCTGATGAGTTCCGTGTCAACCCTTGCCACCGTATAGCCCACGGTCGGAGTCTTGCGGTGCGGAATGAAGTCGATGATGCGGTGATGATGCAGGTCTTTCAGCATCTGATAGACCAGTTCAGCTGAGAAGCCTGTGAGGTGAGCGAGATAGGTCTCTTCGATATAGACGAAGTTGGCAAACACACCTGGATAAGTGCGCAAGATGGTCTGAATGAGCAGGTCGGTGTCCTCATCGGTGGTGTAGATGCGGTACAATTCCTCCTTGCGGAGAATGAAGTGGAGGGCAGACTTAAACTCCTGCTCTTCGTGGTACTCTATATAGCCGGCATTGTTGAGCAGACTGAGCGCAGCCCCTGTCTGCACAGGAAACTGATGGAAGCGTTTGCAGAAGGTTTCCATCGGGAAATAGAAGTTGCGCCCCAAGGCTTCCCCCACCCCCACTTGCAGGAAACACGCCACATTCTCATAGGTCTTTCGCACATACTCAATGTCGGGATAAGTTTCCAGCACACGGCGGTTCAAGGTCTTGATGTCCTGATGATTGTAGAGCAGCACAGCGTATGACATCTTCCCATCGCGCCCTGCACGTCCAGCCTCCTGAAAGTAGGCCTCGAGCGAATCGGGCATGTTGTAATGGATGACCAGCCGCACATCGGGCTTGTCGATGCCCATGCCAAAAGCATTCGTCGCCACCATCACACGCACACGATCCTTCGTCCAGTTCGCTTGCCGATAATCCTTTTCCGCATTGGTCAACCCTGCATGATAGTTGCTGGCGGTGATGCCGTTCTCCTCCAGATAGCGAGCTATATCGACCGTCTGCTGACGAGTGCGGGTATAGACGATGGCACTGCCGTTGGACACTCCCTGCAAGATGTGGAGCATCTCCCCTGCCCTGTCCTCCGTCTCACGCACCACATAGATGAGGTTCTTGCGTTCAAAACTCATGGAGAAAAAATTCCTCTCGCGGAACCCCAACCGCTCCTGAATGTCATCCATCACCTTCGGAGTGGCTGTCGCCGTCAGTGCCAGCACTGGCACATCGTCGGCAGGCAAGAGCCGCCGAATCTTCGCTATCTGCAAGTAGGATGGTCTGAAGTCGTAGCCCCATTGCGAGATGCAATGAGCCTCATCCACCACAATCATGCTCACTTGCCGCATACGGGCCAGCTTCGCCAAGAAAAGTTCGGAAGAAAGTCTTTCTGGAGAAATATACAGGAGTTTGTAAGCCCCCAGCACCGCATTGTCGAGCACACGCACAATGTCATCCCTCATCATGCCCGAATAGACCGCCTCAGCCTTGATGCCGCGATTCTTGAGCTGCTGCACTTGGTCTTTCATGAGCGAAATGAGCGGTGTGACCACGATGCAGAGTCCCTCCAGCATCAGTGCCGGCACCTGAAAACAGATGCTCTTGCCACCACCTGTCGGCATCAGTCCCAGCGTGTCACGCCCCTGGAGGATGCTCTCGATGATGTCGCTCTGGATGCCACGAAACGAGTCGTAGCCCCAGTATTCCTTTAATATGTCAAGTGGTCTCCGCTCTGGCATCGACAACATCTTCTTCATGCGTTCTGATATCCTCAATCTGCAACTGCACCTCGCCATGCTTGCGGGTGTTCTCCTCTACAGTATAGACAATGTCAAACGCCTGTTTGGTCTTGATGTAACGCGCCTGCGAACTCTGCCCGAAGGCGATGCCGTTCATCACATTGTTCGACTTACTGTCCACCAGTTCCAGCTTGATGTGCTCCTGCTGACGGCCCACCACCTTGCTGGTGCCATAGTCAAACACGTTCTTTGTGCAGAAAATCGGCTTGGGGTTGCCAGGGCCATAGGGACGCATGCGCTTCAGGTCGTTGAAGAACTTCGACGTGATGTCGCGGAAATTGATGACGGCATGAATGTCGAGGTTCGGACGTGTCTGCTCAGGGTCGATGTTCTCATGCACATACGCCTCAAAGCGACGTGAAAACTCCGCCACATGCTCCACCTTCATCGACAATCCTGCCGCATAGGTATGTCCACCGAAGTTGTCGAGCAAGTCCTCACAACTCTGGATGGCCCTATAGACATCGAAGCCACTCACACTCCTCGCACTGCCCGTCACGATGTCGCCATCGAGTGTCAGCACCACCGCTGGACGGAAGAACTCCTCCGTCAGTCTCGAAGCCACGATGCCGATAACCCCCTTGTGCCAGTCAGCATTGTAGATGACGATGGCACTCTGGTTATCCATCTTCGGCATGTGCGCCACCACCCGGCTCGCCTCCTCCGTCATGCGCTTGTCCAGTTCCTTCCGCTCCTCGTTGTAGTGGTTGATGGTCTTGGCCATAGCCAACGCCTTCTCATAGTCGCGCTCCACCAGCAAATCCACGGACTCCTTTCCGTTCTGGATGCGGCCGCTCGCATTGATACGTGGCCCTATCTTGAAGATGATGTCGCTCATCGTCAAGTCTTTACCCGTCAATCCACACACCTCCAGCACCGCCTTCACCCCCACGCTGGCGTTGTTGTTCAACTGCTTCAGCCCATGATAGGCCAAGATGCGGTTCTCGCCCATGATGGGCACAATGTCGCTGGCAATGCTGATGGCGCAGAGGTCAAGCAGCGGAATGAGCGTGCTGAAAGGGATGCCGTTGCTGATAGCAAAAGCCTGCATGAACTTGAAGCCCACGCCGCAACCAGACAAGTCAAGATAAGGATAAGTGTTGTCCACCCGCTTGGCATTCAGGATCGCCACTGCAGGAGGCAACACCTCGTCGGGCACATGGTGATCGCAGATGATGAAGTCGATGCCCTTATCCTTGGCATACTGAATCTCATCTATCGCCTTGATGCCGCAATCCAACACAATCACCAGCCGCACACCCCGACTGGCCGCATAGTCCACTCCCCTCATCGAAACCCCATACCCCTCATCACTACGGTCGGGTATGTAACATTCCACATTGGAGTAGAACTGCGTGATACACCTATAAACCAACGCCACCGCCGTACATCCGTCCACATCGTAGTCACCATAAATCATGATGCGCTCACGCTGCCCCATTGCCTCGTTCAGGCGTTCCACGGCCTTGTCCATATCCTTCATCAGATAGGGGTCGTGCAATTCCAGCAGTTGCGGACGGAAAAACTTGGTAGCCTGTTCAGCCGTACGGATGCCCCGTGCCACCAGCATCTGCGCAATGGCAGGGTTCACCCTGACCTCTTCAGCCAGCGCCTGGGCACATGCCTCGTTCTCGGTTGTAGGTGGTTCGTAATTCCATCTGTAATTCATTATAAAGTTGTCATTTTTCTATTTCGATGTAAAATTAAGAAGAAAAAATGACATACGCACCATTTTCGTCCAATGTTTTTTATTTTTCAGTCCTTTTTGACTCTTTTCATTGACTCATGTCAAGAAAATACAAAAAACTTTGAGATTTTTCATTTTTTTCTTGACAAATAAAAAAAAACCGCCTACCTTTGTATCGTGTTTTTCATAGTATTAGATTTAAGGTTAACAAAGGTTCGGGATGCAGCGGCATCCCATTTTTTTTGCCCTTAAGTTTCGTGACCTGAAGAAACACTTTCTCCACACACTATTTGGGTTCTTATTATTAGAGGCAGCCGGTCTTATGGGCTGGGTCAAGAGGCATCAGCACAATACCTTTTATACATATTCTGCACAATAGCCTTCATTCTATTTCTCAAAGACTCGGGTTGGAGGACTTCAAAATCTTCGCGATGCGAGAGAAGTTCCTGCTCAAAGTCATAAGTTGGCTTCAAGTCATATTCAAAAATGGAGTGTTCAGGTGTCGTGACTGTTTCACGTTGGGATGAATGAAGAGGCAGGGAACGCAAGTATTTCACTTGAGGGCTTGCCACCTTAATCACAATATGCTCACAGGGCACACCTTCTTCGATGATGATGCCAAAGGAATCACTATAATACTCGTTGATGTCAAAGTCCTTAGGATATTTGAATGTTTTCTCTTCTATGGCTAATGTGCTGATACGATCAGTAGCAAAAATAAGAGTCCTTTCATCATCCAATGGCTTACCCACAATGTACCAACGTTGACGAAACAACTTGAGTGCATAAGGCATGAGCGTGTGTTGTGTTGGTGTATCCCTATCGAAACTCTGATAAACAAACGAAATAACTTTATTCTCTCGCAGAGCCTGAATGATGTTGGGTAGGAAAGGCTCGCTTGATGGTATGTGCTCCAAAGCAATACGGCTACCCAAATCTTCTGCTTCACGCACAATGGAACTCACAGCCACACTATTGACAAGCCACTGGCGCAATTCCCCATTGCGATAGTCATCGTCATCCTCCACACGATAGGTGTTATCATGCTTGTCACAAATGATGTTCAAATTAAACAGCATTTCTATTTCCTTGCGATGATAGTCAAACGTGCGACGAGGAATATCCTTCCCATCATACAAATAACAATTCTGCCACCGCTCATTCAACTCTTTCAGTGTGATACGCCCAACACGATAAATAGTGGTCAACTCCCAAATGTAGCGTGCAAACAAATTCTTAGCCATAATCCCATTATTTTCGCAAAAGTACGGAAATTATTGAGACTGTGCAACGTTTTTGCCAAAAGATTGTGTATCTTTGCAGCAATAACAAACTAATAAACTTTATATTATGGAAGATGAGAAATTCTTACATTGTTATAAAATGGTATGGGACACGGAATTTGCACCTAATCCCCACCATGGTGTATTAACATTAGCCACATGTAAACCTCGTATCAGGAAATACGCAGAAGTCGGAGATTGGATATCTGGATGGACAGCCGTAAGAGTCCACGATAAAAATAACAAAATACACCCGTTCCCAGATAAAGAAAAACTTATCTATTTGGCTAAAGTGACAAAAAAAATCAAATATAAAGATTATTGGAAGGAATATACAGACAAAAGACCCCACCCACTTGAAGATGTAGAGCCTATATCAAGTACGGATAAAAAAGGGAAAAAAGAATATGATGAGACTCGCTATGATAGTGGAGATAATATCTATGAACCAGACAAAGACAATAAAGATCAATTTATACAGAAAAGAAACGGTGGGGGACATGGTAACAGAGACAAGGAACATGATTTAAAAGGAGAATATATCTTAATCTGCGAAGAATTCTATTATTTCGGTGTCAACCATGCGTGTGAAATACCAGACCAAATATCTCCTCGTCCAATTCCTCGTTGGAAAAAAGTAAGTTCCACAGATGATAAAATTGAATCATTTATCAACTTTATCAAAGATCATTATAAATCAGGCATTATAACAAACAATGAAAATAATACTAAGTAGAAAGGGATTCGATTCCGCAAGCGGGAAACAACCTAATCCTATCATGCCTGACGGCACATTGCTTTCTCTGCCTATTCCATCAGAAAAAGATGACAGGGTGACTACCTATTCTTCTCTATCTTGGAATGGGAGAAGCTATTATGACATCATCCATTCATTGAAACCTAAAAGCAAAATAATGGCTAATGATTTTTGTCATTTAGACCCAGACATTAGGAAAGATGTATGTAGCAGACCATCTGAATGGAAACCGGCCTTTGGCCAAGTTGACAGCGCATTAACCCATCTTCGCAATCAGCAAGTTTCCATTGGCGATATATTTCTCTTTTTTGGATGGTTTAAGGCTACCGAAGAAAGGAATGGCACACTTGTATATAAAAAGGGTGCCCCTGATTTGCATATCATATATGGCTATATGCAAATAGGAGAAATCATTAACAAAGAGAAAGACGTACCACAATGGCTGATGAAACATCCTCATGCTTCATATAGGAATGCTTGGAACAAGAATCTGAATGCAATTTTTCTCCCTTCTGACAAATTATCAGTCTTGCCCAACAAAAAGGGGTGTGACACCTTAGATTATAGAGAGAATAGGGTTTTAACTATGCCTAATATGCCAAAAGGACGTTGGAATTTACCTCAATTCTTTAGAAATGTACCCATTTCATATCATCCCAACCCTTGGCGAAGCAATTATTTTCAATCAGCAGGAAGAGGACAAGAGTTTGTCATGGAAGCAACACCTGAAGTTTTAACATGGGCTAAACAAATAATCGAATAAAAAGGCTTCCACTGTGCAACGTTTTTGCCACATCTCACATTACCTTTGCATCATATTAACTAAAACAAGTAGATATGAAAGCAAAGGTAATGTGTTCTAATGCAGATTTCCAAGAGAATGTTGAACAATTCTTGGATGATTTATTAATGGATGTTGATACCGACCACTATTTCGACGAAATCGAAGTGAGGTTTATCAAGAGCGACTGCACATTTGGCTATGCCAGCGTGGACAACCTATTCTTTTATCGTGACCTCCTGTTCTTCTGGACGCAGGATGAAAAAGCCGAGCATTATTTGACGTTAGATGACTTCAAGTTGACAGGAAGGCTTCAGTATCTGGAGGTGTTCAAAGACATCAAAATATTCCCTGTCATGTTCGCTGGCTTCTATACAGGCTATCGTGATGACAAGGGGGAGAAAATCTACACGGGCGATGTGGTGAAAGCCACCATGTTTATGGAAGCGGACATCCCTTCGAACGGAGGAATGAGCCGTGCCAAATTAGTCAATGAAAGACCCCATAGCGGCTATACGACCATTGCAGGCGTGAACAGTTTTGGTCATAGAAATGATGATTACTATTATATCCTTGACCAAATCCCCGTCCCCATGCGAAACACAAAGAAAGTCAAAGTCATTGGCAACGTATTCTACGACTTAGCCCCCGACGAACTAACTGTCAACATTGGCGAACGTTGTGCCATGTTAGCTTTTCCATACAAAATCCATCTACGTAATCTTCACATCAAGATGGCGCATGCCCCCTACTTTATCTGTAAGACGTGGCAGGATCGAGCCTTGAAATATCTGAAAGATGAACCCATATACGATGACTTACCCATCCGTCTTCCATAAACACAAAACCCTTTCTTCCACTACCTCCCTCATGTGCCCTCCATAGTCTCCAAAATATTTAGCTTATATACATTCTCCTATTTTACTTGTATATAGCCTTACTTTTCACTTGAATACAACTCAATATTTAGCTTGGTTATACAATTTTGTAATCAAGCTAAATGTATTTTTGTAATCATGCTAAACACATTCGTATAATCAAGCTAAATGCATTTGTGTAATCAAGCCAAAATAATTAGTGGTTGTGGGCCATACAATTGGGAGGCTATGGAACACACAAAGAAGTGGCACCCCGTGAGGGATGCCACCACATACGTAACCATGAGGATGGTGCTATTGTTTCAACGTGAAACCAATGCTTTCCACTGCTTCACGAATGGCGGTGTCATCGATGTCGTCACCCACTACTGTGGCGATGCCACTCTGCAAATCAACAGAGACTGACTCAACACCTTTGACGGTACGGATGACCTTCTCGGCATTGGCACGACAATGGTTGCAGGTCATGCCACACACCATATAGGTCTTCGTTGATTCCTGTTGATGGGAACAATGAGAATCATGAGAATCGCAAGAACAATGGGAATCATGCTCGTGTCCGCAACTGCATGCAGACTTGTGCATGAGTCGCATGCGGAGCACATTGAGGAGGAGGAGGGTGAGGATGCCTGTGCAAAGCCACTGGAACCAGCTCGCCACTTCGTGACAGCAGGCGTGGGTGTGCATCAGGTGATCGGTGAACCACTCACGAGGCAAGAGTTGGTCGATGCCAAAGCCGAAGAGGATGGAACCTCCTATGATGGCAGCGAGATAGAGCATGAGTGTTTTCTTGCCTAACACTTTGTTGACCACGAGGATGCTTGCCACGTTGCAGGCAGGACCTGCCATAAGCATGACGAGAGCAGCTCCTGGTGTTAACCCCTTCATCATCAGTGCCACGGCAATGGGAATGCTACCTGTTGCGCAGATGTACATGGGCACACTGATGCAGAGCACAAGAAGCATGCTCAAAAGTGTGTTGTCCTTGAAGATTTCAAAGAAGGAATCGGGCACCAGCACCGTGATGAGACCTGCCACGACAAGACCTACCACGAGCCACTTTCCGATGTCTTCCATCATTTCGACAAAACCAAACTTGAGGGCTTCAACACATCTGTCGCCGAAAGAAAGATGAGGCCGTTCCGAGTAGGCACGAGATTCGTCAGTCGGCAGGGTTGCCTCCACTTCTTTTCCATTCCAATTCACGAACGTGCCTCCAATCATCGCTGTGAACAATGCCGCGATGGGGCGCACAATGGCGAAGGGAAGCCCCATCAGGGAATAGGTGGCGAAGATGCTGTCAACACCCGTTTGTGGCGTAGCGATGAGGAAGGACACCACTGCACCCTTGCTGGCCCCTTCGCGACGAAGGGACATGGCAGTAGGTATCACACCACATGAACACAGAGGCAGTGGCACTCCGAAGATGGCGGCATTGACCACAGAGCGGAACGTGTCGCCACTCAGATATTTCGTGTACCACCCATCGGGGATGAAGGCATGCATGATGCCCGCCAAGAGGAAACCTAACAACAGGTAGGGAGACATCTCGTTTACGATGCCCAACACTGCCTGCAAAACATGTAACAGATATTCCATCACTTTAACTCTTTATTTCTTTATTTTTTCATTTTCCGCTGCAAAGGTACGGAGAAAGTTTTGCAATCGGGTTGCAAAAATTTGTACAAGTTGGAAAAAGTGCCTACCTTTGTTTCAAAGAAACGTGGAATGAAACATTTTTTACTCCTATTTATATTATATATGAGCAATTGCTTCATCGCTTTCGCCCAGACGGAACGGAAGGAGATGGCGTGGGAGGATTTTGTGGAACTGATGGCGTCAGAGGAAGAGGAGGGAGTGGACGAGGAGTTGATAGAGCAGCTGCAGGAGGTGAATATGCAGCCGTGGGACATCAACGAAGTGAGGAAGGAGGACTTGGAGATGCTGCCGTTTCTGAGCGAGGAACAGATGGAGGGAATCGTGAACTATGTGGAGAAGAATCGACCTGTGGAGAGTTTGGGAGAGTTGATGTTTGTGAGGGAACTGGGTGCGAAGGAGAGGGAAATGCTGCGGCTGTTTGTGAGGGTGGAGGAAAAGTCGTCATGGCATGACGACAAACGAAACCCCTCCTTGAGTGAAATGCTAAAATGGAGCAAGCATGAGGTGGTGTGGCGGACGGATGTGCCGTTTTATGAGAAGGAGGGATACAAGAAGGTGGCAGCGGAGGAACTGGAAAGGTCGCCCAACAAGGTGTATCGGGGAGACAAGTTTCACCATGCGTTCCGATATGGTTTTTCGAGCATGAACCATCTGTATGCAGGTCTGAACATGGAGAAGGATGCGGGAGAACGGGGAGTGGATTATGTGTCGGGCTATGTGATGCTAAAAGATGTGGGCTTGGTCAAGCGTGCCATTGTGGGCAACTACAAGATTAGTTTCGGAAAGGGGCTGGCGGTGAACACATCAATGACTTACGGCAAGATGATGATGCTCAGTTCGATGGACAGAATGGACGAGGGCATCAGGAAGCACTCATCGACCAGCGAAACCGGGTATTTCACAGGAGGGGCAGTCACACTCAGACCTGGCAGGTGGCAGTTGTCGGCATTCGGGTCATATCAGAAGAACGATGGCACTTACAACAACGACTCCACGGGCTTGTCGTCGTTGAAGACAGACGGCCTGCACCGCACTCGGTCGGAACGAAGCAAGAAGGGAAATCTAGGCGTCACCAATCTGGGAGGAAATATCCATTGGGGGAACAAGGGGCTGCAACTGTCCGCCACGGCCATTGCCACCCACCTGTCGGTGCCGCTGAAGCCGAAACATGACACACAAGCCAGCATTTACCGCTATTACAACGCACACGGAAAGGACTTCTTCGTGGGCAGTCTTGCCTATACATATCGCCATAAATCCATCACGTTCAGTGGCGAAACCGCCTACAGCAGCAGCGACGACCAAAACGGCATCGCCACGCTCAATGCCCTGCGATGGTGCGCCAATAGTACCAATAGTTTTATGCTCGTAGGCCGATATTACGGAGCCAAGTTCGTCAGTCTCAACGGAAAGGCGTTTGGCGAAAACAGTTCGGTGCAGAATGAGGAGGGAATGCTGCTCAGCTGGAAAAGCCAATCGGTGAGAAACACCTTGATTGAGGCTTACGCAGATGTCATGTATTTCCCGTGGATGAAGCAGAACGTGTCCGCCAGTTCCTATGGCTTCGAAGGCATGCTGCAAGCCACGTTCTCGCCCAGCAGCAAGTGGGCGCTGCTTGCCCGCTACCGCATCAACACGAAGCAGAAGGATTTCATCTACAACCGCGAGGACGGCGAATTCACCACCCTCGAATACAATACGAATCAGAGTCTGAAGATGCAGCTGAACCTCAATCTTTCCACCTACATCACGCTCCGCACTTCTGCCAGCGGAACCCTCGTCTCCTTTGGCAACAACCCCAACGAAAAAGGCTTTACCATCGGAGAGAACATCCGTTGGCAAAACCCTAAGAACCAATGCCGCATCGACTTGGGCATCACCTATTTCAACACCGACAATTACAATGCCCGTGTCTATCACTATGAACCGACACTCCTCTACTCGTTCGGTTCCACGGCATACTACTACAAGGGCATCCGCACCACCCTCCTCGCCAACCTGCCTCTCGTGAAAAACACGCTCTTCCTCAATGCCAAGTTCGCCATGACCAAGTACTTCAACCGAGACACTATCGGCAGCGGACTGGAGATGATTGATGCCAACCATCGGGAGGATTTGCTGGTGCAGGTGAGGTGGAAATTTTAGAGGTATAACTGATGGGCTTTGATGTATCGCGCCACTCGTGCATCAAGCCACTTTCTCATCATCCTTCCTTTCTTCACAGATTCCCTAATTTGCGTGGAACTCACATCATACAAGGGGGTGTCCACCACCTGTACGGAAGATGGCAAAGCCTTCTCGTCGAGTTCACATCCAGGACGGCGATAAATGAGGATGGAATAAGTGTCGATGATTTCTTGGGCATGATACCACCGTGGAAAACGCTCCCAGTTGTCGGCACCAATGACGAGCACGAATTCATGTTCTGGATAGGCTTTGCGGAGTTCGCCCAAAGTGGTGACTGTGTAGGAAGGGATGGGAAGGTTTCGCTCAAAGTCCGACACCTTCACGCCAACGATAGGTTCCGTAGCTAAACGTGCCATGTTAAGCCGATGCTCGTACTCCGCAATGTCACTCGTCACGTTTTGCTTTAAGGGGTTTAGCGGCGACACCAGCAGCCACAATTCATCCACCAAGCCTTGCTGCACGATGGATGCTGCCAACTCGGTGTGCCCCTTATGGATGGGGTTGAAACTTCCTCCGTAGATACCGATTCTCATCAAGAAAAAGACTCAATATGATGGGTCCGCATATTTGTTCGATGTTGCAAAGGTAATCACTTTTTCTTTTCGGTAGCAAAGAATCATGAAAAAAGTTGTACCTTTGTAGCAAATTAACAAAAAAGACAGGATAGAGTTACATGAGCGCATTTACCGACTATTTTACAGAAAACGGTGAGGGGACTCTGCATGAGATACATTCTTGCCCCGAACTGATGGAGTGCATTCAGCAGGTGGGTTTTCTGCCCTTGCTGGAAAGTGGCATACGGGGTTATAGTGCCGAGCGTCTGATGGCAGAAGAATGCCGATTTGTCGAGTTTCCCGATGGAGGATGGGAGTGGCCGTTGTGGCAATGGAAAGGACCTGTCATTCAGGAAGGCGGTTGCGTCTATGGCAAGTTCTTTGCTGGCAAGGCGGGCTTCATCAGCCGCAAGTGGTGGCCCGATTTTTTCAATTGGAGACGCAGTCAGAACCCCGTTCCAGAAGAGGGAACGATTGAAGATGCCATCCTCGCCACCCTGCGCGAAGAAGGCAGCCTCATCACCCGCGACCTCCGCAACGCATGTGGCTTTACAGGCAGTAAGATGCGCGGTAAGTTCGATGGCTATGTGACCCGTCTCCAGATGGCATGCCGCATCGTCACAGAAGATTTCGTTTATCCTCTTGACAAGCATGGTCGCGAGTACGGCTGGGGACTCTCGCTCCTCACCACCCCCGAAGAACTCCTCGGCATCGAGGCCTGCGAGTGCTCCCACACCCCCGAAGAGTCTTACCAACTGATGTACGACCACTTGCGTCAACTTTTGCCAGGAGCGACAGAGAAACAAATACAGAAACTGCTGAAATAAGAAATGACAACTGCCAAAGATATTATAACGTGAGTTCGACGAATTCACCACAGTGCAAGTTGTGTGTCTAAAGTTCTTTC